>CAYGJA010000015.1:0-1001 GCA_964350165.1 uncultured Candidatus Saccharibacteria bacterium | reverse complement strand
TGGCTTTCCGGGGCGAACATCAGAAGGCCGTCCAGACCGCGTGCGTGCAGGCTGTCGCGGGTACGGTCGACCCGTGACTGGAATTCGTCTCGTTCGAAATGCAGCGGCATAACCCATTTCCCCCCTCATGCTTGTGCCGATGGCCCTGATGACCGTACGGTTCTATCCGGTTTTTCAGGGGACGGAAACGCTAGTGAAAGACAAGACGAAAGTTGCAGCGCAGGTCTGGCCGGGCGAGATCGGCTTCGATGCCGGGCGGCATCACCGGGCCAAGATCGGTTACGTGCTGCTCGCGACGGAACAGACCATCGAGGATGATGTGATGCGTCTGCGGCCGGACGGCGTCGGCATGCATTTCGCCCGCGCTGCGATCCCGGATTCCATAACGTCTGAAACCCTGCTTGCCCAGAAGGAACTGCTGGCCCCGGCGGCGGCCAGCCTGCTGCCCGACGGATCGCTGGATGTCGTCTGCTACGCCTGCACCTCGGGCAGTCTGGTGATCGGGCAGGACAGGGTGCATGCGGAGCTGAACAAGGGCGCGCCGAATGCAAAGGCGACGTCGCTGATCACCGGCGTCATCCGCGCGCTCAACGCCGTCGGTGCGAAGAAGCTTGCGGTCGGCACGCCCTATCTGACCGAGGTGAACGACCGCGAAACCGCGTATCTGGAAGAGGCCGGGTTCGAGGTTCTGTCGATGACCGGCCTGAACCTGGAAAAAGACAGCGATATGGTGCGGGTGTCGCCGGCGTTTCTGTTCGACTACGCGGTTTCGCTCGACCGGCCGGACGCGGATGCGGTGTTCATTTCCTGCGGCGCGCTGCGGATGCTGGATGTGGTGGACGATATCGAACAGCGGATCGGTAAACCGGTGATCGCCAGCAACCAGGCAATGATATGGGATACATTGCGCCTCTCCGGCATCGACGACCGGATCGAAGGATATGGTGACCTGTTCCGTACCACCTGACCTGTAGCTTCTGGTCTTTACCTCGACATCACGG
>CAYGJA010000014.1:0-1020 GCA_964350165.1 uncultured Candidatus Saccharibacteria bacterium | reverse complement strand
AATCCCGCCGGGCGCACCATTTCCATTCGGTCCATTCGGGTCACATGGTTTACAGTTTTTCCAGCTCGTTGAGCACGCTTTCAAGCTTCTGAAGATTCACAATCAGCGCCCTGGTTTCCGCCTGTCCACGTCGGGGCCTCAAACTCTTTCTGTTTGTTGCTGGCGGACCCTCTATCCCTTGCAGGTTCACATAGCGCATGGGCTTTTCTTTACACATATTATAGAATGGTGGCGTAAGGGGCCTGCCAAGTTCGACCAGGGCAGCACCAGGCCGGTTCATCCACAAGAGATGGTTCAGTCCGGCGCCATGCTGCCCAAGCGCAAGCCTGGCGCCGAAAAACAGACGCACCTGGTCTCTGAAGGGCATCTCTTCCAGAACGACATTGCAAAAACGGTCGCCGTATCTGCTGGAGAGGAAATCGACCAGGTCCGCATGATTGAGAATAAAGCGGCGCTGCGCCCCATTCGCCCTGGCCTTGTCTTTCAAGCTGGCATCGTTCTCGAATCCAAGGTTGGACGTCCCGCGCTCGATCAGAACAACATCGAATTCCTGCTCTCCCAGGTGATCGAGACCATAAAGATGCCGGGCCGTGGAAAGCATGTTGGCGCAGGTTTGCCGGGAATAAGGCCCGAAAAGATAGGCTCTCAATTTCAGGTCCTGGCCCGGAACCTCCCTGAACGCATCGGGCGGCACCAGTTTCAATTCGGTCTGGAGGAATTCCTCGACAATGCCGTGAAAGCTTCCGACGGACTGATCCTTCGTGTTGCACATATAGAGCGTTGTCGTCGATAAATCGGGTTGATGCGCCAGCCGCCAGTCATTCATCGGCAGAAGAAAATCGTGCATGAAATGCCCGAAGTGCCAAAGATGCCCCATCCGCTTTACACGAGCAGGATCCGGTCTGTCGGAATATACCTTCAGAACGCTCATGATCTCATGAACCGTTTCAAAGCCGGGGAATGACCCAAACGGGGTGCCGGCCGGCAGATCCGGAACGTCACCGCATCCGCCCCGGCAGC
>CAYGJA010000013.1:0-1072 GCA_964350165.1 uncultured Candidatus Saccharibacteria bacterium | reverse complement strand
GGGTAAAGGCGTCGGTACGGTGCGAGGGACAGAAGCATGGGCCGTCAGACGCCGGGGTTGTGGATGAGAGGGTAGAAGATAGATGGAAGCCACTCGTTTTCGCCAGAGGCTTCGGCGGGCAAGGGAGGGAAGATAACGGACCTCCGGAAGGAGCTTGGTGCCCACAGCGCTAGCTGGTGGCAACAAAAGCGGAGTCAATAGAAAAATTACCTGAATCAAAAAATGTGGTCACGCAAATCCCCTTGCAGGAGATCGCTAGGACGATACATGACGGTAGAGTGGAGGGCGGTGCGTGGGACGGTGCATAGCAATGAGGCATGAGACCCACCACAGAGAAAAGAAGTACGTATTGGACGCTGCCATTTGCTGACAAATCACCACGCCATGTGGTAATTATTCAAGCGATTGGGATTGAATAACGTCTCGTGATGACGGGTGAAATATGGGCGGTGCGTGATGCCGCCTGTGGCCAGAGGAGCTGCGTAACATAGAAACCGGTGTATGACGGCACCCGCAGTGGTCGGGCACGGCTTTCTGGATGGCTATTTGCCGACCCGACACCCTATGATTAGCTTTCAAAAGATAGACATCAGTGAAGCAAACGTCATAGTGCGTATCCGACTGCTGGAGGTAGGCACAACACTTACCCGTCATCACGAGCCGAAAACGAGGTTGATAGTTGTATTTGTACACTATTCGGCGTGGTGATCTGCTGGAAAGGAGTAGAAGCTAAGGCTAAAGTATTGATTTGAAGTTTTTAGTGTCTAATACACTGCCATTTCCTGACGGATCACCGCGCTGCTGGTTGTGTATTGTAGCGACTATAATTGGTTAGCAGCTCGTGATGACGGGTGAAATATGGGAGCTGCGTGATGCAGTGAACGGCTTGGGATTGAGCCTTCGCAGCCCGAGATTTCGGGTTTGCGACAAAGTGTCGATACGTAACTCTTTCAGGGTCCTTTGCGAAAGACCCCAAAAGGAATACGTGTTGAACACTGCCATTTGCTGACAAATCACCGCGCCATGTGGTGTTTTCTCAAACGATTTGAACCGGTAGGCGGCTCGTGATGAC
>CAYGJA010000012.1:0-1197 GCA_964350165.1 uncultured Candidatus Saccharibacteria bacterium | reverse complement strand
ACGGTGTTGATGCCGACTTCTTCAACAGCATATCCGCCTTCCATCACGAACAGGGTCGGCAATCCCAATCCGGCGATGGCCTTGCCGCAGGTCAGGTAGTCTTTCGATTCCAGCTTGAACGTGCTGATCGGGTCTTCCTTGAACGTATCCACCCCCAGGGAGATCACCAGTGCATCCGGCCCGTAATCTGCAATCCGGGCCAGCGCGCTATCCAGACAGGCTGACCAGGCGACGTAGTTGCTGCCTGCCGGCAACGGATAATTGGTGTTGAAGCCTTCGCCCTCGCCTTCGCCGATTTCATCCGCATACCCAAGGAAATACGGGAACGTGTTTTCCGGTTCACCATGCAGTGAGCAATACAGAACATCCGACCGGCGGTAGAAAATGTCCTGCGTGCCGTTGCCGTGGTGGAAGTCGATATCCAGAATGGCAACACGCTTTGCCCCGTCATCCAGAAACATCTGACCCGCAATTGCCGCGTTGTTCAGGAAACAATAACCGCCGAACTGGTCTGTCGTAGCGTGATGACCCGGCGGACGGCACATGGCGAAGGCCGTGCGTTCACCCGAGGCAACAACACGCTGGGCCGATTGCGCGACAGCGCAGGCTGACTGCACCGCTTTCCATGTTCCTTCCGCAATCGCGGTTTCTATTGCCAACGCATAATAGCCGGCCTTTCCATCGATATGGTTCGGCACTTTTTGACGTTGCCGTCGCGCCGGAAAGGACGCCGCAATCACATCGCCGCCGAAACCGGCCGCTTTCCACTCACCATGGGCGGTTTCCAGAAATTTGAGGTAGTCCGCATCGTGGATCGATCCGACCGGCGCCATGTCTATGGCATCCGGCTCAAGAATATCCGTCATACCCACGTCTTTCAGACGTTCCAGCACATAGTCCATACGGGCCGGCCGCTCGAACGGCACGACCATCTCGCCGCCATAGAGTTCACCCTTGGGAAAATGCAGCCGGTGATCGTCACTGTAAAAAGTCTTCACGTCTCAGGTCTCCTGTGCGGTAGGTCGGGGATCAATCGGTCTCTTGTCCAAATTCAGGGCATCTTGCAGAACACCGGCGGCTGATAGCAAGGCAGCTTCGCCGCGAGGCTTACCAACCAGTTGCAGCCCGACAGGCAGGCCGGTCCGGGTGAACCCGCAGGGCATCGACATCGCCGGCAGCGATACCAGTGTGATCGCG
>CAYGJA010000011.1:0-1200 GCA_964350165.1 uncultured Candidatus Saccharibacteria bacterium | reverse complement strand
AATCGACCAAGAAGATTACGTCTGCGATGAAGATGGTCGCCGCGTCCAAGTTGCGCCGTGCGCAAGACGCGGCTGAGCAAGCCCGTCCCTATGCACAACGTATGGAGAGCATGCTGGGCAATCTCGCCGGCGGGGCTGTTGGCCAGGCTGGTGCGCCACCGCTTCTGGCGGGTACCGGGAAAGACGACTCACACCTTGTTGTTGTGATGACGGCAAACCGCGGGCTTTGCGGCGGCTTCAACACCAACATTATTCGCAGTGCCCGCGCGCTCATCCGCGATTTGCTGGCGCACGGGAAGGCAGTCAAAATTTACACGGTTGGGACCAAAAGCCGCGACAACCTGAAGCGTGATTACGCTGATCGCATGGTTGGTCACTTCGATGATTTTGGGCGCACGGTTTCATCCTTCTCTGAGGCCATGCATATCGCTCAGGGTGTGACGTCCATGTTTAACGCGGGTGACTTTGATGTCTGCACGTTGGTGTACGCCAACTTTGTCTCTGCGATGACGCAAGAAGTGACACGCCAGCAGGTTATTCCGTTCCCCATTCCTGAACTTGCAGAGGGCGAAGAAAGCGCTGCAGGTGGCGGTGGATACGAGTACGAACCGTCTGATACCGAAATTCTCACTGATCTTTTGCCACGCAATCTGGCGATCCAGATTTTCCGGGCGCTCCTTGAAAACGGAGCTTCTGAGCAAGGTGCGCGGATGTCTGCCATGGACAGCGCGACCCGCAACGCCGGTGATATGATCGACAAGCTGAAGATGAAATACAACCGTACGCGCCAAGCGCAGATTACAACTGAACTGATTGAAATCATCTCTGGAGCTGAAGCCCTTTAGGGCCTCCAGAACTTTAAAACCGAACGAAAGCGTTCGAGAGGAGCGAGCCAATGGCTAATACTACGGCTAACAATAGTGTCGGAACCGTTGCCCAGGTCACAGGTGCCGTCGTTGACGTTAAGTTTGACGGGGAATTGCCGAATATCCTGAATGCGCTGCATCTGGAAAACCAGGGCAAGCGCCTGGTGTTGGAAGTCTCACAGCACCTTGGGGAAAGCACCGTGCGGTGTATCGCCATGGATGCCACCGAAGGTCTGGTCCGCGGTCAGAAAGTCGAAGATACAGGCTCTCCTATTCGTATGCCTGTTGGTCCTGGTGTTCTTGGCCGGATCATGAACGTGGTTGGCGAGCCCGT
>CAYGJA010000010.1:0-1231 GCA_964350165.1 uncultured Candidatus Saccharibacteria bacterium | reverse complement strand
CTAAAGTCCCTGTTTTTGCAATTGATATCCCATCAGGATTGAATGGAGATACAGGCGTTGTTGAAAGTGTTGCGATTGAGGCCAGTCACACCTTATTTTTAGGGTTACCAAAAAAAGGATTTTTTGTTCGAGATGGATGGAATCATGTCGGTCAACTTGAATCTGTAGACTTTGGTCTCGATCCCAAATACATTAAGCAAGCAAAAGCTGAGTATGAACTTTTACAAGAAGAGGATATTCAGTCTCTATTTCCAAAAGTGATTCGTAATAGACACAAATATCAAGCGGGATACGTCGTTGGACTCACTGGGTCTAAAGGAATGATGGGAGCTTCTCTTTTATCTGGTATGGCTGCTTTAAAATCAGGTGCTGGAATAGTAAAAGTTATCCATCTAGAAGATGAGTTTACAGATCAGGCAGCAAACCCAGAGCTTATTCATAAAACACTTGGCTTTGATCAAGTTGATGAAGCCATAGCGCTCATGAATCAAGCAACCGCTGTATATTTAGGCCCGGGTATGGGCACCTCAGACAAAGTACTCACTTTTTTGACTGAGCTACTCCCTAAAATCGAAAAGCCGTGTGTCCTAGATGCAGACGCTTTAACTTTGATTGCTAAAAATAAACTAGCTTTTCCAAAAGAGACTTTAATTACTCCTCATTTAGGTGAAATGCACCGCCTTTTAGGCCAAAAGCCAGAAGACCCTCTAGAACTCATTGAGCTTTGTAAACAATACGTTGCTGAGCATCCAATTACCCTTTTACTTAAAGGGGGACCCTCTTTCATTTTTCAAAAAGATCTGATCCCTCTAGTCAATCCTACAGGAGATCCAGGAATGGCAACAGCAGGGTCTGGAGATGTTTTAACAGGGATACTAGTCGGGCTTTTATCTCAAACAGGGATGGACACTTTAAAAGCGGCTAAGCTAGGCGTTTTCCTACACGGAAAGGTTGGAGAAGTTGTAGCTAAGAAAAAGTCTTCTTATTGCGCAGTAGCTTCTGACCTTGTCAAATTTCTCTATAAAGTTTTTAAAAAATAGTATTTTTTAACTCTCAGTCCACTATCTATCTATTTACAGCCAGGAAGTTATATATTGAAGCTAGGGACAAATCAAGTATTGATTTGGACTCTATAACCTTACTTTTTTTGGGGTCAAAAAAATGGCCGTATTTCTGATTATACGGCCATTTTAGAACGAATGCGGCCAAAAATTCTTAAAAATTGGGCGCA
>CAYGJA010000009.1:0-1254 GCA_964350165.1 uncultured Candidatus Saccharibacteria bacterium | reverse complement strand
CCCCCTTTAACTCCGCTAAAATATAATAGCCCAACTCCCACATTGACCTGCAAGTAAGGATATTGACTAGAAGTAGTTAGATATAAAGATTCGATATAAGGCTTCCATCGATTCTCATAGCTTTTATTTCTAGCCATAGCTTTTTTGTAATAGACTCTAGAGATAAGATCCTCTGTAAGTCTTTCGTCTACACCTTGATCAATTTCTTGTAGTGCTTCTGCTGGGTTACCTTCTTCTGCAAAAGATTGAGCAGGAAAAAATAAAAGTGTAGCTAAACAAGCTAAACTTAAAAAATGTTTAAAAAATCGCATATGAATACCTCCATCATATAGATATTCGCGACCATATATAATTATTATTTTAATTCAAATTATTTATTTACTTTTTTTAAAATTGGCACAAAAAAAAACGCAGAGCTTTAAAACTCTGCGTTTTATATGATCGAAGAATAGGATCTATTAGAAGTCGAGTTCAAAACCTAGGTAGGGTGCGAATTGATAAATAAACTTGACTCCAAGAGGGTGTGCCAGTCCGCTTACTACCCAGTCCTTCGCATGATGACTAGCACCAAGGTTTCTTGCTTGTCCCCAGTAATTAAACTTACATCCTAAAAGAACAGAAAAACCCCTATTTGGGATGACGCTTTTAATTTTAAATCCTGGATCGACTATGAAAAACCAGTTTGCGCAGTATTTATTTTTTAGATTAAAGTTATCTGTGGAAGTTAAAGAAGATGAAAAGAAAAAATTCTCTGCATCCACGGACATATTTGTCCAACTTTGTACGGAAAGCCCTACTCCCGCTCCAAGATAAGCTGAATATGAGATCCCTTTCATAATTAAAGCTGTGGGTGTATTAAGATATCCCTTTAAAGTAAATGCATCTAAACGCAGGCTAGATGTAAATTGGCCTAAATTAGTAAGGTTTCCATTGGCGGAAGGAAGAAGCTGGGGCATTGTTTGAATATCAACAACACCTTGGTGTTGGTAAGAAAATCCGAACTGAAACCAAGAATTGTACTGATATCCCAAAATCATTTCTACTAGTGGGGTACGGCTATAGGCTAATCGTCCTTCAAAATTATTCGTTTCCACTGTGTTAGGAGTGCTTGCTCGATTGAGTCCCCCTTTAAGTCCATTGAATCTTAGAAAGCCAATCCCAACATTAACCTGCAGGTAGGGATAGCGGCTAGGCGTATTTAAAAATAGAGGAGCCACATACGGCTTCCATTGATATTTATAAGCTTGATTTCTG
>CAYGJA010000008.1:0-1319 GCA_964350165.1 uncultured Candidatus Saccharibacteria bacterium | reverse complement strand
TGTCCCGTCCTGAAATAAGTTGACACAAAATTGACTTATTATGAAAAAGGGGATTAAAATTAACTGCAAGTGTAAAAAGCGTACTCAACGTGATTACAATTTAGGCTTTAAATTGGCTGTTATTGATCAGGTTGAAAAAGGCGAGATGACCTATAAACAGGCCCAAAGAGCCTATGGCATTCAAGGGCGTAGCACTGTATTGGTTTGGTTAAGAAAACATGGTAACTTGAATTGGATCAATCCTCAAACAGCTATGGGTCCAAAGTCAAAAGAAACACCCGTTCAGAAGATAAAACGTCTTGAAAAGGAACTATCTGATGAACGTTTAAAGAATGACATCCTCAATGGAATGGTTGATATCATGGATAAAGAGCATGGAGCAGGACTCAGAAAAAAGTATTTATCCAATCAACCCAGGACAGGCAACGCAAGGAAAAAATAAGCTTATCTCGATGTTGTCGGTTGTTTGGAATTAGCAGACAAGCTATTTATCAAGCTAAACATAGAACTTTACTGCGAAGCGTTGAATTATCTCGCATTAAACCATTAATACTTAAAGAGAGAATGAAAATGCCTCGTGCAGGCACTAGAAAGTTATACTACCTATTGAAGGAAGACTTTGTTCGCGAAGGGATAAAAGTAGGTAGAGATGCTTTATTTGACTACCTAAGAGCAGAATGTCTGCTTGTCAAACCAAAGAAGAACTATACTAAAACCACCAATAGTAAACACTGGTTAAGAAAGTATCCTAACTTACTCAAGAACAGCGTACCACTTGCTCCCGAAGAGGTATTCGTCAGCGATATCACCTACATAAAAAGTAGAGAACGAACGCATTACCTTTCTCTGGTTACAGATGCTTTTAGTAGAAAAATAATGGGTTACCATCTTAGTGATGACATGAGTGCTGAGCACGTAGTGAAGGCTTTAAAAGGAGCTGTTAAAAATAGAAAAACATCCAAGAAACTGATTCATCATTCAGATAGAGGGTTGCAATACTGCTCATCCATATATCAACATGAGTTAAATAAAAACAATATTACTCCTTCTATGACTGATGGATACGATTGTTATCAAAATGCTTTAGCTGAAAGAATTAATGGAATACTCAAAGATGAATTTCTTATCAATAAATGTAATACAGGAAAAGAACTTGATCTTTTAATCAGTCAATCTATTGAAACTTATAATAGCTATAGACCTCATCTAAGTTTGAACTATAAAACACCTAACTTTATTCATGAAAAAACCGAAGAAGATGTTCTCCTTCGGTCTTAAATTTATTATTAAAAACTGTCAACCTATTTTAGGACGACTCA
>CAYGJA010000007.1:0-1602 GCA_964350165.1 uncultured Candidatus Saccharibacteria bacterium | reverse complement strand
GGCTGGCCGCTACCAAAGACGCATATTTTTCTCGCACTGCTGTTTGTGGCGCGCTGGGCGCGGCGGCGGCCCTGGCCAAGCTTGAAGGATTTGATCGCCCGACGACAGCCGAGTACTTTGGCCTCGTTTACAGCCAGTTGTCCGGCACCCGGCAGGCCCACACGGAAGCCAGCATGGCGCAGAGTCTGGAAGTTGGGTTCAGCGTCCGCAATGTTCTGACCGCGCTCGATATGGCGCGGCATTATCTCACCGGTCCGGTCGATGTTTTCGACGGGCCGCATGGGTACTTTAAAGTGTTCGAAGTTGACGGCAATCCCACGCCCTATCTCAATACGTTCGGCCAGGTTTGGCGCACGACGGAAATGTCGTTCAAGCCGGTTATGTTTAACGAGGACCGCGCATCCGAAACGCCCTTGAATGCCGACATGACCGCCGACATGACCGCCGGGCAACACCGCGCCAAATTCATGACCTGCGCCGCCGCTGCCGCATCGCCACTGCCAGTGGATATGGCGGAGCAGCTTTACACGCGGCTACGTGCGCTTCACGACGAAAAAGACGTCTCCGTGCTCAGTAACCTTGCCGCCGGATTTGATTTAGAGGATGTGCCCCAATGATCTTCACGCGTTTTGCTTCCCTGACGCTGGCTCTGTTTGCCCTGTTGAGTGGTATGGCCTCATACGCACATGCTCAAGATCGCCAGACCATGATCATTGGCGCGTACTCGGCCCCTAACACGCCGTGGGATTTGAATTGGCAGGAGGTTCAAGCCGCTTTTGACGCCAACGCCGACCTTGGCTTGGATTTGGAACTCCTGGTGCGCGGCGAAACCGGCAGCTCGGAAGAACGCCTCAATTCTCTCCGCCGCAATCGCCTGCAGTTTGTCAGCTCTCCCATCGGCTCGGGCGCGGCGATGATTCCGGAACTGGCGGTGCTGCAACTGCCGTTCCTCTTTAACTCCACCGCTGAATCAGACTTTGTGTTGGACGAATACGCCCTGCCGCGCTTCCGCGAGATGTTCGCGGAAAAGGGCATCGTGTTACTGCGCTGGACCGAAGCCGGTTCCAATCACATTTTCGGCGATCGTCCGTTCCTGACGCCAGACTCCGTCAAAGCCTTTCCCATGCGCGTGCAAACCACCAAAGCGTCGTCGGTGTATTTCGAAGGGCTTGAGGCGGATGCGGTTTACATGAGCGCCAACGACACCCTGCAAGCCTTGCAGACCGGCATGATCAAGGGCGGCGAGGCCGTCAGTATTTATTACTGGATGACCGGCCTGTATCGCGAGGCCTCGCATTTCACCCTGACCGAACACGCCATTGAGCCTGGGTCAATTTTTCTCAATGCGCGCTTCTGGAACAGCCTGACGCCGGCGCAGAAAAACCTGGTCAGCACCGCCTATCCGGACTCAGAAAGCGCTCGCAACCGGGTGCGGGAATGGGTCACGCAGGTCGAGGCCGATTTGCCGGGTTTGGGGGTGAGTCTGCATCGTCTGACCGACGCCCAGCGGGTGGTCTGGCAGGCCGATGCCCAGAAATCCTATCCGGCGATTCTCGCTTCTATTGGCGGTAACGCCGCAGAAATTTATACCCTTGTGCGCGA
>CAYGJA010000006.1:0-2235 GCA_964350165.1 uncultured Candidatus Saccharibacteria bacterium | reverse complement strand
AACCGAATGGTGTTCAACTGAAATGGCATCAACTCAAAGCTGCAGTCACCCATCGTCGGCGCTTTGCTTAGGCCGAGCAGTGCTGTGCTGATCACATCCAACGAGTGATGCGGCAATCTTGTCTGCACTATCCGACAGCGACCGATAAAACTGAGATGCCGCTTTCGTAGGACTCAATGCAGATTGAAAATAGCGTAGAGACAACGCACCGAACATTATATCTCCGTATTTGATAGGAACTGAAATAGCGCCAGTGCTAGCAAGTTGACCTCTAACGGATGCATATCCTTGGCTACGGATTTTATCGAGACGCGAGGATAGATTCGCAGAACGCAAGATCGATAAATCATCGGGGTCATCCAACAATCTTAGAAGCACTTCAATGAGAGCGGCGCGTTGCTGTTGTGTACTAAACGCGAGGTAAGAAAGACCTGATGCTGACTGAGGTATAGAAAATCGAAACCCTCTAGAATAACGATTTAAAACCAAAGGACTTTGTGAGTCTGACGAAACTCTAACAAGCATGGAATTGCCGGAAAGTGTGGTTAACGATATTGGCCACATCACGTCTCTGCCAAGAGCATTCACCACCGGTTTGGCAATTTCGTCGACCCATTCTTCATCGTTGAAGCCATCTGCCAGATTGCGCACAGCATTTGTGAGCCAATACTTTGGCGAATCCGTTTTCTTCGTGACGTAGTTCTTTTTGCGAAGCGTTTCCAAGAGGCGGTACACAATCCCGCGGTTGATCCCTGTCGCACTAGACACTTCGCCTATGGACGCACCATCGTGCGTGTTCAAATAGACAAGAACATCCAGGCCCCGGTCAAAAGCTTGTACAAATCTTTTTTGCTCCATACCTGATGAATTCACTTCGGTTTATGGGATGGGTTTAGAGTGACGCTAAATAAACGCTTCACAAGCCCCGGAACCATTAAAGCACGTATTGCGTGCTAATTTAAAGTTAGAGTGCGTAAGGTGAATAGGCGAAATATTTTCACCCCCTTAAACCCAGCAGACGAACAAAGAGACGGCATGTCGCATGATACAATAGGAGCCCGCTTTGGAGTTTTGGAAACCCCTATCGAAGATGATGGCTCCAAGTTGATTGTGACATAGCGGAGTATAATAATTTTGATAAAAATGCGTTCTCCCAGCTACGGGAATTGGCTGATGGCATACGTTCAAGCCGGACACAAGTAGGCCCAGAGTTAAGGGAAGATGCTCTAAAACAAATCATGACTCGCTTGCATAAATTGGCCACTGCCATCTGGCTAACCAATACCGCTCAAATCAGCGCGTCGAACCCTAAACTCGAAGATATTGTAATGGGACCACGCGGCCTGGAATTTGCGAATATGGTGTTTCAACCATAAAGCGTTGTCGGCAATTACATAGTGTTAGGCGTTGCAAGAACACTCGTGAATCACTTGTGTGCGTCGATAATTAACCTTGCGTATCACACAACGAGTGCTTCGCCAGCGAGGCGCTCATATACGCCGTTTGCGTAAACCAACGGATCTATATTGTGGCCGAAATGAATATCTCTCACGAGGCCAATAAAAATATCGTGCGAACCATATGACTGACGAAAATCTTGCTCACACATTATTGATGACTGTGCGTCAGCAAGATAAGGAACGCCAAATTCGTCTTGAGTCCACGCGCCTTGATCAAAACGCGCTTCTCCCTTTGCACCTACACTGCAGACATGCGCCAGCCACAAATGATCACTTGCCAGAACATTTATGCAAAAATCAGCGCCCCCTTTTAGCGCCGGATAGGATGATGCATCACGGTTGATACAAAAAAGCATTGAAGGTGGCACCATACTTACTGGTGTAACCGCCGTTGCTGCCATTACGTGACGTTGCCCGCTCTCATCTGCGCTAGAGATGAGCACGACGGACTTTGCAAGACCACGCATTGCCAATCTAAGTGAGTCCACAGTATTGGATTTGGTTTCATTTCTCGGTGCATTAGACATATCAAGTTTTGCTTGTGAAGAAAGCAACTGCCTCCTGTGACTATAGGCCTTAGCGCAATGAAAAACTTCATCACCAAGTCTATTTACTTTCGGCAAATCACGCAGAATCTCCAGACACAACACAGAACTAGCACGTAATGCGTGCCAAATTGGGATTGCCAATTGTGGGTATAATTGTGTTGCTTTCTAATTTCCTTATCAAATTTAGTGCGTGAGTAATCGTTCATCCGGCACCACAAGCAGGAAAA
>CAYGJA010000005.1:0-21224 GCA_964350165.1 uncultured Candidatus Saccharibacteria bacterium | reverse complement strand
CCGCGTTGGTGGGGGGGGCGGGCGGGGCCCCCCTGTTTTTTTTGGGGGGGGGGGGGGGGCGGGGGGGCCGAAGGGAGCAGAAAGGAAAAGAAGATTTATTCCAAAGATACCATAGGTGTTTTTGGAAAAATTCAAAAGTACCCCTTAACGCAATGTGAGTAGGTACCAAACAAAACTCAGCACGAGTCCCCACCAGCCAAAGAAAGAAATCAAAAAGCTAAGAATTATTTTTCTTTGGATTTTTTTAGGAAGTAGTTCTGAGCTTTTTCCGGCCTTTTCTTGTTTTAACAAATAAGGACTAATAGAAAAACTTAAAAATAATCCATTGAGAATTAGTAAGATTACGACAAGAATCTGCAGGGGAAGTAGTCCTGTCCACCCAAGCGGGCAATACAAGAAAAAACCACCAATAACAACCAGGGTAATACCTACCCAGATAAGAGGTTTGGTTACTTTATGAGTACGGATGGTGGCCTCGGTCCAGTAGCTGGATTTTCTTGCTAAAAAACCATGCCAATCAATAACGGTCACCGCCCCGAGGCCAATAATGAATCCAGCCAAAACCAGAAAAGTGGCTAGGATTTGTGATACTGGCACCTGCTTTGTAAATAAATCCGAAGCTGATGCCAACATGGGGAAACCCAGAAGTAGACTAATAACTATTTTATTCATAAGCATAGTTTAGCAGGAATATATTTTTTTAAGATATTGGCTCCTCGGGTTTTAACCGCGTATACTGATGAAATGGAACAAACCAAAAAACGCATTGTGGTGCTTGATACTCACGCCATTATTCATCGGGCGTATCACGCTTTGCCAGAATTTAGAACCGGAAGCGGATTTCCTACGGGTGCTTTGTATGGATTAATTACGATGATTCTCCGAATTGTTGATGAGCTTAAACCTGATTATGTTATTGCTGCGTATGATATGCCCGAAAAAACCTTTCGGCATCATATTTATGACGAATACAAGGGAACACGACACAAGACAGACGATGAATTGATTATGCAGATTGAGCGTTCTCGCGAAATAATTACCGCTTTTAATATTCCGGTATATGAGGCGCCTGGATTTGAAGCTGATGATATTTTGGGAACAATTGTGGAACAAACCAAAGACAAGGAAGAGTACGAAATCATCATTGCTTCTGGTGACATGGACACCATGCAATTGGTTGAGGGTGAGCGGGTGAAAGTTTTCACGTTAAACAAAGGGATCAAAGACACGGTTATGTATGATGAAACGGCTGTGCGTGAGCGTTTCCAGTTTGCTCCAGATTTGCTTCCTGACTACAAAGGACTGCGAGGTGACCCATCCGATAATATTCCCGGCATCAAAGGTATTGGAGACAAGGGGGCGACGGAACTGATCACAACCTATGGCACATTAGAAAAAATATATGAGGCGACCGAAGACGGCGGGGTGGAGCGGTTGCTTGCTGACGGTATTAGCAAAAGAACAGCTAATTTGTTGATTGGCAAAAAAGACGAAGCAGAATTTTCTAAGATACTGGCCACCATTAGGCGTGATGCTCCGATTGTTTTTACGGTGCCGGCACGATTATGGCGAGAAGGAATTGATATTAGCGCCATCGAGAAAATAACAGCCGAATTCGAGTTGCGCACCATCTGGGCCAGGGCCCAAGCTTTGTTTGCTGAGAATGGAGAGACCGGCAAAACCCCCGTTGCCGAATCTATAGATGATGTTGATTTACAAGAAACCTTGTTGGCGTTGTGGGTGGTTAATTCTGAAATGACCAATCCCAAGCTTGATGATTTGTATCAGTACACTGGCAAGCAAGATTATCATTCTGCCAAGCAGGTGGTTCTGCTCGAACTCAAAGAAAAGAAGTTAGTTGATGTGTATGAAAAAATAGAACTACCAATTATGGGATTAGTTCGAGAGATGGAGAAAGTTGGAGTGGCTATGGACCTGGAGTATCTCAAAAAACTTTCAAAAGAATATCACGGCGAACTTAATAAACATGAGGCAAGAGTATATGAACTAGCGGGCCAAGAATTCAACCTTCGTTCGCCCAAACAATTGTCACAGATTTTATTCGATGAGATGGGATTGTCTACAAAGGGCCTCAAAAAAACAGCTGGCGGTGACCGCTCTACTCGTGAATCAGAACTAGAAAAATTGCGGGGTGAACACGAAATCATTGAGTCTATTCTCAGATATCGCGAATTACAAAAATTACTGTCCACATATATAGACAACTTGCCAGATATGGTGGGCGAAGATAGTCGCCTGCATCCAAAATACCTACAGGCGGGAACATCAACGGGAAGATTTTCTTCGGCAGATCCCAATATTCAGAATATTCCTATTCGGTCGGAATACGGACACCGGGTGCGAGCGGCTTTTGTGGCTGAACCAGGATATTCGTTGGTGGCTTGTGATTATGCTCAGGTCGAACTTCGAGTGGCGGCAATTCTGTCGGGAGATGATTATTTGACCAAAACCTTCCAAGAGGGAATAGATGTGCACACAGCGGTTGCCGCCAAGGTTTTTGGTGTGGAGACCACCGAAGTCACTCGCGAACAGCGTGCTCGTGCCAAGACGATTAATTTTGGAATTCTCTATGGAATGGGAGTTACAGCCCTCATGAAGAACCTGGAGACTACCCGCCAAGAAGCGCAGGAATTTTACAATGCTTATTTTGAAGAGTTTGCTTCGATTGCTGGCTACCTTGAAGAAACCAAAAGATTTGCTCTGCAATACGGATATACCGAAACGTTGTTTGGCCGGCGTCGTTATTTCCCAGCTCTAAAATCACGATTGCCTTATATCAGAGCCCAGGCAGAGCGAATGGCTATCAACGCTCCTATTCAGGGAACTGCTACGGCTGACATTATCAAAATCGCCATGCGACACGTAGACGAGGCTTTGAAAAAAGAAAAAATTCGCGAACAGGTGCGTTTTATTATGCAGGTGCATGACGAGCTTGTTTTTGAAATTAAAGACGAATATATCGATCGAGCCAAGCCGATTATTAAAGTAGCCATGGAGGGAGTGCTTCAAAATTCTTTTCGACACATCGAAACAGCGGTGCCTTTGTTGGTAGACATCGGCACAGGTAAAAATTGGTCAGAAGTAAAATAGCTTTTTAAAAAACGGTATAATGGGGACAATGAAAAAGAAACATAAAAAATTATGGTTTAAAAGAAAGCGGTATGGATGGGGTTGGCAACCGGCCTCTTTTGCCGGCTGGAGTATCTTGCTTGTTTATATCGTAGCCACTTTTGCTAATTTTACGGTGGCTCGGGATGTTACCCAGGGCCTATCGCCAGAGCGATTCTTTGTTTTTGGTTTTTTGACGGTACTTCTCATTTTGATTTGTTACAAGACCGGCGAAAAGCCACGCTGGCAGTGGGCTGGAAAACCAACTCAAAAATAATCTAGACACAACAAGCGTCGATTGACAGTTGTCGAGAATATGTTGCAAAGAGTTACTAAAAAGTCGTTTGATTGGTATAGTAAAAATATATGAAACTCATAAGTTGGATTGGAATTATTGTTTTGGTGGTGGTTGGGGCGTTTTTTGTGCTCAAACCAAAACCAGTTGCCGAGACACAATTAACCACTGATTTTTTGCTTTCAGATGAACTGGTTAGTTACTTCGCCGAAGAGTTAGAAGCTCCTATTGTCGAGCGACTTGGTCAGCCAATCGAGGGCTTTACGCCGGCAATATTCACTAGTGAATACAAGCAATTGGCACCAAAAGATTTTGACCGTGCCGAGGCTTTGCAAGGAAGATACGAATACAAGGGGGGGACTCTGGAATTTGTTTTGGGGGATGTAGATATGCCACATTCGGCCGCAGACACTTTGACCCAGGGCGGCATGCGCACCGTGCTTTCTAATCTTGGTGATCGCCTGGAAATTGTGGTTGATTCCAAGGGAGAGATAGACACTATTATCGAAAGCCTTCGCTAGTTTATGTTCAAGATTTTGGTCGGCGATGTTAATCTTGCCGAAGAGATTTTTGATATTACGACGGATACAAAAATAACTATGTATGCTGACGAGGTTGTGTTGCCCGAGCTAGAAGAGCAGGCGGGGAACAACGGCTTATTTCCTGAAACAAAACTTTTTGTATTACATGGTTTTTTGGAGAACAAAGACAGCGAAGCTTGGCTGTGGAACCAATTAGACGCTGGTCTTTTTGGTAACCATCATTTAGTACTTGTCGAACAAAAACTTTTGGCTGGTCCCAAAAAAAAGCTAGCCAAACATCAGCCAATAATAAAAGAGAAAAAACGAGCAACTGCGGGGCGAGATGATTCTGTCTTTGCTATTACTAATGCGCTTTTGGTTCGTGATCGCAAAACCGCCTGGGTAGAATATCGAAAAGCAATCATGGCCGGCAAAGCACCCGAAGAAATTATGGGGTTACTGTGGTGGCAAGCAAAAACCATGTGGATGGTGGCAAAATTGGGAGAAAAATCAGGAGTGAAGCCATTCGTGCTGAACAAATCAAAACAAGCAGTACAGAAATACGGCGGGGAAGCAGGGGTTAAAAAATTGGCAAAAAAAATAGTTGCGACGTACCATGACGCGCGACTAGGGGGTATCCCTCTCGAGGAAGGCTGTGAAAGACTTTTATTGTCTATATAAAAAGCACCATAACCATAAAAAATGGCCTTCCAGCGTTTGATTGCAAATAAATTTGTAACCAAGCGCCGGAAGGCCATATAGTTTGAAAGGTCATCGCGATGATACCCGGGTATCACATTTGTTGTGAAGGAGAGTTGTGCTTGTGAAGATAACAATAACTTAACTACAAAGAACTAACATAAAGAACTCCAACCTTTGAACGTGTCAACCCAGATAGGTTTTGACTACCTTTTGTAGGTGATAAAGACCTATTTGATTGACAACAACTTGGCATGCCACGCTTTTTATAAAGGCTATGAGCTGCCTAGAGCTTAGAGTGTTTGTCCAAGCCCCAAAGGTTGTCTGGTTATATTGTAAACCTGGTGGGGCGTAATGCGAGCCCGGGGTGTGTACAACTTTAGAACAAACCGAACAATTTTGCTATGAAAATAAAATAAATCATCAAGTAAAAACCTCCTTCCCAGTTGTGCACCTTGCGCGAGATGCCCGAAATAATAAAGAGCAGGGTGGCGATGATTAGAAAAGGAAGACCGACCGCAAAAGTTGGTTCATCGAGATTGATTGTGGTGAATAGTCCAGGAATACCAACCACGAGTAGAATATTGAAAGCATTAGATCCAAAAATATTACCAAGTGCCATTTCTGATCTTCCTGATAGGGCAGCCTTGGCGGATACCAGTAGCTCGGGAAGGGAGGTACCAATAGCAACCGCGGTAATAGAAATGACACCCGTTGCTAGACCCAGGATATCAGACAAAGCAATAACTGAATTGATTAAATACTGAGCGCCAAACACCAGGCCAGAAACTCCCACAATCAAAACCAAGATATCGTTGACGGTGATGGTTTGTTCTTTTTTGTGGCCATTTTTGATTCCTTTTGATTTGGCTGCTTTTTCAATAGCTAGCCCGGTGGCGTGTTTTTTCATGTCAATTTCATCATCGTCTTGGGTGGTCAGGATATAGGCGAGATAGAGCCCACAGCCAGCGACTAGAATAAGCGCCTCGGGGAACGTAATCACTTTATCCCAGGCCACCAGCCCAAATACAGCCGTACTCGCCGCCAAGAGGGGAAGTTCCAAGTCAACCAGATCTTTGCTCACCTGAAGTTTTTTACCAATGATGGCCGAGAACCCGATCACAAGAAGAATGTTGGCAATATTAGAACCAATGGCATTGGCGGCTACGATTTCGGTGGTACCTTTGTAAGCTGCAAATAGAGAAGAGATCAGTTCGGGAAGCGATGTGCCGATTCCAACAATCACCACTCCAATCACAAAAGAAGACAAACCAATCTTGAAACCAATTTTTTCGGCACTTTCTAGGAACCAGTCAGCTCCTTTTACCAGGACTACCAACGAAAGTATAAAAATAAGAATCCAGCCAATAAGCATATGTTGACTAGTATACGATACTATTTGTTCACCTCGAAATAGGGGCTGGTGGTTGCACACTAGCGATTCATTCAGTATAGTACGCTCGTGCTCAACGCACCCCCCCTGTAGCTCAGCCGGTAGAGGCAAAGAGGTCTGGGAGACCTCTTTGCGCCTTTTAAGAAAAGGCTGAGTGTTCTCGGGAGAAATAATGTAATGATGTAATCGAATATCCCCCTGTAGCTCAGCCGGTAGAGCAGCAGCCTTTTAAGCTGACGGTCCCAGGTTCGATCCCTGGCGGGGGGACACAAAACAAAAAGCCCGAAAGCTTCTGCTTTCGGGCTTTTTGTTTTTATTCTGATTTTTGTGCTACGTTTTTGGAATGAAAAGAGACATTCGAATCATTTTGCCTGATATCCGCAGCGTACTCAATGTCGGCGGGATTTTTCGTACCGCTGATGCGACAGGCGTGCAACACATCTATTTATGTGGATACACCCCAACGCCCTTGGATAGGTTCGAAAGACCGCGCCAAGATTTTCACAAATCTGCTTTGGGGGCGGAGCTAACGGTGCCCTGGTCACAACACCCAGACGCAATTTCTGTTATTGAAAAACTAAAACAAGACGGCTATCAGATTGTTGCGGTCGAACAAGACCAAAAATCACAGCCGTACCATCAGATCGAATACAACGAAAAAGTAGCCCTAGTGTTTGGCAATGAAGTCGACGGGGTCAGCGGGGAAGTACTTGACGCTGTTGATGTAGTCGCCGAGCTGCCAATGCAGGGGCAAAAAGAGTCTTTGAATATTGGGGTCACAGTGGGGGTCGTGTTGTACGAGATATTCAAAGCATAGTCTCAATATTTCTTGTGTTGCATATAAAAAACCCGAACAACGTCGGGTTTTTTATATTCATATTTTTATACTAGTTGCGCTTTTGCCAGATTTTTTTGTGGATTAGGCGCACGATGGTGCCGACGCTCATCCAACAAACAATCATTGCCGCTAGCCATCCAGCCACCGGAATCAGCATCAGTAGGAACAATAGAGTGACACCCATAATAGACCAGCCCCAATGAGGGTCGCTTTCTTTGGTGGCCAATTTGCGGAGCCAGGTACCCAATATAATACCGCTATACAATCCGCCAAGAACCAGGATAAGGAAATACAGCGACAGGAATACCAGTGCCAATGGGATACCGATTAGGGTTCCAAACAAAATCGCAATTCCAATTGGCGCTAGGAATATCCAGGCAAAACCAATACCGAGATTTTGCCACGGCGTGTCCAGAGCGGTTTTGGTGACTTTTTTGGTGAGTTTGACCATAACCAGTACCAGCAGAATAGCTCCGAGCAATACGCCAATGTATTTGACTACTTGGAAGGCAATCATAAGGCCCAGGAAGAAGGCGGCTTTTTCTTTGTGGTCAATACCAAAGTCCTTGACCATCATTTCGCCACGGATATCAGCGTCGTCACTGATGGCTAGTTCGGCACCTTCGGGATAATAAAAATCACCAACAATAATCGTATTGGCACCAATGGTAATATCCTTTGCGTTGATACTGACGTCGCCAGCAGTACTACCGTCGAACAGTACTTCTTCGGCAGCGATTTCGACAGCGCCGGTGTAGGAACCAGCTAGTTGTAGCTGACCACCAGTTACAAAAGTCTCGCCCAGGATTTCGGTATCTGATTGCCAGGTACCCTGACCAACTGCAGCCAGGAGATCACCCCGGACTACTCCCGAGAATGACAGGGTGCCAGCGGCAATCCGAGCATCGTCGCCAATGTTGGCATTGATGGACAGGTTGCTCGATGCAGCCAGGAGGTCCTGACCAATATCGCCGCCGAGGGTGATCTGACTAGCCGCTGCAATCAGGTCTCCGGCAATGTATCCAGCGGGCAGGGTGCTGATTTGATTGCCGGCTACGTAGACGTCGTCGTTGTAGGTAGCGGACAAACCGCCGGTAATGTCGTCCTCGCCCAGCATGGTGGCTGCCAGGGCTGGAGCAGGGAACAAGCTGATAATGAGGGCAAATATAGCTAAAAACGATGCAAATTTTTTCATAATCATAGTGTACTGAGGCTGGAGGGAATGTCCACCCGAATGCTTGGACAAATAATAAAAAATGTGGTGTAATGCGGTAAATCTACAACGCCGCACGAGTGTGTGGCAAAACTTTGAAGTTATGAAAAAAACAATAGCAATGACCCTGAAGCTGGGTTTCGTATTCTTTGTGTTGCTCTCAGCCGTAAAGGTTGATGCGCAAGGTATCGTCCGTCGTACCTATAGCGCATGGGACTACACTTCTGGTACGGCTAGCCAGCTTGTGCTGACTAATGATAGGGGGCAAATAATTGTGCCTCTGAGTGTTGCTGGTTACCCTGGAATATACCAATTCAACGGGTATTACTGGCGCCAACAACAGGGCGTCTGGTACGCCTATGACCAGAATCCTGAGATATCCGGTGCAGCCGCTCGGCACATCGATATGCGTACCGAAGCGGACGCGCGGGATAGGCTGGTAAAAACTCTCGGATCGCCTGACTACAAAAAAGCCAGAAAAAACGTAGAGAAGGATCTTAACCGTTTGGGTGGTTTGTCGGCAATCTCGGCTGAGTTTATGGGCTTTAAGCCCAATGAAACGGTCACCCATGATCCGACCACCTCTTCACCGCTTCCGGGCAAGAGGGGGGATAGACGTAATCAGCATTCTCAACAGACTAACTCCCCTGCAGCTGCGCCCGTTGCTCAGCCTATTGACCCTGCTCTGGGTCGTCGGGAGGCGATGAGTGATAAGCTGCAAGTCCTTCAAGGGTTGACAGCGCGGACAAGGAGAGACACTCTTGGTTTTTGGGCTGCAGCTGAACGCTGGGCCCATGGTGAGGATAGTCTTCTGACTAAAATGGAAGCCAAGGCTCGTTACGGTCGGTGGAACACACTGATAGCCACGACAACTCCTGGTCTTGTCCGGTCAAATTGGCCGGAGCAGGCCGACCAGGCGCTCCGTGCTTGGGGAAGTTGGACTGGCCCAACGACCACGCCGCTTGTTTCTTCTCGGGCGACCCCTACAAAGCCCGCTGCTCCGGCACCCGCCGCTGATTCTTCGGTGGTCGTATTGCTGACCAACGAAGGAGACAAAGTAAGACTAAGCTCGACCCAGGCTGACCTGTGGCGAGAAATTGAGGCATCGGCACAAAGAAAAGACATAAGCGGTCACCTGACGGCTTATGAAAAATTTTGCAGGAGCATCTTGCCACCAACCGGCTCCTATGTCTATGTCGACTTGTCGGCAAAAAGGTTGGCCGTCCAGCAATGGGCGGAACTGACCCGGCTTTGCCGGGCTAATAGCCACCTTTCCGACGCAGCGGAAAGGATTAAAAGAGCGCAGGCGGGGCTTGCGTTTGCTAAGGCAACCCCTGCTGAATAGTGGGGGTAAAAAAAAATAATAAAAGCCCGGAAAATACACGTTAGTATTTTCCGGGCTTTTTGTTTGCCTGATGTTACGCGGCGATTTGGGTACGCCAGAGGGCTTTGTACAGACCGTCTTGTGTTAGGAGTTCGTCATGACTGCCTTGCTCTATTAATTTGCCATGTTCCAATACGTGGATAGTGTTGGCGTGCACGACGGTGGACAGACGGTGGGCAATGATAATAGTAGTGATGTTTTGGTGGGTTTTGGAGATATCCTGGATAGTCTGGGTGATGGCCAGTTCTGTCTGGCTGTCCAGGCTACTGGTGGCTTCGTCAAAGATAAGCAATTCTGGATCACGGAGCAGTGCCCGGGCAATAGACAGACGCTGACGTTCACCGCCGGATAATTTGATACCCCCTTCGCCAATAATTGTCTCCAATCCATCTGGACTGCGATCGAGGATACTCCCAGCTTGGGCAGCGCGAAGCACGGACAGACATTCTTCGTCCGTGGCGTCGCTTTTTACAAACCGCACATTGTCGCGCAAGGTTCCCGAGAACAATTGCGTACTCTGCGAAACATACCCAATGCGCTGGCGCAATTGACGAGGATCGATGTCGCCTAGGCTGGTGCCATTGATGGTTATTTGGCCCGAGCTGGCAGGGTAGAGGCCAAGAATCATTTTGATCAAGGTCGTCTTGCCAGAACCAGATGGTCCCACAAAGGCGACGGTGCTACCGGTTGGGATTTCCAAGGTGACATTGGCCAGCGCTGCTTTGGCATTTTCGTTGTATTGGAACGTGAGGTTATCGATAGTGATGGGGGTAATAGTCGAGATAGCGACGGGATTTTCTGGAATAGATTCGGCCGGACGCGAGAGGATGTCGGAGAGTTTTTCGGAGCTGGCCGAGGCTTCTTGGTATTTGTTCATCACATCACCCAATTGATACAGCGGTGAAAAGATAAAGAACGAATAGACAAAGAGCAAGAAAAATTCTCCCAGACTGATTGCTCCAGAAAAAACAAGGAACAAGAGCAAGAACTCGAGCCCTGTTCGACACAGCTGTACCACGGTGCCCTGGATAAAGGTCAGCTTGCGCATGAGTTTTATTTTTTCTATTTCCAGGCTAACAATTTCTTCGTTTTCGTTATTCAGTCGTTCTATCTCCTGGTCTTCGAGTCCGAGGCCTTTGACCAGTTCTACATTGCGTAGGGTTTCGGTAGTCGATCCAGACAGGTCGGTGAGCTTGGCTACGATGGCCTGTTGTTTGCCACGGATTTTTTTACTTAGGAAAAAGGAAACAAAAGAAATAGCAGGAATCAGAACCGCAAAGACGACAGTGATGGACCAATGTACAAACAGGGAATACACGAGCACGAACAGAATCGAGATAATGGGCATGAATAGGCCATTGATACCAGTAGCAACAAAGGCTTTGATGTCACCACGGGCTTTGCGGAGAGATTCGAGGAGCGAACCAGAGCGTTCGTCTTCGAGATCGCGAAAAGGGAGACGCAGGGCATGGGCTACGCCGGATTCGTACATATCAGCGCTGGCTCGTTCGGTAACGCGGCTGACTTGGAAATCTTTGAGGACCATCGCGATCCTGGCCAAAAAAGCGATCCCGATTCCCGCTAGCAGTAACAGGGTGATTCCAGAGATAAATTCTGCCTGCGTATACTCGCTGGCTTTGGTGGCGTATTCGTCGGTGAGGATTCGAAATAGCTGTGGACCGGCTAATGTGAACAAGGAGTCGAAGACAGCAATAATCAAAGCTGCGATGAGTCCGCTCCGATAGGGGCGCAGGTGGTTGAGTATGGATTTCATATAGGTGATTTTTAGATTAAGAATTCAAAAACTGCAAGGCGGCGCGGAGTTTGGTCTGCATGTTGTCGTCGGTACCCTGGACACTGCGAGCAGCATCACGAGCCTGAATCAAGGTGTATCCCATACCCATGAGGGCGTCTACCAGGTCTCCACTGGTGCGATCGCCAGAGTCATCGGTGATAGCTGGTAGTTTGTCGCGGAGTTCAATGAGGATTTTTTCGGCGGTTTTTTTGCCGATACCGGATACTTTGGTGAGATAGGTGATATCACCAGTGCTGATGGCTGTTTGGAGTTCGGCGGGGGAGTTGTAGTCCAGTATTCCCAGGGCCGAACGCGGACCAATACCAGAAATAGTAACCAAGAGGCGAAAGAGCGAACGGCTTGCCAAATCAGGGAAACCAAAAAGTTCAATCGAACCCTCGCGATGAACTAATTGTGCCCAGAGGGAAATCTCGCCACCAACCAACGCGCCAGCCAGCACGGTCTGTGGACAGTGTAATTCATAGCCAACTTGTCCGGCCTGAACAGTGACGTATTTTTCGGTGGCTTCGAGGATTGTGCCAGTAATATATCCAATCATCACAGGCAGTATACCAGGCTACTCAAAAATCCTGATATACTTTTCTTAATGAAGAAAAACCAACAGGGATTTACATTACTGGAATTATTGGTGGTTATTATTATGTTAGCGCTAGTGGCCACCATTGCCATGGTGGCCCTGCAGGATGCCAGAAACAAAGGTCGCGACACTGGTATCAAGGCTAATTTGGCGAATGTCCGCCAGCACGCCGAGTCCAAGCATTTAGAAACAGGGAATTACAATACTGTTTGTGGGGTAAACGGCGCAACACAATCTGCGATTATTGCCCAGATGGTGGCTGCTGCCGAAGCAGAAAGCCCGGGCGGGGTTGGTTCTGTTATCTGCGGGGCTCCCGTTGGTGGCGACGCTAACGAATGGGCAATGAGCGTTGCTCTGGCAACCGATGGTTACTGGTGCGTTGATGCGTCTGGTTTTTCTGGTTGGACCGAGGATGGCCTGGCCCACACCAACGATACAACTTGTCAGTAGTCTTGCTTTTTAAAAGGGTGTTTGTTAGGATGCTCTTGTTAAACGCATATGGCAAATATCAAAGCAGCTAAAAAAGCAATCCGTACCTCTGAGCGCCGCCGAGTCGAAAACGACCGACGACGTAGAGCTATGCGAAAAATTATCAAAGACATTCGAGCTTTGGTTACTGGTGGTGACACCAAGGCCGCCATGGCAAAACTCCCCGAAGCATTCAAGGCTATCGACAAGGCAACTAAAAAAGGCGTTATCAAATTCAATACCGCTTCTCGAACTAAATCTCGCCTGAACGCAGACATTAAAAAAGCAACCGCTTAATCATTCGAAATCAAGACCCCGCAAGGGGTTTTGTTCTTTTTGCGTTATTATAGAGAAACACATGAAAGATCAATCAGAACAACGACTAATTATGTTTTATTCTGCTGACTGCGACCACTGCGAAGCCATGTTGCCAGTTATTAACGACCTTCTCCAGGAAGAGGGTATAGAGATAGAACTGGTTGAGGTTTCTCCTAAAGATAAAGAATCAATCGCATGTTATGAATCGTATGACAATGGCGACTGTGGTGGGGTACCTTTTTTTGTAAACACCAAAACAATGGCCACTCTCTGTGGCGCCGTGTCGCGAGCAGATTTGCACAGCTGGGCTCTGGGTGAGCATAACTAATAATTATGAGTGACGTCGAATCAGTAAAGCTCTTTTTGAACGGGGTGCCTTATTACGGCATGGTTGCCGTAGCTGCTGTCGCCTCGCTTTTTCCAGGTATTCCAGAAGAAGCTTTTCTTTTAATTATTGGCTACTTGGTAGGTACAGGTTCGATTGAGTTTTGGAAAACGTGTATTTTTCTTATTATTGGTTTTTTGGTAATGGATTCGGTGTTGTTTGCTCTGTCTCGGCGAGGCACAAAAATACTACAAACACTACAAACAAGAGTCCTTGGCGTAAGCCCTGACGAACATCGTGACTTTATCAAAAAGCATGTCATCAAGATTATTTTCTTTTCGCGTTTTGTTTTGTTTTTGCGTTGGATTGGTCCCGTACTTTCGGGGAGTGTAAAAACGTCTTGGCAAAGGTTTCTGATGGTCGACATTGTGGCTCTTTGTGTATATGTTCCGCTCATGCTGTTGTTGGGTATTTATTATCGAAGTCGTATCGACAAAGTTGTCGAAGGTATCAATACGGTGGGGAACATTGTTGGAATGGTGTTGTTGTTGGCTGTGCTTGTCTACACAGTTATCTGGGTGAAAAAACAATTCAAAAAGAAACTAGTCCAGGTTGCTCGGGGGGAAGTGGAGACGTACAAGTTTCTGGGGTTTAGATTTAAGAAGAAAAAAATTGACACAACCTGTAATTAACAAAATTCAAATTTTTTTTTAAAAAAAATGAGAAAAAGTTATAATTAGATTGTTATTTTTAATAAAAAAGTTTATGTCTCCATCATTCGAAAAACAACAATTAGGCACTCAAGACAAATATGAAAACGAAAAGCAAAAACTCGTAGAACAAAGTATGGAGTCTATAAAACAACGAGCTAGTGTATTTAGAACAACTGACGCACTCGAAATGGCGATAGCTTCTGGACTTTATCCAGGAGGAGAAGAAGTAAAACAATTTTTTGCGAAGAGACTTGCTGATGGCACCATTGGAGAGAGTGACGGTGTGTTAGAGTATTATACGCACGACGAAGTTGTAACTCTGCCAAGCTCTGAACAGAATTATCAACTTCTCCTGAATATTGGTTTAAAATATGACCCAAATCAGGGGGCCCTCATAACGCCAGCCAGGTTTCGTGAAGCAAATATACATTCCCTTGATAGAGCTACTCTTGATAAGTTAGAACAAGGTATAGAGCGTGAGGTGAGGGCAAGAGAGAACGAAAAGATAGAGCGAAAACAAGAACAAGAACAAGAAGAAAAGCAAGTTGGGAATCTTAAGGATGAGATCACGGGAATGTTTGATTCTTAATTGAGAGGGGTACAGAATCAGTTCTACTGCTTATCTCTTTGGTTTGGTTCCTGTGATACCATCAAACAAAAAACCAACCCCGTGGGGTTGGTTTTTTGTTTGATGTGCTCTCGCCAGGAGTCGAACCTGGATCACAGGTACCGCAAACCTGCATTCTATCCATTGAACTACGAGAGCAGTTACAGCGTGAGAATACTATCAAAGACCAAGGTGGTCAACCAGATCGTAGACCCAGGGTTCTTTGAGTTCTTGTTCGTCTATAAAATTTTGTAAAAACTGACGGAGATTAATTAGATCGATACCGTCGGGCAAGGGAATGCTGAGCAGGGGAAAAACGTTGCGATCAGTGAGTAGGAGCAGGTGAGTGTGTTTGTTTTCCTGGCTATCAGTAATCCAAAAGGCTTCGATTTGTTCATAGGGGTAGATATGATCGTTTTGTTTGATACCCCGTTCGCTAATTTCTAGAGTTACTTCTTCGGGTTCGCGCCTAGAAAGATAAAAAAGCAGCATGCCACCAATAATCACAATACCAGCCAAAAGATTATTGCCGAGCAATACCGCAATCAAAGCACCGGCCAAGATTACGACCAAAAAAGCAACCAGCCAACGGCCGCTTTTTTCTTCGTGGTTATATTCCATAAAAGTCCATTCGTAGGCTTTGGTGAGGTTGTGAACCATATACCCTATATTATACCTCGGCTTTGTTTAAACAAAAACCAGCTATAAAAAAAGCTGGTTACAGTGGCGGAGGGAGTCGGATTCGAACCCACGGTACCTTGCGGCACTCCGGTTTTCAAGACCGGTGCAATCGACCTCTCTGCCATCCCTCCTTTGTGTGTTTTCCGCCCGTGCGGTAGTCGCACTATAGCAGAGCTGAATTTGAAATTCAATGGATTCTGTGTGGTAGAAATGGTATACAGCCTACGCACATGAAATATCTAGGAATTGATTTTGGAACCAAACATATCGGTCTGGCCACCTCGGACGAAGGGGGCGGTATGGCTTTTCCTTTTGGGGTGATTCCAAATGATAAAAAAACCCCCGAAATAATTCGGGGTATGATAGAAAAAGAAGGAATAGAAGGCCTGGTGATTGGTTATTCGTTGGATCAGTCTGGCCAAGAAAACAAAGTTGCTCAGACTGCTAGAAATTTTATAGATATGCTTGGTATGAATTTGCCGGTATTTTGGCAGGATGAACGTTTTAGTAGTCTGGAGGCTTCACGGCATTTGTTTAACAATCGTCCGATTGCTAACCCGCGACGAAAAGGGCATAGTGATCGACGTGATGACGATTCGGCGGCCGCAATTATTTTGCAACGCTTTTTAGAACATAACAAGTAAGAACAGGATATGGATTACGTTTCGTATGACGAATTTAAAAAAATGGATATTCGCATTGGTACGGTGCGAGAAGTAGAGCCAGTAGCTGACACGGACAAACTTTTGCGCTTTCAAATTGATTTTGGTGAAGACTTGGGGGTACGACAAATTGTTTCTGGTATTCATGAATATTTTCCGGAATACGAAAAACTAATAGGCAAGCAACTTCTCTATATAGTAAACTTGGAACCTAGAACTATTCGTGGCGTAGAAAGTAATGGGATGTTGTTGGCGGTGGGGGAAGGCGCGCCTACTTTTTTGGTTCCGAACGAGGAGGTGCCAGCTGGTAGTAAAATACGTTAAATGAAAGAGAGAATTTTTAAAATAACCCAATCTGTCGCACGACACCCGCTGGCATTGGTATGGCTGGCGATTGTTTCGTTTGCCGAGGCCTCGTTTTTCCCGTTGCCACCGGATATGTTTTTGATGCCAATGGTGGCATTGCGTCGGGAGAGATGGTTTGGGTACAGTTTGATAACCGCACTCTATTCAGTGTTGGGGGGATTGTTTGGCTACTTCATCGGTTGGGTTTTGTATAGTACCGTC
This sequence comes from uncultured Candidatus Saccharibacteria bacterium, assembly GCA_964350165.1. Taxonomy (GTDB): domain Bacteria; phylum Patescibacteriota; class Minisyncoccia; order Phycocordibacterales; family UBA1006; genus CAYGJA01. The sequence continues at coordinate 5,018 of CAYGJA010000005.1, read as the reverse complement.
GCCGAACCGTTGATTGATTTTTATAATCTATCAGCCCAGGTAGAACAGGTAGGTGTTTTGTTTCAGGGAAATACTTTCTGGGCGGTTTTTGTTTCTGCTTTTACTCCTATTCCGTACAAAGTCTTCACTATTACTTCGGGAATTTTTCGAGTGGATATTTTGGTTTTTTTGCTGGCATCGTTTGCTGGGCGATGGTTGCGGTTTTTGTTTGAAGCTTGGCTTATGATGCGATTTGGAGAGCGGATAGCAAAATCAATCTTTAAGTCTTTCAATACGTTGTCGATCGTCTTGGTCGCTGTGGTGCTGGTGGTTATCCTGTTCCTAGTGAAGGGATAATTGCAACAAGTTGCTATACTATTTCCATGTCAATTATTAGCAAGCTATCTAGCCTTATTTCTCGCAAGACGGATCTTGTATATGGTCTGGAAATAACCGATAGCGCTGTGCGTTTGGCGGCAGTTCCGCGACGGGGAAGTAGCGCTGTTCCCAAAGTATTGTACGAACATCCGATTGATTACATTCCTGATTCGCTCCATGCCATAAATGTTAGCGATGATATGAAAAAAGCCCTGCAACATATATCCCGTCATTATGGGATTAGTCAGGCGCATGTTGGAATTCCGGAACGACATTTTTTCTTTCGCTGTATCAAGACTCCAAAACTAGCCGGCCCCAAAGCAACCAGTGGACTTCATCAAATTATTGATGACTATCTAACTACCGAAGTCGTATTGCCACGGAGCGATGTTGTCTGTGAATACGAGGTAATAGCCGAAGAAGGCGATCATTGGTTTGTAGCCCTGGCGGTGATTCCAAAATTTGTCGTGCGTAGGTATTTTTCTTTGCTTGAAATGGCACGAATAAAGCCATTGTCAGTGGAGGCTAACATTCAGGCTATGAATCGTTCGTGTATCGAGGACCTGGCCGAAGACCTTAGCCTGGTAGTGCGGGTAGAACAGGGGGTTGCGCACGCAGCGATTGTGGGAACGGGAGCGGTCTTTTTTGATCGTGATTATGTATTGCCAAAATCTGACCCCGAACACAAGTTCCTCGCCAATGAATTGCAACGTTTCTACCGTGATTGGGTGACGATGCCGTATCGTAATGAAATCGAACGAACACCTATTACCAGCGTCGTGCTCTTTGGGGGTAATGATGATTTACTGCAACTGCAGGCCGAACTAGAACAGCGTTTGCGTTTGCCGGTACGTTTGACTCGGCCGGTGATTAGTCATATCGAATCGCAACACGAGGTACCCGCTGTGCATGGCGAACAGATGCACCGTTTTAGTGGAGCGATTGGCCTTGCACTCCAGGGCAGATAACCGTACTATCTAGGCCATATCCCCCTGTAGTTCAACGGATAGAACATGGGACTTCTAAGCCTGTAATGTAGGTTCGATTCCTACCGGGGGGACATAATACAAAAAGCTTGCCTTCTGGGCAGGCTTTTGTATTAGGGATTCTAAGAAGGAATCGAACCGCAGGTGCCGATTTTTAAACATAAATTATCTGCATATTCCTCTTATTTATGTAATGTCAATAGCAGGAGAAATATTCTGGAGTTTATAATTTCGCGCCATTGCCGTACTAAAGGAATAACGCTATGTGCGCTTTTAGTGCTTCGTCGTTGTAGATATTGGCTAGCATAAATTTTGCGCGATCGACTCTCGCTGGTTCTGGTTTGCGCAAAATATTTCCGGCTTTCTGAAATGTTTGTAGCCAATATGCTGCTGTAACTCGCGTCTGATCGATTGGTCCAAAGGCTTCCTGATGGCGGCGTACGATTTTTTGTACCTGTCGGGTGCTTGCTGCCCGCTGTGAAGATGACAGACGCATGTCTATTCTCATCAGCTTTGCTAGATCAAAATACTTTGGCTTAAGTTGTGGAGAGGGGTCAAAAAAGGTAAATGGTTCAGTAGAAAAAAAGTGGGCTGGCTTGAAATCATAACTTCCCAGACGTGATACGCTCTCGTTGTTTGATAGCGCAATATCGAAGTAGTGGTCGCGCAAGGTTTTCCATTCTGTGCTCGGCTCATGTGTTTGCACGTTGGTAAGTAGGATTGGTTCCATAAACTGCTGGGTCAAATATGTTTGCAAGTCTGGAATTTTTCCGCCAAGTGTGCCTGATGTCAGTAATACGGGGTCGCCATAACCTGTTCCGGTGATAGTTTGTATTTGAACAAATACATCTGCCAAGGTGTCTTGTGCTTCTTTGTCTAGCTCATAGTCCAAAACCCCGCTGGTGTATAGGGGCATAAAGTAATAAGCGTGACCTTTAGCAGTACCTTGCGCCATTATGCTTGGGACATGTACACCGGCTTTGTCCAATACCACGTAGGCGTTTATTTCAGCATGGATTTTTTCTGGTGTAAGTGCCGTTTTGAGTACCAGTGATGCGTTTTTGTCGTCGGTAATTTTTGCAACAACCGAAGCTACTCCTCCAGTAAAATAAGTTACTGATACATCTCCAGAAAAAAGTCCTTCATGCTTTGCCAGCATCGCAGAGATCAAGTGGTCGCAATTGTTGCGAAATTCTTTCTTGGTATCGGGCATCCAGGATTCGACAGGACAGGGGTTGGCGAAAGATATATTCATAGATACAGAATACCGAAGTTTTTTAGTAAAGGAAGACCGGTCACACAAAACAACAAAGACCCCAGAAGCTTCAAGTGTTCGCTTCTGGGGTCTTTGTTGTTTTGTGGGCGTTGAGGGACTCGAACCCCCGACCTACCCGGTGTAAACGGGTTGCTCTAGCCAACTGAGCTAAACGCCCTTTTCGAGGACATTGCCAGAATAAAGAAAAACCCTCAAAAAAGCAACAAAGCTTGTGTTTTTTCTGAGTTTGCATAGGCTGTTGATACATGGATACAGAAATACAAGTTTTGTTGGAAAAAGATGATTGGGTTGTATTGAACAAACCCGCCGGACTTGTCGTGCACGCAGATGGTCGCACGACCGAACCAACCCTGGTTGATTGGCTACTCGAGCGGTATCCGGATTTGGTTGGAGTAGGGGAGTCTATGTTTGTAAAAAATGGTGAAGTAGAAGTGGAGATTGCTCGGCCAGGTATCGTACACCGGCTCGACCGAGATACTTCTGGCGTGATAGTGATCGCCAGAAATCAACCGGCTTTTGATGTTTTGAAAAAGAAGTTCCAGGATCGAGAAATACAGAAAACATATCTTGCTTTTGTATATGGGCAACCCAAAAAAGACGAGGGGACCGTTGATGCCCCTATTGGTCGTAGCCCCAAGGACTTTCGGCGCTGGTCGGCTCAGCCAGGTGCACGTGGCATGTTACGCGAAGCTCTTACCGATTGGAGAATGCTGGCTCGAATGGGCGACGTCTCTAGTAAAAGTTTTTCTTTATTGGAATTCCAGCCACATACCGGGAGGACGCATCAAATTAGAGTGCATGCCAAATACATGCATCATCCGATTGTTTCGGATCCGTTGTACGCAGGCAAACGGAAACCGGCTCTTGGCTTTAAAAGGCAGGCTTTGCATGCTCGTCGGATTGTTTTTGAGTGGAAAGGGGAGGATATAACAATAGAAGCACCTTTGCCGGCGGATTTTGAAGTAGCCCTGCAACAGAACAATATTAGCCTGACAGCCCTTGAAAAATAGCACAGGTCTGGTATAGTTCAGCCACTTGGCCTGCGCTGGGCAGGCTTTTATTACGCTCAATCAATTTTTATTATGGACACAGCAGTATCATTTGCGCCAAATGAAGTAATGGCGCGCAAAGACCTAGACCTACGCACCGGAGATACCGTGCGGGTATATGTCAAAATTGAAGAACGAGGCAAAACTCGTATTCAGATGTTCGAAGGTTTGGTTATTGCCACCAAGCACGGTCGTGAAGCCGGAGCTACTTTTACTGTTCGCAAAATTTCGAACGGTGTGGGAATTGAGCGTATTTTCCCCCTATACTCACCAGCTATTGATAAAATAGAGGTGGTCAAGAGAGCTCGCGTCAGACAAGCAAAACTATATTACATTCGCGATAAAGTCGCCCGAGAAATTCGCCGCAAGATGCGAAACTTGGTTGCCTTTACTGCTACCACCGAAGACCTGGTTCCTGTCGAAGAAATGATGGACGAAACCGAAGAGGTTGTCGAAGGAGGGACACCAGCACCAGTTGTTCCAACAGAAGAAACCGAAGAATAAACAAAAAGCGCCTCAAGGGCGCTTTTTGTTTGCGGCAAAAAGTAAAATCCGTATACTAATCCTACTTGCCCAGGTGCTGGAACTGGTAGACAGGCACGGTTGAGGGCCGTGTGGGAGTTATCCCGTGGAGGTTCGATTCCTCTTCTGGGCACTAGAAAACAGATGCTATTATGGGGTTATGATTACCCAAGAACTAGTAGCATTTCTTAAGCGACAAAAGAATATAAATATTCCCAAAGATAAGCTAATCGAAGCGCTCAAACTGCATGGTTGGAGTGATACTGATATTGCCGAAGCCTATGCAGAGCTGGCCAAAGAAGACGATGCTGAATTTCGAGCAGTAACAAGCAAGGCTGGCATAGAGTTCGACCAAGAAGACGACGATCAGATGGCCTCAAGGGTTGTGGCCCCTATGGCTACTTTTTCTGAGACAGTACAACAAGAAACAACACCTCCTGTTGAGACCAGCCAAGAAGAGACTTTGGCCGATCCAGGAATGACAGGCAGTTCTCTTCAGCAGGACATGAGTCAGTTCTTGGGTACACAAGAACAACCAGCAACGCCTCGTTACGAAGACCGCCCGATAGTTAACCCAGAACCAGTTTCTCCGGTGGCCCCTCCGGTGGTTACTCCAGCCCCAGTAGCTACCCCAATAATAAATACCAGAACAAGTGGTGATAGTTACCAAGAAGATTTGGCTCCTGAGGATTTGGAAATAAAAACCTCACCGATTGTTGGCGTCGATGCACAAAACACTTTACAAGAAGAAAAAATAAAAACAGAATTTGGAGCTCCAGCTCCAGCTCCAGCTCCAGCTCCAGCTCCAGCTCCAGCTCCAGCTCCAGC
>CAYGJA010000004.1:0-81177 GCA_964350165.1 uncultured Candidatus Saccharibacteria bacterium | reverse complement strand
AGAATTCTGGTCTCCAAAACCAGCGATCCAGGTTCGAGCCCTGGTGGGCCCGCAGTAAAAAAATTGGTTTTTCACAGCAGCTATTGTGTTTTCTGTCAAATAGCGTATCCTGTGTGCAGCATTGAAACGCTGTTTGAGTTCTCGCGTTTATCTCCTTTTTGGGTTAAGTTCGCACGGTAGTACACAACGGGTCAGGATCATGCATTATTCGCTAGTTTTGTATTTTTTATGTCAACAAAACTCTTTGTAGGGAACTTGCCCTGGTCAGCAACCGAACAAGAATTGGAAGAACTGTTTGCTCAGTACGGTGCAGTTGAAGAAGTTCACTTGCCTACCGATCGAGACACAGGACGACCACGTGGATTCGGATTTGTGACTTTCGCTGATGCTACTGCTGCAAACGCAGCTGTCGAAGCTCTTCATGATCAGGACTTTGGAGGACGACCTCTTACTGTCAACGAAGCCCGACCTCGCCGCGACGAAGCTTAATTTTTTAAGTTTCTAGCAGATGAAAAGCCAGCCCTTTTGGGTTGGCTTTTCTGTTGGGTGTTACAGAAGCTGATTCTGGATCCAGGTGTATTGCCTTTTGGCATAGCGCCAGTTGTCGCGGATGATTAATCGCTCCATGTCTTCTTTGGAAATTTTGCCTTGCAGGTAGTGGGCGGCGTATTTTTGATCAAAGCCAAGCTCCTCGAGGCGCTCCCAGGAGACGTCCATGGTGTCGTGCACGTGCTGGATTTCTGCGAGCAGGCCAGACTCGATGCGTTGCTTGGTGCGTGTCTCGATTATTTTTTTTAATTCGGCTCGGTCGGGAAGCAGGGTGATGAGTTCGAAATCATAGGGCGAGGGATGGTAGGTAATAGGAGGAACCTTCCCCAAGGCGGTGGCGACTTCGATCGCGCGAATCAAACGCACGCGATTGTTCTGGTCGATAGCGACCAGTCTGTCCTGATCTAGCGTCGCCAGGGTATCCACCAGGTGTTTGGTGCTTTTTTTGTTGAGTTGCTCGCGCAGTTCTGGATTGGCGGGAACGTCAGGCAGCTCGGAATTGTTGATCAACGCATTAATATAAAAACCCGTTCCACCGGCGATGATAGGAATTTTACCCCGAGCCAGAATGTCTTCAATAGCAATTATGGCTAGTTCTCGCCACTCGTGGAGGGTCAGCGCGTCATTGGGGTGGCGAATATCAATCAAATGGTGAGGAATATCTTGCATTTCTTCGGTTGTGACTTTGCCGGTGCTGATATCCAGGCCGGTGTAGGTCTGGCGAGAATCAGCCGAGATGACCTCGCCACCCTGTTCTTGGGCCAGACGAATAGCCAGGGAGGTTTTCCCTGATGAGGTTGGGCCAGTAATAACGATTACTTTTGGTTTTTTTGTGTCTGGGGCTGTGATGTGCCGGAGACTGGAATCGAACCAGCACTCCCGAAGGAACACGATTTTGAGTCGTGCGCGTCTACCAATTCCGCCACTCCGGCAAAGATGTGTATTGGCTTGGTTATTGTAGGCGAGGGGACCCAAAAATGCAATAACTTGTGCACATAATATCCGCAGGTGGTGAAAAAAGAACGTATTTGAGCGTGTTACTATGAAGATATCAGGAGCTAAACACCGCGCTTATTTTCTATGAGTCAACCCAAACAAAGTGAATCAATTTTTTGGATAGAAGTCGAAAAAATAAGGCCTAATCCTTTTCAGCCAAGAAAAGAGTTTAACAATCGTGCTCTAGAAGACTTGGCAGATTCTATTCGTCAATACGGGGTGCTTCAGCCGTTGACGGTGACTAGGCATGAAGAGCAGACCGAGGCTGGGTTGCAGGTTTATTACGAATTGATTGCTGGAGAGCGACGATTGCGAGCTTCTAAATTAGCCGGTCTTACTCATGTGCCGGCTCTGATCCGAACCGGAGAAGAAACCAATAAGATGAAGCTCGAGTTGGCTATCATCGAGAATCTTCAACGGGAAGACCTGAACCCCATGGAAAAAGCTCAAGCCTTCAAGCAATTAACCGAAGAATTCGGCCTTACACATGCTGCGATTGGAAAACGAATGGGAAAAAGTCGAGAATATGTATCCAATGCCTTGCGTTTGCTACAGCTTCCCGAGTACGTCCAGGAGGCGGTTGGCGCTGGAAAAATAACCGAAGGCCACGCTAGGCCACTCATGATGCTTCGTGATCAGCCCGAAGAACGAGATACGTTGTTTAAAGAAATTTTGTTTAAAAAATTATCAGTTCGTGACGCCGAAAAAATAGCTCGCAGTGTTGCCAAGGACAAGGTTCGCAAAATAGACACTACTTATGATCCCAAGCTAACAGAATACGAGCGCAAATTCTCCGAAAATCTAGGCACGCGGGTTTCTATTGAAAAGAAAACAAAAGGCGATGGCGGTAAAATCGTAATTGATTACTTTTCACCAACTGACTTGGATGCCATTCTTTCTGCAATTCGGGCGAATGAAAAAAAAGAACCAACTGCAATGATGGAACGCTATATTCAGGAAAACCATGCGGACAAAACACCCGTAGTGCCTGAGCAATCAACAACACCAGAGGAGCCTTTGCAGCAGCCTGATCTTCCGGTAACCATTCCAACAGAAACAGAAGAAGAAGAAATTTCTCCAGTTGTCGAACCGCCTCTCGAGCCAGCCCCAGCTGCTTCTCTGGATAGTATTTTTGGTGAAGGAAGCAAGATTGCCTTTACACCAGACGAAGTCGGAGCAAAAGAAGAAAGTGCCTTGTCTCATGATTTCGAAGGAGAGGACGAAGATGAGGATGATGAAGAAACAAATGCGTATTATGCTCGCCTGATGCTCCAAGCCAATCGACAAGCTACAAGAGCGAGGTTGCAACAACAGCAATCTACTCAAAACGAAACAAGAGAAACAACACCTCCTCCTTCCCAGAACGACTCATATGATCAGGTGTTTGGAGAAATACCAACCAAGCGATCTGCAATTTCTCAGGATCAAGAAAGTTCAGAAACAACCAACCAAGAGCTAGGAGATACTTTGTCTGCCCTAGATATAATTACTTCTCACGATATCCAAGAAGAAATATAAGACACTTTTCTGGGTTACTTTATTTGAAGAATCGGCTCAGTAGTGTGGTTCCGTTGTCTCGCTGGTAGCGCATAATGTGGCGACGAGCAAGTGAGGTCACGGCATAGTCCAGCCATTTGCTGGTTGGGTGAGAACTTTCTTTGGTTTCAATCTCAACAATATCATCGGTTTTTAGTTCTGTTTTGAGAGCAGAAAACTTACCGTTGATTTTTGCCCCTGTTGTGTGGTTTCCGATATCTGAATGAATAGCATAAGCAAAGTCGATAACTGTTGATTTTGCCGGTAAATCTACGACGTCTCCTTCGGGAGTAAACACAAAAATCCGATCACTGAAAAAATCAGTTTTAAGGTCTTTGATAAAATCTTTGGGGCCTTCGGAGCTAATTTCGCGCAAATGTTCCATCCAAGCTAGTTCGGGTGGACGACGGCCGTTATTTTTATAGGCAAAGTGCGAAGCAATACCGTATTCGGCCTCTCGATGCATGTTGGGAGTCCTGATTTGAATTTCTGTGATTCCTCCATCTCCGGTAAAAATAGTCGTGTGTAGTGACTGATAGCCGTTCATTTTTGGAGTAGCAATAAAGTCTTTGATTCTTCCTGGAAGTGGTCGCCACATGTTGTGAATAATTCCGAGCACTTTGTAGCAGTCCTCAAGTGTGGGAACAATCACGCGCAAAGCTACCAAGTCGTATATTTTTTCGATATCCATATCCTTGCGTTGTAGTTTTTTGTACAAGGAATACATCTTTTTGATGCGAGAGTAGGTTTTGTTGTCGGTAATTCCGTGGAGAGCGAGTTCTTTTTTGAGAGATTTATAGACCTTCTCTAGATATTTTTCATCCATTTTCTTTTTTTGTTTGAGGAGTTTTTCCGTCATTTCTGATTCCTTGGGGTAGGCATACGGAAAAGCAAAATCTTGGAGTTCACCGGTAAGTCGTCCCATACCCAGTCGCCAAGCTAGATTGGCGTGGATTTCGATAGTTTCCAGGGCGATTCTTTTTTGTTTTTCTTTGGGTACGTGTTCGAGGGTTGAGATATTGTGCAATCTGTCTGCTAGTTTGATGATAATTACGCGGACGTCTTCGCTGCTCGCAATAAGTAGCTTGCGAAGGCTTTCTACATGGCGTTCCCGGCCTCGATATTTGTAGTGACCAAGCTTTGTGACACCTTCTACGAGATCGGCGATTTCTTTTCCAAAACGCTCGACCACGTCTTCGTAAGTGACAGGCGTATCTTCGATTGTGTCATGAAGAAGGGCAGCCGAAATAGTAACTGCGTCCATACCAAAAGTAGCGGCATTATATCCAGCCGCAAAAGCATGATTAAAATAAGGTTCGCCACTATTTCGTTTTTGGCCTTCGTGAGCTTTTTGGGTAAAATCAAAAGCACTTTGAATAAGGGCGATTTCTTTGGGATCCAAATCTTCTTTTCTGATTTTTTTCATTACCTCGAAAATTTCTTCGATATTGGGCTTGGCAAAGGTTGCAGCTTTATTCATACTAACTATAGTAGAATGGTGACATAAAAAGTAAAGCGCTGATCATGGATGCATACGAACCAAAAGAAATAGAAAAGAAATGGCAAGACCGCTGGTATGACGATGGATTTGCTTCGGCGGTTGCAAGCAAACAACCAAAAGGCAAACATTTTGCCTTGGTTGAATTTCCATATCCATCTGGAAATTTGCATGTAGGGCATTGGTACGCTTTTTCTGTGCCAGATATTCGAGCTCGTTTTATGCGGATGCAAGGACACGAAGTGCTGTATCCTATTGGTTTTGATTCTTTTGGTTTGCCAGCAGAAAATGCCGCCATCAAGCGAAACCTCGACCCCAAAGCTTGGACCGAAAGTAATATTGCGACCATGAAAAACCAGTTGCGGAGCATGGGGGCCATGTTCGACTGGAATGGTTTGGTGCAAACTTCCAAGCCAGAATTTTACAGATGGACACAGTGGATGTTTGCGCGTTTTTTTGAAAAAGGATTGGTGTATCGTGCGGGAACATTGGTCAATTGGTGTCCTTCTTGTAAAACAGTACTGGCCAACGAACAGGTCGTGAATGGCGAATGTGAACGCTGTGGGACAAAAGTGGAAAAAAAGGAAATGAAACAATGGATGCTTCGGATTACTGATTATGCTGATAGGTTGATTGATGATCTCGATAACCTCGATTGGCCGGAAGAAATAAAGCAGGCTCAGAAAAATTGGATTGGACGAAGTAATGGCGCAGAGCTTGCTTTTGAGATTCAAGAGCCGGCTCGGCATTTTGTACTGATTCATGGTTATCAGGCGTCTCCTGACCTCAATTATCACCAGTGGCTTAAAACAGAATTAGAAAAACGAGGGCATACGGTGGAAATTCCCGTGTTGCCCAACCCAAATGAGCCCAACCCAAAAGAACAAGCTGACTACGTGCTCAAACATTGCCAGCTAGACAAAAACACTGTTTTGGTTGCCCATAGTCTCGGTAGCAATGTTGCTTTGCGAATATTGGAGCAATTGGACACCCCAATACACCGGACCGTTTTGGTGGGCGGTTTTCTTGATGCTAATTTTCAGGAAGAAAAAAACCGTGACGTGCTTTTTGATTTTGAGTTTGATATTCCAAACATCAAAAACAATGCTGGAAATATCGTGCTTTTGCATGGATTAAATGAAAAAACCATAAGCAAAGAACAATTCGAAAACCTAAGACAAGTACTGGGCGGCGATGCCGTTGTTGATTTTGACAACAAAGAGCATTTTCGTGGCCAACAAGAGCCAGCCGTGCTACGGGCTACACTCCCTCATGTTCGAGTTTTTACCACTCGACCAGATACTCTGTATGGGGCCACCTATATGGTGTTGTCTCCCGAGCATGCCTTGGTTCAGAGCTTGAAGAGCCAGATTAGTAATTGGACTGAGGTGATGGAATACCAAAAAAAAGCAGCCGCTAAAACAGATTTGGATAGACAGCAGTCCAAAGAAAAAACGGGCGTGCAACTGCAAGGGGTGGTCGCTATTAATCCCGCTACAAAAAAAGAAATACCTATTTGGATAGCTGATTATGTGTTGGCAGGTTACGGAACTGGGGCAATTATGGCAGTGCCAGCACATGATGACCGAGATCAGGAATTTGCGGGTGTTTTTGATTTAGAGATTGTTCCTGTTGTTTCTGAAGAGGGGAAACTAATTAATTCAGGCGAATTTGATGGCTTGCATAGCGAGGTGGCAAAAGAAAAAATCACCGAGTACGTAAAAGGACGAATGGTTACTACCTACAAGCAACGGGATTGGGGAATTTCGCGACAGCGCTATTGGGGTACACCTATTCCCGTTGTATACGACCCGGCCGGGAATCCGCACATTGTACCGGATGAACATTTGCCCTGGCTTTTGCCGACTGATGTCGACCACACTCCTGATGGCACCGCGCCTTTGGCTCGTTCGGCAGAGTTAAAGCAAAGAACTATCGATATTTTTGGTGAAGGATGGACCCCTGAAGTCGACACAATGGATGCCTTTGTTGACTCTACTTGGTATTTTTTGCGTTATGTGGACCCGCATAACAACGAAGCTTTTGCTGATTTGAAAAAAATAAAACATTTTCTTCCGGTTGATATGTATTCTGGTGGCTCAGAGCATACGACTATGCACGTTTTGTATTCTCGTTTTTGGTACAAGGCGCTGTTTGATATGGAACTAGTCCCTACGGCAGAGCCTTATGTGCGCAGAATGAATAGAGGGCTTATTTTGGGGCCAGATGGAAAAAAAATGAGTAAGAGCAAGGGGAATGTTATCGATCCAGATATCGAAGTTGCTCGTTTTGGTGCTGACAGTATTAGGGTTTATTTGGCATTTATTGGACCCTATAACGAAGTCGGTCACTATCCTTGGAATACAGATGGTTTGGCTGGGGTTCGGAGATTTTTGGAAAAAATTTGGCGAATTGCTATCAAGGTCCAAAATGAAGATAATTCTGACCTTGAAAAGGTAGTAGCTGAAACAATCCAAAAAGTTACCGAAGATTTGCCGTCTTTTAAAACAAATACGGCCGTCGCTCAAATGATGACTTGTGCCACGCAGATGGACAGAGTCGAATATGTAGGGAAAAAACAGTATGAAAAAATCTTAAAAGTACTGGCTCCTTTTGCTCCACACATAACCGAAGAACTATGGGCTCGTTTGGGGAACATGACTTCTATTCACGCTTCTTCTTGGCCTGAATTTGATTCGGAGGCTCTTGTTTCCGACGAACAAACAATTGCGATTCAAATCAATGGAAAACTACGTGGAGAAATAGTCGTTCCCGTGCAGATAGAAGAATCAGATCTTCGAGTGCGGGTACTTGAGTTGGAAAACATAAAAAAATATGTAATCGATGATGCTTTGATAAAGCGCTACATTTATGTACCTGGAAAATTAATAAGCATTGTTGTTTAATTCACAATAAATAAGGCCTTTTTGCCTTCTGCGTTATAATAAACAACATGAACGACAACAACCAAGCGCACCAAACCACCAGCTCTGTGGTTCTCTGGTCAGAAAAAATTTTATACATAGGTATCCTGGCCCTTGTAGCACTAATTCCTATTTTTGTGTTACCGATGAGGGGCATTTCCTCCGAAACAGGAAAAGTCTTGTTGATAGAATTTTCTGCGTTGGGTTTGTTTTTGGTTTGGCTATCGGGGCAATTGCAGGGGAGAAAGATAACCATTTCTCGGCCGGTCTTTAGCCTTGCTTTCTTACTGCTTTCTTCGGTTGTTCTCGTCTCTGCTTTTTTGAGTAAAGACTTTGCCTTGTCGATGTTCGGGGAAAATTTTGCAACAAGTGAAGGATTGTTTGTGCTCGCACTTGGTCTTGTTGGATTTTTGGTTGTACAGGTTTTTTCTAACTTTCAAAGAGTCATTGCTCTCTATACCGCAGTTTTGTTGCCTTTTGTTTTGGTGCTCTTGTTTCAGTTCTTGAGATTTGTCTTTGGCGCGCAATTCTTGTCTTTTGGGGTGCTTGGGTCTGATGTTTCGACTTTGGTTGGAGGATGGAATGATTTGGGGCTCTATGCTGGTTTTGTGCTTTTGGTGGTTGTGGTTGGTCTAGAGTTTTTGAAACTCAAGCAGTCTTATCGTTCCTTGCTCTATATTGTCGCCGGGCTGAGTATTTTTGGGCTTTTGTTGACCAATGTATCGCTTGCTTGGGTTGCTGTAGCTGTTTCTTCTTTTCTTATTTTTCTCTATCAAACCGCTTTTCGCAAAGAATTAACACCCAAAACAACAAAATGGCGTCTACCGGTCGTTTCTTTAGCTGTGTTCTTGTTTGCCTTGCTTGGCTACGCTTTTGTGGGAGATTTGGCTCAATCTGGTTTTGCACTTGTTCGTCCGGTTGGCTACAACGAAGTGCGTTTGTCCATAGGGGCAACTGCTTCCACTGTTGGTGAGGCTTGGTCAAGGAATTTTGTAACAGGTATTGGGCAAAATCATTTCGGGTATCTGTGGCAAGAAACCAGAAACGAGATTGTTTCTCGAATTGCGTTTTCTGATGTTCGATTCCAGTTTGGGTACAGCGTCTTGCTTACTTTCTTTGGAACCCTGGGGGTCGCAGGGGGGTTCGTTATCTTGCTTATTTTGGCTCGGTTTTTAAAGACGGGTCTGCGGGTGATGTTCCTGTTGCATGAGGATCGTCTGCAGAGATTCTTTACCTTGTCTGCTTTTGTTTTGGCTTTGTATTTGTGGCTCTTGATGGCTATCTATGTGCCAGGCTCAACTTTGTTGCTGTATGCTTTTGTTTTTATGGGGGTGTTTGCGGCTCTGTCTGGACATCATGGCGACGCTCGGATTTGGAGTATTAGTTTGCGGGGAGAAAAAAGATATGCTTTATTTGTTCTCGCCGTGTTTTTAATTGCTGTCTTGGTTGGAGGTGGCACCTATCAGAATGTTCGCAGGCTCGGTGGTGTCGTGGCTTTTCGGTCTGCGGTCTACGCTCCTAGTGTCCAGGATGGATACGAAAACGGCCTCAAGGCAACACGACGAAACCACAGTGCTCCTTATTACAGAGCTCTTTCTAGCTTAGTTAGGCAACAGGCTCTTCAGCTTTCTAATCAGGTTGATATTGAAAAAAATGCAGAAGCCAAAGCTCAGCTTGAATTCTTTTTAGGTCAAACGTTAACTTTTGCCAATCAAGCCGTTGAGGCGAACCCGCTTGATTATCAAAATTGGCTTGCTTTGGGAGATACATACGCAACGCTAGAAGCCTTTGATGTGGTGGGGGCTTACCTAGATAGTCGACAGGCTTATGAGCAAGCGCTAGATCGCAATCCAAAAGCGCATGATGTTTTGGCTCGCATGGCTGTGCTGGAAATCAGCCAAGAAAATTACTCGGAAGCTCAAAAAATTGTTAACGACATGATCCTTCGTCGTCCAAATGATGCTCAAGCGCTGGTTATTGGAGCGCAAATTGCATACTTGGATGATCGAGCAACAGCTGGAGATGCGTATCTGGCTGATGCGATTAGGGTTGCCGAAGACTTTGGTTCGATTATGCAGATAGGTGTTTATGCTTACAATGAGGGTCGTTTTGAGCTTTCTCGGCAGATTTTTGAATTGGCCATTGCCGCCAATCCATCTTCTGTAGATGCGGCCTTGGCCCTTGCCTATACACTTGATGCGGCTGGTGAAAAAGAGTCTTCCCAACAAATTATAGATAACCTCATCGCTTCTGGGGTTCTTCAGCCTAATGAAACAGCGGATAATCGACCGGAACAGCTTGATTCTCGAGAAGATACAAGCCCTGTTTCTACTATTGCAGAAACAGCCGACACCACCGAAGTCGTAGACCCAGATACGGCCGTAGAAGTTCCTATTCCTGTTAGCCTAGATGAATCTTTGGAATAATTATTTTTGTGAAAAAAATCTTTGCCCTTCTGAATAAAGACGTGGCCAGCATTAATCAGGCGGCTCTTTTGCTGGGAATAACACTGCTGGGTTCGCAAGTATTGGGTCTTGTGCGTGATCGTACTTTGGCCAGTCAGCTTGGCCCAGGAGAAATATTGGATATCTACTATGCTTCTTTTCGAATTCCTGACTTGCTGTACGCCATAGCGGCAGCTCTAGTTTCGGTAACAATACTCATGCCGTTTTTTACTGATTTGTGGACCAAGGAATCGGAAAATCATGCTGAAGCCAAAAAGTTTTTGTCAGAAATACTCACGGCTTTTCTTGTGTTTATGGTTGTTTTGTCGGTGGTGTTATTTTTCTTGATGCCTTCGTTGGTGACGTTGATTGCACCTGGCTTTTCTCCAGATATGCATGATCAATTACTTAGAGCTAGTCGTATATTGCTCTTGTCTCCTATTTTTCTAGGTATTTCTAATATTTTTGGTGTAGTTACTCAGAGTCGAAGAGCTTTTGTTGCCTTTGGACTTTCTCCTGTTCTATACAATATTGGAATAATTTTGGGGGTAATCGTGTTGTACCCTGCATTTGGTCTTGACGGTTTGGTGGCCGGGGTTGTGATTGGCGCTATGATGCACGCAGCTATTCAGCTTCCTGTTTTAATAAAATACAAAACAATTCCAAGCTTGCGTTTTGTTTTTAATCGCGAGCGACTGTCTCGAGTGGTCGGTATATCTATCCCACGCACGCTGACTTTGGCATTAACTCAAATCACTCTGGCAGTATTGCTCGCGATTGCTTCTTTGGTTGGGGAGGGAGCGGTTTCTGTTTTTTCTTTTGCTAAAAATATCCAATCAGTGCCTTTGGCCTTGATCGGCATGACTTTTTCTGTGGCGGCTTTTCCTACTTTGGTGGAAACGTTTGCAAAAAAAGATATGAAGCGTTTTGTTGAGCATGTTATTTCTCCCTTGCAACAGATTTTGTTTTGGTCTTTCCCGGTCATGGTGTTGTTTATTGTGCTTCGTGCTCAGATTGTTCGTGTGATTTTGGGTTCTGGGGAATTTAATTGGGATGACACCAGGCTCACAGCGGCTATTTTTGCGTTATTGGTATTGGCTGTCGTTGCACAAAGTGCAGTTCTGCTCTTTGTGCGTGGTTATTATGCAGCTGGTAAAACCTGGCGTCCTTTTTCTGTGAACCTGGTGTCTTCTTTGTTTGCCATCGGGCTTGGTTTTTTATTGTATCGAGTATACGAACATGCACCTCAGCTTGCATCTTTTGTGGAACATCTTATGAGGGTTGAAGGAGTCGAGGGCACAAGGGTGCTGGTGTTGGCTTTTGCGTTTGCGGCTGGGTCTATTCTGAATGCGGTTGTCATGTGGTTGTTGTTTCGAAGAGAGTTTTTGAAAGAAAATCAAAGCGGAATATTCCGAAGTGGTCTGCAGAGCTTGTCAGTATCTATATTGATGGGGGCGGTGGCTTATTCTGGACTTCAATTGGGCGCGGTATGGTTTGATCAAGCAGTCTTGTCCGGCGTTTTGCTTCAGGGTATTTTGGCTGGAGGGCTGGCGACCTTGGTTGGAGCTTGGCTCTTTTGGGCGATTGGAAATCAAGAATTCTTGCAGATCTTGGCCGCACTCAAGAAAAAATTTTGGAAACAAAAAATTGGCGGAGTCGATACTGATTTATCCTAGCCCCTCTATACTTTCCCTGTTTGGTTGGGTAGTATGCATAACATCATGAAGAGTCAGCAGATTAGAAATTTTAGCATTATCGCCCATATTGACCACGGCAAATCAACCTTGGCTGATAGAATGCTGGAAAAAACAAAAACAATCGAGGCTCGAAAAATGCAAGCCCAAGTGCTCGACAATATGGAGCTAGAGCGTGAACGAGGCATTACGATCAAGATGCAACCAGTGCGAATGAAATATCAAAATGCAGGCGAGGAGTATGTCCTGAACCTTATTGATACTCCTGGGCATATTGATTTTTCATACGAAGTGTCTCGGGCCCTGCAGGCCGTAGAAGGCTCTATTTTGCTTGTAGATGCAACACAAGGAGTGCAAGCGCAGACTTTTACTACTTTGGGAATGGCGAGAGAGCAGGGGCTGGTTATTATTCCTGTTTTATCAAAGGTTGATGCACCTCATGCCCGAGTGGACGATGTAAAGCTAGAAATTGCCGAGCTTTTAGATTGCGAACTGGATGACATATTGGAAACCTCTGGAAAAACCGGACAAGGGGTAGAGGAGTTGCTCCAAGAAGTAATCGCTCGAGTGCCGGCTCCCAGAATTGACGCCGAAGACAAGGTTAATCGAGCCCTGGTATTTGATTTCGAGTACTCTGATCATCGTGGGGTTATTGTGTATGTGCGAGTAAAAGACGGTATTTTTAAAAAAGGAGACACATTGCTGTTTGCGGTATCGGGTAAAAAATTTCAATGCCTTGAGACCGGAGTGTTTTCTCCGGGGGCGATTGCGACCGAAAGTCTCGGGCCGGGAGAGATTGGCTATATTGTAACGGGAATCAAAGAAGCGGGTATTGCTTCGGTGGGTGATACCGTAACACTCCAAAAAACCCCGGCCAGCCCATTGAGCGGATATCAGGTTCCGACGCCTGTCGTATGGGCTTCAATATATCCAGAGAGTCAGGATGATTTTGTTGAATTGCGCACTGGATTGGGAAGGTTACGCTTGTCTGATTCTTCTTTTACTTATGAAGAAGAATCTTCTGGTAGTTTGGGGCGAGGTTTTCGGGTTGGTTTTTTGGGAATGCTTCACCTGGAAATTGTTACGGAGCGATTGCGAAGAGAATTTGATTTGGATTTAATTATTACGTCGCCCAGTGTTATCTACGAGGTGAAATCTAGGGGGGGAGATTGGGAGACCGTGTACTCGCCCATGGCTTTTCCTGATCATGGGACCGTTGATGAGATAAAAGAACCTTGGGTGCGATTGAAAATAATTTCACCTGGCGAATATTTTAGCGGTCTGATGCAGATATTGCACGATCATGAGGGGGAAATTATTGATTCAGAGACTTTTGGTGATCAGCGAACACAGCTGGTCGTGGATATGCCTTTGCGAGAATTAATGCGGAATTTTTTTGATGAATTAAAGAGCGTTTCTTCGGGGTTTGCCTCCATTTCGTATTCAGCAATTGGCTCTCGAACAGCAGATGTTACTCGGTTAGATGTAATGGTCGGTGGAGAGCCTGTGCCCGCTTTTACCAAGGTGGTGTCAAGGGCGCGTGCCGAAATAGAAGCTGAAGAAGCGGTAGAAAAATTATACGGCTTGTTGCCACGACAGATGTTTGTGATAAAAATTCAGGCAGCTGCTCTTGGACGAGTCATTGCTTCTCGAACGATAAAAGCACTTCGCAAGGACGTGACCGCAAAATTATATGGAGGGGATATTACCCGAAAAATGAAACTGCGTGAAAAACAGAAAAAAGGCAAAAAGAAAATGGCTGCCCAGGGAAGTGTAAATATCCCGCAGGATGTTTTTCTAAAAATGATGAAAAAATAGTCAGTTGTCTTGGTCTAGAAAAGACCACCACCAGTGGCAAAACCAGAATAGAGAATCATCATACTAATGATAACTAGGGCAGAGATAAAGCCCCAGATTCGTTGTACTTTTTTTCGATGTTTGGCTCGGAAAATGTTCATGGCGAAAAACGTTATGCTAAAATAATAGCACGTTATGGAAACCGCACCAGCCAAACTCAAGATAATTCGTCGAGTAACTGTAATCGGACTGCTGTTGGTGGCCTCTTTTGTATTGGTGCGTGGCACGGTAACTATGGGCTCTAAATATCTCCAGGCAAGAAAAGTGCAATCAGTGTACGCAAGCGAATTGGGGGATTTGAACAAACAAAAGGGCTATCTAGAAGGAGAGCTTGATTCGCTTGTTTCCGAGGATGGCATTGATTATTTTGTGCGAGATCATTATCGAGTAGCCGAGCCTGGAGAACGATTAATCATTATTGTTGACGACGAATAGAAGTGAGAAAATAAAAACACCTCATGGTATACTGGCTCCACATTTAGAATTAGCACCCAATTGGGTAGTATTGGTTTATGGAAGAAAACAAAAACGATAATGGAGCTGGAATTGTTATCTACTCAACCCCGACTTGTCATTATTGCAATATGACCAAGGAGTTTTTGAAGGAAAACAACGTCGAATATACCGATTATAATGTAGCCGAAGACACTGACAAACGAGCCGAAATGATTGAAAAAAGCGGCCAAATGGGTGTTCCTGTGATTATGATTGGAGAAGAGATGCTGATTGGTTTCAACGAAGACAAGATGCGCGAGCTTCTGAGTCTGTAATTGTCACCAGGGTAATTCTGCGCTACTCTACAAAAAGCACCGTTACGGTGCTTTTTGTCTGGCCCCCGTAGTTCAATGGATAGAACAAGAACCTCCTAAGTTCTAGATTCAGGTTCGATTCCTGACGAGGGCACCTATTTGGCTATTTTTGCTGGAAAAAAAATACTTTCCTTGCTATGATATAACACATGACGGAGTATCGCGATCTGCAAAAGCAACTGGATGAACTCCAGGATATGGTCGACGAGAACCGTGTTATTTTGAAAAAAATAGACAGCCGAATGGCTTGGGGGCGTGCTTTCAAGATTTTCTACTGGATTTTGATTATCGGGCTCAGTGTGTTTGGGTATTTGGCGGCACAGCCGTATTTGAACGATATCCAAGACACCTACCAAGGCATCCAGGGGGGAATTGATTCGGTAAATGGTCTGTTTGATAAAAATAACGAATAACATGCTTGGGTAGCTCAGTTGGTTAGAGCATTCGCCTGAAGAGCGAAGGGTCGGCGGTTCGAGTCCGCCCCCAAGCACAAAGGAATATATTTCTTGAGAACATGTGGGCAAGTCCGCCCTCCAAAGACCGTTTCACTAACAATTCTTGGTGAATAGGGTATCGCAGTGCGCCTTACTCTGTTCTTAATCTAGGGTGAAGTGATCTTTTCGATAAACGGCCATGTGTTAACATAATTAATGTGTTTATTAATAATTACGTTAAATATCAACATGAATGAAGAATTCGATCCATTTGGTGCTAATAAACCTGTTGTTGAGTCAGACGGTGGTAACCCACTAGAACAAGAACAACGATATTCCAAAAGAAATATTGCCAAAGCCCTAGGTTTTGCATATGCGCAGCAGGAAAAGGGGTTTTTGACTTCGGAAGAATATCAAGAGATTGCTGCTGCAGAATGGCGCCTTGGTCGTAATGAGGCGTCGAACGCAGATATGGAGCTTTTGGCAAAGTGGGTAGACAAGAATCAGTGGCATAAAATAACACAGGAGGGATCTGCTGAACTTCGGGAGGAACTTCTGAAAAAATTTGGGCCAGAGGTGGTTGAAAAAGCAGATGCCGCCGGTCAGAGTGTTGGACAAATGATAATGCATCAACTGCTTGAAGCTCAAGAAAGCCCGGAAAAAATTCTTGCGCTGTGGGCGCGCCTAAGCAACAGTCTGGATGCTCGTCTTTGTACAAAGAATAACTTCAAACCGGAACTTGTTAGAACCGCTCTTGAGTTGGCTGTCGCACTTCTGCAGGTCAAACCGACGGGGGAGAGCGAAGTATACGTAGCGGAGGCGCTTGAGGAACTCAAGAAAAACTATGCTGTTTAGCGAGGGCTTTGCTCTTTGATGTTTTGCCGTAAATCCAAAACAAAAACCTCACATCTGTGAGGTTTTTGTTTTGGATCAAATAGGTTTACTTAGATTGATTTTACTTTGAGGGCTGCTCGACGGTCTTTGTTGAGTTTTGGCAGGGTGATGGTGAGTAGGCCGTGGTCTTCGATGGCTTCGGCTTGGTCGATGTCTACTTCGAACGGCAACTGAACACTGCGAGAAAAAGCACCCCAATAGATTTCTTGATTGAAAAAATCTTCTTCGCTTACGCGGTGGGTAGGGGTTCGGGTGCCGCGAATGGTTACGTGTTCTCGGGTCAAATCAATATCAATATCACTCAGCTTGACGCCCGCAGTAATAGCCTGAATTACAATGGCGTTGTGGGTTTGGTACATGTCAATGCCGAGTTCTCCTTCGGGGTCTTCTTCGACATAGTCATCTTCTGTGGTGTCTTCTACTAGGTGATCAGGAGCAAGGTCCAGGTCCTCGTCTTCTTCGTCATAAATATCATTATCCAAATCGTCATCTTCGCGCAGCCGAACAGTATCAAAAATACGAAGGAATAATGATTTGCGGCGAGGGGTTTTATACATGGTCGAAAGGTACGATTATCTGATATGTTTTACGTGTTCAAAAAAATACATAGTTAGTATAGCAATGACCCAGAGAACCACCAAAGATAACAGCACATAACTATCTGTGCCATTAATTATAAAAAAGTTAAAGGCAGCATGCAAAGTCACAACGAGGATAAGAGTGGCTACAAAAACCAAAAAGCGATATCGCTTTTTTTTGTGCCAGGTTAAGCCCAGACCTAATCCTAGCAACGCTGCCATGGCTGCATGAAGCAGGGTTGATCCCAAAAAACGCAGACTCATGATTCGAAGACTTGAATCCGAAAAAACAGACCGGACTGGGTCGATAAGATAGAGTGTGTTCTCTAGCGCTGCAAACCCTAGGGCTCCGGTGATGAGATAGATGGCATAGTCGATAGGTTCGTCAACAAAGGGAGTGAAAGCGATAAAAAGGAACACTAGGCCGAATTTTATTATTTCTTCGATGCCGGAATTAATTAGGAAAAAATGAAACGAGGTCTGGTTTCCAACCAGAGTGTTGGCGATTTCTTGAGGTGGCAGGGTTAAGACTATCGCTAAGGCGCCAATCAAAAAACTAGCAATCAGCATGGTTCTGGGCTCCGGATGTTGATGGTCTTCGGAAAGCCAAAACCACAACCAAAGTCCGGTGGGTACGACGCCGGCGATGATAGCCACTACTATTTCTTGGGGAGGGATCGACATGTCCCTGTAGTATAACCGAAGTTATTTTTGTTTGGTTGGCCAGCTGGTGATCATCAGTTGCTCTCGGCCTGGACGCGCTGGGAGAGACTGCCAGATTTCTTCGGTCACAAAAGGCATAAAAGGATGGAGGAGCTTGAGGCTGGTGGTCAGCAGTTCCCACAATGTAGCTTGGGCGGCCAGCCGATCGGGGTGTGATTCGTCTTGGACGATAGATTTTAGTTCTTCTAAGACTTCGTCTGCTAGAGTGTGCCAGACATAATGATAGAGCTTTTCTCCGACGAGATAATATTTGTAATCAGACATTTCGTCAGTGATTTCCTTGGTTAAATTTTCCAAGGTTTTGCTATGGTTCACAAACTTACCAATGATTTCTGGCACATGTCCGGCATGGTCATAATCTGCTGTGTTTTCCAGCACAAAACGAGTAATGTTCCAAAGCTTGTTGGCGAATTTCCGATAGGCTTTTACTTTTTGTTCATCAAAAGTAACATCCTGACCAGGTGTTGTCCCAATAATAAGCGACATACGCAAGGCGTCGGTGCCGTATTTTTCAATCACCTCGAGCGGGTTAATACCATTATTCAGAGATTTGCTGAACTTTTGGCCATTTTTATTACGCAAGATTCCGTGAATGAATGCCGTCTTGAAAGGCACTTGTCCTACCAGAAAAGTGCTCATCATAATCATACGAGAAACCCAAAGGGGGAGTATTTCGTAACCAGGATTCACTACATTAGTAGGGTGGAAATTAGCTAATTCGTTGTCTGAGTTTGGCCAGCCTAGAGTTGAAAAGGTCCATAATCCAGAAGAAAACCAAGTGTCCAAAGTGTCAGAGTCTTGAATCCAGCCTTCTCCTGGAGACTCTGCTGATATTTTTATTTCAGAATCCTTGTACCAAGCAGGGACTTGGTGGCCGTACATTATTTGGCGGCTAATGTTCCAGTCACGAAGATTTGTTATCCAGTGGCGATAGGTTTTGGCAAAACGCTCTGGGACAATCTCGGTTTGACCCGATTCTACGACATGGAGCATTAGGTCTTTGAGGGATACTTCTTGGTTTTTCTTTATGCCAGTCAAGGTGTCGTGAGGGTAGGGGAACGTCTTGTTCACCTTGATCCACCATTGTAATTTTGGCAACGGTTCGATGATTCCACCGGTACGTTCGGCGACACCGATGCTTTGTTCGATTTCTTCTTCTTGGATCATCAGACCTTCGCTGCGCAACCATTCGGCCACAGCTTCGCGGGCAACAGCTGTTTTTTCTCCCACTACCCCTTCCATGCCGACGGTCATTTTGCCGTATTCATTAATGACCTGTTTTAGTGGAAGGCCGTGTCGTTCGGCTATTTCCCAGTCTGTAACAGAATGGGCGGGGGTAACTCCAAGTGCGCCGACGCCAAACTCTGGCTCGACTACTTCGTCTGCAATTATTTTTACAGTTACTGGTTCGCCAGCAAATTCAAAGGAATATTCTTGACCGATGTATTGCTGGTAACGAGCATCATCTGGGTGTACAGCCACGGCGGTGTCGCCGACTTTAGTTTCGGGGCGAGTGGTGGCAATGGCGAATGGGAAGTCGTGGCTGTATTTAAAGGTATACATGGTTGCCTTTCTTTCTTCTCGCTCTACTTCGTCATCAGAAACAGTGGTTTGGCCTTTGGGGTCCCAGTTCACTACGCGGTCTTTTTGGTAGACAAGACCGGCTTCGTGCATCCGTTTGAAAGCCTCAAATACCGCTTTTTCACGTTCTTTGTCCAAGGTAAAGGCGAGACGGCTCCAATCTAGCGAAGACCCCATTTTGCGGAGCTGGCCTAGGATGGTTGCCTGATTGGCGAAAGCAAATTCCTGAACCATGTCAAAGAATTCTTCTCGAGAAAAATCATGACGAGATTTCTTTTCTTTTTTGTAGAGCTCTTTTTCAAATTTTGACTGGGTTGCAATGGCGGCATGGTCGGTACCCGGTATCCAGAGCGCGCGCTTGCCCCGCATACGCTCAAAGCGAATCATGGCATCCTGAGTCGCCCCCTCAAACGAGTGCCCCAGGTGGAGCTCTCCAGTTACGTTTGGAGGAGGCAAGACAATTGAAAAATGTTCGGCATCAGCTGCACAGACACCTTTTTCGATGCATATATCAGGGTTAAAATAGCCGGACTCTTCCCACATTGTGTAAATACGGTCCTCGGTGGTAGCCGCGTCGTATGGTTTGGTGAATTTTTCTGGAAGGTTGTTCATGGTGATTAGTTTAGACGAATTCTTGTAAAAATAAAACCCGTTTTTCGCGGGTTTGATTTTGTCGTCGTTAAAAAGAAGCTTGCTGTGCGAAATGGGGCAGGGCTACGATGACTCGTACGAAGAAAATTATGCTGTTTTTGGTTCTTGTGGATGAAACCGAGGCAGAAGCACTATTGCCGTAAAAACAGTCAAAAGAATCAAAAGCCCGATAACAAAGTATGCTTTGTTATAACCTAAGTTGAAGACTAGTATTCCCATTAGCAAGCCAGTACCGGCGGCGAATATTTTTTGGATAAGTTGACTGATTGATATCAGGGTTGCTTTTGATTTACTTTTACCAATGAATTCCAGGGTATATTGATCACTTGCGGCAGTGAGCCCCCAGCCAAATACATTTCCAATTAGGAACAAGCTGGCTACAATCCACATGTTGTTAGTGAATAGGATTCCCATAAAGCTCAGAGCATATACTGTGCTGTGCAAAGTAATGTATTGCTTGTAGGTAAATGTCTTGTAGACCCATCCGTTTGTGAGCAAGAGGGCAGAAATAAAAACTCTTGAAGCTGCCCACAAAACTCCGAGCATCGAAATAGAGAAGCCGAGAGACTCTTGAAAAGGATTTTTGAAACCTGCTGTTGCCCCAAAAGAAAGAGCAAAAATAAGTTGAGTAATAATAACGTAGGGAAGCCAGCCTAGTTTTTTCATTTCCTTTGCATTTTGTAAAAAGGTTTCTGGTTTCACCTCTTCAACTTCGTATTTTTTTGAGTCTGGTTCTGCCATGGCAATAACAGCAAGGAGGCCGATTATATCGATAACTAGCGCAACAATAAAAGCAATCTGAAAACTTGATTCGGCTAAAACAGGGAGCAATAGTATAAAGATAACCGGTACCCCAAAACCTAGCGATTTGATGCGGCCCATAATTTTTGCATATTCGGTTTCTCTTTTGATAGCGGTAAGTGTGTTATGCATGAGAGCGCTGCCGGTACCACTGACAAATGCTAAACCAATTGCAAGTAGTATTGAACCAGCAAAAAACCAGGCGGTATTGTCTGCAAAGATGTAGCAAGCAGTAGAAAGAACCATAGCTATGCGAGCAATTAGTAGAGCATTTCTGTGTCCTATTCTGTCCGAGACATACCCGCTCGGTACTTCGAAAATAAATCCAGCCAATTGCCCGGCTAGAGTTAGCAGTCCCACCATCTTTGTTGTCGCGTCGGGCATGGTTAAAAAGAAGATACTTAAAAAGGTCATATAGGTCCTCTTGTTTGTGATGGAGTGGACTGCAAATTTCCAAATATTCCCCTTTATGTTCGAGCTCTTCATTTAGTAATTTTGAATTAGTTATTGGCAATAGAAAGCCTTCCCTCTGCAACAAAATCAGTTGTCGGAAGTTTGCCGGATTTAATCTGGAACAGGCCAACCAGCGCAATCATGAGGGCATTGTCGGTAGAAAGTCCTGGGCCAGGCAATAGTAACTTGGCCGCAGGGTCGATGGCTGTTAGTTTTTCTCGAAGCATCTTGCGTAGGGCTCGATTAGCAGATACTCCGCCACCGACAATCAGGGTCTGGCAAGAAAATTCAGTAAAAGCCGCCAAGGTTTTTTTGGAAAGTACATCCAGGGCCGCATTTTGGAATTCTCGGGCAATATCGGCTTTGGTTTGGTCAGACAATGTTTCGATACCGCCCAGGTCTCGCACCAGATACAGCGCGGCTGTCTTGAGCCCAGAAAAAGAAAAATCATAAGTGCCCGAATCAATCATGGGGCGAGGGAGATTGATGGCTTCGTTGGGGAGGCCCTGCTCGGCCAGGCGACTGATTTCTGGCCCGCCAGGATAAGGGAGGTCCAGGATGCGGGCGGCTTTGTCAAAGGCTTCACCGGCAGCATCGTCTTGGGTTTTGCCAATCAGGCGATAATTTCCTGGTTCGTCCATGAGGACGATTTCGGTGTGTCCGCCGGAGACAAGTAAGGCCAAGGCAGGGTAGGTGATATCTGCCAGTGTTATTTCCGAATCGGTCTTTTCTTGGATGAGGACAGACAGAATATGCCCCTCCATATGGTTGACCGGGGTCAGCGGAACATTCCAAGCCGCCGCCAGAGCTTTGGCAAAATTAACACCAACCCACAGGGCCGGCTCCAATCCCGGGCCTTGGGTAACCACAATCTGATCGATACCCGGCATCGCTGTCTTTTTCAAAAAAGCCGTAAAATTCCCAAACAAATCCGGTTCTCGTTCTAGGATTTGTTCGATGTTGGCCGGCATGGCAGTCTGGCCTGCTTGGTAGAGATTGGCTTCGCGGAGGGCTTGTTCCAGAACGGGGACGAGGTTTTTGGCATGTTCGCGTTTGGCTAGGGCGGGGTAGACACCGCCATATTCGGCGTGAATAGCCACCTGAGAGAGGACGACGTGGGACAGAACCCGAATCGAAGTATCAGAAATAGCCTCGATGATCGCAATCGAGGTTTCGTCACAACTGGTTTCAATGGCTAGGATTTTCATTTTTTTAATATGCAGGAAAAGAATCTTTTCTGCAAAGGTTTTTGGGTGGGCGATACAGGGCTCGCCTCTCACAAGCTGCGCTTGTTCCGAAATTCACGATTTTTATAGTCGCAAACTCCTTAAAAATCGGAACCTACGGTTCGAGCCCTGTGCGCCTATGTAACAAAAAGCCCCATTCTTTTGGAATGGGGCCTCATGTTGCAAGTGGGCGATACAGGGCTCGAACCTGTGACCTCATCAACGTCAATGATGCGCTCTAGCCAACTGAGCTAATCGCCCGAGATTTTCATCATAATTTATTCCGAAAAAGATTACAATCCGAATCCACTTTTTAAAGATGAGGCATTGTTTTTCGTAGTACAATGCTGGTATGAATTCTGCCCAAAAAAAGTGGTGCCTGTTCCTGCTTGTTATAGGTTTCTTTTTGATTCCTGCTTTTTCCCTTCAGGCTTCCAATTTTTCTCAAACTCTTAATTTTCAGGGAAAACTCAAAGACGCGGGTAGTACCGCCAATGGTAATTACAATATCAAATTCGAACTTTGTTCTGCCAGCGACTGTAGCACGGTTATCTGGACCGAATATCACGACACCGCCAATGCAGGGCAAGCCACTGTTACGAACGGTATTTTTAACGTAACTCTTGGGTCGGATGTTACTTTGGTTGGGATTGACCTCAATCAGACACTTTATCTGCGTATTACTGTTGATGGTACCGGTGGCTCTCCTTCATATAGTACGCCAGTTGGTATTATCGCGTTGGGTATGGTTCCTGCTGCTCGAGAAGCAGATTATTTTGATGGTCTTGATTCGAGTAGATATGCGGGAGTAAACGCCAGCGGAACTGAGCTAAGCATGAATGGAGTAAGAGCACTCACTTCCGCTGGATCAGTAACCTCTGTTGGTACGTTGTCTGGAACCGGAGGAGCGCTCAACAACTTCTTTGGTTATGGGTCCGGAATCAGTAACACCGGTTGGCAAAATGTATTTATGGGATCAAATTCTGGTAGTGCCAACACCACTGGTTGGGACAATGTCCTCATCGGGTATGCGGCTGGCAGTTCTGGAAACGGCAACAGAAACGTCGCCGTCGGTTCTCGTGCTGGTTCTAAGACTACTAGTGATGGAAATATTTTCGTTGGTTATCGTACTGGTGACGCCAACACTAGTGGAGCTGGTCTTTCTTTTTTGGGCTATGAAGCTGGCTATAGTAATACCACTGGAACTAGCACCACCGCTCTTGGCTATCAGGCAGGTTATTCTAATAGTACTGGTTCTAGTAATCTTTTCCTGGGTTATCAGTCTGGATATGCCAACACAGTAGGCTCTAATAATACGTATGTTGGCACCAACGCCGGCAACGGCGCCACCTCTACCAGCAACAACACTTTTCTTGGCTACAACGCCGGTGCAAGCAACACCGCCAGCTCCATCGTAGCCATCGGCTACCAAGCTGGTAAAGGCAACACCAAGGGCTCATTTACCGCTATCGGAAAAAACGCCGGCGGTGCCAACGGTACTGGTAACGCTGGTAGTTATAATACCTTCATTGGTGATGATGCCGGTGGCTTCAACACCACTGGTTGGGGTAACACCTTTGTCGGTGAAGACTCTGGTCGTGTCAACACTACTGGTGTCAACAACACCTTCGTTGGTGCTCTCTGTACCGGAGCTGGAAACATTAGTGGTGGACAGAATATCTTCATTGGTCCTTGTACTGGTTACGGAAATAATTCTGGATCCAGAAACTTCTATGTTGGCTACAATGTTTCTTATTATCGTGACGGAGATGACAACATAATGCTTGGTCATGGTTCCGGTGCCGGAGTCCTTGGGGTGTCTGGTGATCGAAACCTTTTCCTGGGTACTCTTTCTGGTGCCAGCACCGACGCTGATGACAATATCTTCTTGGGATATTATTCCGGTTACGACAATACCTCCGGAACCCTGAACCTCTTTATTGGAAACCAGTCTGGTGTCAACAATATTACTGGTAACTCGAACCTTTTCCTTGGCTACCAGTCTGGTTTCACTAATACGGCCGGCTCCAACAATCTCTTCCTTGGTTACCAAGCCGGATATTCCGAAACCGGTTCCAACAAACTCTACTTAGATAACTCCTCCTCCACCACTCCTTTGATTTATGGAGAGTTTGATAATGACCTAGTCACCATCAACGGCACCCTTAACCTTGGCGGCTCCAACAACGAACTTCGCTTCTACGAAGGCTCCAACTACGTTGGTTTCGAAGCTCCCGCTTTGAGTGGCAACCAAATCTGGGTCCTTCCAGACACAGACGCTACCACGTCTGGACAACTGCTGGCTTCTGATGCGACAGGGAACTTATTCTGGTCTGAGGCTTTAGATTTGAGCGGGTACGCAACCGTAAACGCCAGCGGAACTGAGCTAAGCATGAATGGAACTAGCATTATTCGTACAAATAGTGGTTCTAATTTGGCGGTTGGTGTGGCGGCAGGGGCCGGGCTTACTTCTGCCAGCTCAGCAAATTCTTTTTTTGGTTGGGCGGCTGGCGCAAATAATCTAGCTTCACAAAACGTTTTTTTGGGTAGAATGGCTGGTGCTGTTAATGTTACTGGAGCAGATAACGTTTTAATCGGAGAGCGTGTCAATTCAATCGGAACAGAGGGGGATCGTAATATAATGATTGGATCTTCCGCTGGTAGAAACAATATCGCTGATGCTAACATTTTTATTGGTTACCATTCTGGCTACAACAACACCACCGGAGCTAGCACCACCGCTCTTGGCTATCAGGCAGGTTATTCTAATAGTACTGGTTCTAGCAATCTTTTTCTGGGTTACCAAGCCGGCTACTCCGAAACCGGTTCCAACAAACTTTATTTAGATAACTCCTCCTCCACCACTCCTTTGCTTTATGGAGAGTTTGATAATGACATTGTTCGTATTAATGGCCAGACTCAGACAACGGGTGGTATTACCATTGGGGCCACTTCTACCAACAACCTTATTGATGATGCTTCTAATGGAGCTGGATCAGCGACACTTTATGTTGGAAACGAAACGATTGACACCACTGTTTCTGATCAACGCCTCAAGACCAACATCGCCACTCCAACAGACAGCGCCTTGGCTTTTCTTGGTCAATTTGATATCAAGTCCTTTGAATGGCTTCCAGACAATCCTAGGCACGATTATGGACCCATTCCTTTTGGTTTGATCGCTCAGGAAGTAAAAACCATTGCTCCTCAGTACATCAGAGAGACTGATAACCCCGAAGATTATATCTCGGTTCGTTTTGCTGATTTGGTACCTGCTTTGATTGGAGCAATTCAGGAGTTGAGTAGCAGGGTCGGTGAAAGCGCTGATCAGGTGGGGAGCTATATCGTCGGTGTTTATGAAGGTTTGATTGAATTTAGTCGAGGCATTCTGGCACCAAAAGTAGCCACTACCGAGCTTTGTGTTGGTGATGTTTGTGTCACCGAAGATGACTTCCGGGAAGTCTTTGGTGAACCAGAGCCTCAGGTTATGGGGGCAAGTTCGGTTGAAACAACAGATAATTCTTCCTCCTCAGAAGAAAGCAACCCCACACAAGAACCATCAGTAGAAACCGGCGCCACATCGACCGAACCGCTAGCTACCAGCACTAATGACGGCCTGGATACCCAAGAGCCAGCAACAGAGGAACCGGTGGTAGTCACAGAAGAGGAAACAATCGTTGAGCCGGCAGAGGAACCAGTAGAAGAAGTATCAGAAACCCCTCCCCAAGAAGCAAGCACCGTTCCAGTAGAAGAAACCTCAACATCAACGGAATCACAATAATCGGTATTGAATTTTTTGGAGAGTTCGGTATACTCAGCCAGTATTTTGGTCCCATCGTCTAACGGTTAGGACGCCAGGTTTTCATCCTGGAAATCGGAGTTCGATTCTCCGTGGGATCACCACACACGTTAAGCCCTCATGCATCGCATGGGGGCTTTTCGTGTGTTGATTATGCGGGGAATCGAAAGACGGAGCGGGGCCCCAATGCGAGGATGGCAATCCGACCATTGGGGAGCGAGTCCGGGGAGGAAGTTCTTAATGAATGACGAGCTTGCGAGGAAATGAATTTAGAAACTTGACCCCGATTCTCCGTGGGATCACCAACACGAGCGCTAGTTCGAGCGCTCGAGAAGGGTCAAAAGGCCTCTTGCAAAAATACACCTGTAATAAGGTGTATTTTGTTTATAATTAAGTGTGTGAAAATAGGTGATTCTGATATACAAAAAATAAATAAAATTCTAGAAAAGAGGACCGGTATCAGCGATGAAGACTTATGCTTTTGCGGTAGCACAAAAAAATACGGCAGTTGTTGTTCAATTAAATCTAATTATTGGATTAATGACGGATTCTTAAGTCATTTGATTAATTTTTCAAAAAATAAGAATTTTAATGTCGCAAACGTGCCAATGACTTTTATCTCAAAGATGGAATCTGATTTTCAAAATAAATTTAGTTTTTGTGCAGCCCCTGGGTGTACTAAAGAAACAATAAGGTCGCATATATTTGGTGAAGCTTTACTTAAAAAATACTTTAATTCTA
Organism: uncultured Candidatus Saccharibacteria bacterium; assembly: GCA_964350165.1. Lineage (GTDB taxonomy): Bacteria > Patescibacteriota > Minisyncoccia > Phycocordibacterales > UBA1006 > CAYGJA01. Next base: position 54,989 of record CAYGJA010000004.1, on the reverse strand, counting down.
ATAAGTGCGGATGGTACATTATTGATGATGAGGGTAGTAAGAAATTATCATTAGCTGGAATCAATAATGAAATTGGCTATCATGTATTCTGTAAAGAATGCGATAATAATTTATTTAGGCCAATTGATGATGTACATCATAATATCAACAATCAAAACAATGTATTACTACATTTTTTCCGTGTAGCAGCTTATCAATATCAATTTAGTCGTTTACATTTAGCAATGGCCCAGCAGATAATCTATGCAACACCATCCATAACAAAATTGAGGATAAGACATACTGGAGTAGATTCTAAAGATAATATAATATCACTTGATCATTTTATACATGGATATATAAGATATGTTTTTAAACATGATTTACTAATGAAAATTTGGGCCATTATAAAAAATGGTAATCATGACTCACTTATCACGATTTCACGTGTTGTTAAAACTAAAGATATTTTTTTTGCACAAGGAATCTTAAACCCTAAGACAGACTTACTCAAACAAAAAATCATCTTTGAAGATCATGCCGCTATAATCTATTATATATTGCCTCACAATAGTGATCATATTCAGGTAAATATTAGTACTCACAATAGTGAGTACTGTGATTTATTGAAACAATTAAAAGACGTCAACGACTATAAGTTCAAAAAATATATAGGTAATTTTCTCGAAAAAAGAGATACACCGAGAAATTCTTTCGTAAGTCCAGAAACAAAAAGTTTCCAAAAAATCTTGCGATAAGAATATTCTTCTCACGACGCTCGAGAGGGGTTGTTTACAATACTATTTAGATACTTAAAAAACCTTACTCTGTAATGAGTCTGCTTGGTTCGAGCACGAGAAGGCTCACCAAGGTGGTTTTCCTTGAGTAATAGTGTTAATGCATGTTGTTCTGTATTGGTCATTAGTTTGATTATAACAATTTTGAGTTTTGAAGGATTGCCTAATGGATTAGAGAAAGTTTTACTACTACATCAAAAAAAGATACCCTTTGTATATGAAAAACCCAGTTATCGGCATAAAAACAGTAGAATCTCGTTACACTGTATCCCAGGCATCAAGTAATGACCCTGAGGTGCTGAAAAACTGCAAAAGAATAAATATTTTTGTTGGTAAAAATAACTCAGGGAAAAGTTTCTTCTTAAGGGGTGTTTTTGAAAAAAGCGACCATGTTATTTTTGATAAATCCGAGAAAAATCTACAAGCACTTATTAGAATTACAAGTGAGTACAAAGAAAAGTACCCGGAAGCAATTAGCAACAAAAACTTTCCTTACGTAGACCAGTTGATTGAATTAACCTCTTGGAAGGGCGGGTATGGCTGGGCAACAACACTATCAAAAAAAGTCCAAGAATGGGAGGAGAAGTCACGAAAAAATCCCGCATATAAGTTAGCTCCTTATGGAATTAATGATAAACAGTTTTGTGAAGAGTTGGTTGGAAAGATAAAATCAGAGCTTCCTTACTCTGGATTTAAAGAAAAAAACTGGAATCCACATCATATCTATATACCTATTTTACGTGGTCTTAGACCTTTGGTAAAAGAGAGCTATGACAACAATATTTACGACTTTCATGAATCAAATAGAGTACCTCCATCAAACTGTATTCAGTATGATTGCTATGCGGAACGGACCGTCAAAGATTATTTCAGTAAATCTGACGATGATCCAGCACCACGTGACTCAGTAAATATATTTGGAGATAACCCTACAAAAACAATATTCACAGGGCTTGGGATATTCAACGAGATAAAACGGATGCTTCTAGGTAAACAAGAAGAACGGAATAAGGTGGGTGAATTTCAAGACTTTCTAACTCGAGAGTTTTTCCCCGAAGGCATAACCCTCATTCCAGAAATTAAAAAGGACTCTTTATTGGTTCAACTTGGAGATGATGAAAAACCGGTTTTTGAATTAGGAGACGGTATTCAGACTATTATCTGTGCCACATTTCCTTTGTTTATGCATTCTGATGAACCAGTTATTTTGTGCGTTGAAGAGCCTGAACTAACCCTACATCCATCAATGCAAAGGAGGCTTGTTGAGTCTTATCTCAGCTTTCCCAACGCTACTATTTTCGCAACAACCCATTCCAATCATTTTTTGGACCTACTTTTCGACCATGAGGAAGACATTAGCATCTTTTCTTTTGAACCCTTTAGAGATGAAGACAACAACAAAAATTTTTTGATTGATGAGGTTACCCCCAGAAGCAATATTGAAAACTTGCTCGGAATCAGAAACTCTTCAATCTTTCTAACAAATTCAATCATTTGGGTTGAGGGAGTAACAGACCGAATATACCTCCGAGCACTACTAGAAATTTATAAAGGTTCTGAGGGGGTAGATTGGAGATACAAAGAAGACGCTCACTACGCATTCTGTGAGTATGGAGGTATAAATAGAGATAACTTTGACTTTAAAGAAACTGAAGACGTGATTCATTTAGATACTTCTGTTCACGTTGGGGCATTACATAAAAGTAACTTTGTAGTAGCAGATAACGACTTGAGCTATCTAGGTAAATCTGCAGGGGATGCACGACTCCAAACAAATAAAGAAAAGCTACTAGCTTTGAAGAAGTTGTTAGGCAAGAGCTTCTTTGACGGACATGTTGAAATAGAAAACCTAATACCATTCACTGTTTGGTACCGTTATTTGAATAGTAAGATTAGTGATAAATCAGGACTCAAAATAAGAAGCGATGCCCTTAAAAATGAAAAAGCTTTTAATGATGGGCTTGATAAAGAAAAAATTGGAACTCTACTAAAAAACAATATTTTGTCTCAAAAAGACAAGCGAAGAAAACTAGAATACTATAAAAAGGATAGTATTGAATGTATTGCATCTGGAGTCAGAAAAAAAACAATTGCCTTAGAGGTTACTACGTTACTACTTGAAATGTACAAAGCTGAAGAAATTAACTTTGAATCGCTTCCAGACATAACAAAAAAACTATTAATGTCTTTACATGAGTTCATTGATGGTTCAAACAAAAGGACTCTCTAATATTGGACTTAATGGGGTCACTAGAATTTAAAGTGTTGTAAACAAAGGGTTTTGGAGGGCGCCTGAGGGGTGTTCCGAACTAAAGAAAGACAGTGGTGTTTGCATTAAGATTGTTATAATCAAATTATGGACTTTATTAGAGTAAACAAAATAAAATCTTGGCTCGTTTCCATCGGGCTCATACTTGTCCCGATTGGTATTTATTTAATTATAAATTTCAGTAATTGGACTCCTGAGCACCATAGTCGCCCGTGGGGAGTTTTTGTGGTATTCGCTGCTATGGTATTTCTTGTAATTGGGGCAGTGCTTCCAATCAATACGTTATCTATGATGAATGGAAAAGTATGTCTACTTAGTTCTGGCAGTGAATTTTGGGGCAAAATGATACGACTCTCCAGCATTACTAAAATTGAGATTGAGAGCGTCCAGCAAAACTCAGGAGGTAGCGAAGGGCTTCTTTTGGGTCTCGTTGTTTGGATGCTTGAGCTACTATTTCCTAAAATAAACAAAAAAGATTACATTGTTTTCTCGAATGAAAACGGTCAGACATTCCTTGCGTCAGCCCGTAGAACAAAAAAGCGCATGTTGAAACTAGAAAAAGTAATCACTGAAACACAGAAAATAAATCCACACCTTGTGCTGAGGCATGAACTCAAAAAAAGATTACTAGCAAAGAGCTCGTAGTGTGGCATCAAAAGTGCCTTAAGTTATCTTTCTAAATAATTACATGAAGAAATTTCCTTACTATACATTCAAGAGAAAAGGCGTTGACTATATTTGTGGTTTTCGGGCAACAAACGAAATTCCTGAAGATGTAAATATAACCACCCCTTTCACATTTCCTTTTTCAGAAAACAACCAGGTCTTGTTAATTTTTGATAAACATGGCTGGTGGAACCCGCTCGGTGGACACATTGAAGGGGAAGAAACTTGGCCTGAAGCCATGGAGAGAGAGGCCAAAGAAGAAGGTGGTGTTGAAATAACAGAACCAAAGCTATTTGGCTATATGACCATTGAGCACAATGACGAAAGCTCGCCCTATCCGCCCAAAAGTGTACTACCATTTACGTATTCAACCATTATCAAAATGCTTTCAGATGATGAATGGGAGCAGTTAGAGGTGACGGAGCGAAAGTTTTTTACAATCAAAGAAGCGGTGATGGCACTAGAAGAAAGAGAAGACAATGATTTGATGTTAGAAATTTTTAATTATCTGATCTCAATCAAGAAAAAATAAGAAGCCTTAAAGCTCTCGAGGTGCATTTTCAAAATCGTTATACGATCGCAAAGTACTAACGCGAGATAGCAGTATCTGAATCTTTGATTCATATTCTTTTTGCCAATCCTCTAAGTCACCCTCAATTTCATCAGGTGCTATTTTACTCAAATCCAACATCTCTTTAATTTTTTTATTAAAGCGCAAGGTTGCGTCAAACTTGTTTATTTCACCAAAAACCATCTGCGCAGCAACGCCAGCCCCAAAAAGAACGCCGGCGGCCTCGTAGAAATTACCGGTATTAACCATCTGCATCACGGCACCTATGGTGACACCAAGGCCAGTAGTACCTATACCAGAAGCACTCGTCCAAACTATTTTCTCAATCCAGCGGGCTGGATTGCGCCAACTGTAACGAGCCTGAGTGTGTATGTTGAATTCACGGATATATTGAAGCGCCGCAAAACTGTATTCGATAAGGGTAAGCTGCTTCTGGAGTTTTTGCTTCAGAGAATCATTGTCGACCACATCTATAAGATCCTTAATATATTGTATTTGAACCTGATGAACCATCAGGTTGCCCTCTGCGAAGTCCTCACTTCGCGTGATTTGCCTTATCATTTCCTTGCGCTTTTTTTGATTAAGTACACTTTGATATGTGACCTGAATTTTTTGAAGCCATTCTGACATCAGCGTCAATCCTTCCTCCTGATCTTTTTCGACCGATGAATGGAGAAGTGCGTGAATCTTATTCTTGAGCGTCAAGCCTTCGGGGTTCTGGTCGACATTTTCTGAGTCCTCAAGGAAAAACCCTCTTTCCATATCATCATCCTTGTTCTTAGGGGAGGTTGCCTTTAGTTGTTCATGTAAAATGTTTTTTTCAAGCATATGCCTAAAGTATATCAGAAGGAAAATTTTCAAAAATATAGCCGGTAGTGTCACCAGGACCGCTATAATCTTGCATAAATCCTGCATAGATAGATTGTGCTATGATTTTTTCATGGAAATTACCAGAAGCCTGGTGCACTACAGTCTACATTTTTTGGCACCTGGTCTTCTGGCCTGGTTTTTATTTAGGGATATTTGGAAAAAAGGATGGCTGATTATGATTGGGACCATGCTAGTTGATCTGGATCATTTGTTGGCTCGACCAATATTTGACCCTGCTCGCTGTAGTATTGGTTTTCATCCATTGCACTCTGGATACGCTATTGCTTTTTATTTTTTGCTTCTTTTGTACCCAAACAAATACGTGCGAATCATAGCTGTTGGGTTGTTGTTTCATATGGCGACTGATTTTCAAGACTGCTTGTGGTTGTTGTAAAACGACTCTTTTATTCAGAAGCGTCTGAAAAAGCGGGGTAAGTTCCAAGAATAGTCAGGTGGTCGGTATAAAAAGCAAGCTCTTCTAGTGCATTTTGGACCGATGTTTCGCTCGGATTACCAGAAAAATCTAGAAAAGACACGTATTCCCAATTTTGACCTTGTTTTGGTCTGGTTTCGAGCTTGAGCAAGTCGACGCCGTTGGTCGCAAAACCACCCAGACATTTGTAAAGGCTGGCGGGTACGTTTTTGCCACTAAAAACAAGAGAAGTTTTGTTGGCCGTCGGGAGCACCTTTTCCCAAGAGAAAGTTTTGTCTTTGTTTTTTACTAGCAGAAAACGTGTTTTGTTGTTGGTGTTTGTTTGAATTGTGTCTGCCAAAATATCCAGGCCGTAGGTTTCGGCGGCACGAACGCTGGCAATGCAGGCCAGGTCTGATTGAGGCGATTCGGATAATTCTTTGGCGGAGCCAGCGGTGTCAAAATGATGTTCTGCTATCAGACCGTGCCGATCTAGCCACGGCTGACACTGACTAATTGCTTGGGGATGAGACCAGACGCGCTTGATGTCCGACAAGGATACGCCTTTGTTTGCTAGCAAATGGTGATGAATGGGCAGAGTATGTTCACCAATAATTGTGAGATTGGGGTGTTCTAAAAGTAAATCATAGGACTGAATCACGGATCCTGTGGTTGAGTTTTCGATAGGTACCATGCCAAGTCCGATGCCCCGCTCGATCACAGCAAAAAGATCAGAAAAATTCTCGGTTGGAAGAGGTTCCAGCAAGATATCGTGCGTTTTGGAATAGTCCCAAATAGCTTCTTCACTATAGGCTCCGAGGGTTCCCTGGAAAGCAATGGCTGTTTTCATATCATGCATGCTAATGGTTTTTGTGTAAAGTGCAATATACTAGAACTGTTTTGGTATACTCTGGCGCATGATGGAAAATACACAAATAATTATTTTGGCAGCTGGAAAGGGTACTCGCATGGAGGCTGATGTTCCCAAGGTGCTCATGCCTTTTCGAGAAAGCACCATGCTGGGTTATTTGTTGGAGCAGTCTGTGTTACCTCTGGCCAATATGCCCAAACCGATTATTGTAGTTGGCTATGGCAAGAATCAGGTTATTTCTACTCTGGGAAAAGACACGGCTATCTATGTGGAGCAGGAAGAGCAATTGGGAACAGGGCACGCGGTAAAGACGGCTTTGGTTGCCGTCGACCCTACCATCAGGAATATTGTGGTTTTGTATGGAGACATGCCGTTGGTGACCTCGAAGACATTAGAAAAGCTGATACGTGTGCAAGAACAAACCAGCAGTCCAGTAACCATGCTTACCAGTACCGTCAGTGATTTTGAAGATTGGCGAGTTGGTTTTTATAATTGGGGGCGAGTCGTAAGGAACCGTGACAATGAAATTGAAAAAATTATTGAGAAAAAAGATGCCACACCAGAACAGCTAGCCTCTACCGAAGTAACCTCGGCTCATTTTGCTTTTAGCCATCGGTGGCTGTTGGAGAATATTGACAAGCTATCTAGCAGCAATGGAGCGAATGAATACTATCTGACGGAACTACCTCGCCTGGCAACAGATCAGGGTCACAAAATTCAGTCAGTGGAGACTGATGCAAGGGAGGTTTTGGGTGCAAATACTTTGGTAGAGCTGGAGATACTTGGGAGCGAAGGTCTCTAGGGTTTGCGGGCTCCACAAAGCCTGGTATTTGGGGTTTATTCTGGTACAGTTTAGGTATTACTGAGTGTGTAATAGAATCATAGACATATGTCACCATTTGCCATCATCGGAATAATTATCGCCATTATTATATTCTTTTCGGGGATACGAATCATTAGACCAACCCATCGTGGTTTGGTGGAGCGTTTTGGAAAATACAATTCCTATGCAAAACCAGGTTTTAATTGGGTTATTCCAATTATTGATCGCATGGTGCAGATAAATATCACCGAAGAAATGGTTGACGCTCAGCCACAGGAAATCATCACTAATGATAATTTGAATGCCACCGTCGATGCTCAGGTGTATTTCAAGGTTCGAGACAATGAGGAATCGGTAAAGGCTTCGCAATACAACGTACAGGACTATCGTCGTCAGATCGTTAACCTCGCCCGGACCACATTGCGTAATATTATCGGTACTTTGACTTTGCGTTCGGCCAATAGTGAGCGAGGTCGCATTAATACTGAATTGTTGAATATTTTGAGTCAAGAAACCGCTCATTGGGGAATGGAAATCGTTCGCACCGAATTAAAGCAAATAGACCCTCCTCAGGACGTTCAGGAGACCATGAACAAGGTGGTAAAGGCCGAGAATGAGAACATTGCTGCTCTTGATTTTGCCAACGCTGTTGAACGTGAGGCCGACGGGCGTAAGCGTTCAGAAATAAAACGAGCCGAAGCTGATAGTCAGGCAAAAATGCTTCAGGCAGAAGGAGAAAAGCGATCAAAAATTCTTATCGCCGAAGGAGAAGCGATGGCTATCAAATTGGTCAACGAAGCAGCCGAGCAATATTTTGTTGGGAATGCTCAGATATTACGAAAACTAGAGGCAGTAGAAAAAGCCTTAGCCCACAACACAAAGGTGGTCTTGCCAGCTGACGGAGAGTTGGTGAATGTTATTGGTGATTTGGCGGGCACAACCCCAATCTCTGTTGGAAGAAAACAGCGCCCTACTGACTAGTCACTCCTGGTGATATACTTCGTGTATGAACTACAACGAAGCGGCTTTGGAATTACACAAAAAAACAAAAGGTAAATTAACGGTAGAGGTAACCGCAAAAATCACTTCTCGCGATGATTTGGCTACGGTGTATTCTCCGGGGGTGGCAGCCCCTTGTTTGGAAATAGCAAAAAATCCAGATGATGCCTATGTTTATACCGGCAAAGGAAGAACCGTGGCGGTGATAACTGATGGTAGTGCCGTTCTGGGGCTAGGCAATATTGGCCCTTTGGCTTCAATTCCGGTAATGGAAGGAAAATGCGCTCTACTCAAGGAATTTGCTGGTGTAGACGCTTGGCCTTTGGCTTTGGACACTCAAGACACGGCCGAGATTATTGCTACGGTTCGCCGGATTGCACCTGTTTTTGGTGGAATCAACCTCGAAGATATTTCGGCTCCACGATGTTTCGAAATAGAGTCGGCGTTGCAGGATTTGGGAATTCCCGTTTTTCATGATGATCAACACGGAACAGCGATTGTAACGTTGGCTGGCCTTATCAATGCTGCCAAGGTAACCGGTCGAAATATCTCTCGTTCCAAGGTGGTCGTAGCTGGTGCCGGCGCAGCTGGAATAGCTATCATCAAGCTATTGCTGCAAGCAAAAGAAGGGGCTCCTCTAGATATTATCCTCTGTGACTCCAAAGGAATTGTCCATACCGGACGAGATGATTTGAATACTTACAAGGCCGAGATAGCAAAACGTACGAATAAAAATTCTCTCCAAGGAGACTTGGCCGATGCTTTGGTTGGGGCTGATGTTTTTATTGGGGTTTCTGCGCCCAATACTGTTTCGTCAGAAATGATTACAAGCATGGCTGTTAATCCAATTATTTTTGCAATGGCAAACCCTAACCCAGAAATCATGCCTGATCTAGCCCGTGAGGCCGGTGCAGCCGTGGTTGCCACTGGAAGAAGTGATTTTCCAAATCAGGTAAACAATGTCCTGGCTTTTCCTGGTATTTTCCGAGGTGCTTTGGATAATCGGGTTGAGCGCATCACCGACCAGATGAAGCTAGCAACTGCACAAGCCTTGGCAGATATGGTAGAAAATCCAACGGCCGAAAAAATATTGCCAGATCCTTTTGAAAGTAATCTAAGTCGCGTTGTCGCTGAGGCGATAAGGTCTAGTATGTAAAAAGCACCAAGTTTTTTGACTCTGGCTTAAAAAAGAGTAGCATCGATAAAAAGCACGCAATGAAATATTATTATTATTATTGTGCGATGCTGATCGCCCTCCTGTCGATGGGCTCGATCTCCGCACAAAAAAAAGCCAACCAGGCTGGTGAGAAGAAGGCCTGGATTTTTATTGAATTCCAGGGGGGAGGGTCCCCTCAGATGTGGAATCTTTCAAAAGATTCTTGGAATGGAAGAAACCAGGCGGTCTTTACGGTGGGGGGCTTTAGCCCTTCTACTATGCTGGTCCTTCCGGGGGCAGAATTGCCAGAAAGTTTTCTTTACACCGTCCATGTAAAGAAAACTTTCATGGGGATACCTTTTTTAGGAACAGAGAAAGCTTTGTTCCGTTGGGATCCGAAAGGAGGCGTTGATGGGGGCTTATCGGGTAGTGGTGCCTACTTGGGTTGGATTGGCACCCAGAATTGCAACCGCATAGTTGCAGTGTTGAAACCTCTCCTTCTTCATCAACAGTAGTTTCTAAAAAAAGCGCTTTGTGTTTTGATATTTTCAATTTAGCAAGGCGTTTTATTTTGCGTGCAAGTACATATAAATATCTTCGAGAGCTTTCACTGCGTCTCCAGCCGAAATATTATTTTGATGAAAACGCACATTGGTGGCATCGCCAGCCGCCCAAATTCCTTCGACAGATGTTCGCTGGGTCCAGGGATCAATGCTGATGCGTCGGTATTCGTCTTGTTCGACCAAGTCTCCCAAGAAATCTACACTTGGGATTTGACCAATTTCTACAAAAACACCAGTCACCGAAAGGGTTGTTTCTTCGTTTGTGATACGGTCGACATAGCGAAGGCCGGTGACAAATTTTTCACCGAGGATTTCTTTGGTATCTGCGTTCATAATGGCCTTCATGTTTTCGTGACCGAGAACTTTGTCTACAGTTATTTTGTCTGCCTTGAAGGAGTCGCTTCTGTGTAGTAGTGTTACGCTTTTGGCATAGGCCAAAAGTTGTGCAGCAGTTTCGAATCCAGCGTTTCCGCCACCAATTACTGCCACGTCTTGTCCGGCAAAAAGTGGCCCATCACAGCTTGCGCAATATACGATGCCTTTGTTATCAAATTCTTCGGCTCCCGGAACCGTCAATTTGCGTCGCTGACTACCGCTGGCGACCAGAACGGCTTTGGCCTGAAATGATTCTCCTTTTTGGGTTGTTACCTCAAAGCCAGCTTCTGTTTGAGTTAGTGTGGCCACGAGACTGCCTGTGTTGGCCGTCAGGAAGCCTTTGTCGATGTATTCCCCCAGATGCTCCTTGAATGATTTGGCCAGGTCTACACCGGAAATAGAAGGTGTTCCGATCCAGTTATGAATGTCTTCTGACACCGTTGATTGGCCACCAATTTCTTTGGCAATGATTAGGGTTTTGAGTTGTTTGCGAGCTGCGTAGACGGCAGCCGCTGTTCCAGCTGGTCCAGCTCCAATGATAATAAGGTCGTACATAGTATTGCTTGTCTTTTAAAGAAGAATCTCAAAAAGATGTCAGTTAGCTTGTAGTAGGCAGGGCTATTTTTTGCCTCGACGCAAAAAGGCGGGCACGGCACTCCAGTTCTCGTCATCGTCACTGATTTCGTCTAAGGTTTCTTCTTCAAACATGTCTTCGGCTTCTGCTTCGCGATTTTTTAGTTTTTCGAGGGTCGAATTGCTTGGGCGACTAGAGACTCGGCTTACTGGTTGTTCGGCTGGGGTTGAGGAAGATTTGCCAAAGAGGGATTTCTTTTGTTCGCTCGGACTGAATCCGGTAGCAATAACAGTGACTTTCATCTCGCCTTTTTTCATGTTTTCGTCGCGGATACTACCAAAAATCACCCGAGCGTCTTTGTTGATTGATTCGGTTATGATTTTGGCTACTTCTTGGACTTCGTGCATGGTCAGGTCTTCGTTGCCGGTGACGGCAAACAAAACACCCTTGGCGCCGCTGATGGAGATATCTAGTAGAGGAGAGTTAATCGCTTTTAGGGCAGCTTCTTCGGCTCGGTTTTCTCCAGCGGCTACACCAATACCCATAAAGGTCGCTCCGGCGTCAGTCATAATGGCTTTGATATCCGCAAAGTCGATATTAATTACACCAGGGGTGGTGATGAGTTCGGAAATACCTTCGACGGCTTGGCGCAAAACTTCGTCGCTCATGGCGAAGGCTTCTTTGAAGCTCGTGTCTTTACTCGAAGCAGACAAGATATTGTCATTTGGAATCACGATAATAGCATCGACTTCTTTGCTGAGGTCTTCGATGCCTTGTTCGGCTATTTTGCCTCGTTGGTCACCTTCAAAGAAGAATGGTTTGGTGACCACTGCCACAGTAAGGATGCTTTGTTCTTTGGAGATGCGCGCCACAATTGGAGAGGCGCCGGTACCGGTGCCTCCACCCATTCCACAAGAAATAAAAACCATGTCTGCGCCCTTGATTGCTTCTTGAACTTCGGCTTTGGTTTCTTCGGCCGCCTGTCTTCCGATATCGGGATTCATCCCTGAACCAAGACCCTTGGTTAGATTTTTGCCAAGGTGGATTTTTTTATCGGCTTTTGAATAATGGAGGTCCTGGGTGTCGGTGTTGAGGCAAATGTATTCGACACTGCCTACTTTTTCTTGAATCATGTGGTTCAAGGCATTGCCTCCGGAGCCACCTACTCCGAGGACTTTTATGCGAGCGAAGGCTTCGATATCTGGGTTTACTTTAGGCATATATAAGAAATCTGTTTTAACAAAAAATAAGGCGCGGCTGTAATTCCGTCACATAAGTATAGTATACACCCTCAAAATATCGAAACAATTACTAGGGAAGGAATTGACTGAAAAAACCCTTGACGGTCTCTAGGGTGTTTTTGATTGAAAAAGATCCTCCCTCGGTGCCGGTGCGGCGTTCGCGAGCGGTTAGCTGGCAGGCCCCATAAGCAGAAAACCATGAAGCATTTTCTAGGAAGCGCCGTGAACCACCCACCGTGTCTGGAGAAAAAACTCGAGAAGGAAGTTTGAGGCTAACTCTCGAAAAATCTTCGATGGTGGCTATACCTGATCCTCCTCCGATAATAACGGCCCCGCCAGGAAGGGTGCGGTCTTTGTGGATTTTTTTTAAATGTTCGCGGATTAGTTCAAAAATATCGTTGAGTCGAGCTTCGACGATGGTGTCTATTTTTTTTCTGGTAAACCTAATGTCTTCGGTATCGCCAATTTTTACGAGCTCGGCTTCTTCGAGGGGAATCTGAAATCCCAAGGCAATGTCATTAGTGATATTACTCGATCCAATCGGAAATACCTCGAGAGATATCATGACGTTGTTCTCTATTACGGAGACGGTGGTGGTCTCGGAGCCAAGGTCTACAAGCACTGATCCGGCAGTGCGCTGGCGTGGTTTTAGGGCAAATTCATACGTTGCTAGCGGTGAAGGGAAGACATATTCAACATTGAGTCCCACCGATTGCACGACTTCAGTAAGGTCTTCGAGATGATGTGTCAACGAAGAAATAGCAAAGTAACGAGCTTCTAGTTTGTGTCCATGGAGCCCGTGTGGAGGAGTGCCCATAATAGATCGTCCGTCTAGGCGGTATTCGATAGGGCTGAGGTGGAGCACTTGTCTGTTGGGGTATTTTTCTACGACAGCTATTTCGGTGCTTTTGTGAAGTTTGTTGAGATCGTTTTCTGTGATGAGGCCATCGCGTTTTTGGATGGTAAACGTACGATTAAGCGTGTGACCGGATAGTGTGATACCGCCAATAGTAACTGAGACGTTTTTGATTTTTCGATTACAAGCTCGTTCAGCAGCTTTGACTGCTTCGGCCAGGCTGGTTTGGGCTTCGTATTTGTTTACGACGTATCCATGGCGGAGGCCCTGGGTGGGAGCTTCGCCCACACCAATAACTCTCAGGATGTTTTTTTGATCAGACTCACAAACAACCACCCGTGTAGTAGCGGAGCCAATATCTATTCCAGCATAAATGTGTTTGGGCTGTGATGACACGGGAGAGTTGTGCGTTGATTGATAAGAAAAAGAAAAACTAGACGCCGAATTTCTGGCGGACACTTTCTTCTATAGCTTCCATTGTACTACCGTGTCGATGCCCTTTCAAATGAACCATTCCGTGGATAAATAAAAAGAGGATAAAATTGTGATACGAACGATCATAATCGCGGCATTTTTTGCGCGCTTGATCGAGGGACATAATAATCTCGCCCTCGGTTTCGGAAAAAGGAAAAGACAGGATGTCGGCTGGCCCTGGTTTGCCTTTCCATTTTTTATGAAGTTCGGCAGAAGTCTTGGGATCAGTAAAAGTGAGGCTGAGTTCGTATTTTTTGCCGAGAACATGGTTCTTGAGAGAAATAAAATCAAGCACAGGAATATCGCCGGAGGTTGTCCGACGTATCTGAAGTCCTGGATACTCGAGATATCGAGCCATGGTGCTACCCAATAAGGCCCAATTTTCGAAGTCTGTCGTACTCAGCAGTACGCTTGAGTCGCTCGAGAGCCTCGTCTTTGCGCTTGTTTTTTGAATCCTTGCGGGTGAAAAAACGCTTAAGCTTGGTTGCTTTAACCACACCATTGCCACGCATCTCGCGAGAGAAACGTCGAAGCACGCTTGAGTCAGACTCTTTCTTTGATTTGTTTACGCGAACATTGATTGCCATACGTGATGTGTACTTTATCACAGGGCTTTGCCTGTGGCAATCACCTACGACCGTGAATTGACCTTGACAATACTTATAGGGATGGTCTTTTTGGTTTTTTGGAGAAAAACAAAAAGATTTTCTGAGTTCTTAGCTGTTACGGAGAGGATTACTTCTGTTGAATAAGTTCCGTGAGGTCTGGTTTCTGTAAATAATTCTGTATCTGTTTGATTTTTAGCTATTGATTCCAGTTCAATGATTAACGGGGCAGCTGCCTCGCGCCCAGCCACAAAAGATAACTGCGCCAGTGTTCCGTGTGGTGGAAGATGAATTGATTTTGCTAGGTTTTTATTCTCTTTTTCAATTTTGTCATATTTTTGGTTAACAAAATCAGCCACAATTCCGTGCGGTTCGCGGTCGAGAGGTATCCAAACAGCCTGAGCTCTGGCAGATAGTTCGGCAAGTGTCTGCAACGCCTTGGGGATTTGGAATAATCCGGGAATAGCCAGCATGAATTCCAGCCCCAGAAAAACGGCGTGATAGGTATTAGAATCGAGGTGCCAAATACCGGTATTGGTAGTCAATACAATACCACCCTCTTGCTTGCGAGCCGCGAGCAAGGCTTTTTTGCCCGTGTCTTGATCAAGGACGCTGATGGGGTATTGGGAGAAATTACGCTTGAGGACCTTGGTGATGGCTTCGGTGCCAAAGCCGAACATGTCTATTCTGGTGCTTCGGCAATATTGGCAAGTGTGCCTGGCGTCGGTTGTCTTAGTCTTGCTTTCATAAAAAAATTGACCATCACGCTCGACTACTTTCATTCGCAGGCCACTGGCGTCATCAATAGCTACTTGTTTGCAATCCTTGCAGACTACTCCAGCTGCAAAGCCACGACGAGGAACCTGAAGCAAGACTTTTTGACCTGATTCGATAAGCCGCTTGATATGCAGCAGAATGTCGGTGTGAATAACCAGCGTGTAGGTGTATTTGATGTCTTGATTGTTTACGTGGTAGGAGATTTTGCTTGGGTCGGGTTTTGGCTCGGGTGCAATTTTGATTTTTTGATTCTTGTTTTTCACCAGGAGATTCAGGAAGGCAACATAATCAAAAAAAGGTTTGCGGAATCGATAATAATGTTCGCTATCTGAATAATAAATAACTGCAGTGTTGTCGGTCGTTATAAAAAAATGCGCAAAGGCCGGGGTAGTAATGAGCGTGTCATTTTCGCTACCCAGTAATACTGTGGCTTGTTGTTTTGGGGTTTGCCGGCCGTGAAGCCGGACACCTGTCTCTTTTATTTCATTAGCGACAAATTCCACTTGGCGCCAGGTGGGGCAGATTATTATTTTTTTAAAAATAGGAAGAGATTTTGTTTCGGTCAGATGACCGAGAACACTGCTGGGAAATAGCACGTGCGCTGTGTGGTGGAGAGGTATCAAATATTGCACAGACAGTTGAGTTAGGGTTTCCAGAAAAGCCGGGCCAAAATCATGCAGTATCAGCGGATTTTCTAGTTTTTTCATGGCAAAATCAGTCTTTTTGATCGTGATTTTGGTCTTGGAAAGAAGGTCGCTGCTCTGTACGATTCCGAACATGGTTTTGTTCCCAACGGGAATTTGGATCAAGGCTCCAATAGGGAGGTCTTCGCGAGCAAAGTATGACAACGTTTCGGGTAGCGGAGCGTTGGTGATAGGAATTACAGAAATGCTTTTCATGTCTGCCCATCATAACAAAAAGCGACACCAATCGGGATGATTGGGGTCGCTTTAATTATCATGAAGGAGTCCGGCCTAACTCAACTCTTTTATTTTGGCGCCAATTTTTCCAAGGCGCTGAGGGAGGTCTTCGTAGCCACGCTTGATGGAATACACATTGCGTAGAATCGATTGGCCAGGTGCCGCCAGCATGGCCAGGAGGATAATCATTGATGGTCGGAGGGCTGGTGGGCAGACAATCTGATTGGCTCGCAAGCCATTAACACCATCTACAAAAACCCGATGAGGATCGGCCAAAGTCACACTGGCTCCTAGTTGATTGAGGTACGTAAAATAAATCGCTCGGTTTTCCCACATCCAATCATGGATAAGGGTTCTCCCTTCGGCCAGAGCCGCAATAGGGACAAAGAAAGGCAGGTTGTCGACGTTGATGCCAGGGTAAGGCAAGGGGTGGATTTTGTCAGCCAGGGCGACTAGTTTGCTAGGTTTGACCGTAATATCCACGAGCTTGGTAAAGCCATTATGGCTAGTGTATTCGGCAGAAAGTGTGAATTTTACCCCCATTTTTTTCAGTTTTGCGAGTTCCAGACGCAAAAAGTCTATCGGGCAACGTTTGATGGTGAGCTCGGATTTGGTGATGATCCCAGCAGTAATGAAGGCCATGGCTTCGATGGGGTCTTCGCTATTCCAGTATTCGATATCTTGGTTTATCTCCGTCAGTCCAACAATCCGAAGACTGGCTGGACCGTCTTGTTCGATACTAACCCCAAGGGCGCGCAAATAGCCAATAACATCTTGGACCATGTAGTTTTGAGTGGCAAAGTGAAGAATGGATGGTTTGGTTTGGAGGGCGGCTGCGCGAAGCAAGTTGGTGGTGCCGGTGTCACTGGCTTCGTACAGGGTTACTTCGGCAGGGCGAGGTTTTTTGCAGGTTACCAGATAGGAGTCTTCGAGGGTTTTTATTTTTACTCCAAAAGGTTCGAGGCCAAAACGATGAGCGGCAATCGTGCGTTCGCCCATTTTACAACCACCAGCGTGGGGAATCTTGAATTCTGGAATGGTATGCATCAATGACCCAATCAGCATGATGGTCGAACGCATACGACTGGCTGCTTCGACGTCTATTTTGTCCATGCGGATTTTTTTTGGTGGAGTAATTCGAAGGGTGTTCTTTTTAATCCATTCTGTTTTGACGCCAATGCTGTCGAAAAGTTCGCACATGCGATCTATTTCGGCTATCTGAGGGATACCATGCAGAGTAGATACGCCCTTGTTGAGAAGGGCGGTGCACATCAAATGCAGGGCGCCGTTTTTTGACGTATTGACGTCAATACTCCCAGAAAGCTGGTGTCCACCTTCAATAATAAAATCATCCGTCTGTAGCTCTCTCATGTATGAAATAAATTAACTAGTTACGTGTTATAAACGTTAGCATATGGATATTTCTAGAATTTCGAAAGCAAAAAAGGTGCATGTGATTGGTATTTGTGGCAAAGGCATGAGCGCCTTGGCTATTATGCTCCGAGAAGCCGGCTGGGAAGTGACCGGATCTGATGCTGGTTTTTTTGATCCGGTTGCTAGTTATCTAAAAAATAACGGGCAAGAATTTTTTACTGCGCACGATTCAGCCAATATTCCAGAGGGGGTCGATGTGGTCGTTATTGGCAAGCATTCCAAGCTTGTTCCAGAGACTAACTCCGAAGTGGCTGAAGCTTTTCGTCTGCGTGACGCTGGCCCAACCCAAGTCGTGTCTTTTCCAGAGATGTTGTCACTGTTTTTGGTTGACACCAACAATTTGGTGGTGGCTGGTAGTTATGGCAAATCCACCTGTAGTGCATTGTTGGCACACATTTTGATTTCGGCAGGCCGGGACCCTAGTTATTTTGTAGGAGCTTTTCCCAAAAATATGGAACACAATGCGAGGCTTGGCGCTGGTTCGGATTTTGTATTAGAAGGAGACGAATATCCCTCGTCTAATTTTGATGATCGTTCCAAATTTCTCTGGTATCGACCTCGGTATGTTTTGTTTACTTCGGGGGAGCATGATCATGTAAATGTTTTTCCAACTCTGGATAGCTATTTGCAGCCTTTCCGCGATTTATTTGATTTGCTTCCAGACAGCGGTGGTGTGGTGGCCTGCGCTGACAATCCTCACACGGTCGAGATGGTTCCTGCAAAAAAAATCTTAGCGACGTATGGCGTCGTGACGTCGGCTGATTATACGATTAGCAACGTTCGATACGGCCAACAGACTTATTTTGAAATTTTAAAAAAAGGCAAATTGTTTGGCGAATTCCAGACCAGCCTATTGGGGCGGCATAATTTACAAAATATCCTAGGGGTGGTAGCGCTTTTGTCCGAGATTTCAGAGCTTTCTTTGGAGCAAATTCAGGTCGGGGTGGCTAGTTTTGCTGGAGTAAAAAGACGCCTAGAGCAGACAAACAGTCCCGATGTTACTACTCCCGTCTACGAAACCTATGGCTCGTCATACGCCAAGGCTCGAGCGGGAATAGACGCAATTCGATTGCATTTTCCTAATAAAAAAATAGTAGCGGTGTTCGAACCGCATACTTTCAGCTGGCGTGATCCAGCCATGGCACATTGGTATGATGATGTTTTTGCTGATACTGACGAAGCCCATATTCTGATGCCGCCAGTTGATCATGGTAAAGACGTATCTGGCCAAACCAGCCCAGCAGAAATGGAGCGGCGAATTCGAGGAGGGGAGAACGCGCCAGGGGTCCTCCAGTTCCACACATCGCCAGAGGCCTGCCTTGAGGCAATCACGACCTCTGACCGGAACAATAGCGCAATATTGCTAATTACTTCTGGCGATTTGAGCGGCCTCACCAAGAAAATTCCAGAATTTTTTACTTAGCCCGCAAGAATATCTCTTTGTCACTAAAAGGGATTTTTTGACCTTTGGCTTCTTGGTATTGCTCGTGGCCTTTGCCAGCTAGGACCACAATGTCACCAGGCTTTGCTAATTCTACCGCTTGGCGAATGGCTTCATCTCGGTCGGGGGTTACCAGCACCTGTGCCTCGGGAACCAAATACAGCCCCGAGCGCAAGTCATTGATAATTGCCAGGGGTTCTTCGTTGCGAGGGTTGTCCGAAGTGAAGATGGAGATATCTGATTTTTCGGCTACGATACGGCCCATACTAGAGCGCTTGGAAACATCTCGACCACCACCAGCACCCACTACGGTGATTATTTTTCTTTCACCAGCTAAATCTCGAACCGTCTGGAGCAGGTTCTCCAAAGCGTCCGGAGTGTGAGCGTAATCGAGAACACCAAAAATTCCACGCCGATGAGGTAAAACCTCGAATCGACCAGGTGGGGGGACTATTTTGCTGAGTAGCTTGGCGATGCGGTCGATTGGAATATCCAAAAGCTCCGCTGCTCCAAATACAGCTGCGGCATTATAGGCGTTGTAGGCACCAGGCAGAGGGATGTGAATATTCTGGTCGTTGATACTAATATTGCTGCCTGAAATATCAGTATCATGAATATCTAAATCAAAATCAGATTTAGCATGAAGCCCATAAAAATAAGTAGCGGCTTTGGTGTTCTGGAGGATAAAAGCACCGTTTTCGTCGTCGATGTTCGCAATGGCAAAAGCCGTGGCGGGTAACATATCGAAAAAGGATTGTTTGGCAGTGATGTAGTTTTCGAAGGTGCCATGATAATCCAAATGATCATGAGTAATATTGCTAAAAATTCCACCAGTGAATTCTATCCCTGCGACTCGTTGTTGGTCCATGGCATGAGAAGAGACTTCCATGCAGACATGGGTACAGCCGGCTGCACGCATGTCGTAAAGCGTTTTCTGGAGGATGATTGGACCAGGAGTAGTGGCCGCACCACCACGGGTAATTTCTTTGTTGCCGATACGAGTTTCGACTGTTGAAATGAGGCCTGTTTTATGGCCAGACATGCTCAGGATCTGATACAGCAAAGTGGCAATGGTTGTTTTGCCGTTGGTTCCTGTAACGCCGACAATTTTCATATCGTGAGAAGGGTCGTCGTAGAATCTGGCAGCGGCAATACCTAGAGCGTGGCGGCTGTTTTTTACTAAGACATATGTAATGTGTTCATGGAGTTTCTCCGGAAATTCTTCGCAAACAATACCCGTAGCACCGCGATCGATGGCGTGTTCGATGTATTTGTGGCCATCAACCGCGGTACCCCGAGTGGCCACAAAGGCGCTTCCCACGCCCACCGTGCGAGAGTCATCACAAAGCGAAGAGTGAACGTGATTATCGTCACCGCGCATGTCAATAATGAGGTCTTCGTCTAGGAGATAGCTAAGTGATTTTGGTTGCATGGTTGATGATGTTAACCTCTGGCTCCAGAATAATTCCAAAGCCTTCTTTAATGGAATTAATAATATCATGAGCAAAGTTAACGATTTCGTTGCCCGTTGCTTGGCCGTTGGTCACCAGAACAAGGGGTTGTTTTTCATAGCAACCAACATTGCCAATCCAGCGTCCTTTCCAGCCAGCGGTTTCTAGAAGCCAGGCGGCTGGGATTTTTGTACTGCTGTCAGGGTTGTCCCAATGAGGCATACTTGGGTGCATCAGCAATAGCCCTTGTAGTTGCTCGTCTGAAATAATTGGATTTTTGAAAAAACTTCCAGCATTAGGGACTGTTTTCCAGTCAGGGAGCTTTGATTGTCTAACAGCAATAACGGTATCTCGAATTTGTTGTGGGGTTGGATTTTTTATTTTTTGCAAGGTCAATTCTTGGTTGAGTGCGGTGTAATTCGTGTTGACGTTCGGCTCTGAGGAGAGGGTGAACGTTACCTGCGTAATCAAAAAAATATTGCGTAGTTTTGTTTTAAAAATACTGTTGCGATAAGAAAACTGACATTCCAAAGGAGAGAGGGTTTCTGATTTTCCGGTGAGGAGATTTATTCCATGAACAAGGTGTATCATTTCGGAAACTTCTACACCGTAGGCGCCAATATTTTGAACAGGAGCAGCTCCAACAGTGCCCGGAATAAGAGAAAGATTTTCGAGTCCAAATAATTCCCGATCAAGGGTGTCGGCCACAAAGGCGTCCCAATCCAAGCCGGCTCCAGCTGTAACTAAATTGTCATTGACTTGGATACTTGTATCGGAAGAAGAAATGATGACTCCTTCAAAATCTCCAACAAAACAAGTATTGCTACCACTACCCAAGCAGAGTCTTGGATGGTTTCGTATTATTTCTAGTTCTTCAGAAGAAAAACCCTCAGGCCCAACCGAAATGAACCAGCGGGTTTGGGCGGGGGTGTGGAGGGTGTTTTTGTTGGTGAGATTCACGTGCTCTAGAATCATGCCGAGATTATAGCAAAACAAGAACTCATTCATTGCAAATGGTTTTTGTATTATACTAGCGGCACAAAACCATGAGACTGATTACGCGCCGACTCGGAATTGATTTAGGAACAGCAAATACTTTGGTGTATGTGCCAGGGCAAGGCGTGGTGCTGAACGAACCTTCGGTGGTAGCCATATCTGAACAGGAAAACAGGGTTCTAGCCATTGGAACCGATGCCAAAGAAATGATTGGACGCACTCCTGGTGATATTATTGCTTATCGTCCGCTTCGCGATGGCGTGATTGCTGACTACCGCGTGACCGAGGCCATGCTTCGGCATTTTTTTCAAAAAGCTCTAGGGAAGTGGTCTTTCTTTAAGCCCGATGTGCTTATTTCGGTACCAGCTGGAGTAACGTCTACCGAGCGTCGCGCTGTCATCGAAGCAGCACTCAAAGCGGGAGCACGCAATGCTTATGTATCTAAAGAACCCATTCTGGCAGCTATTGGGGCCGGGGTTCCTATCTATGAGCCACAGGGTCATATGATTGTAGACATTGGAGCCGGAACCACAGATGTGGCGGTAATTTCTCTAGGGGGAATTGTCGCTAGTAAATCTGTAAAAGTAGCGGGAAATCAAATCGACCGCTCGATTGCTGACTATATTAAGCGAAAATTTAATTTGGCCATCGGTGATAAGACCGCCGAAAAAGTAAAAATGAAAATCGGCAGTGCCCTTGAAATAGAAGATGAAATGAAAATCATGATAAAAGGACGCGATTATGTAACCGGATTGCCACGAGCGGTAAAGATAACGAGCAACGAAATCGCCAAAGCTATCGAAGACGACCTGCGACAAATTATCCAAGCAATTAAAGATGTGCTCCAACAAACACCACCAGAATTAGCGGCTGATATTATCGACAATGGTATTACCCTTACTGGTGGCTCGGCGCAGTTGCGGAATCTTGCTGATTTGATTTATCGTCGAACAGGTGTTCGTGCCACTCTGGCCGAAGACCCCTTGTATTGTGTTGTGCGAGGAACCGGACTGATGCTCGACCATCTGGATACCTACAAAAGAGCCATTATTACCAAGCGAAAGTAGTTTTTTATTTGTATGGGTTTTGGGAATAAGTATCCACAAAATATTAATGCAGAAATTGATCTGCATGGACACACCATTGCCGAAGCCTTGGCTATTACCGAAGATTTTCTCGATGTATCAGAAGAAAAAGGTCTACGTTCCGTGCGGATTATTACCGGGAAAGGTCTTCACTCTGAAGATCCCACCAAGACAATTAGGGGCGCAGTAAAAGAATGGCTATTTGCTCATGGATATGAATTTCGCTACGCCAAACAGAATCAGGGCGGCGAGGGGGCCTTGGTCGTGATATTGTTCTAGTATATGACTGATGCCCTACTCGAGATACCTTTTGCGGAATGGCCACAGACGATTTGTTATGTTGGCGATACCTCTGGTTTACGTTATTTTTTGCAAAACAAAACCATTGATCATGTTTGGTATTCGTACGAACGATTGCTGATTGATGATGTGCGCGAATTGCGTAAAGAATTGACTCAAAAATTACCCACAGAAACACCGATTCGGGCAATGATTATCAGTGCGACTACAGCCGGCATAGAACCACAGAACGCTTTGCTCAAAACAATAGAAGAACCAGCCGCTGGACACAAAATCATACTCTGTTTTCCAACACTGGAAGGAATACTTCCGACTATTATTTCTCGCTCAACTATTGTCCACGGACAAGACAATGCTAAAGATGCGACGGCTGGAGCTGTCGATTTGGTGGCTTGGCTATCGTTGCCAATCAAGGAGCGAATGGAATTTGTAGAAAAAACAGTTAAACAATTCCAGAAAGACCAGACGTCGAACGTATTGCGAGCAGAAACTCTTCGGGGAATTGTTCATTTGGAGCAATTTTTGTATAACAAGCACGCAGAGAACATGGCGATTGTGGCCCCATTGTTCCAAGACCTAGCTCAATTCCGAAACTATCTTCAGAATCAAGGCGCTTCTCCCAAATATATTCTCGAATACCTTGCGTTATCATTGCCGGCAAAGTAGGCTAGAAGAACAAAGAATTAAAGAAATATCTAATTTATGGAAACGAAAGAAATTATTGAAAAAATTACACAAGCAAAAGTATGGCTACAGACTGAGCTAGGTCAAATTTCTACCGGTCGTGCGAATCCGGCCCTGCTGGACAGTATTCAGATAGAAGTATACGGAGCTCGTCAGCCAATCAAGGCTATTGCTTCTACTATGATAGAAGACGCTCGAACATTGCGTGTTAGCCCTTGGGACAAATCTCAGATAAAAAGTATTGAGCAGGCCATCACCGATGCTCGCTTGCCAGTCAGTCTGTCTACCGATGATCAGGGGTTGCGTGTTCACGTACCAGCCCTAACCGAAGAAACCAGACAATCCTTAATAAAACTACTCAAGGAAAAACTAGAACAAGCGAGGGTTCGTATTAGAGCTGCTCGAGAAGAAGCAATCAAAGAGCTTGGCGCAGCTGGTTTATCAGAAGACGAAGTTCGAAGTGCCAAGGAGGACATTCAGGAGCTTGTCGACAAGGGAAACCAAGAACTACAAGAAGTATTTGATCGCAAGGAAACCGAAATTTCTACTATTTAATTATGAATATTATTCTCTTTATTATTGTCCTCAGCGTGCTGGTGTTTGTTCATGAGCTGGGACATTTCCTCTTTGCAAAAATGACCAACACCAAGGTTCATTCTTTTGCAATTGGTTTTGAACCAACCCTATTCAAAAAGAAGATTGGAGAAACCACCTACAAACTCAATCTCATTCCTTTTGGTGGCTATGTTCGTATCCATGGCCAGGATGACCCTAGCGAAGTGACAGAAGACCGAGACCGTGCTTATTTTGCCAAGCCAATCTGGGCCAAGCTGGGCATTCTGATAGGAGGTATTCTGTTCAATCTTATTTTTGCCTGGTTGTTACTCTCTGCAGCATTAGGTATGGGGACACCCGAGGTGGTAACTCCGCAAAATGAAAGCGAGTTGAGCAACATTGCCACTCGCATTCTGGCCGTTCAGCCTAATTCTGCAAGTGCTCTGGCTGGGGTGACTGTCGGTGACGAGGTGTTGTCTCTTTCTTTTAACGGAGAAGCCGTTGAAAATCCTTCTACAGAAAAACTCATTACATTGGTTCAATCTGACTCGTCGGGAGTGTTTTCTTTTTCTCTCAAAAACGCATCTGGAGAAATTCTGGAGACTGACGTCGTTCCCGTAATTACTTCTGGCAGTGAACGGCCACTTCTCGGACTTTCTGTGGAGCCGGTCGGCGATAGAGAGCTGGGATTCTTTGCTTCTCTTGGCCAAGGCCTCACAACCACTCGACAGATGGTGCGTGATACAGTGAAAGCCTTTCAGGGGCTGATTACCGATGCTGTGGGTGGCAGGGCGGATGTGAGCTCCTTAACCGGTCCAGTGGGGCTTGTCGGTATGGTTGGCGACGCTGCTTCGTACGGGTTCTCATATCTCCTGTTCTTTACAGCGCTTATCTCCATCAACCTGGCTGTTCTCAATTTGATTCCTTTTCCAGCCCTGGATGGAGGGCAAATTCTATTTGTTCTTATCGAAGGAATCATTAGACGACCCATTCCGCACAAAGTTGCCAGTATCGTAAACATGGCTGGTTTTGGAATTCTTATTCTGCTAATGGTTTCGGTAACGATATTTGACGTTGCCAAATTGCTTTAAAACTCAAAAGGTTATACTTTTGGGGTGATGAATGACCTCCAAGAAAAAATAAAAAAACTTCCCGATACACCAGGAGTGTATTTCTTTCTTGCGGGAGAAAAAATTCTCTATATTGGTAAAGCAACTTCGCTTCGTGATCGTGTGCGTAGTTATTTTTCGCAAGACATCATGGAGGCTCGCGGTCCCAAGATTGTAAAAATGCTCGAACTGGCAGATGATGTTCGATACGAAGAAACTGACTCTGTTCTAGAGGCCCTTATCCTCGAATCTCGACTGATCAAAAAGCATCAACCCGAATACAACACACGGGAAAAAGACAATAAAAGCTACAATTATATTGTCATTACCAAAGAATCCTTCCCTCGGGTTTTTACTTTGCGCCAACGCGAAATTGAAAAAAGCCCCGAAATGGTAGACGCGATTCCGATTGATGAAATTTTTGGACCGTTCCCCAATGGAATGACTTTGCGCGAGGCTTTGCGGATTTTGCGCAAAATTTTTCCTTTTCGAGACAGAAAATCTAAACAAAGCGCCAATGAATATTTCTACCGACTACTTGGCTTGTCTCCTGATGTAACTACCGATGACGCCCTGGAAGCCTATGGTCGCAATATTCAGCATCTCAAGCAATTCCTAAAAGGTGAGAAAAAAAGCCTTCTCAAGAACATGGAAAAAACAATGCACCAGCTGGCAAAAGATGAGCGCTTTGAAGAAGCTGCCAAAATTCGCAATCAATTATTTGCCCTGCAACATATTCGAGACGTGGCCTTGATCAAGGACGATTTGCAAGAAAAAAAAGGAAAAGTCATCAGAATCGAAGCCTATGATATTGCCCATATCGCCGGAACCAGCACTGTGGGTGTCATGACGGTGCTTACGGATGGAGAAGTAGACAAGGCTCAGTATCGCAAATTCCGCATCGCTAGCGAGCGTTTTGGGAGTGATACGCACGCATTGCGCGAATTAATCACACGTCGCCTCGCTCATCCCGAATGGCGCCTGCCCAATATCATGGTGGCTGATGGTGGTCAGGCTCAGAAAAGGGTAATCGAAGAAGCTTTGCGTGAGTATGGTTATCAGATACCAGTGGTGAGCGTAAAAAAAGACGAGAAGCATCGCCCCAAGGAAGTCTTAGGCCAAAGAAAGATTGTCGCAGAACACCATGATGATATTCTCCTGGCCAATCACGAAGCACATCGTTTTGGGATTCGTTATCACCAATTGCTTCGTGGGAAGAAAAGTTTAGAATAAAGACTAGATTCTATACGCAAACACAAAAGAAAATGAACATCTTTTTCATCCGTCTCTTGGCTCCTGACCAGGACCAATTCGAGACACTGTCAGACCTCAGGCAGCGCGCTTTTATTGCTTTTTGCAACGAACCCTACAGAAATGGAAAAACTCAATTGTCTTTAGCAATCGAGGCAATGAACCAGGTTCAACCGGTTCGAGGGAGAAGGAGAGCAAAAAAGTTTTTGGCAAACAAGAGAAAAGACAGAGAAAAAGCATTCCGCCTCGTTGAAGAGGGGAGAATAATCATCTAAAAATATGGCCGCGCCTTAAAAAAGCGCGGCTAAACGATGCCATATTATTTCATTTCTTTCCAAAAAAAGGAGGGTTCTGGCAGCATCAGCCACCCCCTGATTTCTTTTTCGTAGACTTCGTGGGCCTGGTATTCCAGATCCTCTGGGTCGTCAAAGTAGACCCAGCGGTCATGGGCTGCTTGCAGCACCTAACTAAAAACTAACTCTCTAAAGCTCTGGACTAAAAACGCACGATTTTATAGAAAGCGAGGGAGAGAAACCGTCTCCCGTCCGCAGCCTGCTAGATAACAGATATTTGTTTGGGGAATTACACGCAGGGAGGTTGTTTTCTGTAAATCTGCTAGATCAATGTAGAGAGCTTTGGCCACAAAACTGAAAATGCCACAAAGAGGATCCCTAGAATAAAATTACCAATAAGAAAAAAGTGATATCTTGGTGTATTTATGAAGGGACTTGCAAAGTCTTCTGCCTCCAAGTGAGTTAATTTTTTACTTAACTGATCTATTAATTGCTTTACAGATTTAATCCATGAATTGATTTTTTCAAGATCTTCAGACTCACAGACTTCTTTAATGCTTTTTTCAGAAACTAAAGCATCTAGGACTTCAAATCCTAAGACTCTTCTTGCTCCGAGGATAAAAACAGAAAGCTGAAGGCGTCGATGAATTTTGGCAATAGCAATTATAAAATTAATAAGACTAATGAGTAGTATCACAAACCCAATGAGTAAAATGTGGGGAGCAACTTCATAGCCTTCTCCTAAGGTAAGAAGGGCTAAAGCTGAAGGCGCAGCCACTCCGCTTGCGACAAGAAGACCTCGCAGAAAGGAAAGCTCCTCTTGATAAAATTTTACTTGATACTCAGAAAGAGACCCGGAGTAAATAGCAATGCTTTTTTCTATCCCGCGAGTCATTGAGGCGAGATCATGCATCTTAGCGTGCAATGTTTTAATCTCCTTTGCTTTTGTGTGTTTGTTCATATTTTCTATTGTGGACCCGATCGGACTTGAACCGACGACTTCTTCCATGCCATGGAAGCACTCTACCAGCTGAGTTACGGGCCCGTAATCGAAATATTATCACATCAGGCTGCACGCTGGCGAGCCTCTTTTGGGTGTTTGCTGGTTGCCACAAGTTGCCTAGGCCGAAAGGATACTTTCTTTAGAAAAAATAAAGTCGCCCCTTGTTATACTCTTGCTGTCATGAGAACAAAAAACCACACTACTTGGATAGAGATTTCTCGTATGGCTCTTTCTCATAATATTGCCACTATACGTAGTCTAATTTCACCAAAAACCATCCTCTGTGCCACCGTTAAAGCTAATGCTTATGGTCATGGCGCCGTTCTGGCCAGTCAGATATTTTTAGAGGCTGGAGCAGACTGGCTAGCGGTTCACTCTATTGATGAAGCCTTAGAAATTAGGCAGGCTGGAATTAACGCACCAATATATATACTAGGTTTTGTGCCAAAAGACAGATTGGGCGATATTATTCAATACTCATTTGATATTGTCGTCTATGACCTTCTACGACTACGGGTCTTGGCTGATTTGGCTAAAAAAAATAATTCAGTCGCAAGGGTTCATATAAAACTTGAGACTGGTCTTAATCGTCAAGGAATCTCAATCGACGAGGTTGTGAAATTAGCAAAATTTACAGACACTCACCCTGCTTTGAAGTTAGTAGGAATAACATCACATTTTGCTAATATTGAAGATACGACGTCAAAAGAGTTTGCAAATTTCCAATTTAAAAAATTCCAAGAATGCTTTGAGATTTTTGTTCAATCTGGAATAAAGCCTAGTTATTATCATATTGCCAATTCAGCTGCAACAATATTATATCCAGAAATGCATCTTAATTTTGTACGTCCTGGTATTGCCTGCTACGGTATTTGGCCATCAATAACTACGCGCATCAAGGCTAGATTAAAAAACCCTCAATTGACTCTCTTGACCGCTTTTACCTGGAAGGCGCTTGTTGCCCAGGTAAAGGAGATAAAACCAGGAGAAAGCGTAGGTTATGGTCGGACCTTTACGGCCAGGCGCAAAACACGCCTGGCGATTATTCCCATTGGTTATTACGAGGGTTTTGATCGTCGGGCTGGCAATGTGGGTCATGTCCTTATTAATGGAAAAATTGCACCAGTGGTTGGAAGGGTTAGTATGAATAACATAATGGTTGATTGCACCGAATGTGGGCAAGTCCGGCCAGAAGATGAGGTTGTGTTATTGGGTAGACAAGGGGCCAGTGAAATAACAGCCGAAGAAATAGCAAGCTGGACCGATAAAATTCCATACGAGGTTCCAACCAGAATAGGATCTACTCTGGCAAGTCGAATACCTCGCATTGTTGTGAATTAAGGTTCGCATAAATATCAAACTAATCATGAATCATTTTCTTAACAAAAGAATAACCCAAATGGGTCTTGGATTACTGGGTCGTGGCATACAAGACGCTTGCTTTATTAGGAAAAAAGGAGCCAAACTAACAATAACAGACCTAAAGTCTCAGCTAGAATTGAGTCACAGTATAGAAATTGTCAATAAGTCAGAAGGATTACATCCGGTAAATTTTGTACTTGGTGAGCACAAAGAGGTTGATTTTGTAGAGACTGATTTTATTTTAAAAGGAGCCGGAGTGCCACTTGATTCTCCTTTGTTGAAACTTTCTCACCAAGCTGGAATCTCGATAAAAATGGATGCTTCCTGGTTTGCGGAACTTGTACCGGAAGGGGTCATAATAATTGGAATCACGGGTACAAGAGGAAAGTCAACAACCACGATAATGATTTCTGAAATACTAAAAGCTGCTGGCAAAAAAGTTTATACTGCTGGCAACCTTCGCGGAACAGCCACTTTGCCACTTTTAGACATAGTAAAGCCTGGCGATTATGTTGTTCTTGAACTTGATTCATGGCAATTACAAGGATTTCGAGATAGTGGCTTGAGTCCGCACATCGCAGTCTTTACAAACTTCATGGATGATCATTTAAATTACTACGGCAACAATCGCCAGCTTTACTTTAAAGACAAAGCTTCTATTTACTTAAATCAAACACAAAAAGATATCCTTATTGTTGGAGAATCAATTCCAGAATTAGCTAGATATTACGGTTATCCTCTGCCTAATTATGCTCAGATAGCAAATAACGAAACAATGCCAAACGATTGGACAATTCGAATGCCTGGCGATCATAACCGCAGAAATGCTGCCTGTGCACTTTTGGCAACCAAATCCTTGGGAGTATCAAATAGTGTTGCCAGGCAGGCTTTAAAGGATTTGCACGGGCCTGAAGGTCGACTCGAAAAAATGTCCATATCTGGCTTGCTTTGCCCTGTTTATAACGACAACAACGCCACTACTCCGACGGCTACCGAAGCGGGGATAGTGGCGTTGTCAGAGAAAAAATTAGTTGTTATCTTGGGCGGTGCATCAAAAAAACTAAGCCTTGATAGCCTGGTTAATAACCTAAAACAAGCAACCAATATAACTGGTCTAGTCTTGATACCTGGATCTGGAACAGACGAACTGCTTCCCTTACTAAAAAAAGCCAATATCTCCCACACTCTAGCTACCGAATTTACACAAGCGGTCCAGCTGGGTCTTACGGAGGCAATTCAGAAACAATCCACTCTATTATTCAGTCCGGCTTTTGCTTCGTTTGGAATGTTTGCCAATGAATACGACCGAAACGACCAGTTTATATCTTTAATCAAGACTTATGCTAGATCTTGATAATCTTAAGAGTGTGCATTTTTTTGGAATTGGCGGAATTGGCGTATCGGCAATTGCGCGGATGTTCTTGAATCGTGGAGTAAGGGTCTCTGGCTCTGATTTGTCAGAATCAAGAATAACACGCGAACTTGAATACCTTGGAGTTAGTTTTTTAAAAGGGCAAGATATATCTCAAATTCCAGCCAAAGTTGATTTAGTGGTTTACACAATTGCTCTTGAAAATTATGCTTCAAAATTATTGTCAGATTTAAAACAAAGATATAAGGAAAAATTGATGTCCTATCCAGAAGTACGTACGGAACTTTCAAAAAAATACAAGACTATTGCCATTGCCGGCACACACGGTAAAACAACAACAACTGCTATGTTGGCAAAAATAATGGTTGACGCTGGTCTAAGCCCAACGGTAATCGTGGGAAGCTTGATTCGCGAATATGGCTCAAATTACATTCAAGGACAGAGTCAGTATTTACTACTGGAAGCCGACGAATATAAGCGTAATTTTCTATCTCTTTCGCCTTATATGATTGGTATTACCAATGTAGAGCTCGATCATGTTGATTGCTACGAAAGCTTAACGGATCTCGAAGATACCTTTAAAGAGTTTATAGCCAGACTACAAATTGATGGAAAATTATTCACGAACATTTTTACCAAAAATCAGCTTAGGGTCAAAAAAGCAAATATTTATGATAATTTTACTAATCCAAAACTACACTTTCCTTCTGATTACAATTTGGCGAATGCAAAGTTGGCCTTATCAATTGCAAACCAACTAGGTATCGACGAAAATAAAGCGCGCAAATCCCTATCAGAGTTTACCGGAACTTGGCGACGTTTTGAGTACTTAGGAAAATACCGCGCCGCCAAAGTGTATGATGATTACGCTCATCACCCAACAGAAATTTCAGCACTTCTAGCCGGCGTCGTGAAGGTGTTTCCTAATAAGAAAATTACACTTATATTCCAGCCTCATACTTACAGTCGCACCAGAGCTTTGTTTGATGATTTTATTTTATCCTTCAAAAACATACCATCTCTCGAATCTCTTGTAGTAATGCCAATCTATCCAGCGCGAGAAATCCCGGACGGAACAACTACCAGCGAAAGGCTCTGTGAAGAAATTCGCCTTGCCATACCCAATCTGGTCGTACACACTACAAAGTCACACGATGACACCATGAATCTGTTGGAAAGGCTTAATATTAAAAAAAATAGCTTAATACTTACGGTTGGCGCTGGTGAAACAAATTTAATAGGTGAAGCCCTTATAAAAAACAACAACAATTGGATAGATGGCTAGACTTCTAATTTTCTCATATATTATTTTTTTGGAGCTATACCACCAAACCTATGAGAAAAATTCAAGACTAACCCCTACCCATAACTTGCAAAAACGCGGGTTTCTATTACAATCTCCCCAGTTGTTCTTCGAACATACAATTCGTAAGCATAAAGTTATACGTATTGTATAGAGAGTTGTGCTTACATGGTCGGCCGCAAGGCTGGCTAATGGGCCCGTAGCTCAGTTGGCTAGAGCACCTGTTTTGCACTCAGGAGGTCGCAGGTTCGATTCCTGTCGGGTCCACCAACAAAACCACCTACTTACAGGTGGTTTTGTTTTGGGATATTTTTCAAAAAATGACTCTATTTCAGAAGAGCTGAGAAAAAATATCCAACTGTTTTTGAGCTCGTGTTTTATTCTGAATTTCGAGGTTTGGATATCTGGAAGATAATTGAAAATAATTTTGTTTAACGGAGTCTCTGGCGAAACGCATGGCCGCTTGGAGCACCACATACCTTAGAGCTGTGATAATTACTTCTTCTGTATTTTTTATTTCAAAAGGAGGCCGGTAGAGAGACAAAAAAGTCTTGAAGTCTTCTTTTTTGAATTTTGTGTTACCCAGATTATCATCGTCACCATTTTGAAACCAATTCCTACAGCCTTCGGCTATTTCCCAAATGAATGGCTTAAATTGAAGAGTGTCAAGATCAATTACACCCACCACTTTATTTTTACTCCATAATATATTTGAATTTTTTAAGTCTCCGTGAACGATTATTTTTGGAAGCGAGTGAATGTTCTCTATTGGATTTTTTGAAGCAAAAGAAAGATATGTTCTCTCTATCAACAGGCAGAGGTCTCTTGTTTCTTTTTTTATTTTTTTAAAGTTGAGGTCGTTTTTTGCTTGAATAAAATTTTCGAAAGTTATTTGTGGGCAAAAAGTATTTTTGGTTGTATGATTTCGAAAATCAATTGTTTTGGAATCGATGGTTTTTAAAATTTCTTGCATATCGCTAATAAAAGCAGCCAAAGGTTGGATTTCTTTTGTATTTATTTCTGCCACATCTCCAGAGATTTCTGGATAACAACGCCATATGGTACCGCCCTGATCTTGGTGCGAGTGGGTGCCTTTTTGGGTCTGTAGATAGGAAGGTATAGAAAAGCCTTTTTTAAGTAAGGCAGAAGCAATTAGGTATTGATCTTCTACCATTTGTTGAGTAATGAATGAGGATAACCCCTGTATAATGTACGTCTGTTTTTTTTGCCACCAATCGATAAGTGTTGTTTGTAAAACCAATCGATATTTTCTCAAGAGAAGTGCCTGTGATTGAGAAAAATTCTTGAGCAATTTTTTTAGGATCTTGTTTGTTCATTTACTGGTATTCATTATATTATTTTGGATATAAATACTCTGCTGAGATCTGACTCTGGAAAACGGGGATAACTCTGTCTCCTTGAGATGAACAATAAAAATCCTTCTCCTGCTAAGAAATAAAACCACGGCAAATACCGGAACTCTATTTTTTATGAATATGAATCGGACGCAGGTGGATGGTCGTAAAAAAAGCCAGGGCAATCAGAGCGAGATTTTTTATAATATATTGACCCTCTAGCGTAGGGGTAAGGAAACTTTGCCAAGCAGCGTCAGGCATGAGAAACAGGGGCATCATGGTCATAATCATGTGGGGAATAAGGAGCGCAATGGCAATACGTTCAGAGCGACGCGAAAGAAACAAAATACCAATAATCATTTCGTAGGCACCAAATACTGCAAAGAAAACACCAAAGGGAAGCGGAGAGAGAAACGTGGTATTGAAAAGTTCCTGAACAAGACCCAAGGCCGGACTGGTGCCAATTACCTTGAGGATGCCAAACCAAAAAAATATGACAAACAAAGCGATTCGAGCCGAAGGTTCGCTGATTTTTCGAAAGGTTCCTAATAATTGGCGATCGATTTTCTCTATTTTCTTCATGTCGACAGTATAGACCGAGCGTAAAAATACTAGTTTTTGCCTGTTGATTCTCGTAGACTAGAGGAAACCTTGTTATTTGTATCAATATGATGAAAGTTCTTTTTTTAGTCTTGGTCCTTGTGCCAGCGCTCTCCTGCAACAAGATCGAGCCAGAATGCCTTTTGCCTAGCCATGGCCAAAAATGTCAAATAGTGACTATTGCGGCCAACGCGCACGGCAGCAGTATGAAAAAACCAAGGGTCTGCCTGGACTCCATTCGGGCAACCGTGACTTTTCTAACGGACTTGCGATACTCGGATATTGATGCCAGCCACGAGGACTTTATGGATGTTTCCAAGGTTCTGGGTCTGGTGGATACCAAAGGTTTCCGAGCGGGGAAAAGTTATGGCCCCACCCAAGCCGTACGACTAGGGTGGCAGAACTATCTAGATCAAGACGGGAACCATGAGGTGCGACTGGTCGCATATATCAATCGTGGCCCCAGTCATGAGATTATTCCCTTGGTGTCACCAGACGGCAGATATCTGGATGTCTTGCTAGATACAGCATACGAGACGGTGATCGTTGCAGCCAAATCGCTTTATGCCGTGCGCGTATTTGATCCAGAATCCGGCCAGATCTTTTCGGCGGAAACCATGCGCTATTCACACAAAAGCTGTCACGACCTCTCTGGTCCCTTTGGGGGAGGACAGCAAACACTAGGGTGGGACACTCGTATCCAAATCTGCTCTGATGAAGAGTGGTTAAAAGGATGCTAGGCCTTGGACGGCGGAAATTGGTTCTTCTAAACCAATTTCCGCTTGTTTTTTGGAATAAATAACGTAATCTGTCAATATGAAAAATAGAAATTCAAAACTCTATGTCTACGGAATTAACGTAGCCAAGGAAATCCTCACTCACCAACCAGAACGAATTCTCGAGATGTATGTTCTCCAGGGCAAAGCCGGCGAAAGTGAAGATCTGTCGCTAGTAGCCACCGTGGCCAGAAAAATAGGCGTTACCGTTCGCCAAGTGCCCGAAAAAAACATGCGTGAGTATGTGGGACAAGTAAAGCATCAGGGGGTCGTTATCAAAATGAAGTCCTTTGATTATGTTGGTCTTGACGACATGTTAGCCGACATCAAAACAGAGAATCCAGCTATTTTGATCATGGAACAAATCGAGGATCCCCACAATGTCGGAGCCATTATCCGAAGTGCAACCGCGCTTGGGGTTGATGGCCTGGTAATGCTTAACCACAGCCAGGCTCCAGTGAACGCCACTTCATTCAAAACTTCGGCTGGTACGGTAGGAAGGGTACCCATTGCTCGGGTGAGCAATCTCGTCAACACCATCGAAGCTCTGAAAAAACAAAAATATTGGATTGCTGGCCTAGCCATGGACGGAGAATCAATAGAAGGTAATTCGCAACTATCAGGTAGCCCCATGGCCTTTATCGTCGGCAACGAAGGAGTAGGACTAAAAGACAGCACCCTGAAGGCTTGTGATTTCCTTTTGTCTATACCGATGAACCGAGAAGTAGAGTCGTTGAATGCTTCGGTAAGTGCCGCCCTTCTCATGTACGAATGGCGTCGACAAAGGAGTGTATAATAGAGGCACTACTCGGTAACAGACCTTTTTGTTTTGTTATGAATATCGCTATTACGACCCAAGATTTAAATAATTTACTTTCCGAAACCATCTTGCCCTGGATCTTTACACACGGACTCAAGATTCTTTTTATTTTTTTGATGGCTCTACTTCTAAAGACCGTCGCACTACGTTTTATCGATCGAATCATCAGGCGTGCGGTACCTGGGTCTATCTTTTTAACCAAGAGCGCTGAGATAAAAAGAGAAGATACTTTGATAGGGCTTTTTAAGGGTCTCTTGAATGTTGTGATCTGGGTAGTCGCCGGACTCATGATTCTGGGTGAACTGTCAATCAACATAGGCCCCCTTTTGGCTGGAGCGGGTATCGCTGGCGTGGCGCTTGGCTTTGGTGCACAGTACCTGGTTCGCGACCTGATTAATGGATTTTTTATTGTTTTTGAAAATCAGTATCGCGTAGGAGACGTGGTTTGCTTTGGGGCAACTTGCGGAGCTGTTGAGGCCATCAACCTGCGAGCCACAACTCTGCGGGATCTAGATGGTGTTGTTCACCATGTTCCTAATGGAGAAATTAAAATCACGTCAAATATGTCCAAAGATTTCTCCAGGATAAACTTAGACGTTGGCGTAAGCTACGAAACAAAGCTGGAAGAAGCCATTAAAGTAATCAATCGTGTAGGAACTGAATTAGCTGAAGACCCTGAATGGAAAGACAAAATTATTCAGGCACCTCAGTTTTTGCGTGTTGACGAGCTGGCAGATTCGGCTGTTATCGTAAAGATTCTGGGTGAGACGAAACCTCTAGAGCAATGGTCAGTAACGGGAGAGTTGCGTCGCCGCATCAAAGTTGCCTTCGAAGAGGCTGAGATAGAAATACCTTTCCCACAACAAGTGGTGCGACAAATTACTACCCCTAAAACAGACTCGAATGAATAAGCAGGGCGACCAGAGTAGTAAAATTCAGGATTCAAAACTGGCCCCACCACCCAAGAATCTGCCTCTGTACGGTCGAGAAAAGCCAGAATTTGTTTCGTATGTGGCTTGGAGTAATTACGAAGCGGCCCTCGAGCAAAAACGCTTTCTCTTTGGTATCAGGCGCAGAGACCGTCGTCGGAACACCTTGGTTGTTGGTCGGCCTGGTATGGGGAAGACAAAATTTATCCAAGCCATGGTTCGTCAAGACCTGGCTCATGGATACGGTGCTTGTGTGATTGATTTTCGAGGAGACTTGGTGTCTGAACTGATGAAAGATATTCCAGAAGCAAGACTGAAAGATGTAATTATTCTTGACCCGCAGGATCCATCTCTTCGGATACGTCTCAATCCACTGGCTGATATTTCTGAGGATTTTGTTTTTCCCATGATTAGAATCATGGAAAGCACCTTGCAGGGCATGTATTCTAATTTATGGAATCCTCAATTAGAACATCTGACTCACACGCTTTTTGCAACCATACTGAATAGCGACAAGCCCAGTCTATACCTGGCGTATGAATTTCTTAAAGACGAAAAAATTCGCGCAGATCTGATCGAAACACTGAGTGACCAGTCCCTGATTGATTTCTGGCGCGAAGAATATCCAAATTGGAAAAATAAACACGAAGCTGACGCAATCCTGCCGCTAATAAACATCCTTCGCAGTTTGGTTGCACATCCGAGCCTCAAAGATATCTATCAAAACACTTTTGATACTTTGCCCATGGAATCTTTTATCGATGAACAAAAAATAGTTCTTATCAGACTTTTGCCAGATCGTTTGGGAGAGACGGCTTCTGGTTTTTTTGCCTCGTTGGTCATGGCTCGTTTTATGGAATTTGCCCAAAACCGACCCGCCCGAGACACTCAGGCAGTGAGAAAAGACTACTCATTTTATCTTGATGAATTTCCTCGATTGGATAGCGAGCTTCTGCATGGACTTCTTAGTACTAGTCGCTCCACCGGACTTTCTTTTACTCTTATTATGAATTCGACCCTTAGTATCACCAGCGATGCTACTCAACAATTGCTGGCTCGTACTGATAATTTTTTCTGTTTTCGCCTATTTGGTGAAGACGCTAGTCGACTTCGTAGCGAAATGCTACCCGTTTTTGACTCTCGAGATTTACAGAATCTTGGCCCCGGGCAAATGTACTGTCGTATTGTGATCGACGAAGAATTAAGCGTTCCTTTTTCTGCCGAAACCCTCGAGGTTTTACCAGTTCCCAATGCTATTGAACGCTCAGATTTGGTTGAATACATGCATTCTCAATATGGTCTACCCGAATCTGACATTTACTAACAGGGTGTCATTTTAAATAAGCTATACTACTTGTAATGAATGTTGAGCTACCAAAGAATAAAGACATTATTTATTTTGCGAAGACCCACTATCGCAATAATGAAAAAATTTTTGGTATCCAGCGACAAGATCGCCGGCAACACATGTATATCCTGGGAAAATCAGGGATGGGAAAATCTACTCTGATTTCTAATATGGCTCTTCAGGATATCAGAAACGGTGATGGTGTCTGTATCGTCGATCCGCACGGAGAATTAGTCGAAGACTTATTGGGTGTGATTCCAAAAGAGCGCCTTGACGATGTAGTTTATTTTAATCCTTCGGATATCGAATATCACGTTGGTTTTAATGTTCTCGAAGTCTATGACGACCGCTACAAACACTTGGTTGCTTCGGGTATTATGGGAATTTTTACCAAGATTTGGGCCAACGTCTGGTCTTCTCGAATGGAATATATCCTGAACAATTGCATCCTTGCCCTAATTGACACTCCGGGCACGACTCTTTTGGGAATTCCTCGTTTACTGGTCGATAAGGACTATCGTCAAACCATAGTAAACAACATCAAAGACCCGGTGGTGCGTACGTTCTGGATTCACGAATACGAAGCCTGGGAAGACCGCTACCGAAAAGAAGCCATTGCTCCAATCCAGAACAAGGTCGGGCAATTTCTCTCTAGTGCGATTATTAGAAACATTCTGGGGCAACCCAACAGCACTATCAATATTCCAGACATAATGGACAAGCAAAAGATTTTCTTGGTGAACTTGTCCAAGGGGCGAGTGGGTGAAGACAACTCCGCCTTGCTTGGAGCTATGTTGATTACCAAACTACAGCTTGCCGCCATGGAGCGTGTAAAAATAGCCGAGCACCTACGTAAGGATTTCTATCTGTACGTGGATGAATTCCAAAACTTTGTCACCGACTCTTTTGCAACTATTTTGTCCGAGGCCCGCAAATATCGTCTCAATCTAATCATTGCTCATCAATACGTGGCGCAGCTGGAGACAGAGAATAATACAGTGGTTCGCGATGCCGTATTTGGTAACGTGGGAACCATGATCATCGGTCGCGTTGGCGCAGCAGATGCGGACTTTCTCGAAACAGAATTCATGCCAGAATTTACGCCAGACGATTTTGTGTCACTTCCTAATTATCACGTATACCTCAAGCTTCTGGTTAATGGTATGACAACCAGACCTTTTTCTGCAAAAACGCTTCCCGCCATTGTAAAACTAGAGCGAAAACCAAAAGTAGAAGAATACATTATTGGGAGATCTCGCAAGCTCTACCACCGCCCTCGAGCTGTCGTAGAAGCCGAAATTACCAAATGGAGTAATGGTTCCGGAGAGGGGGGAGAAAGCAGCGCAAAAACGCCGATTAACGCCGAAGGATTGGCTAGTGATGGCAAATATAGGGTGCCTTGTTCTTTTGATGATTGTGAGCATATCGCCACGGTACCCTTCAAACCGCAACCCGGGCGCCCCGTTTATTGCCACGATTGTATCGCAAAGATAAAAAGCGGTGAAAAGAAAGCAATCACGAATAATGATAAAAATGGCAAACCGCAAATAAAACAAGGATCCAAAGCAGACCTGGCTGCTCTAGGAATAGAATTTGCTCCTTCAGCGGGCGACACAAAGCCAGCAAAAATTCCGAAAAAACAAGAGCCTTCCCCACAAAAGCCAACCGGGGACCATTCTCAATTCAAAAAAAGACTAGTAGAAAAATCAAAACCAACAGAAAAACCAAGACCAGCTAACAAACCAAAAGAAATTTCAAAAAAACCACCCCAGCGAGATTTTGTGAGCAAACAACAACCACAAGTAAAAAAAGATTTACCCTTGCAAAATCAAGCACCTCGAAATGATTTTTCGCCAAAAGAAAAAACTCGAAGTGGGCCTGACAGGGAGGGGCTTCAGGGGCTTTTAAAAGACGCCTTGGGTAATATTGATTTTTCTACAAAAAAAGAGTCGGTTGTAACTGAACAACAACCACAAGTAAAAAAAGAACCTCAAAAAACGATCTCGTTGGCCGATCTTGCCGCCAAAGCCCCCAGAGAAGAGATTATTGACCTCGAAGACTCTTATCGAGCCAGAGCTGCATCTTTGATTTCAAAAAAACCACACAAACCAAAATTTGACCCAGAAAAACAAGCCAGCCAAGACAAGGTGTCTGCTTTGCGGCAAGCATTGGCAAAAGCAAATTCAGTTCAGACAATCACAGACACAGAAACAACACAGAAGAACAACGAAAACAGGGGAGATCAACTTGAAAAAATAGCTACTCCCAGCACTCTCTCGATCGAGGCCACCGCCCCAAAAGAACAAACACGAGTGGCAGCGAATGAAGAGAGAGAACCAAGGAAACCTCGAGAGGTCCCCGCCGGCCTTCTCCAACGAATTTTGGCTGATGACGAAGACTAGAGATTACATTTTTTTAATTTTTATTTGTACGGGAATACTTTTCCCCCATATTTCTCTAGCAAAAATTATCTTTACCGAGATTGCCTGGATGGGTGACGCTGATTCAGCAAGCCACGAATGGATAGAACTTACCAATACTGGTACCGCCAGCGTTGACGTAACCGGTTGGCAAATTCTAGCCACTGATGGCAGCCCAACCATAGACCTCGAAGGCACTATTATGGCAGGCCAATCTGTTGTTCTCGAGCGAACAAGCGATGAAAGCGCGGCGGGAACAGCTTTTCTTATTTATTCGGGAGCCTTAGCAAATACTGGGGAAACACTAACCATTCTCGATGCCAGCAGTCAGACGGTTGATAGCATTAGTGGAAGCGCTGGTTGGCCATCCGGAGATAACGACACCAAAGAAACTGCCCAGTGGAATGGCTCAGTATGGATAACCAAACTAGCTACGCCTGGTAGCTATGTTGGCCCTATTAAATCAGAAGCGCTGGAACCAGTTGCTACTACAACAACGGAAATTCAACAGGCCACGACCACTCAGGCAAGCACAGAACCCGTTGCGATTATCAATCAAACACCCTATAGATTTGAGCTACCACTGCCAGAACAAGTCATAA
The DNA here is from genome assembly GCA_964350165.1 of uncultured Candidatus Saccharibacteria bacterium. Lineage (GTDB taxonomy): Bacteria > Patescibacteriota > Minisyncoccia > Phycocordibacterales > UBA1006 > CAYGJA01. The sequence goes on along the minus strand of CAYGJA010000004.1, from coordinate 14,702 downwards.
CAGGTCAAAATATTAATTTACTTCCGGAATTCTATCGAGGTTCTCAAAGACTTTTCTATGGAAACCTTAGAATAAATTTTGGAGATGGTCGTTTTTATGATTCAGAAAGAAAAATTACTCCCGTAACGCATCAATACCAATATCCTGGAAAATATCTTATTGCCTACGAGCTCCGATCAGATCCATGGAGCGACGCCTTGTTGGCCGAAGGAACGCAAATAGTCGAAGTCGTTGAGCCCTTGATTTCAATTAGGGCAACAACCGATCAAATATTTCTTTCTCAAGAAACAGAATTCATGCTCGATATATCTAATTGGCTGTTGAATATCGACGGTAATTCTGTATTGATACCACCACTTTCTTTTTTAAGTGAAAATCAAGTTACATTCAAAACAGAATCAGCCCCCAAACAAGTGTTGCTTTATGACAACAATCAGATATTACGCGCCGAGTATAATCAGATTGCAACCAGCACTATCAATCCAGACGAACCAGTTCCTGCTTCTGCCGTAATTGTTTCTGTGGCCAAGAAAGCACCCACAACGAAACGAGCGGTAACCATAGAGATTCCAGAGAAATTAACAGTAGTGGCGACTAGTTCAAATCAGTCGCTATTGGCTCAGGCGAATATGAGTCAACAAGTGAATCTTCCTTTGGAGTCAGGAGGGTTTCCTTGGTGGAAGTTGTTGTTGCCGGTACTGATTTTTGTAGGTCTAGGATTGCTTGGGTATTTGTACTGGATGCAGCCACCGGAGAGTTAGGAGTCACAGGGTCGACTGTTTGAGTAAAACTAAAACCAGTCACAAGAGAAACGTCTGAATCTAGTAGCGCCAAAAATACCTTGATATCGGTCAAAAGGGAACCGAGGGAATCATCAGAAGCTGTTTCTTTTTCATTTGTTTTGAGGATGTCGAATCGATTTTGAAGATTCTCGAGAGCCTCTTCTGCGCCTGCCAGCTCTCTGGTTTCACCCAAAATAATTCTACTATTCGTGGCGGTGGAGCTTGCTGTGGTTACCGTCAAGATTGGTGCAGTGTTAGTAGCAGAAGTCACCAAGATCTTTTTTTCTTTACCCTTTTGAGAAGCCGAAGCGACACCTTCGGTCGAACTAGCTAATTCTTTTGTTTTTGGAATGGCTTTTTTTACCTCTAGCCTGGCAACAACGAGCAACTTTTCGATTTCCAGCTCTGTAATACTTGCTTCATTTTTTACTCCCATGGCCGTTGATTCGGAGAAGTCTTTTTTTGTAAGCAATCCATTTTCTAGAGCAGCGGTAGTTTCTTGAATGGCCGTAATTGAATCTTTCGACCCCTCGGGCTGTGTTTCAGCAACAGCGGCTAGTACTTTTTGTTGAACTGCTAATATTTGTTTTACTGATTCTTTTGGCACGGCTTCTTCTTTATCGTTTTGGGCGTACTGCAAAGTGGCCTCAGCGGAAGCAACATGTGCAGCAATATCTCGGCTGAGTACGTCAGCATGTGCCGAGTTCATAGAGCCACGCAACACCAACTGCGTAGCTTCTTCAACCCTTCGTTTTATTTGTGTTTCGCGAAAAGCAACTTGATCATTTGGAGATGTATAAAAACTAATCATAAATTCTTCTCCTCCTCGTTTCAAATCATACAAAATCCCCTGATTGGGAAGGGCTTTTTCGGCTGCATATAAAATACTTATGCCAGGAAAGGCCACCAAGAGAGCAATTGAAAGGGTGCTTTTTACCAGACCATGCAAAAGATAGCCACTTCGTGGTTGATAGGGGACATCAAAAGTGGTACGAGCAAGTTGTTGTCGTAGTTTTCCTTTTTCTTCTGGAGATAGTTTTTTGTTGTAATTAGAATCGTTGTTCATTTTCTTTTTCGATAACATTTTCACGAGCATAAGCCAAAGCTCGATGGAGACGCACAGAAACGGCGTTTTTTTGAATACCCAACACAAATGCCATATCATCCACGGACATACCTTTTACAAAACGCATATGGATCACCTGATAGTGGCTGGGCGACAAAGAAGAAAGGGATCGGAGCGTAAAGTCCGAATCAATTTGTGATCGCATTTGCTCAATGGCTCTGCCCAAGTCGGACATTTCGAAGCCGGCCTCGATAAGATGATCCAGAGAATTTGTCTTTTTCTTGCGATAGTGATCTATGATTTTGTTTCTTGTAATTTGAAACAAAAAAGCCCGCAAATTATTGACGCGTTTCCCTCGAGATAAGTACGTCCAGGTACTAGTAAAGACATCTTGGGTCAAATCAAGAGCCGTGTCTCGATTACCTGTTCGGGACATTACAAAAGCAAAAATGTCATCGCCATGAGCATCATACGCAGCCAAAAAGCGCTGCCTTACTTTTTCTGACTTCTTTTTGCTTGGCATGTCCATAGTTTATGACGTGTGAATAGGGGTTTTATTACCAAATCTCCCCAGGTGGTACACTTTATATATTACCATTCCTTCATATAGATTGCTTACCATGAGCCAAGAACAAAAAGAAAATGAGTATGTTTGGCATACTCTAGAAAAAAAAGAAGTATTACAAGCATTAAAAACAGACGATGATGGTCTTTCAGATGATGAAGCCAGATATCGCCTAGAGACTCAGGGCAGAAACGAACTGCCCAACAAAAAAGCAGATAGCTGGTTTCGATTGGCGTTACGCCAATTTGCCAGCCCGCTTGTTTATATATTGTTGTTGGTTGTGATTATCACCTTTGTGCTTGGCGAAATTGTAGACGGTTCCATTATTGCTTTTGTTTTGATTTTAAATGCAATCGTTGGGGCTTATCAGGAGGGTAAAGCTCAAAGCGCAATTCTTGCATTGCGTTCATATGAAAAAGATAAGGCCCTTGTGCGCAGAGACGGAAGAGAACAGCTGATTGAATCAGCCGAAATCGTACCTGGTGATATTATTATCATCCTAGAAGGAAGTAGAATCCCGGCAGATGCTCGACTTATCAAAAATGAAGATCTTTCTGTGGACGAGGCAATCTTGACCGGAGAATCAAAAACCAAACCAAAAGACATCGATCCAATAAAAGAGCAGGGTATTGTTCCTGGAGATCGACACAATATGATTTTCAAAGGCACTTATGCTAGTCGAGGGAAAGCAACGGCTGTAGTTGTCGGAACCGGACAACACACCGAAATCGGCAAGATATCAAGTCAGGTAGACCTCTATGAGACAGAAATCCCTCTTCAAACCAAAATAAAAATTCTTACCAATAAACTAGTGCTTGGTATCGGAATTGCCTTGGCTGGAATGATTGGTATTGCCCTCTATCAAGGTTATGCTCTCAGGGAAATCTTCTTAACCAGTGCGTCGCTTTTGGTTGCAGTTATGCCAGAAGGACTACCTATTGTAGTGACGTTAGTTTTGGCACAAGGAGTACAAAGAATGGCTCAAAACAATGTTTTGATAAAACGTCTGCAAGCAGTAGAGGCACTGGGTAATGCAGATGTTATTGCTGTCGACAAGACAGGAACCCTAACCCGTAATCAGCTTTCTGTTACGCAGGTAATGCTTTCAACAGTTGAAGCCTCCATGCACGGAGAAGGATACGATCCAATCGGTACCTTAACTATCAACAAGACAATTCTTGACGAACAAGAGACCTTGTTGGAGTTAGAGTATTTTGCCTTGCTCAGTGGCCTAAGTGCTAATGCGGAAATTTTTAGACAAAAAGGTACCGTCACGGTTGCTGGTGATCCAACAGAAGCGGCCATGTTGGTTTTTGCCCAAAGAATGGGGCTCGAAAAAACCCAAATCCTAAAAGAGGGGCGACTGCTTGATGAAATCGCTTTTTCTTACAAAAGAAAATATTATGCAAATCTTCACAAACAAAAAGATGGGAATGTCTTGGTTGTTACCGGCGCACCAGAAGTAGTGTTAGATTTGTGCGCAACGATACGCAAGGACACCGAGACTGTTTTTGCAAAAAAACAAAAAGAAGAATTTATGGAACTAGTCACGAGGGAGTCATCACTAGGACATCGCGTGATAGCCTTGGCGTACAAAAAAACAACAAAAGAAACTTTGACGCTTGGTGACATAGAGGAACTTGTATTCTTTGGAATTTTTATTATGGAGGATCAGATTCGTCAAGAGGTCCCCGCTGCGATGAAAGAAGCCCGTGAGGCAAAAATACGAGTGGTCATGATTACCGGAGACTATCCCAGCACAGCCAAGACAATTGCAGAGAAGTCAGGAATTTTTACAGCAGGAGACCGAGTATTGTCTGGAAACGAAATCGAAGCTATGAGCAACCAAGCTTTGCAGCAAATTATCCCGACTGTAAGTGTTTTTGCTCGAGTCACTCCCGAACATAAATTACGCATCATTCAGGCCTTTCGAGAAAATGGAAAAACCATAGCTATGACTGGCGACGGGGTAAATGATGTGCCCTCGTTGGTTGCCGCAGACCTTGGTGTCGCAATGGGAGAAATAGGTACCGAAGCGGCTAAAGCTGCTGCCGACATTATTCTTTTGGATGATGATTTTGGAAACATACCCAAAGCGGTGGAGGAAGGAAAACGTATTTTCCTCAATATCAAAAAAGTAGTCACTTATTTGCTTTCGACTAACATCGGAGAAGTTCTTGTGGTTGCATTTGCTCTCATTATTGGAGCAACTATTCCTTTGAACCCTGCGCAAATTGTCTGGCTCAATCTCTTGACTGACAGCTTTTTGGTTTTTCCTTTGACCATGGAACCTCAACAAGGAAAACAAACAGCAGGGAGCTATTCAAAATCACTCGTAAGTAAACATGACGTAGCTAGGATATTGGTTGTTGCATTAGCCATGCTTGGCGGGTCTATTATTATTCGAAGCCTCTATCAACACGAAAGCCAAGAAGTCCTCAGTACGGTTACACTCATCATGGTTGTGTTTTCTCAAATTTGGATTGCCTATGTGCTTCGAAACAAAAAAACAATTCGAGGAGCTTTTTCAAATCGCTGGTTTTGGATTGCTGTTTTAGCCGTGCTCTTGTTCCAGATGGGAGCCGTGTATTCGGGCTGGCTTCAAACGATCCTTCGAACCACCAGCGTGGATGGTCTGGATTGGCTAATCGCTATCCTAGTAAGCCTGGTGGTCCCCACTGCATATTATCTACACCAATCGTTGTCTAAAGCATTATTCAGAAAATAAACAGGGGCTTTTTCACTTTATCCAAGTATGTTAGGATAGCTGCATGTTTAAGAATCTCAAAAATAAAGTCGTCAAAAAACTTATTCAAAGCAAACTAAAAGGCATGAACCTTCCAAAAGATCAGGAAGAAGCCTTGGTTAATCTAGTACTAGAGAACCCGGAACTATTTCAAAAAATAGGTCAAAAAATTGAACAAAAAACCAAACAAGGCATGAACCAGCAAGCTGCCATGATGCAAGTTTTCAAAGAACATCAGGACGAACTCAAGGGCGTCATGGGAGCTTTGCAGAACACCAAGGGCGCACCGCGCCCTCCAATGAACTAACATCATGTCACTCTCGATTGGAATCGTGGGCCTACCCAACGTAGGCAAATCAACACTTTTTAACGCCCTGACGCAAAAAAGTGTTCCCGCTGAAAATTACCCTTTTTGTACCATCGACCCTTCGGTGGGTATTGTTGGTGTCCCTGATGATAGATTGCAAAAACTCTCGGACATGTCTAAAACTGAAAAAATAATTCCAGCAGTGATCGAATTTGTGGATATTGCTGGCTTGGTAGAAGGGGCTTCCAAGGGGGAAGGTCTTGGTAATAAGTTTCTGACTCACATCAGAGAAGTAGATGCTATTTTGCACTTGATTAGAATTTTTGCCGTAGAAGATGAAACGGGAACCAAGCAACATCACGTATACGGAGATATCGACCCTTTGCGAGACATCAAGGTAATCAACATGGAGCTTATTTTGGCTGATCTCGAAACAATTGAAAGCAGAAGAACCAAGCTCGTTCGTGATGTAAAACGAGGAGACAAAGACGCTGTGGCTATCGATGGTGTGTGTTCCCGTATTCAGGAGGCGCTTGAAAATGAGCGATTGGCCCATAGTGTTGACCTTAGTGACGAAGATCAGAAAATCGCCGATCAACTGAATTTGCTAACCATGAAGCCAATGTTGTTTGGCTTAAACAAAAAAACAGGAGGAAAGAATCTCGACGAAACAAACCCTGAAGAATTTCTAAAAATAACCGAGGAAATAACTAGCCATGGTGCTGAATACGTAGTCATCGACGCAAAAACAGAACACGAGTTATCTGAATTTGATCAAGAAGAAAAAACCATGATGCGCGAAGACCTTGGTCATAGCGATGATGGTATCAATAACCTAATCACCGCCGCCTATCGATTATTGGGCCTTATCACATTTTTTACCACCGGAAAAGAAGAGACGAGAGCTTGGACAATCAAAAAAAACTCAACTGCACCAGTGGCTGGATCAGCTATTCATTCAGATTTTCAGACCAAATTTATTCGAGCAGAAATTATCAACTGGCAGGAATTACTAAATTCAGGCTCTTTCTCTCAGGCTAGAACAGAAGGCAAGCTCCGCCTCGAAGGGAAAGAATATATTGTAAAAGACGGAGAAGTTATTATTTTTAAAATCTAAAATTAAAAGATGGAGAGTCTCAACTGGGAAAAAGCAGCGGAAAAACTACTAGAAGGCTCGGTTGGGGTTTTGCCGACCGATACTATATATGGCCTGAGTGCTCTAATCTCTAATACTGTTGGCATTGAAAAAATATACGAAATAAAAAAACGAAACAAGAAAAAACCACTTATTGTCCTGGCTGCTTCACTTGAACAAATTATAAAAAATCTTCCGGTTACAATCACTGACACTCAAAGAAAAATAATTGAAGCAAGCACAACGCCAACTTCTTTTATTTATCAAATCAAAAAAGATGCTTTGAATTTCCCGGGGCGTACTTTTTTTGAATCAGATATTGCTATTCGCATACCAATCACCAAGCCAAATCTAATCCACCTGCTCGAAAAAACCGGCCCGATTGTCTCTACTAGCGTGAACCTGGAGGGGCAACCTGCCCAAACCAATCCCCAGGAAATCCAACAAAATTTTGCTGAGGCTGTTGATTTCTTGGTATCAGAAGGCATAAAAAAAGCATCGGCTTCCCAAGTAATAAGATTAGACTCTGAGGGAAACCAAGAATTACTACGGTAAAGAAGAAAAGAGACATCGTGCTACAATAGCCCAATATGAAAACACTTATCGAATACATCCACGAAGCAGAAAAAAATAAAAAAGGAATTGGTCATTTTAATATTGCGAACATCGAGGGTGTCTGGGCTGTATTCAATGCCGCTAAGGCGATTTCCGAAGAAGCTGGTGAAAAAATTCCTGTGATAATTGGGACCAGCGAAGGGGAGCGAAATCATTTTGGTGCCAGCCAGATTGTGAACTTGGTACAAGACCTGCGAATCGACCAAGACTATCCGATTTTTATTAATGCCGACCACTCCTACAGTACAAAAACCGCTACTGCGGCAATCGATGCCGGGTACGATATGGTCATTATTGATCTGGCCGAACAATCCTATGAAGAAAATCTAGCTGCCACCAAAGCAGTCGTTGATTATCGAAATCAGAACGATCAACACACTCTTATTGAAGCAGAACTCGGATTTATTGGCGGTGGATCAAATATCAAAGAAGAATTACCAGAGGGTGTCAGCGAAGCCAGTATGACGAACCCAGAAGAGGCGGCTGCTTTTGTCAGGGCCACTGGACTTGATCTCTTGGCACCATCGGTGGGAAATGTGCATGGCATGGTAAAAAGCGGTAACCCAAAACTTCACCCAGAACGCATATCAGCCGTTCGTGGTGCGGCTGGCATTCCCTTGGTGCTTCATGGAGGTTCTGGTTCTTCTGACGAAGACTTTGTTGCTGCCATTCAGGCAGGTATCAGTATTATTCATATCAGCACCGAGCTTCGGGTTGTTTATCGAGAAGCATTAGAGAAAAGTCTTGCCGAGAACAGCACTCTTTCTCCTTACAAATACATGGAACCAGCTCAGCAGGCCATGCAAAAAAAAGTAGAGCAACGAATTCGTCTGTTCTGGGGCCTCTAAAATTAAACAATAGAAAGCACCACCACTTCGGGCCTGGTGCCAATACGAGCCGGCACCAGCGAAGTGCCAATACCTAGGGTTGTATAGAAAATAGTCTCTGCGCCTGTAACCAAGCCTTTCATTTTTTTGCCATACAAATATCTAACCAACAAAGTTCCCGGAAACATTTGTCCGCCGTGAGTGTGTCCGGACAACACTAGGCCCGTTTTACCAACCAACTGTTCTCGATGTTTGGGGTCATGAAGAATCGTAATCACTGGCTCATAATCACCAAGAATCTGTTTTGCTTTTTGAGCAAAAACAGTGTTAGTTTCGTTTCGATAATCGATTCCAGCAATATACCCAAGACCATCATCCAAATGAAAGACTTCGTCTTTTAGAATGGTAATGTTGCCAGGAATATTTTTGTAAAAATTCTTGTTATCTGGATTATATTGTTCGTGGTTTCCTGGGGTGTAATACACACCGAGTGGAGCAGCTAGTTTTTTTAATGATTCCAAAAAATCAAGATAGGGAAAAACTGGACCATCTATAAGGTCCCCAGCAATAATCACCATATCTCCTTGTTCGCGCATTACTCGCTCGATGACGCGACTCAAAAAACGCTTTCTCCAAACCAAACCAATATGAATATCAGACACAAGTACTATTTTTTTGCCCCGAAAAGCACGTAGTAATGGCGTTGCCGGTATGGATATGTGTCGAGTACGCGCCCGCCTGGCGTTCAGTACTCCATATATCACGAATAGTACTGCTATCGTTAGGGCACTGATGGCTAGCCCCTCAGGAGGCAAGGGCAACCACAGCACGTTAACTGTCGCAGCAAGATAGGTCGACATAAAAAGCCCAGCGATAAAAACAATCCAGGCGCTTGTGGTTCTAAAAACAAAAGCGTTGATTTTATTCCATTTTTTGCCACCCCAAAAAAGCGAAAAAGTAATCACTAGCGGGAAAAAAATACCGATTCCTTGTAGTGCGAACCACCAAAAACCAGTATCAATTATTCCCCAAGTTCGATAGACCAAGAGACTGGTATACAACCCCAACCAAAGAATGCCAGAAGTTACCAAAAGAAAAATGAGTGAACGAATTCTTTGTTTCATAACAAAAAGAATATTAACACAATATGGACCAGCAACCGTCTCTGTCTAATTATGCTAGACTGTTTGCATATGAAAAAAGGATTTTGTGAAAATATAGAAGAAAAAACCATTGCCAATCAAGACTTTCGTCACGTGCTTTATACCGGAGAAAATAGCCAGCTGGTACTCATGACCTTGCAGCCAAACGAAGACATCGGTATGGAAATACACGAAGAAAATGACCAGTTTTTTCGCATTGAAAAAGGAGTTGGTCAAGTAATTATCAACGAAACCACCTACGAAGTTTCGGATGACTTTGCAGTTATTGTTCCAGCCGGAGCAGAGCACAATGTCATCAATACCTCAGCCTCTGAAACCATGCATATTTATACTATTTATATGCCACCACATCATGCCGACGGCACAATCCGAAAAACCAAAGCTGAAGCCATGGCCGATGAACCAGAATACGATGGTACGACCACTGAGTAATTAAGGGAGTATGAAGAAAAAAACCACAGTCATCGGAATAGCTATCATTATAATTTTGGCCGGAATACTTTGGTGGCAAGGTCAAAAATCGGCCATAGCACCGACAGAAACAGAGCAGGATACGTTAGTAGCAGCACCAATTTATAAAGAAATCGCTACGACATCAATAGCTTATCAGGCAGAAACCACCGGTTATCTCGCCGAACCAAAGGGCACAGGACCTTTTCCGGCTCTAATCCTTATTCACGAATGGTGGGGGCTCAATCAGAACATCAAAGACTTGGCTGATGATTTTGCAGCTCAGGGTTATGTGGCCCTGGCGGTTGATCTCTATGACGGACAAGTCGCTGAAACTCCAGAAATGGCTGGTCAATTAGCAGGTGCTGTTCGAGAAAACCCAGATTTGGCTTTTGCAAATCTAGAAGCAGCTACCACCTATCTACAGAGCCTGGAACAAGTTGATCCTAATAGTTTGGCTTCTGTTGGCTGGTGCTTTGGTGGCCAGTGGGCCTACAACATGGCAAAAAATGATCTCGGCGTAGCTGCCTCTGTTATGTACTACGGTCGCTTTTCTGCCGAAGACGACCTGTCTATGATGCGCGCAGATATTCTTGGTCATTTTGGGGAAGAAGACACCTCGATTGCCATCGATGACGTCGAGCAATTCCAGGCAAAACTTCAGACACTCAATGGTAATCATGCAGTTTATATTTATCCAAATGCTGGACACGCTTTTGCTAACGAAGACAATGAAGAAGCCTACAACAAAGAAGCTGCCGAGTTGGCTTGGCGGCGAACCCTGGACTTCCTCAAACAAGAACTTTCTTCCAACAACTAACCTAATCCCTAAACAATAAAAAAAGCGCATCGAGCATGCGCTTTTTTTTGCTTTTTTATCCCCGTTTTATCTAAAAAACAAAATAGTATTTTCTAGATTGGATACAATGAACTCAAGCACGAACGCGAGTGTAGGTGCGAACGTTAACCGATTGCGCTTCGGCTTGGTCGAAAATTTATTACCAGACTAGTCCTACATCTTTTTAGGTGTGCACACCTCATGGCAACAAAAAAACCAGTGGCAAAGAAAAAGGCTCCAGTCAAAAAAGCAGCTCCCAAGAAAAAGGTAGCTGCCAAAAAACCTGCAGTCAAGAAAGCTGTCAAAAAAGCAGCTCCAAAAAAGAAAGTTGTCGCTAAAAAACCAACAGCCAAGAAAACTACTGCCAAGAAAAAAGTAGTTACCCGCGCTGTCGCAATCAAAAAGGTTGCAAAGAAACCTGCGGCCAAAAAGAAAAAGTAGTCACTCTCTTTCTGCTCGTTCTTTGGAAAATACCATCAGACCTCTGGGTCCGATGGTATTTTCGATGGGATGATTTATTGCGCAACGGTAGGCAAGGGGTATACTGTTAACATGAAAAGTTTTTCAATAGCACAAGCATACAAAAAGTCCTGGAGTATTTTTAAAACTAAACCTTTATTTTTTACAAGTGTTGTTTTGATGGGGATTGTAGTAGGGATGATTCTATCTATTCCTGCTACCTTTTTTAAAGGGGTTCTTTTGGGGGAAATTTCAATCTTGATTGTCAATACGATTCTTTCGACCCTATTCACCGTCGGGCTCTTGCGGATATCTCTAAAAGCAGTTCGAGGACAAGCTACTTCTTGGAAAGATTTTCACATGACTAGTCGAACCTTCTGGATGTTTGTTTGGGTAGGAGCAGTTACTGGGTTCCTTGTTTTCCTCGGCCTCATTGCCTTAATAATTCCCGGAATTATATTGGCGATTGCGTGGATCTATGTGTTCTTGCTTTTGATTGATCACCCTCAGGCTACCACCAAGCAACTACTTCGGGCCAGTGCAAAGATAACCAAAGGTGTTCGCTGGAGATTACTTGGTCTAGCCTTTGTGCATACTGGCGTAGGAATTCTCGGACTCCTAGCCCTCATAGTGGGAGTATTGCCAGCCAGCATGATTATTATGATTACCACCGCTTTTGTCTATGATCACCTCAAAAAACAAACAGACCTAACCGAAATATTTCCAAGCCACCAAGCTAACCAAACCTAATATGAAAACCTCATTACAAAACACCACTATTATCGGCCTTATTGTTATATTGTCCGCAGTTATTGGCTATGCTGCAGCTGGCAAATTCTCGGCCCAAACAAAATATGTCGAAGTCAAAGGCTTGGCAGAACGAATCGTGAAAGCCGACACCGCCATCTGGCCCATCAGCATTGACGCTCGCTCGAATAATATCGACAGTCTCTATCAGGAAATAGACAAAAACCTAGAAACAGTTGGCAACTTCCTCAAAGAGCAAGGTTTTTCTGAAGACGAAATCAACGTAGCCCCCATCAACGTCTACCAGGACACATACCAGGGTGCTCAGTATCGCTACAACGCCAACATCCAAATGTCTGTGTACACTGACAAAGTAGACCTGGTACGAAGCGCATCAGAACAAACCCTCGATCTCATCCGTCGCGGTGTTGTCATCAGCGGGAATTATATTGATTTTCAATTTAACGATCTCAACAGCATCAAACCAGAAATGTTGGGAGAAGCCATCGAAAACGCTCGATCCTCCGCCGAAGAATTTGCTGGAGACTCTGGGGTTCGTCTTGGTGGAATCAGCCGCGCCAATCAGGGGGTATTTAGTATCACCGAAAAAGACCCAGCCAGCCCTGAATACAAGAATGTCCGCGTGGTTTCGACCTTGCGATTTTTGTTGAAATAACAAACAAGCAAAACAAAACCGTCTTCTGAAAAACCGCCCCGAACATCAGGAGGCGGTTTTCTCTTCCCATTTTCCCAAATCTATTGTATTCTCATAGAATAATCACCTAGCCCCCGGGCTTTTTTATTTTGAAACGTTATGGATATCAGAAACATCGCAATTATTGCGCACGTTGACCACGGCAAAACCACGCTGACGGATCAAATGCTCAAACAAACCAACATGGTGGCCGAAGGAATCAGCATGGATAGCAACTCGCTTGAACAAGAACGAGGTATCACTATTTATGCAAAAAATACTTCGGTTATGTATACCGGGGCCGATGGCCTAGAGCACAAAATCAACATTCTAGACACCCCTGGTCACGCGGACTTTAGTTCGGAAGTAGAGCGTGTATTACGTTCAATCGATTCCGTGGTTCTGGTAGTCGACGCACAAGAAGGGCCAATGCCTCAGACTCGTTTTGTATTGAAGAAATCCCTAGAACTAGGACATCATCCAATTGTTGTTTTTAACAAAATCGACAAACCAGGAGCCAATGCCGAAGAAGCTCATGATGCTGTATTTGAGCTTTTTATGGAACTTGGCGCCACCGAAGAACAGCTAGAATTTCCATCTATTTACGCTATTGCTCGTGACGGGCAGGCTGGAACCGAACCCGACAACCTGGCCACCGACCTGACTCCGCTTTTTAGCACTATTCTCGATCACGTAGCCGTTGCCCCAGGTCAAACCGAAGCCCCACTAAAAGCTCAGGTTTTCAACCTTGGTTACGACAATTACCTAGGCCGTCTTGCCATCTGCCGTGTTTACGAAGGCCAGGCTCGTAGCGGACAAGAATTGATCATCAAAAGCCAGGAGGGAACCAAAAAAGGAAAAGTCACCAAGCTCTTTACTTTCCTTGGCATGACTCGCACCGAAGCCGACACAGTATCAGCTGGAGACATTGTCATGGTGGCTGGACTTCCCGAAGCAAACATTGGTGACACTCTGATAGACAACGAGGCCACCGAACCAATGCCACCCATTACCATCGACGAACCAACCATTACTTTGCAATTTCTGATCAACAACTCTCCTTTTGCGGGGCGTGATGGAAAATACGTGACCACCAGACAAATTCGCGAACGCCTAGAACGAGAATTAGAAATCAACGTGGGACTCAAGGTTGATTTTGACGGGGGAGTAGATGACGGGTTCACCGTATATGGACGCGGAGAAATGCATATTGCCGTACTTTTGGAAAACATGCGTCGTGAAGGATACGAAGTCCAGGTGTCTCAACCCCAAGCTATCATCAAAGAACTAGACGGCGTAAAAAGCGAACCATACGAAGAAGTAACCATCGACATTCCATCAGAATTCCAAGGAACCGTTATCGAAAAATTAAGCAAGCGCAAATTTGCTCTGATGAACATGACTCAAAAAGACACTCGTCTTCGGCTCATTCTGGAAGGACCAACCAGGGGATTGTTTGGTTATCGCGGGGAATTTGTTATCGACACCAAGGGTGAAGGTATCCTGGCGAGCCAGGTAATCGGATTCCGACCTTATGCCGGAACTATTATAAAAAGAGAAGTCGGATCGATGGCGTCTATGACCACCGGAAAAGCGCTTGGTTTTGCTTTGGGCAACCTCCAAACCCGAGGACAATTGTATGTCGAAGCGGGAACGGAAGTCTACGAAGGCATGGTCCTTGGTAACACCAGTCGCGGTGAAGAAATGGCAGTGAACCCAACCAAAGGCAAGCAACTGACCAACATGCGTGCTTCTGGTTCTGATGAAGCTATTACCCTGGTCCCGCCAATTCGCATTGATATTGAAAAAGGCCTCGAACTAGTACAAGGAGACGAGTATCTGGAAGTCACTCCCAACCACGTACGTCTGCGCAAGCAACTGTTGTCCGAATCAGAGCGAGCTCGACATCGTCGCCAAAACAAAAAAGACTAACAAAAAACCACCCGAACGGGTGGTTTTTTGTTAGTTAATTAACGCTCCTTGACCCTCTTCTTCTTTACTTTGTCCCATAATACTATCTACCATAATATTCAACCCAAAAATATCAGGCTCTTTGCCTGTGTATTCTTTAAAATCCTCAATTTCTTGCTGTAGTTTTTTCTTTTGTTCTGGAGAAAGACTCTCTTTTTTTCTTTGTACTTCTTTTTCTAATTGTAATCGCTCTATCGTTATGTCCAAGATATCATAATCAGGTTTTTCACCCGTCGTTCTTTTAAAATCCTTAATTTCTTGCTGTAGTTTTTTCTTTTGTTTTGGAGAAAGACTCTCTTTTTTTCTTTTTACTTCTTTTTTTAAACCCAACCTATCT
>CAYGJA010000003.1:84795-111559 GCA_964350165.1 uncultured Candidatus Saccharibacteria bacterium | reverse complement strand
GATCTACACCTCTAATTTGTGGGCAGGGAAGGATGCACACAAGTCCTAATTATCGAGGGTCGACCATCAGGCAAAAAGTACCAAGCTCGCCCGTGATTATCAAAACAGGATAAGTACCAGTGGAAAGACAACGAGAAGGACTATGTCAGTAGTAAAGTGAGCAATCATTGCAGACGCTATGCCTTTTTTCCAGAATAGCCATCCAAAAATAACACCCCCTATTCCATTCAGCACCAGAGCTCTCATAATAACTATGGGGGTTATTGTTGTAAGCAAAGCTGTTGCCGGCAAATGACCCAAGCCAAAGATTGTGGCAGAAATAACTATAGCCACCCACATGCTTTTGGGCGAGGGTTTTTGATTTTTATTTTTTGAAAATTTTTGGATTATCCAGGCAATCAGTGTAACCAGGAAGAGACGAAGTAGTATTTCTTCTACAATTCCTCCATAGAAAGAGCCCAAGAAGCCTTGCCACAGTGGTGTGCTGGCGGCCGTTATTGGTTCCATGAACTGAGAAAAAACAAAATCAAGTATCAAAATCAGTAGGCCTGCTATTGCCCCAAGTTTCGTGCTGATTATTCCAATAGATTTTATTTTTTCTCGAATCGGTTGGTGGTCTAGCCAATTTTCAAAGATGGGGGCACCTAGTCCTACTTTTTTGCCAAGCATGAGACCAAGAAAGATGGCCATAGCGAGAAGCAACCCGCTCTGGAATAGACTTATCGTTAACACCATGGGAAGTGGCAACGGCAGTTGAGACAAGGTTTCTCTTTGTTGGGTAATTATGAGGGGAAAGACGGCCAATACTCCGAATATTCCTAGGCCCAAGAGGGTTCTAAATAGTTTCCAGTTCGTATTATTTTTGGTTTTTAACATTGTTTCCTAAGTCTAGCAGAGTATTATTTTGTCTGGGAGCAAGATGTTTAAGCGGCAGACTTGTTTTGCTGTGGTGAGTATCCTGAGTCAGAATTGGAACCGGATTTTTGGGGGATTCTGTGTTTATGATATTATCATCCTGTGATAAGAGAATTTCCATTTAGGCTTCCAGTTTGGACTGAGGGTCTTCCGAAGACAGACCTTACCAGTCTTATAGAAAAAATGAAGGAAGAGAACCCTTCTGGAGAAAATATTATTTCTGGGGATATTGAGCTGGCATGCAAAGAGCCAGAATTCGCAAAAGCTTTTATTGAGGCCGTCCCAGATGAAGAAGAACAGCGTAAATATCTTTTTAATTCATCTCTGCATGGATTGGGCAGGAAAGGTTATGACGAGAAGTATGTCTTATATTTCAGGAGGACTCTACCATCCAAAGAACCTAAACCAGAAAATCGCTGGACCGATAATTTTGTGCAAGTTCGTAATGGTTTGAAGAAGGAGATACCTGAAGGACCTCATCGTTTTTATAGTGTAATCCTATGTGATTCTCTCGAGCACCTGTCCCAGAACGGAAAAGATACAGAAATTGATGCTAATACGGATGGCGAAATTGTTGTTCATAGGGATGAATATAATCAGAATGAGTGTGTTTGTAGTTTCAAGCCTCAACATGAACAAGAGGCTTTAGCGAAATATCAGAAAAAAGAAGACGCAATGGGTTTGGGGGAAGTTTTGAAAAAAGTAAAAGATTATCGGAGCCAACGGGATGCTGGTGAGTAGGAGTAAGTAAGAATGAGGTATCCTTAAACCAAAGCTAATCTTCACTTCGCCCTACGGGACTCGTTGCAGATAAGCAGTCTCGACCCCGACGCGACTCCCCAGAGGGGCCCCGTCGCTTTTTTCGATATCCCCCCTTCTCGCACTCGCAAACAAAAAGAACCGCTATGCGCGTTTCTTTTTTAGCTCGTGGAGAAGGGGGGAATCGAACCCCCGTGTAGAACAGGTCCTTGATACAATCTACATGCTTAGTCTATCTTTTGGTTTCGGTGGTTTTGCTAAAAAACAGACAAAACACAAAACTCCTAGTCACAAAGTTTTAGCTCCAGTAAGTTGACGGTCTACTGGCACGATTCCGAAAGTTTATGATACCTAACCGACCCTATCGGACGTCCGATCAGCAGGCATAGCTGTCCTAAATTAGGCAACTACTGGTGCGAAGGCAAAGTCCCCAGCACTAAAGAAGGGTGACTTTACAGCAACGCGACTGTTGTTTTTCTTTGCATTTCAACAGATGTACGTGGATTTGCGAGATAGCGTACGTGCTCGGCATGCATATATCAAAGATCACTGGTCTGTCGACACCGATCTTCCCCTTGTCAAAGATTGTGAGGTTTTTAGCCTCGGTTCTTTAGTTTTCGCCCTAGATCTCGATCAACGTCACGTTTTTTGATTGTTTCTCGTTTGTCGGATTTCTTTTTTCCGCGAGCGAGAGCGACTTCGAGCTTGATTAGGCGTCCCTTATTATACAATCGTATTGGGATTAACGTCAACCCTTCGACTTGCCTGGCTTTCACCAAGCGATTAATTTCGGTTTTGCGCAAGAGAAGTTTGCGTTTGCGGTAAGGGTCGTAGGCATCATTTGCATTGTTGGCTTGATAGGCAGGCAAATATGATTTGATGAGATAGAGCTGATTTTCTTCTTCCACTACAAAAGCCTCGGACAAGGAGCCGTGTCCGCTTTTGATTGATTTTACTTCGTTTCCGGTTAAAGAAATTCCAGCTTCAAAGGTATCTTTGACTGTGTAATTAAAACCGGCCTGCTTGTTTCTAACAAAAGTACTCATAACGCCGCGAGTATAGCTTATTTTAGGAGTCTACGCCTACTTCCGCACCATAATCTCGGTCGTACAAAGGCGGAGTGTAGGGAATGTAATCAGGGTTGGCTTTGTATTGATACGTGCCATCGTTGTAGGGTTGGGCCTGTTCTGTGGTTGTGGTTGGCGTGGTGTTAATCACTGGGGTAGTGGTGGTGGCCGTTGGAGTCGTGCTGGTTGTAGTTGTTTGGGTGCTGGTGCTGGTTTGAGGATTCGTGGTAATTATTGGAGTCGTGCTGGTTGTAGTTGTTTGGGTGCTGGTGGGTGTGGTTGGGGTAGTGGTGGTGGCCGTGTCGACTACTACATAAGTAGTTACTGGTGCGGTGCTGGTGCTGGTTTGAGGAGTCGTGCTCGTGGGTGTGTTCGAGTTCGTATTGGGGCTGTTGTTTGTGCTCGTGTTTTGGGTCGTAGTGCTTGTCTGATTGATGTCGTTTGATTCGGGGTTGGGGTCTGTGTTTCCTGGATTAGTGTCTACACTAACGGCAATCTCGTCGGCGCCCTGGATTACATAACCGCCATTGTTGGTTTGGTCTAAAACAAAGACGTATTCGGTACCGTTAGAAGTTTCGTAATAGAGCTGGACTTGTTTTGGAGTTTTGATGATTTTGGTGATGGTGTAGGTTTCTGCGCCATCATCGCTTTGCCAAGATTCGCCAACCTGGAACTCTACGTCATCGAACGTCACAATGCCTATTTCGATAGAAAGATCAGAGTGTTCAATACGTTTGCGCACGATTTCTTCTTGGTTGTCAGAGGTGTTGTCTGGTCCCGTGGAGGTGTCCGTCTGTTGGCCTTGGACAAGGATATCGATAGCGGCCTTGGTGGCGGTGTCGTCGTCTTCTTTTGGTTCTTCACCAATAACTATGGCGTCTTTGGAGGGGGCACTGTGGGTGACGACCAGGCCACGAACATATTGCTCGTGTTCGGCGTCTAGTTTTTGATTTACAAAAAAATAACTACCAATCGAGAGTCCGATACCCAGGATGGCAATGATGGCGATTTTGATCCAAAGAGGCATATCTGTCAGTATAGGCTTATTTGGTGGTGAAATGTCGGGTGCGTGTGTATAATGGGGCCACTATAACGCATCAATATTTATGAAATTTTTACAGCAATTTACAAAAAAACCTAAAAAAGAAGGGGGTCCCAAGAGGCCGAAAGGTCAACAGAATTTTCTCAGTAGTCTATTCTCGGTGGTGTTGTTCATTCTGATTCTCAGTGCTTTGTACTCTATGTTTACCGAAGGGCGAGTTGCTCCAGAAGAAGTATCGCTGTCCCAGGTTGCCGATCATATTCAGGAGGGAGAGGTTGCCAGTATCGTGGTACGTGGTGACAAGCTAGAAGTGGAACTACTCAACGGTGATGCGTTGATTTCTAAAAAAGAACGAGAAGCTTCGCTATCCGAAACTTTGGCTAATTATGGTGTGCCGCCGGTTGCTTTGGCGCAGGCTAATATTGATATCAAGAGCGAGAGTGGCTTGGGGATTTGGATATTGAACTTGCTTCCAATCGTGCTACCGCTACTTCTTATTGTGGGATTTTTTTGGTATCTGTCTCGTCAGATGAAGAACGGCCCTGGTATGAAGGCGTTTAGCTTTGGTCAATCTAAAGCAAGAATTATTGATCCAGACAAGCAACGTGTGACCTTCAAGGATGTGGCTGGAGTAAAAGAAGCCAAAGAAGAACTGCTTGAGGTGGTTGATTTTCTCAAGCATCCCAAAAAATTCCTAGACATTGGAGCTCGAATTCCCAAGGGTGTGCTACTGATGGGAGAACCAGGCACCGGAAAGACTTTGTTGGCGCGAGCGGTGGCGGGCGAAGCCCATGTGCCCTTTTTCCATTTGTCTGGTTCAGAATTTGTCGAGATGTTTGTGGGTGTAGGTGCTTCTCGGGTGCGAGACCTGTTTGATACCGCCAAGAAAGTGTCACCAGCTATTATTTTTATCGACGAAATCGACGCTGTTGGGCGTCATCGTGGTGTTGGTACCGGAGGGGGAAATGATGAACGAGAACAGACACTCAATCAGATTTTGGTAGAAATGGACGGTTTTGAGCCAAACGACAAATTGATCGTCGTGGCGGCGACCAACCGGCCAGATGTTTTGGACCCAGCTTTGCTTCGACCAGGTCGTTTTGACCGGCGGGTTATTCTCGATGCTCCGGACAGAGATGACCGATTGGAGATTCTAAAAATCCACGCCAGCAACAAGCCTTTGGCCGAAGACGTAAATCTAGAATTAGTGGCCGAGCGAACGCCAGGTTTCACCGGAGCTGATTTGCAATCGTTGATGAACGAAGGAGCTATTTTGGCTGCACGCGAAAATCGCAAAAAAGTAGCCCAATACGACATCATGCGCTCCATTGAAAAAGTCATGATTGGGCCGGAACGAAGGTCTCATTTGCACACCAAAAAAGAACGCAAAATCGTAGCGTATCACGAGGCTGGTCATGCTATTTTGGCTTCAGTATTACCTAATGCTGATCCGGTTCACAAGGTCTCTATCGTGGCTCGTGGTCGAGCTGGTGGGTATACCCTAAAATTGCCTCTGGAAGAACGAAAGTTGCAATCAAGCAAAGAATTCCTAGACGATATTGTGGTTTCTTTGGGTGGATACGTAACTGAAAAAAAGATGTTTGGCGATGTGACCACTGGTCCTTCTCATGATTTGCAGACCTCTACTCGACTGGCGCGAGCCATGGTGACTCGTTATGGAATGAGTAGCAAGATTGGTCCTATTGCCCTAGAAGATGCCGACGGAAACGCTATCTACAGTCCGACAGTGCGCAAAGACCACTCCGAGAGCGTGCAGTCGCTCATAGACGCCGAGGTTTCGAACATTATCAAGACATCTTTGCAAAAAGCCGAAGAGCTAATCGAAAAACACAAGCCAGCCCTCGATGCTATTGCTTTGGCCTTGCTAGAATACGAAACTCTCGAGCAGACTGATTACAATGCTATTATTATGGCGCACGGTATTGTTCCAAAAACTCGGCCCAAAGGAAAAGTAATAAAAGAAATAATTGACGAAACCGAAGAGTAACTTGCGTTACCTTCGCCCCTCGTCTATCCTGGATTAGTCTGGGATATGCGCCTGTAGCTCAGTTGGTAGAGCGCGGAGCTTATACCTCCGTGGTCCCTGGTTCAAGTCCAGGCGGGCGCACATGAAGAAAACATTTCTTTTTTGGTTGCTAACACTTGTCGTTTTCGTCTCGATAGTGTTGGTGTCGACCAATAGAGCTGATGTTCCTACTGTTCTGCCAGACACAAGTAAAAAAGAGGAAATTCCATACACCAAACCAAAGCAAAACGAAAACGCCGAGGTTGCATCCGTGGCTGATCTTGGAAATTGTGGTTTCGAAAGCTTGCCCGAACCCGAGACCATTCGGGCTATCTATATGTCGAGTTGGGTGGCTGGAACCAAGTCTGTCCGAGAAAAATTAGTCAAACAGATACAAGCAACTGATCTCAATGCTGTGGTGATTGATATCAAAGACGTTACGGGGCATGTTTTTATTCCCCTGAGCACAGAAAGAGAACAACTGCTGGCACTACGAACAGTAGACAAACGGCGAGTGCGTGATTTTGGTGATTTTTTGCAAGAGCTGTGTGGATTGGGAATTTATCCCATTGCTCGTACGGTAATATTCAAAGACCCATTATACGCTCAGGCTTTTCCAGATCAGGCGGTGCAGTACTCGTCTGGTGATTTGTGGTGGGGCGATGGCAGTCATTGGGTGTCTCCTGCTTCTGTTCTGTACTGGGAATATATGGCGGATCTGGCACAAGCAGCCACGACTTTGGGGTTTCGGGAGATAAATTTTGATTATATCAGGTATCCTTCGCGCGGAAATTTGTCAGCAGCGGTATATCCGGGCCAGGGCGAACGAACTAGATCCGAAGTCATGAAAGAATTGTTGCGTTTTTTTGACCAAGAGTTACGAAGTAGTGGAACAAAAATATCGGTGGATATTTTTGGAATGGCCTTGTCGGTTGCTGATGACGTGGGAATTGGACAGCAGTTCGAAGATTTTTTTCCGTTTGTGGATGTGATTGCACCGATGGTGTATCCGTCTCATTATTATGCTGGTTTTGCCGGAGTAACCAACCCAAACGAACACCCATACCAGGTCGCCAAGGTCTCTGTGGGTGACGGCGTGAAAAGGCTTGAAGCCGCAGGAGTAGAGAAAACCTTGTTGCGACCTTGGCTACAGGATTTCAGTATTGACGGGGTTTATTATGGCTCGCATCAGGTGCAAGAACAAATACGGGCCCTCGAGGAATTAGGTATAGATTCCTGGATTCTGTGGGACCCACAAAATACGTATCATTATTGATTGGTTTTTGTAGCCGCTTCTCGGGCGGCAGCTACGAGTTTTGGGTTTTTGAGGGCTTCCATGGCCAGGTCCGACATGCCTGATTGTTTGATACCAGCCAGGTCCCCGCTACCACGCAGGGAAAGATCTATCTCGGCCAGATCAAAACCGCTGGCGGTGCCCGCGAGTGCCGTCAGGCGCTCGCGGGTTTTCTCGGCGTTACTGTCGGTAAAAAGATAACAGTGGGCTTGATGATTGCCACGGAGAACACGTCCTCGTAGCTGATGAAGCTGGGACAAGCCAAAACGCTCGGCGCCTTCGATAATAATCATGGTGGCATTGGGGACATTCACTCCGACTTCGACCACCGAAGTGGATACGAGAATGTCTATTTTGTGTTCATAAAAATCCGTCATGACAGATTGTTTTTTGTCTTTGTTCATCCGGCTGTGCATACCAGCAATGGTGTAATCGGGAAAAATACTTTTGCCCAGTTTTTTTACTTCCGAAGCAACCGAGCGTTGACCTTTTTTGCCTTCTTCGTCTGGGTCTGGTTCGTCAATGCGTGGACAGATAACATAGGCCTGTCGACCATTTTCTAGTTCTTGGCGAATATGCTGATATACCTCGTCACGTTTTTCGGGATGAACCAGTTCGGTCAGGACTGGTTTTCTGCCTGGTGGATATTCATCAAGCACCGAGATATCGAGGTCGCCATAGATGGTGAGGGCTAGTGTGCGCGGAATAGGAGTGGCGGACATGGACAACACGTGAGGAGCTTTGTTGTCTTTTTGGGCCAGACTTTGGCGTTGTTTGGTGCCAAAGCGATGTTCTTCGTCGATGATCGCCAAGGCCAGGTGGGGGAACTGGACGGTTTTGTAGATCAAGGCGTGAGTGCCGATGAGAATCGGTATCTCGCCATTAGCCACCCATTTTTTTAATTGTGGCTTGGAAATGTTAGTCCAAGATTTGGGGTTTACTTTGGAAGGGAACTTTCGACATTCTGAACCGGTGAGTAGTCCGATTGAAATATTCCGTCCTGCAAAGTATTCGATAAAGCTCTCGAACAATTGCGTAGCCAAGACTTCGGTTGGTGCCATGTATGCTACCTGAAGATTGCCAAAGTTCTGTCCTTGGGGTGGTTGGGTGACAATAGAATGCGCTGCCGCTGCTGCCACAAAAGTCTTGCCACTACCGACATCTCCCTGCAATAGCCTGGTCATGGGGTGGCTTTTTTCAATATCAGCAAAAATAGTCTCGAGTGATTCTGTTTGAGCACCGGTTGGTTTGAAAGGGAAAGAATCAATAAAGGATTTTATTTTTTTTCTATCTAGGGTAATAGGGTAAGCAAAGTTTTTTTGGTAACGGGCTTTTTCTGCTTGTTTCTCTTTTTGATAGAGATAGATTTCTTCAAAAGCGAAGCGTTTGCGGGCACTCTCGGCGTCCTTGGCCCGCTTGGGTGTATGCACCCAGACGAGAGCTGTTTTGAGTGAAGGTAGCGAATACGCTTGGCGGATTTTTTCGGGAATTGGATCTGGAATCAGGTCCTGCACGCCAGCGCCAAGGCATTTTTGGGCAGCATGGAAAAACCAACGCGAAGTAATTCCAGCAGATTCTCGGTATACCGGTAGGCCAAAAGCTAGGGCATCGTTATCGTTTTCTTTATGAAAAAGGCTGTGATGATGATCGATGGGCAAGTCGCTGGTGGTTTCGATTTCGGGGTTGACCATGGTGGGTTTGCCGCCGTGTTCGCTGATTGTTCCAGTAACCTTTACCATGCTACTGTCGCCAATCATGCGAGCAATGTAGGGTTGATGAAACCAGGTGATGGCGATAGCCGTGCCTTCGATATCACGAAAGCGACCCTTGGTTACGGGGACTTTGGAGCGATAGGTTTTGCGCGCCTCTATTTTTTCCATTGTGCCAAACAGGGTTACTCGGTCTCCGTTAGTGACTTGGGACAATGGAGTGATGGTGCTGATGTCGGCATAGCGAGCTGGGACGTGATACAGCAAATCCCGCACGGTGTGGATGCGGAGTTTTTTAAGGGCTTTTTTTTGCTTTTCCTGAAGCCGAAAGGCAGAAGTGACGGGATCGCTGGGTTGCATGTTTGCTATTATACCGGAACCAACAAAAAACCGCCCTTGTTTGGGGCGGTTTTCAAAACAACAAACGAGAAGTCTTAGACTATCATTTCCTGGATCTTGGCCACGAGTTCGTCGAGGGTGAAATTTGATTTGACCATATATTCGTCGGCGCCAAGTTCTTTGGCTTTGATGATGTCTTCGTCGGCACCAAGGTTGGAAAATACGATTACTTTGGTATCGGCTAGAGCCTGATTGCTTTTGATGCTACTAAGTACTTCAAATCCGCTGACACCAGGAAGCATGAGGTCCAGCAGTACCAATTCGGGTACTTCGGTTTGCAAAATAGTAAGCGCTTCTTCGCCATTAGCAGCCACACTGACATCGTGGCCTTCGTTGGTAACTTTGCTCACCGCTAGGCTTCGCAAGAAATCGTCGTCTTCTACAATAAGTATTTTTGCCTTCATGTTTGGTATTGTATATCAGGGTGCAGGTTGTGTGAAGTGGATAGCGAACCAACGGATGTTTGAACCACTGGTAACGTAAAGAAAAAAGTGGTTCCAGATTCGGGCTGGCTCGAGAACCAAATGCCTCCACCGTGCTGTTCGACGATTTGTTTTGAGGTAAAGAGTCCCAAACCGGTTCCGGTTTGGATTTTTTTTCGAGCATTGCTACCACGAAAGAATTTGCTAAATAATTTTGCTTGTTCTTCTTGGGGAACACTGAGGCCAGTGTTGTGAATGCTGAATTTCAGAAATTCTTTGGGGGTTCCGTTTTCGTCTGCGCTGTATTCAGAAAGCTTTATTTCTATGGTTCCGTAGGGTTCGTTGTATTTGATTGCGTTTTCAAAAAGATTTTCCATTACTAGGATAATTTTGTCTTTATCTGCTCGCACCAATGTGCTGGTAGTAGCTGGCTCGGGTTGATAGCTGATGTGGACTTTGTGGGCTCGGGCTTCTTGTTGAAATTCGCTGACCATTTGTTCTACGAGGTGGCTGAGGCCCATTGGTTTGAACCGATAACTAAAACGCCAATTCTCGTTTTGATTGGCGACGAGTATTTCCTTGAGCAGACGAAGCATGCGTTCGTTGCTGTCCATGCCTTTTTCAATAAAAGAACGTTGCTCGGCCGTAAAACAGTGAACATTATCATCAAGTAGCATTTGGAACGTCCACTTCATGCCTGACAGAGGGGTGCGGAGTTGGTGGGCTACCATCGACAAAAATTCAGACTTTTCTTTGTGTCTTTTTTTGAGAAGCTCGTTTTCGGTCTCAAGTTCTTGGACCCGTTGCTGTAGCTCGGCTTCGTTCATGTCTATAGTCTAGTACACCCTTTATAAAATTGATTGCAGAGCGGGGAAAAGTGGCACGGCAAAAAGAGCTATGGTATTATCGGGGCACTATTTTATAGTAGTAAAGTTGTTGAAAAACAACGGAGAGTTGGCTGAGTGTTCAATGAGTTCCTACGAGGCGATTAGCCGAGTAGCTGAACGAATTAATGTTTGATACTCGGTGACTCGCAAAAACAATCACGGTTCTTGGGAACCATAAAACACACGGAGAGTTGGCTGAGTGGTCGAAAGCGCTTCACTGCTAACGAAGTAAGGTTAACGCCTTCAAGGGTTCGAATCCCTTACTCTCCGCCACAAACGTTAGGTCCCAATGCGTAGCGTTGGGGCTTTTCGTTTGTAGTAGATAAGGGATTCGAAAAGCGGAGCTGGGCCCCAATGCGAGGCCAGCAGGCCGACCATTGGGGAGCGAGCTAGGGTCGTGAGCCTGTGAAATTAATGACTGTAAGGAATATAATTTCAAGGACTCCTGACCGAATCCCTTACTCTCCGCCATTGACAGCTAGCACGACGAGCTTTATTCGATATCTGTTAGATAAAATGAAGAACTTAAAAAATATTAAACAAGCTCTATTCTTCGGCTCTCTTGGGCTCATTATAGGAATTACCGGAGCTTTATCTTTCTTGAGAACTAAGTGGGAATTTTTTAATTTGGATTTCTTTTTTTGGTGGTCAGTAGTTTCTACACTGATAGGTTTTGGTTTTGTGGTGATATCAGTTTGGCAGTATTGGGAAAATCAGAGTCAGGCCAAAAAGAGTAACGCACAAATTAAAGTATGGATGCAGGACGCTAACGGTATCAGCAAGGCACTTCAGAGAGTCGTTAAGGACAATCTCGATGGTAGATATTCTAGTACAAACGATATGGGTAATGCAGTTTGGAGCGTTGAAGCAACCGCAAGTGCTCTTTATCAAAGTTTATATGAAGAGAGGTGTGTCACAGAGGAGCAGTACATAACAAGACAGCGTAAGATTGCTGAGTTACTTGATAAGCAACAGTTTGCTGAACTTGAGCAAAAGGCTGACCAGGCAACAGCCATGGGAGAGAAGCAGTCTTAGTTAGACGCACGAGGAACCTTCAATTTATGCTCCCAAAAGGCTAAAATGGCCTTGTG
Source organism: uncultured Candidatus Saccharibacteria bacterium (assembly GCA_964350165.1). GTDB lineage: Bacteria > Patescibacteriota > Minisyncoccia > Phycocordibacterales > UBA1006 > CAYGJA01. The sequence goes on along the minus strand of CAYGJA010000003.1, from coordinate 99,948 downwards.
GGGCTTGACCAGCTATGGCCCCAGCCCGAGGAAGCCCGCCACAAACGAAAAGCCCCAATGCGTAGCGTTGGAGCTTTTCGTTTGTAGTAGATAAGGGATTCGAAAGACAGAGGCCGAGAATCTGCCCTCAGGGCTATTGTGCTAGCACCTTCAGAGTCATGAGTTATAATTGAAATATGAAAATTAAAGTAGCACTCCTACAACTGAATCCGGGTAATAATGAGCTCGAAAATTTTGCAATTGCAAAAACCGGCATCCAAGAAGCGGCGAGTAGTGGCGCGGATGTTGTCCTTCTTCCTGAGTTGTGGAATGTGGGTTATTCAGATCCACAGGGGTATTGTCTTGGGGAGGAGGTGTGGGGAAAATCCGCTCTGACAAAAGAAGATAAAAACTTTCTTTTGTATCAAGATCTCGCAAAAGAATTGAATATTGCAATACTTTTTCCATATCTTGAAAGAGTAGGGGTTTCGTTTGCGAATTCTGCGGCAATGATTGATAGAAGCGGAAAAGTGGTTTTGAACTATCAAAAGGTTCACACTGTCGATAAAGGCTGGGAAGTTCTTTTTCATTCGGGATCAGATTTTCCTGTTGCGGAGCTTAATACCAAGAGCGGCACAGTCAAGATTGGTTGTATGATTTGTTACGATCGAGAATTTCCTGAAGTTGCTCGAATACTCATGTTGAATGGTGCTGAAATAATTCTCGTTCCAAATGCTTGTGATATTGATCTAAACAGACTGCACCAGCTTCAAACCAGAGGATACGAAAACATGCTTGGCATTGCGATGACAAATTATCCAAAACCAAAAAATAACGGTAGATCGGCTGCTTACAGTGGTATGCGAGTAAAAGGGGTTAATGACTATGACCCTGTTCTTGCGTTGATCGATGATGCTGAAAGGATTGTATATGTAGATTTTGACATGGATGCATTGAGAGAATATCGCAAAAAAGAAATTTGGGGGGATGCCTATCGCAAACCAAGACTTTATCAAAAACTTACAGAAAATGATCCGAAAGAACCTTTCGTTAGGTCAAACGCAAAAAGATAAAAGCAAATATAAAGAAACAGAAGAGAGTGGTCGTTTTACCCAAAACACCCAGATATAGCCCCCAAAAGTGTTTGGTGCTATAATGTCAGGTATATGAATAAAAAAACTAGCACTATTGTCTTTATTATCGCTATTGCATTGCTTGTGGGTGGATGGTATCTCCTGACCAATAATCAATCCATGGAAACCGATGAAATTGCTTCTGGTCCCCAAAACGCAACCTATATCATAGACACAGAAGCTGTCGCATTGGTGGACGGAATGGCCGAAATGGAAGCGGCTCCAGAATCAGAAACAAAAATAATCACCAAGTATTTTGGTAATGAACTGCGCGCCGACCTTAACGATGATGGCCGAGAGGATGCGGTTTTTGTTCTGACTCAAGAAACTGGCGGTTCGGGTGCTTTCTTTTACGTAGTGGCGGCGATTAATGCCGAAGACGGATGGCAAGGATCGCAGGCCGTATTCTTGGGTGACCGGATTGTGCCACAGGCGATAGAGGTAAGCACAAATCCTTCTCATCAAAACGTTATCGTAGTTAGTTACCTAGACAGAATGCCCGAAGCGGCAATGTCAGAAGAGCCTTCTGTAGCCAAAAGCATTTGGCTGAAATTCGACCCAGAAACCATGCAGTTTGGAGAAGTTGCTCAGGATTTCGAAGGAGAAGCTGATCCCAGCATAATGACGCTTGATATGAAAGCTTGGACATGGGTCAAGACCACATACAACAACGACACCGAGCTGGTACCGAGCAGTACCGACGCCTTTACTCTTTCTTTCAAAAATGATGGTACTTTTTCTGCCACCACCGACTGTAACAACATGGGAGGATCATACGAAATCAATGAAAACCAGATCATGTTTGGCGAAGATATTGTCATGACTCGTATGTTCTGCGAAGGCTCCCAAGAGCAAGAATTCGCTTCATTGCTTGGTCAAATACAATCATTCTTCTTTACCAGCAAGGGTGAGCTAGTTTTTGATCTCAAGTTTGATAGTGGGTCTGCGATGTTCCGATAGGATAAGAAGTGGTGTGTTTTTTGAAAAAACAAGCCAGTACCCAAAACAATACTATTCTTGGCAATCAAGCCCAACAAGCCTATGATAGGGCTTGTCTGTTATGGATAAAAAAACCACCACACAATCGAAAAGCCCAAGTTTGATAGCGCTGATTCGTCCGTATCGGAATTTCGTGATTCCTTTGATCCTGCTGGTGCTTTTGGCAAATGGGCTGACCTTGTGGTTGCCGCGTTTGTTGGCGAGAGCCATTGATGGCTTTGCTGCTGGGGGTGTTCATCAGGCGGTGCTGTGGGAATTTGCGATTGCAGCTGCCATTATTTACGTTTTGACGTACCTACAAAGCATTGTACAAACGGTGGCTTCGGAACGAGTGGCTCAGGATTTGCGTAGTGAACTCTCCGAAAAAATATCAACGCAAAGTTTGGTCAGTATTCAGTCTTTTTCGCCAGCCAAGCTTTTGACCAATATGACTTCGGATGTGGAGTCCGTAAAGAATTTTGTTTCCCAGGCAATTGTGATTATTGTTTCTTCTGTGTTTCTTATTTTGGGGGGAAGCTATCTCCTTATTGCCACGAACTGGAAACTAGGTTTGGCGGTGTTGGTTATTCTGCCCATCATTGGCGGGGCTTTCTTTTTTATTTTGAAAAAGGTGCGAGTGTTGTTTGGCGAAACACGCAAGGTTATCGATCGTTTGAATAAGGTTATCAATGAAAGTATTTTGGGATCAGTGCTGATTCGGGTTTTGCATTCACAGCATTTGGAACACGAAAAATTTGCCGAAGTAAACACAAAATCAAGAGACATTGGCATCGATATTGTGAAATTGTTTGCGGCGCTGATTCCTATTATTACTTTCACGTCAGGTTTGGCGGTGCTTATTATTTTGGTTCTGGGCGGGCGATTTGTGATTGATGGTTCGATGACATTTGGTGAATTTGCTTCTTTTAATAGTTATTTAACCATCCTGATTTTCCCCATTATTATTTTGGGGTTTGTTGGGAATATTGTGGCACAGGCGCAGGTTTCTTATGGAAGAATTTCTGCGGTGTTATCTTCCCCGGCAGCCAAAGAAGACGGCTCGGTTGATAAAAAGATAAAAGGAGATATCCAAATCGAACAGGCGAGCTTGTTATTTGGTCAAAAATACGCCCTTAAAAAGGTAACGTTATCCATACAATCCGGGACAAAGGCGGCTATTATTGGCCCCACTGCCGCCGGAAAAACACAACTCATGAACCTTTTGATAGGCTTAGCGGAGCCTACCGAGGGAAGCATTCGTTATGATGGAGTAACTATTCAGGAATACAAAAAAGAAGCCCTGTATCGACAGATTGGCTTGGTCTTCCAGGATAGTGTTGTTTTTAATACTAGCTTGCGAGAAAATATTGCTTTTAACACGGAGGTTTCGGATTTGGATATGCAGAAAGCCATCAAAACAGCCGAGCTGGGGGATTTTATAGATAGTCTTCCCAAAGGGCTCGATACCGTAGTGTCAGAACGAGGAACTAGTCTATCTGGAGGGCAAAAGCAGAGAATTATGCTGGCTCGTGCTCTGGCTATCAATCCGCGCGTGCTGCTGCTAGACGATTTTACCGCTCGGGTCGACAAGCAAACCGAAGCAAAGATATTAGAGAATGTGTCCCGAGAATATCCGGGTATTACCCTGGTGTCCGTAACTCAAAAGATTTCTTCGGTGGAGGCGTACGATCAGGTTATTGTGCTCATGGATGGTGAGATTGTGGCGACGGGAAAGCACGATGAACTCCTGCGGACCTCTCCGGAATATGTTCAGATTTATAATTCCCAAAAAAGTACCAACACCTATGAATTATAAATTGAACACAAAAGAGGATAGTCAAAAGAAGCCCCTTATAGCATCGGTTGCGCGATTGTTGGCGTTGATGTTGGGAGAAAAAAGAGCCCTGATTGGTGCCCTGATAGCAGTAACGGCAACTTCTCTGTTGAACTTGGCCGCGCCGCGCCTGGTTGCCCATACGATTGATACCTATGTGGTGGTCAAAGATTATCACGGAGTGCTGGTGTTTGGGGGAATTATATTAGTCTTGTATTTGCTCGCTCTTGTGACGAGCTATCTCCAGACGCGTCTGATGGGAGCAGTTGGGCAGCGGGTCTTGTATCGTTTGCGTAATCAGATTTTTGAAAAACTACAGTCTTTGCCGGCGGCTTTCTTTAGTCAGAATAAGACGGGTGATTTGATTTCCCGAATCAATAATGATACCGAAAAAATTAACCAATTCTTTTCGCAGTCACTAATGCAGTTTTTTGGAAACTTTTTCTTGATTCTCGGATCGGCTATTTTTTTGCTAAGTATTAATCTGAAATTAGGAGCGGCAGCATTGGCTCCCGCGTTGGTGTTATTGGTTATCACCCGGTCTTTGTCGCCATGGATAAAGAGAAAGAATTTTAAAAGTGCACAGTCTACTGGCGCCATGAGCGCAGAAGTCCAGGAAAGCTTGAATAATTTTAAAGTGATTATCGCTTTTAATCGTAGGGATTTTTTCAAAAAAAGATTCAAAGAGGTTAATGATGAAAACTATCTGGCTGCAGTACAGGCTGGTGTTGCGAATATCACCTTTACGCCTATTTATGGATTAGCTTCAAATCTAGGGCAACTGATTGTTTTGGCGTATGGGATTTCTTTGATTATGGCGGGACAGTTTACGATTGGGCTTTTGATAAGCTTTCTTTCCTATGCCAACAGTTTCTATAATCCCTTGCGACAAATTGCGGCTATCTGGGCTAGTTTCCAGACAGCCTTGGCGAGCTGGGATCGAGTGCAAGAAATCCTATTATTAGAGAGCAATTTGCCAATTCTCGAAACGGGAGTGGCTGAATCAGAAAAAGCTATTTTGGAGTTACGAAATGTGGATTTTTCATATCCAGATGGGAAAAAGGTCCTTCGTAATATTAATTTAAGTCTCGAGACCGGTAAGACGTATGCTTTTGTAGGGCCGACAGGAGGAGGGAAGACAACCACAGCCTCTCTGATGATGCGCTTGTATGATCCAACTGCTGGGTTAGTGCTATTGAAAGGAAGAGACATTCGAACTTTTGATGACAAAGAAAGGGCTACAAAAATCGGCTTTATTCTGCAAGATCCGGTTTTGTTTAGTGGAACGGTGCGAGAAAACATCATGTACGGCAATGACAAATATGTCGATTATGATCGAGAGAAATTACAACAGTTGCTTCACGCGTCTGGTTTTGACAAAGTTCTAGAGAGATTTGATCAGGGGATTGATACTTATTTAGATATCGATAGTGATTCGGTGAGTCTTGGTCAGAAGCAGCTTATTGCGTTTATGCGGGCTGTCCTTCGTGAACCAGAATTACTTATTTTGGATGAAGCCACTGCAAATATCGATACCGTTACCGAAGAATTGCTCGAAGAAATTTTGCGCCAATTACCAAAAAAGACAACCAAGGTTATTATTGCTCACCGCCTGAACACCATCGAAAACGCCGACGAAATTTTCTTTGTTAATTCAGGAGAAATAGTATTGGCTGGTTCTATGCAACATGCGGTCGATATGTTGCTGAACGGAAACAGAACTAGCTAGGAGAAGTCTATTTCCTTATTTTTACACTTTGACTAATGTTGACCCAGCCAGCTTCTTCGCTGTTGGCGGTCTGCATCGAAGTGTATAGGTTACCTTTTTCGCTTTGGATGATTTGGTAGCCGGCGACATTCCGGTCACTTTTGATTATCCAGCCATTCTGACCTAGTTCGGTGCGATACCACTCGTTGACCTCGGTGATGGTGGCCTCGGCAGATAGACTGAGGCTGAAGTCCTCGGCGGTTTCTCCGTCAGTCTGACGGAGGTTTTTTATTTCGGAATTAGGATAGATGGGGACAGCGGGGAAGTTGGCTGGTAGCGATGCGGTTTCTTCGATTGATGATTCGTTTTCTCCTAGGGCGACGTCTTGGTTTTTGTTGCCAGAAAGTATGGCCCCAACGAGCATTAATCCTCCAAAAGCTACGATTCCAATGATTACTTGTTTGTTCATGATGATATTTGTTACGTGTGGGTAGTATAGCGAGGTTGCCAGGAAAAATCACCCAAAGAAAAAACCAATTTCTTAAGAAAGTTAAGAGAATTGGTTTTTAAAAAATGTGGGGGTGTTGCAGGGTTGCCATTTGAATTTTTCGTCATGGTATCCCTCTCTTATATTTCTGTACCCTTCTGGTACATAATCTTGAGGCTCAATCAAAACAGCAAAGGATGTGGAGTGTATTACCCTCTGTATCCCTGGATATTTTCCGGTTTTTGCTGAGTTTGTCTTGTTTCCAAGATTTATAATTTCTATCGGCTCATGTGTTGTGCCGAGCTCTTCTTTGAGCTCTCTTCGCAGCCCTTTTTCGGCTGTTTCTTTTTTTTCGAAAGCGGAGCTAAGGTGTCTGTATTTTCCCGACAGGGAGGTGTTATACCTTCGCTGAGGAGACTGAAGTATGAACCACGCTTGGCCATCGTAATGATAAACAAAAGCAGTCGCCACCCATACTTCCGAACAGAGGGTGTTCTTTTTTATGTAGAGTCTCGATTCTCCGCTTTGGATTTCTCGAAACAACATTTCGACATTTTCTTGTTCCCAGGCGAAAAACGGTATACTGTACCTTTCATCCCTGAGCATCCTCCAGATTTTTTCGAGGGTTATTTTGTCTCCCATTTTTGGTTTTTGTTTCCGCCAACTAAAACACAAAAACATCTCTGCCGCAAACAAAGGCGCTGTTTTCGAGACAATCAAAGGGCTAGATTCGCTCTTGGAGTTTTTGTTCTAATTGGGCGATTTCGTCTTCGTCGAGTTTGTGTTTGCGCATGTTGGCACGCATCCAAGCCAGACGTCTAGTCAGTTCACCCTGGTCAATACCAGAAAATTGTCCGCCTTCATCCATGTCACCGGCAAAAATCATCCAGACTTGGTCACGTTCTTCTTGGTCCAGCCTATCAATACTGCCGAGCGCGCGCCTCAGCTCGTCGCTGGTTATCCTCCGTGGTGGTCCGCCAAATATCATCATATGTAGACAATTATACAAAAAAAGTTATCTCAGTGGGCTAGAGTCAGTGCTTTTAGGTTATGTTGGGGTGCTTGGCCAAAAAGCTGCAGACGGGCTTCGTGCAGGGTGGCACCGGTGGTAGTGACATCATCAAGGATAACAATGAGACTATCGGAAGGTAAAGGTTGGCCATGATAACGATAACCGCCAATAACATTCTTGATGCGCTCGGACCGAGACAGAAGGGCTTGCTTGGCTTTATGTTGGGTACAGACCAGACCAGCCGAAAGGCTACGATGAGGGCTTTTTTTGATGAGAGCTTGGGCCAAAAGGAGGCTTTGGTTGAAGCCGCGTTTTTTGTGACTGGTGCGATGGAGGGGGATAGGGATAACAATGGTTTGACGGCATCGATGGAGCAGGAAGTGCTCGGCCTCTATTTCGGTGAGATGATCGTGTAGTCGTTCTGATAAAGCGCTCACAACGCGACGGTCTCGGTATTTTTTGAGATGAAAAATTGCTTTTTGGACATCTGGGTCTTGGTACGAGAATGAGCTGTGTATCCAAGAGGCTGGTGTACGAGGAGGCCAAGGCTTATTGCGAAAGTGCTGAGCCAGGTCATCAGTCTGAACCTGAGGGAGAGGGTCTTTGGGAGGAATAATGAGATCTAGTAGGTAATTCAGATACATACATAACACTCGGTAACTTGGTGCTATAATCTTAGCATGTCAGGTTTTCTCGATCAGATAAAAAAGACCCTCGGGGCAATTTCAGGCGGTTCTTCGTCGGATGTGGTGGTGGGTGTGGATATTGGGACTTCTGCCATCAAAGTCGTGCAGCTCAAGCGATCTGGCGAACGAATTGTGCTCGAGACCTATGGCGCGGTTGCAACTGGCCCATACGTCAAAGCCGAGGTTGGCCAGATTCCTCAGATAGATGTGCCTTCGATGGTCCAAGCTTTGGCTGATCTTTTTCGTGAAGCCAATGTTACTGCTCGTAAAGTTGTGCTTTCGGTGCAGTCGGCTTCGAGCCTTATTTTTGTATTACCGTTGCCACCAGTTACCGATCGACAGCTAGCTCAGGTTGTTCCCACTGAAGCAACAAAATATATTCCCGTACCCCTTAGCGAGGTTGATTTTGATTGGTGGAAAATTCCGTCCGGACAGCCTGGACAAGAAATGACGGGAATAGAAGTTCTGGTGGCCGCTATTCGCAAAGAGACTATTCGTTTTTATCAAAATATTTTACAACAGGCTAAATTAGAGCCAATTTCTTTCGAAATCGAGACCTTTAGCAGTATTCGCTCCTCTTTTAACCAAGAGCTCAAACCAGTGGCTTTGGTTGATTTTGGAGCGGCGAGTACCCGGGTGTCGGTAATCGAATACGGAGTGATTCGTACTTTCCAAACCATCAATCGGGGGGCCGAGTACTATTCGGATATTATTTCCAAGTCATTGCAGATGCCATTCAAAAGAGCCGAACGCATGAAAAAAGAAGTCGGCTTGAACCCCGTCGAAGGCGACACTGAGCGAACAAAAATTGCAGAATTGTTAAAAACAGACACTGATTATGTTTCGTACGAAATTAAAAAAGCCTTGCTTGCTTATGAAACCGAACGACACAAGGTGGTAAGCAAAATTATAGTAGTTGGTGGTGGGGCTAGAATGCCTGGTTTCCTCGAGGCAATGCAGGCGGTGGTCAATATCCCCATCGAAATAGCCGATCCTTTCCAGAGAGTACAATCACCAGTATTTTTAGATGCTACACTAAAAGAAGTAGGGCCGGAGTTTGCTGTCGCTTTGGGAGCGGCCCTCAAGCATATGCAATAAATTGTTATGACACCGCAACAAATTGACACAAGTTTAAATACCAGTTTTGCACAACGAAGCCCTGTTCCTAATCCAGTGGGGGTGACACCTCCAGCTCGACCCAAAGGCACTCCTTTGTTTTTGTATTTAGGATTATTTGTGTTTGTGGTAGGTGGCTTGTTTTCTGGAGGGGTTTATTTTTTCCATGGTCTGGTCGCTCAGGATGTTGCCGACTTGGAGCAACAACTGACAACTGTGCAACAGGTTATTGATTTAGAAAATCTAAACGAAATTGAAAAAGTAGACGCCCGACTCAAATTGACCCAGAGTGTTTTTGGTTCGCATCGAGTATCTTCGCCACTGTTTCGTTTTTTGGAAGATAACACTATCTCAGATGTGAGTTATTCTAATTTTTCTTATGGTGGTGGAGGTGGGGCCGGGATTGTGCTTACCGGAGAAGCCGCCAGCTACGAAGCGATTGCCCAGCAGTCTGACATACTGAGTGCCAGTCCTTTGGCGGAGAATCATATTTTTTCTGGTTTTCGACTTTCGGAAAATGGACGGGTTAGTTTTAATCTCGTGATTGAGCCAGTCAAAAACCTGACTCGTTTTGTAAAAGAATAAACAACTGTGAATAACAACCAGTTCTAAAGATTGACTGTATTACAATGGCTACATGGTAAAAAGCATCCTAGGCATACTACTGCTAATTGTTGGAATTGGAGCAGCCTATTTTTATGGGTTTCCTTTGTTGGGAGAAATCGGTGAAATGCAAAAAGATGCCGAAGTAATAACTGCTTTGATAGAAAAAACAGAAAATCTCAACCAGGTGGGGCAGTCGGTGATAGAGCTGTACGACAGTGTTCCTACTTCTGATATTAGCCGTATGGATACGCTTGTTCCCGATCAAATCGACAACGTAAAATTAATCTTGGAATTACAAAAACTAGCCGAGCGTTACGGTCTTGGAGTAAGCGGGATCAACGTCTCTGGTACTGGAGCCAGAGAGGTCGCTGGGCAAACCATCAACGTCGTCTCTTTCCAGGCCCAATTGGAGGGGTATTATGGTGATTTTGTAGATTTTTTGGAACAGCTTGAATTGAGCCAACGAATTATCGATACAAATTCTCTTAATTTTCAAGCTTTCGAAACAGAAAATGGCTATTCGTACACTTTGGCATTAGACACTTATTGGAAATAACATGCATCCACTACATACACAACGAATACTGATTGTTGGAGCGCTGGTTCTCGGCGTTTTTGCTGTCGTTGGTTGGCAGGTATATAACGGAGGGAGCTCTGTTTTGTCGGCGCGAGCACAGACCACGGTGATGACCTACGAAGAACAGATTCGCAAGATAGACATAGCGACGCAACGTTTTCAGGCTGTACAGCTGGATGTTGCTTTTTTGAGTAGCCCCGAATTTCGTAGTCTCAAGGATTACAGCGTAGTTATTCCTAGACCAGCTGTGGTTGGTCGTGAAAACCCTTTTGAGCCTTTGCCAGAGGCTGTGGGTGGCGAGCAGTTGCCTACTAGAGATCAAACAACCCTTGATACAATAATTGAAACACCAGAAGCCTTGCCGCCGGTTCTTGATTTTGATAGTAATGTCTTTAATTTTTAAAACATGAGCTTTGTTGATCATTTAGTACAAGAAGGCATCATCAACCAATATCAGGTTGACGAAATCAAGCAGGCGACTGAAGAAAGTAATGGAAATGTAGAAGCTGCTTTGTCGAAGTTCGGCATATCAGAAGAGCAAATTGCAAAACTAAAAAGCGAATATTACAAACTGCCGTATCGCTCAGTTGATCAATCTCTCGTTCCCTATGAAGCGTTACAGTATATTCCAGAGCAGTCCGCTCGACACTACGGCTTGGTTCCAATAGGACTAACTTCGGAGGGGGTGCTGGAGGTCGGTATGGTTAATCCGGACAGCATGGAGGCTTATAACGCATTGCAATTCATGGCTTCCAAAAACAAAATCAGTTTTCAGACTTTTTTGATATCAAATGCTGATTTTGAAAACGCACTAGAGAGCTACACTGGTATTTCCCAGCAGGTTGATTCGGTGGAGCAGGGTGTTGTTTCTGAGCAAGAAGAATCAAGTGAGTTTTCGGAAGCTTTAGACAAGGCCTCTGACACCAAGGTAGAAAAAGGCATTGTTGAAGATGCGCCGGTGACCAAAATGGTCGCGGTTATTTTGCGTCACGCTGTCGAAGGACGTGCTTCTGATGTACACATTGAGCATACCGGGCAAAAAGTAAAAGTACGTTTTCGTGTTGATGGAATATTGCACACCAGCCTTTGGCTCGATGCAAAGGTCCACAGCGCTTTGGTGGCCAGAGTCAAGATACTTTCAAAATTAAAAATAGATGAAAAGAGGCGACCTCAGGACGGACGTTTTCCGGCCAAAATAGATGGTCGCAAAATTGATTTTCGTGTTTCAACGTTTCCAACGGCCTACGGAGAAAAAGTAGTTATTCGTATTCTTGATCCAGAAAAAAACGTAAAATCACTAGAAGAAGCAGGCATGGCTGACTACCACACTTCCTTGGTGCGACAGGCGCTGGCTCGTCCGTATGGCTTGATTTTGATTACTGGTCCAACTGGATCAGGAAAAACCACCACACTGTATTCCATGTTGCGAGAGCTTGACCGAGAAAAACGCAACGTTGTCAGCCTGGAGGATCCAGTCGAGTATCTCATTGATGGTGTTTCTCAGTCGCAGGTTCATCCAGAGATAGGGTATAGCTTTGCTCAGGGGCTACGAAGTGTCCTTCGTCAAGACCCAGATATTGTGATGGTGGGAGAAATTCGCGATCGCGAAACGGCAGAACTGGCTATTCAGGCGGCTCTTACGGGGCACCTCGTGCTCTCTACCTTGCACACCAACAGTGCTATTGGTGTTATTCCTCGTTTGGTCGATATGGGAATTGATCCATATCTGATTGCGCCAACGCTTAATCTGGCTATTGCTCAACGTTTGGTAAAAAGAATTTGCGATGGTTCACAACAAGAATTAGCCGCAGATGAAAGTGTGCGCCTGATGCTCGAAAATCAATTTTCTGATTTGCCGCAACAGTATCGTGATCAGTTTGATTTGGATCGCAAATTATATGATGCCAAAACCACCGCCAGCTGTCCTTCTGGGGTTCGGGGGCGTATTGGTGTCTATGAAATGTTCACTATGAATTCCGAGCTGGAATCAGCGGTATTGCGTGACCCTACCGAGGAAACCATCTATAAAGTGGCCCGCAAATACGGAATGATAACCATGAAAGATGACGCGGTACTCAAAAGCATGGATGGAAAATTGCCGTTTTTTGAAGTTAATGCTTTGTAGGACGTGCTAAACTATAAGAGATATGAGTGAAAAAGAAGACAAGGTAAAAATCCTGATTGTTGATGACGACGCTTTTTTGTTAGATATGTACGCCATGAAGTTTACCGATAGCGGTTACGAAGTTATCTCGGCTGTTTCTGGAGAAAACGCCCTGGATCAATTGCGAGAACTAAAAGAACAAATAGCTTTTGCTTTGATTGACCTTGTGATGCCAGAGATGGACGGGTTTACTTTGCTCGAGGAAGCACACAAAGAAGGCCTGTCTGACAAAACAAAATTCATTGTTTTGTCGAACCTGAGCCAAGAATCAGATATTGAGCGAGCAAAAAAACTCCATGCTATTGACTATATTGTAAAGGCTAATTACACCCCTCAGGAAGTAGTGGAGCGAGTTCAGGCCGTTATCAGCAAGCAATCAGAAAACTAAACATGCCTGGCTCTCAATTGCTCGAACAACTGCTTACTATTGTTATTCAGGAGAATGCATCCGACTTGCATCTTGTGGTGGGGAGACAGCCAATTGTTCGTGTTCGCAGAGAGCTTTTGCCTTTGGCAAAGATGGCAGAACTTTCAAACGAAGACGTCAAAGGTCTCCTGCGTGAAATGATTAACGAAGATCAGTTTACTGAGTTTCTACAGAACCTAGAGCTTGATTTTTCTTACCGTTTCCAGGAGGGGGTTCGTTTTCGTGGAAATGCTTATGTGCAGGATGGCCAAGTATCAGTTGCCTTGCGGTCTATTGGTAGTGTGCGCCCTTTTGATGAGTTAAACCTGCCGCCAATTCTAAAAGATATAGCCATGAAAAAACAAGGGTTCTTTTTGGTGGTGGGCCCTGTTGGCCAGGGCAAGTCAACAACTTTGGCGGCTATGGTTGACCATATCAACAAAACCAGACGGGAGAACATCGTCACGGTTGAGAATCCAGTAGAATATATTTTTCACGATGACAAATCTGTCATAAATCAACGTGCCGTTGGGGTCGACACCAAAAGTTTTGAATCCGCCCTCCATTCTATTTTTCGCCAAGATGTAAACGTTATCATGATAGGAGAAATGCGAAGCCTTGAGACAATCAGTACGGCTGTGACCGCTGCCGAAACGGGGCATTTGGTTTTGTCTACTTTACACACAAACAACGCAGCTCAGACGGTTGACCGTATTATTGATAGTTTTCCGGCTAGTCAACAGGATCAGATCAGGACTCAGTTGGCGGGGAGTTTGCTTGGTATTTTTTCTCAGCGCTTGGTGCCTACGATTTCGGGTGAACTCATGCCTGCGTATGAAATCTTACTCAAGAACAATGCCGTTGCTAATTTGATACGAGAAAAAAGAACCCACGAAATTGAAACAGTGATTGAGACGGGTCATGAAGAAGGAATGATATCTATGAATCAGTCTTTGATGGGTATGGTAAGAGAAGGACACATTACCGTTGAGGTCGCCCGACAATACTCGCTTAATCCTCAGGGCTTGCAACGCATGATAAGCTAGATAGAGTTATATGGCATTATTTTTATATAAAGTAATCGATCAAAGTGGTCATCAGGTTTCTGGCGAGATAGAAGCTCTGAATCATGATTTGGCCATGCAGGCTCTGCAGGGACGTGGTTTTGTGGTGGCTAGTGTGGAAAAAAAAGATAGACTCGGCAGTGGTCTATCTCGAAAGATTCGTTTTTCCAATCGTCCCCCTATGCGTCAGCTGGTAATCATGACCAGGCAATTGGCTACTCTTTTTGAATCTCAGGTTTCTGCTTTAAAAGTCTTTGCCTTGATGTCGGAAAGTACCGAAAACGAAATTCTGAAAGAAACTCTGGCTGCGGTTGCGGAAGATATTAAAGCCGGAACCTCGGTCACCCAAGCAATGCAAAAACATCCTAATGTTTTTTCTGATTTTTATGTTGGCATGACGCGAGCCGGAAATGAATCGGGAACTTTGTCCGAAACATTTCTCTATTTGGCTGATTATCTTGAGCGTCAATACGAATTGACTAGCAAGACAAAAAACGCCCTAATTTATCCATCATTTGTGATTGCAACTTTCGTATTGGTCATGGTGCTTATGTTGACCATGGTTATTCCTCGGTTGGGTATCATTATCATTGAATCAGGGCAAGATATTCCGCTGTATACCCAATTTGTTTTGGCGCTGTCTGACTTTTTTGTGAAGTTCTGGTGGCTGTTGATATTAATTGTTGTGGGGGGCGGTTTTTCTTTGTGGAAATATGTTCGCAATCCTATCGGACGTGCCAAGGTTGATGCCATACAATTGCGAGCACCTATTCTAGGAAAATTATTTCAAAAATTATACCTAGCCAGAATTGCTGATAACTTAAATACAATGCTGTCGGCAGGCATACCGGTATTGCGGGCTATAGAGATTACTTCTGGTGTGGTGGGGAGTCGTCAGTATCAAAAAATACTAGTGGAGGCAATGCGTGACGTAAAAGGCGGACAGCTTATTTCCAGTGCGCTTGGCAAGAGCGACTTGGTACCCTCGATTATGGTACAGATGATGAAGGTGGGTGAAGAGACGGGTTCGCTTGGCAAAATCCTCTCGACCTTGGCGCGATTCTATAAACGCGAAGTAGATTCTGCGGTAGACGCATTGATTGGTTTGATTGAACCAGTACTAATTATCCTTCTTGCAATTGGTGTTGGTTTTTTGTTGACAGCCGTGCTTATGCCAATCTACAATCTCTCGTCTGCCTTTTAGGTGCACCCGTTGTCCACAAAGCACTGTTGCATAGTCTCTGTGCGTGATAGACTTTGTACAGACCCTCTCCTATTTCCATACTGAGGATGTCATTAGAAATTAAAAGTATTTTATAACTAAATTTTATGACCAAAAAGTTACAAAAAGGTTTTACGCTGATTGAGCTCTTGGTGGTCATCGCCATCATTGGTATTTTGGC
>CAYGJA010000003.1:0-84695 GCA_964350165.1 uncultured Candidatus Saccharibacteria bacterium | reverse complement strand
AGGTTTTACGCTGATTGAGCTCTTGGTGGTCATCGCCATCATTGGTATTTTGGCGGCGATTGTTATTGGCTCTCTCGGGTTGGCTAAAGACAAGGCAGAGAACGCAAAAATAAAATCAAATTTATCCTCACTTCGAAATCAAGCGGAGCTATACTTTACCCTGAATGGTCATTATGGTCCTGATTATGCCGTGGCGACTTGTCCAACTTCTGGAGCTAGTTTTTTTTATAGTGACCAGACGGCAAGAAATATTATTTCGGAAGCAACTTTTGGTGGATCGGCCACTTGTGCCGCTGACGACGGTAATGCAAGTGCTGGTTCTTCTGCCAGTTCTTGGGCCGTGTCAGCGCCTTTGGCCAATGCTACTGACTGGTGTGTCGATTCTACTGGTTATGCCGGATCAGGAACAGCTGCTATTTTAAGTAACGTGGCGAATTGTCAATAGTGTATGTTTGAAGCAATTATCGGAGGTTTATTCGGGCTCATTGTAGGAAGTTTTTTGAATGTTTTGGTGTTGAGATGGCAAACGGGGATGACGTTTGGTGGTCGGTCGCAATGTTTTTCTTGTAGTAAACAGCTTCACTGGTATGAGCTCGTACCGGTGATTAGCTATCTTTTTTTGCGAGGAAAATGCTCATCTTGCAAGAGCAAAATATCTTGGCAGTATCCGGTCGTAGAAGTTATCTCGGGTATTCTGGGGTTTGCAATTGTTTTCTTTTATGGAGTTACTCCACTGGGAGGGCTCTTGTTGTTGATTTCTTGGATATTTTTGGCGCTTAGCGTCTACGATATTATGCATATGATTTTGCCTGACAGTTGGACTATTGCCATCGGGGTACTTGCCCTGGTGGGTGCTGGTTTGGGTTGGCTACCGATTGTATCAAACACTACCGTTCTTTTTGATTGGTTGGCGGGGGTTATTTTTGCAACCCCCTTTCTTTTGTTGTGGCTATTTTCAAAAGGTCGCTTGATGGGTCTTGGTGACATCAAACTGATACTGGTGATTGGGTTGCTTCATGGGTGGTATTTGGGCTTATCAACCCTACTCATTGCTTTTTGGGGAGGAGCTATTATCTCATTATTGTGGCTGGGTTATGGAAGGTTATTTAGGCGGGGAATCGTAACGATGAGTTCGCCACTTCCGTTTGGGCCTTTTTTGGCAGCTGGGGCAGTGTTCTCTATAATTTTCCCGGTCTCTATTCTAGATTTGTTGTTTGCGTTATAGTTTGGTGATGGATAAGCAGATCGCAAAAAAGCGTATCGAAAAACTTACACAGGAAATCCAGCATCACGCTCATCTGTATCATACTTTGGATCAGCCAGAAATTTCGGATCAGGCCTATGACGCTCTGTATTCTGAATTGATTGCACTGGAATCTCGTTTTCCTGATCTTCGTTCATCCCTGAGCCCTAGTCGTCAGGTTGGAGGTGGTGTGATTGATGCTTTTGTAAAAATAAATCACCCGGTTAAACAGTGGGGTTATGATAATATTTTTAACTTTCAGGAATTAGTTGACTGGGATGCCCGCATAAAAAAATTAAGCAACAAAGAAAAACCTTTGTATTCGTGTGAACTAAAAATTGATGGTGTAAAAATGGTCCTGGAATATCGTAAAGGACGATTGATTCGAGCGGCTACCCGCGGAGATGGTAGCGTTGGCGAAGACATAACTCACAATGTACGTACCATTGCATCTGTCCCACAGGTCTTGTCTGAGGCAATCGATGTGCTCGTTGTTGGGGAGGTTTGGATAGATCAAAATGATTTGGATAAAATAAATAAAGAAAGAAGACTTTCTGATTTGCCAGTCTATGCCAACACCAGAAATCTAGCGGCTGGTTCTTTGCGTCAGCTCGATAGTTCAATTACGAAAACCAGAAATTTACAAAGTTTTATGTACGACTTGATTGATCTTGGTACCGGGCAAGCTTTGCTGAATAGTCGACTTGAAGAGCTAAAAGAGCTTTTTCGTTTAGGGTTTTCGGTGAATCCTCATTATCGATCCTGTCAGGATCTGGCTACTGTCCAAAAATACTATGATGACTGGAAAGAAAAAGGGCGAACCTTGCCCTATGGGGTTGATGGGGTGGTGATAAAATTAGACGACACTCGTCTATCTACCAAAATCGGCTACACGGCCAAGGCGCCACGCTTTGCGATTGCTTACAAATTCCCAGCCGAAGAAACCACAACCAAGGTAAAAAATATTACGGTACAGGTGGGACGCACAGGAGCACTGACTCCAGTGGCAGAACTGGAGCCCGTTGAGCTTGCCGAAACAACCGTTGCGCGAGCATCGTTGCATAATTTTGATGAAATCAAGCGGCTGGATTTAATGGTGGGGGACACGGTGGTTATTAAAAAAGCTGGGGACATTATTCCCAAAGTGGTTCAGGTTTTGCCAAAATTACGTTCTGGGCAAGAAAAATATTTTGATATTCAAAAATATGCCAAGGAAAAAGGTTGGGTAATTGAAAAAAGACAAACTAGTACTGGTGGTGATTCTGCGAACTGGTTCTTGTCTGGGGGTGCCCAAAAAGAGTTGTTGGCTCAACGCTTGGTGCATTATGTAAGTAAAGGAGCCATGAATATTGTCGGGCTCGGTGAGCAGATTATTCGAACACTCATGGAGGCGGGCATGGTGACTGATATTCCTGATATTTATCATCTGGATCGAAAAGAACTCTTGCGGCTGGAGGGTTTTAAAGAAAAGTCAGTAGATAATTTGTTGCAGGCTATTGCAAAATCCACAAAACCAGAACTGTATCGTTTTTTGGTGGCACTTGGGATTGGTCATGTTGGGGTCGAGACGGCTCGAATTTTGGCGAACAAATACCCAACCTTAGCCAAGCTTGAGCAGGCCACTCGAGAAGAATTAGCCGAGCTTGATGGCATTGGAGACACAGTGGCTGCTTCGGTGACAAGCTGGTTTCGAGACGGTGCCAATCAGTCGCTCTTGGATGCGCTTTTGCTCGAGGTGGAGCCTCTGAGTGGTGCTCTGGGTAATCATGAAAATCTTCCTCTCTCTGGTAGGAGTTTTGTTTTTACTGGAACCATGGTTACCATGTCTCGGGATGAGGCAGCAGAAAAAGTGCGAAGCCTTGGGGCCAAAGTCTCGTCTAGTGTTTCGACGCAGACATCTTATCTTGTTGCTGGAAATAAGTCTGGCTCAAAACTTTCAAAAGCAAGAGATTTGGGGGTCGCCATATTGTCTGAAAAAGAATTTGTAGCCTTGCTTGCCGAGACCGCCAAGGAGTAGATTGTTTTACAGGCACCTTTTGCTCGTCTATACTGTTGTCTATGGATGAAAAAGACATGAAACAGTTGGCTGACCTTTCTAAATTACCGCTGACCCAAGAAGAGGCAAGTTCTCTTTTGGGTGATTTTGGCTCTATTCTTGGGTACATCGATCAGTTGCGTGAAGTAACAGCTACTGCCGAAGAGGTGTTTGGGGTAACAAACCAAACGAGAGAAGACGTAACTGTAAACGAAGCCAATGTCTCTGATTTGCTTGAACAAGCTCCACAGCGACAAGATAGATATGTAAAAGTACAAAAAATAATCAACCAGGGCGATGAATAAACAAGACATCCTTAAACTTTCTATACACGAGGCTCACGAGGCTCTTTTGCAAAAAAACCTTACAGTAAAAGAACTATGTACTGCTTTTGTAGAAGAAGCAAAAGAGAAGAACGGAAAAATCAATGCTTTTCTTGAATTTTTCGAAATCGAGGCTGCGATAAATCGTGCTCAGTCTATGTACGACAACGGTACTGCTGGCCCTTTGTGTGGCATGCCAATTGCGCTCAAAGACAATATGCTTGTTTATGGACAAATCGCTTCTGCTTCTTCTCGAATTTTGGAGAATTATGTTGCTCCATATGAAGGGGATGTGGTTAAAAAATTAAAAGACGCCGGGGTGGTTATTGTTGGGCGAACCAATATGGACGAGTTTGCCATGGGTTCTTCTACCGAAAATTCCGCCTATGGAGTTACCAAGAATCCCCTGGACACGAATCGTGTTCCCGGAGGCTCTTCTGGTGGTTCGGCCGCCTCGGTTGCAATGGGTGGTGCCATTGCCGCGCTTGGTTCTGATACTGGTGGTTCAATTCGTCAACCAGCTTCTTTTTGTGGCCTGGTTGGCCTGTATCCCACGTATGGGGCGGTCTCTCGCTATGGATTGATTGCCATGGGGTCTTCGTTGGATCAAATCGGTCCATTCACAAAAACAGTAGCTGATGCAGAATTGTTGCACGTAGCTATTGCTGGCCATTCTGACAGGGATGCCCAAACCGTAACTGATCAGAAAAAAAGGGAACAGTATCGTGAAATGAAGAAAAAAATTATCGGAGTACCGCGATCTTTTCTTGAATCTGATGGAATCGATCCAAAAGTAAAAGAAAGTTTTGAACAGGCCCTGGCTGTTATGCAAGCAAAAGGATACACCGTAAAAGATATTTCGTTACCACACTTGAAATACTCACTACCTGTTTACTATGTAATTATGCCAGCAGAGGTCTCTTCGAACCTGGCTCGACTCGATGGAGTTCGTTATGGGGCTCGCGTGTCGGGGGTGGACCTTGATGATACGTATAAACAATCACGAGGCAAAGGCTTTGGTGAAGAAACCCGTCGGCGCATCATGCTTGGAACTTATGTGCTTTCTTCTGGATATTACGATGCTTATTATGGCCAAGCCCAAAAGGTTCGGGCGGTCATTAGAGAAGAGATCGTCAAATTGTTCGAGGATGTTGATTTGATTGCCACACCAACCACACCAACCGGTGCTTTCAAGATTGGAGAAAAATCCGACCCTTTGTCGATGTATATGGCTGATATCTTTACCGTACCCGCCAATATTGCTGGCGTTCCAGCCATTACTGTTCCTTTTGGGATTGATGACAATGATATGCCTCTAGGGATTCAATTCTTTGCGCCTCATTTTAACGAAGAACGTTTGTTCACAGCCGGAAAGGATTTGGAGAGTGGGGTATAATATTCCCAATGGAGGAAGGTTTTGATAACGTTGCCAGCAGGGGTTTGCCGTCGCTAAACCCGGTGCCTCAAATTTCGTTTAACGGTAATTTTTCGTTTTCGACAATAGACGATTGGTTTTTGGGTTTGTTTAATTTCAGTTCAATTCTCACCGTAATCAAGGTCATGCTGGTGGCTTTTATTGTTATTACGATTGGTGTTGGTATTTATTTTTATGTTTTACAGCAAGAAGAACGTTCAAAGCGTTATGAATGGCTCAAGCAGTATGTCACCGGCCCCGAAGAAAATCATTTTCAAAAACCAACTACACGCTGGGATCATGTAAAAAATCTATTTGCTTCTCAGAACGAAACAGATTGGCGGGTGGCTATTATAGAAGCTGACGCCATGCTTGATGATTTGCTCATACGTTTGGGTTATACCGGGAATAGTCTTGGAGAAAGATTAAAGTCCGCGGATCCAAGAAACTTTCCCAAGCGTAACGAGGCCTGGAAGGCGCACCTCATTCGAAACAAAATCGCCCACGAAGGGTCTAGTTTTCGGTTATCGCACATGCAAGCGTTGCGAGTGATGCACTGGTACGAAGATGTTTTTAAGCATGCTCGTTACATCAAGTAAATTGACCCAAACCTGTAGTTATGGTAAAAAGTATAGACATCGCGGGATGGAGTAATGGCAGCTCATCAGGCTCATAACCTGAAGGTGTCGGTTCGAGTCCGACTCCCGCAACAAAGAAACACAAAAGCCTGCATCTATTACGTGCAGGCTTTTGTGTTTTTTGTTTTCTTTTCTTGCGACGGTCCGGTCATCGTGGTATCGTTTTCCCAGTTCGATATACATGTCGGCGTAGCTCAGATGGTTAGAGCGTGGGACTCATAAACCCAAGGTCGGAGGTTCAATTCCTCCCGTCGACACATATGACAGGAGCTCGCCAAAACAAAGTTTTGGCGAGCCTTGGCATAGTGTTCGAAAGGGGGAATTGAAAGACGGAGGCCGCAAAGCCGCCCGCAGGGCGTGGTCGAGTCGGGGTCGCGAACTTATATTTTGATTTATCAAAATAAAGATTTGTGACCAATTCCTCCCGTCGACACACTTGTGTAAGTATGGTTTTTTGCCTATACTTACGCGGGCAAAACAAAAAAGCTGCGGTAGCTCAACTGGTTAGAGCACCCGCCTGTCACGCGGGAGGTTGCGAGTTCAAGTCTCGTCCGCAGCGCACCAACAGAACCCCAGTAGAAGTATTGGGGTTTTGTGTTGAAGAAAATCTTGCGAAATCTTTCCAAATCTCTTACAATCCGCTTTATACATTTGCCGCCTTAGCTCAGTTGGTAGAGCGCATCCATGGTAAGGATGAGGTCGTCGGTTCAATCCCGACAGGTGGCTCACGTTTGCATGCGGCGAGCGAGCGATACGGCCAGCGTAGCTCAGTTGGTAGAGCAATCCCTTCGTAAGGGAGAGGTCGGCAGTTCGAATCTGCCCGTTGGCTCCATGAACATAGAACCAATTCCAGCCAAGGCTGCTTGGGAGCTGGAATACAGCAACCCAGCACTGTTAACCAAAGACGCAGAACCAACCGCAGAATTCAAGCGGTTTGTTGATTGGCTGACAAAAGACCAGGACATAGATTTGGAACAGGTTCGAGCGCTTGATTTGGGGTGTGGAACGGGCCGAAATCTAATCTATCTTTACAATCGATTTGGAACTACTGGAGCCGGAATCGACATATCTGATACTGCTCTTGGTGTGGCCCGTGAACGAGCTTCACAGTTGCAATGGGTCCAGGGTGACTTGTCAGCCGGATTACCACAAAGTATTGCTGGTTTTGATTTGGTTATCGATAGCACCACCACTCATGTTCTTGGCGAAAAAAAGCGAACCACATTGATTGGCCAGTTGGCCGAACGAATATCTTCTGGAGGTTGGATGTATGTCAGAACCTTGACCAAGGACGGCGATCGCAATGCACATAATTTGCTCAAACACATGCCTGGACCCGATCCTGATAGTTATGTGCACCCTAATTTAGGTGTGGTTGAATATGTTCCATCTGAAAAGGACTTAGCTCAATTGTACGAACCAGACTTCGAGGTACTCTATCAAAAAAAATATACAGGTTATCAGAAGTGGGGCGCCCAGTCATACAAAAGACGCTACGTAGTGATGTATCTGCGGCGCAAGTAAGTGTTACGATGCATAATATGGACAAGGCCGAATTGCAAACAGAATTGACCGAGATAGAAGCTCGAATGATGCAGGCTGATTTTTGGAAGGACAAAGATCGGGCTCAAGCAGATATTCAGCGAATGCAAGAAATAAAAGACGAGCTAGAAGGATTTGGAAAATACGATAAGGGTAGCGCGATTATGACTATTTTTGCCGGGGCAGGTGGCGACGATGCCGAAGACTTT
The DNA here is from genome assembly GCA_964350165.1 of uncultured Candidatus Saccharibacteria bacterium. Taxonomy (GTDB): domain Bacteria; phylum Patescibacteriota; class Minisyncoccia; order Phycocordibacterales; family UBA1006; genus CAYGJA01. Next base: position 77,291 of record CAYGJA010000003.1, on the reverse strand, counting down.
GTGCGGATGCTCTATCAGATGTATATCAAATATATCTATATCGAGAGCAAGAGCTGGAAAACCCTGGTTCTCAGTGAGCACACTACTGATCACGGTGGTTATCGTAATATCACCATGGAAATAAGCGGGAAAGGAGTCTACGGGCAATTACAGCACGAATCGGGCGTGCATCGATTAGTACGAGTGTCGCCTTTTAATGCTCAGAACAAGCGACATACTTCTTTTGCCATGGTTGAAGTAATTCCAAAATTACCAGACCCCAAGGATCTCGAAATTCCCGAAGATGAAATCAAGCTAGAATTCACCAAATCATCTGGTCCTGGTGGTCAGAATGTGAACAAGCGCGAGACGGCTGTGCGGGCAACACATGTCCCTACGGGAATTACGGTGCATGCAGAATCCGAACGCACCCAGGAGCGCAATCGTGACCAGGCCTTGGAGTTGTTGCGCGGGAAATTGGCCGCCAAACAAGAATCTGACCGCAAGAAAAAAGAAGCCAGCCTCCATGTGAGCAAAACCACCGACAATGAATGGGGAAGTCAGATTCGTTCGTACGTATTGCACCCGTATCAGATGGTCAAGGATCACCGCACTGACGTAGAAGAGCGAAATATCAACAAGGTTCTCGAAGATGGCGACTTGCAGGCTTTTATTGATGCCATGCGAGAAAATTAAATTAAAAAGCTATACCTTTTTAATTTTGTATACCAGACGCAAATTAGCTATAATTACTCCAGCATGATTTATTTTGACGAGGTGACGAAAGTCTACCGTGGAGGAAACAAGTCACTAGACAAAGTGACCTTCACTATTAATGAAGGAGAATTCGTTTCTCTGGTGGGACCTTCTGGTTCAGGAAAAACCACCTTGATAAAACTTCTCCTGGCCGAGGAGGCACCTTCCGATGGGCGGGTTTTGTTCGAAGAGCTCGACATCAACACTCTTCATCGTTATCAGGTGCCAGCCTACCGACGTAGAATCGGGGTGGTATTTCAGGATTTTCGTTTGCTTCCCAACAAAACAACCTACGAAAACATTGCCTTTGCCATGGAGGCGGCGGGGCAGAGTGATCAGGACATTGCCGCCGACGTCCCGTATGTGCTCGACTTGGTTGATTTGTCCGATATGAAATACCGCTTCCCGCGGGAATTGTCCGGCGGAGAGCTACAACGTCTCGCTATTGCGCGAGCGATTATTAATCAGCCTGAAGTGATCATTGCCGACGAACCTACGGGGAATTTGGATCCAGTAGCCACGGCCGAAGTTATCCAGATCCTGAAAAAGATTAATGACTTGGGTACCACGGTGATACTGGCTACGCACGACAAACAAGTAGTAGACCGACTCAAAAAACGAGTAGTATCCCTGGAGAAAGGAAAATTGGTAAGAGATGAAGAGAAAGGTAAATATATAATTGAGTAATATGCGCGCAGGAGATTTTTTCAAAAGAACATTAAAAACCGGCTTTCAGGGGTTCCGAAGAAACGGAATCGTGTCTTTGGCGGCGGTGCTGATGATGACTGTTACGTTGTCGATTGTGGCCTTCCTTTTGTTCCTTAATGCTGTGCTTAATTTTTCGGTGGGACAGATTTCGGAACGTGTTGATGTGACGGTCTTTTTTTACCCAGAAGTGACCGAAGTCGAAATATCCGATTTTAATCAAGAGGTCGAAAAAGTAGATTTGGTCCAAGAAACTGTTTATATTTCTCGCGACGAAGCCCTTACTCGGTTCCTCGACCGACATCAGGGTGACACTTTGACGTTGCAGGCCCTCGAAGAATTAGGCGAGAATCCGCTAGGAGCTTCCTTGTCAATAAAAGCCAGCAATCCAAGTGATTACGAAAAAATAATTGGCCAACTACAGAGTCGCGGTGTGCTTGATCTGTCCAGCACAGACTCTATTGTTGAGCGAATTAACTATCAACAAAACAAAGAAATCTTGGACAGGCTCCACGATACTATTGCCACCGTGCAGGCACTGGGGCTGGGGTTGACTCTTTTCTTTATGATCATTTCTGTGTTGATTACCTTTAACACTATTCGATTGGCGATTTATTCATCTCGAGAAGAGGTCGAAATTATGCGTTTGGTTGGTGCCGAAAATCAATATATTCGGGGGCCGTTTGTGGTGCAGGGTATTATGTACGGCTTTGTATCTGCGGTGGTGACGTTGGCAATATTGTATCCTGCCACGGTTTGGGTAAGTCAAAAAACAGCTGGTTTTTTTGGAGGAATGGATGTCTATCTGTACTATGCGAATAACTTCACACAATTATTTGTGATTACCGTGGTGCTTGGAGTTATTTTGGGTGTTATCGCCAGTCTGTTTGCTATTCGTCGTTATTTGCGTAAATAATTCGTGAAATCTAAAAAGAAAAGGAAATATATATTCGTAGTTGGCGGAGTCATGTCTGGCGTTGGTAAAGGAGTCACGACTTCTTCATTGGGAACCATTATGCAAGCCAAAGGATACACAGTTGGCCTCATCAAGGCTGACCCGTACCTCAACGTAGACGCTGGCACCATGAATCCAACCGAACACGGAGAAGTGTTCGTGTTAGATAGCGGTCTCGAAACAGACCAGGATATGGGAAATTACGAGCGTTTTCTCGATACTGATTTGCCCGAAGAAAACTACATGACCAACGGTATGGTGTTCAAATATGTGATCGATCGCGAGCGCGCTTTGGGATATGGCGGCAAGTGTGTTGAGCCCACTTATCACATTACCGAGGAAATATTGCGACGCATTGATGTCTCGGTAAAAAAAATGGATTCTGATATTACTATTTTTGAAATCGGTGGAACCGTTGGCGAATACCAGAATGCAATTTTCCTAGAGGCGGCTCGACAATTAAAAATTCAGCACCCAGACGATGTTCTGTTTGTAATGGTTTCATTCCTGCCCATTCCGTCCAGTGTCGGGGAGATGAAGACTAAACCTACCCAGAATGCTGTGAGACAGCTTAATTCTTATGGAATTACGCCTAATATTATTGTAGGGAGAGCATCGGTTCCAATCGACGAAAAACGCAAACAAAAAATAGCCATGATGTCTGGTGTTCCTTTTGATTATGTAATCTCCGCGCCGGACGTGGCCAGTATTTATGATGTTCCCCTTAGTTTTACCAAGGAAAACATGGGCGACAAGGTAAGCAAACTTCTCTCCTTGCCAAAAAAGAAAAACAACCTGACCAAATGGAAAGCTTTTGTCAAAAAAGCCCACACGGCTAAAAAACCAGTAAAAATAGCCGTGGTGGGTAAATACTTCCAGACTGGTGATTTTGTGCTGTCTGATGTCTATATTTCGGTTTTGGAGGCTATCAAGTTCTCGGCTTATCATTTGGGTGTAAAGCCCCAGATTGATTATTTGGATTCTACTCAGTTTGAAAAAAAGAACGCCAAGATGTCTATTTTGGACCAATATGACGGTGTACTTATTCCGGGCGGATTTGGGTCTCGGGGCATTGAGGGCAAGATAAACGTTGTTCGCTACGTCCGAGAACAGGGTATTCCGTATTTTGGACTTTGTTATGGCATGCAGTTGTTGGTTATTGAATATGCTCGAAACGTAGTTGGATTGAAAAAAGCTCACACAAGAGAGGTCGATCCAAAATCTCCTCATCTGGTTATTAATGTTATGGATGACCAGGAGGATAAGATAAAACAGGGAGATATGGGGGGCACCATGCGCTTGGGAAGTTATGAGGCCAAACTAAAACCAGGCACAATCGCCAGAACAGCTTATAAAAAAACAAGCGTTATCGAGCGTCATCGCCATCGTTATGAGGTAAACCCAGAATACATCGAAACCCTCGAAGAAGCCGGCCTGGTCTTTTCTGGATTTTCTCCTGATGGTAGGTTGATGGAAATTGCTGAATTACCTAAAAAAGAGCATCCCTTCTTTGTGGGTGTTCAGTTTCATCCAGAATTTTTGGCTCGCCCCTTGTCTCCCCATCCTCTATTTACCGCTTTTATCAAAGCCGCCAAAGAACGAGCCAAATAATCAAAAGAGAATCGAATTTATTTGTTTGAAATTCTTTTGTTTTTGGCATAGTATGACTGTTGTGTAAAAAATAATTGCCAGATCGTCTAATGGTAGGACGACCGGTTCTGGTCCGGTTAATCTAGGTTCGAGTCCTAGTCTGGCAACACACAAAAATCCCTTGATAAACAAGGGTCGTAGGGGTGGAGGTTCTCGTACATTCAAACTTTTTGGTAGAATATATTCATGAAGCTATTCCTCGCCTCATCAGCAGACAAAACAATTCACAAACTAAAAGAGCTTTCGCCAGAAACAGGAAAGAAAGTCCTCTTCATAACGAACGCGGCTGATCCATATACTGGTCCTCATTTTTGGGTTGATAATGACCAAAATAAGTTTACTGAGCTTGGATACGAACTAACAGAGTTTGACTTGAACATAGAAAACCCAGAAGCCCTCGAGGCTAAGCTGCTTGAAGCGGACATTCTTCACGTTTGTGGAGGAAGTGTGTATTACATCACAAATCTGATTCGAGAACGTGGATTTGAAGAGATTATTGTTTCCGCAATCAAAAACAACCAAGTCGTATACACGGGCACCAGTGCAGGTGCAATCATTGTTTCAAAGAACATTAAAGCGTTCTCTTATGACGAAGAAGAAGCCGAACACATTAAAAAGATTCCTGATCACAAGGGTCTAGGCTTGATTGACTTTACGGTCGTACCCCACTGCAACAATCCGGACTTCATTCCTGGCCACAAGAAAATGGTGGCTAATATGCCTAATGACCCCACACCGCTCATGTTCCTGGATGATGATTGGGCTGTTTGGGTTGATGGTGGAAAGATTGAGATTTTGTCGTCCTAATCCATGAAGAAGATTGAATTGAAAAATCGAAAAAAAATGAAGATTGTTGGCAATCTAGAGATTCCCAATCAGACGCCAAGAGGAGTCTGTATCGTTCAGCACGGCTACAGTGGCTTTAAAGAACAGAAACATGTTGCTGCCATGAAAGATGCGTTTCTCGAGCAAGGATTTATAACTTTCAATTTTGATACGACAAATAGTTTTGGGGAGAGTGATGGAAAGCTTGAAGACTCCCGTATTGGTTTGCACGCAGAGGATTTGGAAGATGTCGTCGAGTGGGCAAAACAACAATATTGGTTTGTTGAGCCACTGGCGCTAACCGGAACCTCAATGGGCGGATACTCTGTTTTGGCTTATGCGGAAAAATATCCCGATGAAATATCATATTGCGTTCCTGTTGCTCCTGTTGTGTCCGGGGATTTGATTCATGAATCTAATAGAGAGCGTAACCCCGAAGGCTATGAGCAGTGGAAAAAGACTGGTTGGCTGGAAAAAGAAAGCTCTTCAAAGCCAGGCGTCATCAAGCGAAGCCCTTGGGATCTAATGATTGAATACATGAATCATGATCTTTTGCCAAAGGCAAATAGACTCACGATGCCAATGCTGCTCATTGGTGGGTCAGAAGACACAAGTATCCCCATAAAACACCTGGATGTTTTATTTGATGCGATGCCCGATGGAAATAAAACCTTTGAAGTATTAGAGGGATTACCTCACACTCCAAAAGAAGACAGGCAACTTAAGCTGCTTAAAGAGACTATCAAAAATTGGCTAGAAAAATCAGCGACTGATCACATAAAAAAAGAAAATACTAAGATTCAAACGTTCCAGAAGACTTTTGGTGTCGGAAGCCGTTTTTTTGGAAACTACTACCTTGATTCTCCTGCTGCGGAAGACCTTCTTGTAGGCAAAGAAGACCTTGCGCGAAAAATAAGACATTTATGGTTGTATTTTGAGGCACTTCAACCAATCAGGGATAATGTTGGGAAAAAAGTAGATTTGCCGGATTTGAGTTCGCTGCAAGCAAACAATCTTTGGTATGGGAACATGCTGGTTATTTTAATTGGCTTTATGCAGCAGATTTTTCCGCCGGAGGTCCAATACAAAGAATGTGGCTGCCCAAAAAGACCTCGCACTCAAGCAATGTTTGTTGATACTCTAGAATGCCTACCCGAATCAGAAAAAGTTGATTTATTGATGTTTTATAAATCAAATCAAGATAAGCCAAAGATCAAAAGTTTTACTGATGTTGCAAAAGATATATATGAGGATCGAAACTACTTTGCCCATGAACACGAAAAGCTAAACGCTCCTTCATATATGGGTCTAGACTCAAAAGAAAGCGCAGAACCAGGAAACGAAGATTTTGGTGTTTTGTATATCAATAAAAAACCAGAAGAAATATTACTGAAAGTAGTGAAAGCTATATTTATTAGGCTAGGAGTATCTTCTGACGAAATAAGGCTTCTTGTATTTAAAAAACCAGAATCAATGGTCGATTTGATGTAGGGTGGGTTTTGGTTAAAGATTCATTGATAAACAAAACGATCCAGACATTAAATAGGTTTTAACTTCATTTAAGGCCCGCAACATCGACACAAGAAAGGCGGCACGTTAGTGTCGTTTTTCTTGTGGTGATTTTTCAAAAACTAGGACTCGCCTGTGCCCATTGGGTAAATCGTGGGTCAAGATTTATTGAAAATTCCTAAATAGGAAGCACTAGGCACGAGTTGCTGGTAAACTTAAAGAGATTTTATCAGCACTGAACATAAGAAAACAAACATGGAACAACCACCAAAATTAGAATCAGACAACGAAGAATTTCTTAAGCTAACCGACGAAGATATTTTAGAAATTATGCAAAAGCTAAGCACTGCACCGGTGTATCGCAAACAGGGAACCGTAAATGCTCGTCTTGCCAAGAGGGGAGAAAGAATCATGACAAGGCTGGAAGACGGTTTTTCCGAAACGACCAATACCGCAAATGCTGGTGACTGGGTGGTTACAAATCCTACTGGAGAAAGTTATATTGTTGCTTTGGCTGATTTTGAAAAACGCTACGAACCCACCGATGAACTTGGCCTTTTTCGATCCAAAGGACATTGCCGCGCCATTTCTAGCCCTTTTGGGAAAAACATAACACTGATGGCTCCCTGGGGTGAAGAACAATCTGGCAAAGCAGACTGCATGATTGTTGTGACTTGTGATGCCGCTGGTCAAAATATGAGCGGAACACCCTATATTATTGCGGGCAAGGAATTTGGAGAAACCTACCAGTCTGTTTCCAATGATTAGGGTGCAGATGTTTGCACTCTTGGGTATAATGAATTCATGAAAAATATTTTCGTTGTTGTTGGAGCAATGGTGCTGTTTGTTGCTGGTGGAGCGTTGGTCTACAATGCCGCAACCAAAGAACCAGCTGTTTCGCCTGTTATCTATCCAGACATGACTTTGCCAGAATCCGAGGTCATGATTCCTGTTTCGAGCACAGACAAAAAAGGAGGGCGAACGTATGTCGCTGACAGCACAGATAAATGTGCGGTAATTCGTTTTGTGTGTGATGAAGGGGAGACTTATTTTGGAGACGATACTGGTTGTGGTTGCGAAGCCATAGAGGAAACGGTGGCGACAACGCCAGAGTATCTGGTCGATGGCAGTACGATTGTTCTCGACCAAAAAGTAACGCTTTCTCCCGATTTTAAATATTATTTGCCAGACGGAACCTTGTTTGTTATCGACGAGATGATCAACGAACCTTGCACAGAGGTCTGTATTTGGAGTGGGTTGGCCGTGTACTATGCTTGGGCTCCCGTTGATGGAGAACCGATGCGATTGTCTTCGTACGAAGATTTTCCTTATCTTTTGGAGCAAATAGATACTGACTACGAAACGTTTGTTACCATTGTTCTGAGTGAGAAAAAATAGCCATGTTTAAAACCGCCCGAGAAAATCCACATTTGTTTTGGGCTTTTGCTATTATCGCTTTTGCGGTGGTTATGACGTTGGTTGGGCCCAAAAACAAGGCCGTGTATGAGGCTCCGTATGACCAGGGGGGCGAAGGTTCTGCACGACAATCGGCTGCTACTTATGACAATTTTTATAATTTTGAAAATGATTCGATTGGGGCTGGCCTAGAAGCCGCCAACCGTCGACAAGGGGAAACCTTGTACGGAAGGCGCTATATTTACAAGGTTTTGACGCAGTGTACTGAACAACCAGAGTTTGTCTGTGAGCAGGGGGAGGTTTATTTTGCTGACCCTTATGGTTGCGGTTGTCAGCGAGGAACTGCTGGTGACCAAGAAGCGTTGGTTGTTTCCGATGAGGCGCCGCCCGGAACCGCTTATCCTGTTATCTATGGCGAAGTTGCTCGCTTGCGAATGGACGACAGTATCGAGCTCAACGCTGGCGATACTTTGTGGATTAGGGAATTTTCCCAAGATGCAAGTGGTGGCCCGCAGGTTGTTTTTGATGTTTATATTGCAGGCGAAGATACCACCTATCAGCACCCGGTTGATGCTGACAAATTACTCTACGAACTAGAGTTGGTTGCGAGTGATTATCTCAGTTATGCCGAGGTTATTATTCGACAAAAAAATCTCATCGAAGAGTCCGCATCAGTCACTTCGACTACAGAAACCCCCTAAAAAGCTTTAAAAATGTTATAATAGAGACATCTGGTGCTTTTGTGAAGAAAGAGGTGCTGGTTTTAGTAACGATAACCTTATATAAAGTATTTTATGAAAAATGCAAAAATTTTCCTTAATCGGAAAGTATTGCTTGCTTTTGGAATGATCGTTTTTACAGCTGCTGCGGTGGCTGGCGTGACGGGTGCATTCTTTAGTGATACCGAAACGAGTGTCGATAATGTGTTCCAGGCAGACACCCTGGATTTAGAAGTTGGAATTGATTCGGATTCAACAATTGGAAATCTGTCCCTGGCGAGTCTCGATGGAAACGAGGCTCTTTTTAATTTTCAGGGACTTATTCCTGGAGCGTCTGATGGTGGTTTTTTCAAGCTTCGAGCCAATCAGGATGCTTGGGCTTGTATGGCTGCTGAAGTAACGGGTACCCCAGAAAACGACCGGCTTGATCCCGAGACCGATGCTGGCGATGTAACACCGAACATTGGTGAATTGCAGAACTTCTTGCAACTGGCCACTTGGATAGATGCCGATGAGGATGGCGAATACGACAGTGGAGAAGCCGGACTTCAGATTGCCAATGTCACCGATTTTGATGGCAGTTGGATGACTTTGATGGATAGCACCAATGGTCTGAACTTGGACGACAATGTCCGAGGCGAGGTTGGATTCCAGTATTGTTTTGGAACTTTTGTAGATCCTCTAGACCCAGCGGCTGGTTGTGATGGCTCAGCTCCAGACACCAACCAAGCCCAGACCGATGGAGTAGAAATGACCATGAAATTTATTGGAATGCAGTTTGCAAACAATCCTAGTTTTTCTTGTGGATCGCTTAATCCCGTAACCCCACCACAGGTAGTGTTGGGTGTAGCTGATATGACCTCTGCCGCTGGAGCACGATTCCGATCCTTCAATAACACAGGTGGTGAAGAGGTCTATGCTGGGTTGCATGATTTGGGGTCTGCGGCTGGAAGAGTGGCACAAAATCTCAGTTGGACCAAGCCGGGTACTCATAATGTGACGGTTGAATATGATGCCGATACTGATACCCTCTTTACAACTGTTGGTACTAATCCAACCATAAGCAAGTCTTTGGCTGGAGCAGCATGTACCACTTGGGATACTGCTCAATTGGCAGTTGTGAACCGAGATGCCGGTACAACCGTTAACCTCAATAATGTTAACCTTGGTGGATTTGCCCTGGGAAGCTTTAGTGGAGGAACCGGTGGAGACAGCGTTGATGACTGGCAGAACTGGACCATTACCGGTTTTGACTTCACGTCAGACTTTACCATGACGGCCGAGCTTGAATTGGATGGTACCTTTGGTAGCAGTCAAGAGTTGAGCAAGGTTGAGTTCTTGATGGGTTGTAGTGTATAGCTAGAATCTTGGCAAGCGAACACCGGCGTGACATTGTCGCCCGGTGGGGCTTGCTCGGATTTGTTCGAGTGAAAAATTATGAAGATTTTATTTAAAATTTTTTACGGAGTGTTTGGGCTTGTTTTTGCGGGCCTGTTACTGATGGTGTTGGCCAATCTTTTTCCTGTTTTGGGCTACCAGACGATGGTGGTGACTTCGGGTTCCATGGAGCCAGCGATTCAGACCGGAAGTGCGGTGATTGTTCACGCCGCCGAACAGTATCAAATCGGTGACATTATTACTTTTTATGAACGGGGAAAAGAAGCCCTGCCTACTACTCACCGTATTGTTGGTGATCAAATTGTGGCTGGACAAATCGCCTATGTTACTCAGGGTGATGCAAATAAAAGCCCAGACGAACAGCCTATTTTAAGAACAGATGTGCTTGGTAAGGTCGTAGCTGTTGCTCCTGGTGTAGGATATTTGTTATCCATGGCCAAAACTCGCTGGGGTTTTGTGGTATTGGTGGGGATTCCTTTTGTGTTGGTGGTTGCCGAAGAATTCAGAAAAATACGCAATGCTGTTAAAAAACAAAAAAAGACATGATGAAGGCATTTTTGATACGAATAATGATTCTGGTGGCTGGCTTTCTGGCATTTTCGGGCACTGCTCTGGCCTCATTCCAAGATAACGAACAAGGTCAAATTAATCTTTGGACAGCTGGGGCAATAGACATAAACGTCGCTTTGTCTGCTTGGTCAGACGCTGGGATTGCCTCGAATATACAACCAGGATTTAATACCAGTCATCAATTAATTATCGACACTAGTTTGGTGGTTGGTCGGGCTACTTTTGCTTACCAGATAGAAATAGTCCCAATAGAGGCCAGTGATTTGTGCGGCCAGATATTGATAACTGCTTATCAGAACGGCAATGAGGTTGTCAGTTCTGACATGAACACTTTTTCTGCCGTTTCTTATGTCGATGGTGGCGAAGCGATTTGGGATTTTGAATACCTTGTTGGTGATAATATCTCGTTAAATTCAGGTGTCTGTGATGCCAAAATTGTAGTCAAAGCCTTTGCTGTGGCTGAGGGCTATGGAGCTGGTTTTTTTGATAAAGAGATTGCTCCGTTTTCTTTGGCAACGAATGGCTTTGGTGATGAAGAAGAGGATGTTGACCCAGAAGAACAAGAAGAGGACGATAATCAAAATGAAGACCAAGACCAAGACCAAGACCAAGACCAAGACCAAGAAGATCAAGATCAAAATGACGAGGGAGATGATACCGAGGCCAGTCAATCTTCGTATGCTGATATTATTTTGAACGAAATAGCTGCCGACGCGATTATTGGCAACATCGTACCCCTGCAAGGAAAAGAGTGGGTAGAGGTCTATAATACGGGCTCCGAGATTGTCGATATTGACGGTTGGCAATTATCTGAAATCAGAGGGTCTTCCACCGCTTATTACACTATTAGAGATTTTTCTGAAGATAACGCCGAACTGTATACTCTGAATCAGGGGACCGAAGTTGGACCAGGCGAATTTGTGGTTCTAGTCTTTGTGGTCGGGGACCGCTTGAATAATAATAACGGCGATACGGTGACTTTGTATCTTCCTGATGGATTGACGGTCGTTGACCAATGGACTTATGCCGAAGCCACTGACGAAACCAGCGAAGGTAGATTCCCTGATGGGTCGTCGCAATGGGTGCCTACGGCCAGAACCCCAGGACAACCAAATCAATTGCCAGAACCAGAACAAACTAATGAGGAAATTTAGGAATATTGGAATAGTTTTGCTTTTGCTTCTGTTGCCAAGCGTTGTTGGAGCGGCCAATATTGGGGTGCTTTTTTCTCCCGATCCACTTTTTAATGAGACAAATTATCGTCCAGGGAACAAAGTCGAAGATAGGTTTGCCGAGGTTGCCAATTACACAAACGAACCGCAACAGGTTGTTCTAGGGGTGCAGAACGTTATTTCTGATTCGAAGGATATGCTGGTTGGTCTTAATATTTTGGTCTATCAAAATTCAAGTCTTGTTTGGTCGGGAAGTCTCGATGATTTGCAACGAATAGATTTTGCCCCCTTGCTTGTTTTGGGGGCGGGAGACACCACGAGGTATGATTTTGCCGCAGAAATGAAAACTGATTTGGCCAATGATGCTCAGGGTGGAAGAGTGCAGTTTGATTTGTGGATTGGTTTTGTGACAGAGAACTCCGAAGGGGAAACAATTATTACTACGCCAACTGGCTCGGTGGGTAGTGGTGGTGCTAGTGGTTTTTTGGCGCAGACGCTTCAAATTTCTGGAGAAGGAGTCCGGAATATTACCGCTACTTCGACTGGTTTTGATGTCACTATTGGCTGGACAACGAATCTTCCTTCGAATTCCGGAATTGTGTATGGCCCTGTGGAAGATGGTCCGTTTGTCCTAGATATCGGACAACCTCTTTTGGGGTATCCTCTTGGTCTCAATCAGGATGCTTTGGTTACTGCGCATGAATTGATTTTGGCTAATCTTTCTCCTGGGGAGTATCGTTACCGAGTGGCCTCGTCTAATGGCCAGCTCACCACAAGTCCAGAATATGTTTTTGTTTTAAACGAGACCGGTCAGATTTCTGATGGATTGGTGTTGGGGGCAAGTGATTTTCGCGGTCAAACACCAAGCGGTACAGGTTTTATAAAAAAAGCCGTGCAGGATTTGTTTTTTAGCGAAAGTCTTCCGCCTGGAGAAGTTGCTGGAACCAGCACGAGTGGGGAACAAGGTGTGGGTGCCAATTCTCAGCAAAATTCAGAAGTTTTGTCATTAGTAAAAAGCAAAAAGCCATCTTGTTGGCCCACGGTTTGGTTTGTATTTGTTCTGACGTTGTTCCTATCTCTTGTTAATCATTTGATTTGGTATCGTCAGAGTCCTGTCGCAGAGACAAGGAAAAAAAGTGTGTTTCTAAAAAGCTTTGTAATTTTGTCTTTGGTTGCTCTGGCTACAATCGCCCTGTTGGGGTTGTGGTGTGTTTTTTGGCGGCTGTTGTTACCCCTAGGAGCTGTCTTTTTTTTGTTGCTTTTTTACAAAGAAAGAAATAGATAAGACCTTGCCTCGGATTGTCCCGTGTGTATAATCTCGGGCATATGGTCAGTGAAACCGGGTCATTTTCTAAGAAATACATATTTGCAGACATGGATGGCACACTAGCTGAATCAAAAACCAGAGTACTGAAACCCATGGTGGACTTTCTGAAAGACAGAAAATTGGTGGTTATTTCTGGTGCAAAACGTGAGCAGATGAAATATCAGTTGCAAGATTTGGATTGTGAGTTAATGGCGCAATGTGGAAATGAGTGTTCTTTGTGGCAACATGAACTTTCTAGCGAGGCAGAACGAGACATTATCGAGCATGTGAATCGTTTGCGTACTTACTTTGGGCATCAAGAAGTCTCGGATTTGATTTACTACGACAATCGTGGCTGTCAGGTTAACTACAGTGTTATTGGTTCTAATAACCATCAGGAATTAAAGCTTTCTTTTGATCCTGATTTTTCAAAAAGAATACAAGCACTGAAAGTCGTTCCTTTTGAAAGTGATTTGGTTGAGATTAGAATTGCTGGCACAACTGGTTTTGATTACACCATAAAGGGTCGCAATAAGGGTAGTAATATTTCTGATTATATTAATCATAAGGGCTGGGATCGCAGAGAATGTATTTATTTTGGAGACGCGTTGTTTCCTGGAGGAAATGATGAGGCGGTTGTGGGCGTTATTGATACCGTATCCGTTCTAGATCCAGAAGACACTCTGGAAAAAATGAAAGGAATATTCACTAATCAAAATGAATTATGAAAGCCATAATTCCAGTTGCAGGATACGCTACGAGACTACATCCTTTGACAGAGAACAAAGCTAAGGCTTTGCTTGAGGTGGGAGACAAAGAAATCCTTGCTCATTTTTTGGACAAACTCGAAGTCCTAGGTGTTTTTGACAAGGTGGTCCTTGTGTCTAATGATCGATTTTATCTCGATTTTGTTCAATGGGCCGAGAATCAAAAATACACTTTTGAAATTGTAGTTCTTAATGACAAGACGACAAGCAACGAAAATCGCTTGGGCGCCGTGGGTGATTTCATTTTGGGGCTTCGTGAGGCGGGAGATGAGGATCATGTGCTTATTTCTGCCGGAGATGGTATTTTTGAAGATTCTTTTGCTGACATGTTGGCCTTATTCCAGGAAAAACAGCAATCAGTTATCGCAACTAAAAAAAGCCCGATTGAGATTTGTCGTCGATGTGGAGTCGCTGGTGTAGATGAGTTCGGGAAAGTGACTCATTTTGTTGAGAAGCCAGAGGTCCCTCCTTCTGATTTGGTGGGGATTATGACGTACCTCATTCATTCCGATCATCTTCCTCATTTACATAATGCCTATGTAGCCTGGGAATCAGAGAAGGAAATGAATGCGGGGGAGTCTATTAGTTATTTAGTTAATGCCGGCGCAAGTATCTATGCTTATCCTATCAAAGGCGCATGGTTTGATATCGGTACGCACGAGCATCTAGAAGAAGCGAAAGAATTTTTTGGCAAGAAAAACAAGAAACGTTGACTTTGGTTCTTTTTTCTTACATAATCCAGCCGACATAAGACCTCTCTCGTTAGATTAGCTTTTTGTGTCCGCGAAAGGAGCGGTTGTTTGTTTTATATGTTGTTTATATTTGCCAAAAAAATGATTAAAAAATATCGACAGGTACTCATGTACGGTGTTATTGGTGGGAGTGCCGCCCTGCTTGATGTGGTTGCTTTTTATGTTTTGTATACCCATTTGAATTTTGATCCCACACTAGCCACGGTGGTGTCTGTAGGTATGGCGACTATCTATAGTTTTATTCTTAATGCTTTCCATAATTTTCGTGTAAAAGACATGCTTGCGGCTAGGATGGGGCTTTTTTTGGGGGTTAGCTTCTTGGGGTTGGCATTGAGTGCTTTAATTATTCACCAGCTTACCTCTGGTCATGATATGAATGGAAACATTGCTAAAATCATATCTTTGCCACCAATCGTTCTTATTCAATATCTGCTGAACGCAAACATTACATTTAAAAAATTTAACAAAAAAAAGCCCTCCGAATCAGCTGTGCCAATCAAGACGGCCCCACCAATAGATTCTTTCTCTGATGGTTTGGCGTCAGGCGAATCAGCGCAAAAAATTGCCGTGGTTGGTGCCGGCTTCACTGGTCTGGTTACTGCTTATCAGTTAGCAAAAAAAGGCTACAGAGTAGATATCATTGAACGATCGTCTGATGTGGGCGGCTTAGTTGCTGATTTTGAGCTTGAGGGCGTTGCTCTGGAGAAGGCGTATCACTTTATTTACAAAACAGACCACCATATTATTGATTTAGCAAAAGAACTAGGGGTTGCTGATCGCCTAAAATTCTTTCAAAGCTCACTGTCTTTGTATTACGATGGTGTTTTGTATCCTTTCATGACTCCAATGGATCTGCTTCGATTCAAGCCCCTTTCTCTTTTTGACCGCATTCGCGCTGGTGTAATTGCATTGTATTTGGGTAAGGTAAAAAAATGGAGAGGATTTGCAAAAATTTCTGCCTACAAATGGATGATGAGATGGGGTGGCGAAAAAGTGACTCGTGTTATCTGGGAACCAATCCTGAAGGGTAAATTTTTCAATTATTTTGACAAAATCGCAATGTCCTATGTCTGGTCTCGCGTTCATGTCCGGGCAAACTCTAAAGACAAGGGAGACGTAACGGAAAAACTCGGTTATTTTCTTGGCGGTTGGCACAACTTTACTGACGCTCTGGCTGATCAGTGCAGGGCAATGGGCGTTCAGATCCGCACAGAGGTGACTCTAGAAGGAATAAAAGAACACAATGGAAAGATTTATTTGCAAGAAGTGGGATCAGGGGAATCTGTTTATGATGCTTGTGTCGCCACGGTGCCTACTCATATTTTTTCAAAATTACTCGAAGGTGATTCCAGAATCAGTGGTTTGCAGAAAGCAAAATACAACAGTATTGACTACATAGGCGCCGTTACCATGGTTTTTATGACAGACCGACCTCTAACAAAATACTATTGGCACAATATAAATGACATCAACCATCCTTTCCTTGTTTTACTTAGTTTGTCAGCGTTGATTGGTCCAGAAAACTTAGACGGTAAACATGTTTATTATATTGGTGCGTATGTTCCTCATGATCATAAGTATTTCTCTATGACGGATGAGGAGCTTACTGATTTGTGGGTAGAGGGTGCTCAAGCACTCTTTCCCGATTTCACCAAGAATGATATTACTGCTCAAAAAATATTTAGATTAAGAAACGCTCAGCATATCGTTGATGTTGATTATGAAAAAAAGATTCCACCTTATCGAAGTGTTATCCCGGGCGTATATCTTGCTAATTTCTCTCAAATATTTCCCGATGATAGGGGAACTAATTACGCGGTTGAAGAAGGAAAAAAAATGGCGGCTCTTGTTGATCAGGACTTAAAAGCTAAAGCTTAAGGTTCATGTCAAAATTTTTGCGTTCAAGGCCAGAAATATCGATTGTTTTGCCTACTTTTAACGAGTCGGCAAACATACGGCCTTTGGTGCAACGGTTACAGACTGTTGTTGCTCAAAATAATTTAGAAGCAGAATATCTTTTTGTTGACGATAGTTTTGATGATACCGCCGATATTATTCGAGAGCAACAACGACTATGTCCCAATATTAGTTTGCTAAAACGAGAAGGAAAAGAAGCAAAAACTGGTCTTACTAGGGCTTTTCAGGCAGGCTTCGCACAAGCAAAGGGCGAATTTATCGTTTGCATGGATACGGATCTTCAACATCCTCCGGAAAAATAGTAGATCTTCTGAATGTATTAAGAAGAGGGGAGCGAGACCTTGTGATAGCTAGTCGCTATACAAAGGGGGGTAGTGCCGATGGTCTGTCTAGTCGGTATCGCAGGATTGTTTCTAGAGTTGCTACTTGGTTCGTATGGGCTGTGTTGCCTGGAACCCAAAAAACAACTGATCCTATGACTGGTTTCTTTGCTTTTCGGGCAAATATTTTGGAGAAAATAACTTTTGGGTCTTATGGTTTTAAAATTCTTGTGGAGTTGTTGGTTAGAGAGGAGGGCTTAAGAGTTCAGGATATTCCTTTTACTTTTATGTCGCGCGAAAATGAAGAAAGCAAGGCTAGTGCTGGCCAGGGGCTACGTTTCATTTCTGATATAGCCACAATTTTTAGAAAAACCTCTTTTGGGAACCCTTTACTCAAGCACTTTTTTTTGGTCCTCTTTCTTACTGCTTTGACCGCCGCCGCTCATTATTTAGAGGTTTTTTTTGGTGCAAAGAACTCTGGTTTCTTTGCTTTTGAAGGTATATTGCTAGTGTTGTTTTTGACATTTATTCTCTCCATAACTGCTTCTGATTGGATTTTCTCCAATAGTCAGAAGAAAAAAAATATGACCCCACTATCCTTGTCAATAGTCTGGTCTGTTTTGGTGGCTTTTTCTATATTTTGGATGCAGCAACATTTCTTTCAAGGGACAATGATGCAATATATCGTGTCTGTGTTCGTGGGAGGGCTAGTTTCTTTTTTGTTGGTAAGACCATTTGTTGTATCTGGATTTCGAAATGCGAACAGGTATTTTTTGGTATTATTAGGGATATTTGTTTCTTTGGCGGTAGTGACTGATTTTGTCTCAGTCAAGGACACTGGTTATTTTATTCTTGTACTGGCGTACTCCTTTATTATCTTGCAAGGCCTTTTTGCTCTGTATCTCATGATCTTCTCTTGGATGGATGCCGAGGGAGAAGACGGGGCCGTGCACACTTCTCCGAAGCAATACGTTACTCCTGAATTTTCATTTACCGCAATTGTTCCTTGTAAACATGAGCGATATGCAATTGCCGATACGCTAAAAACACTAAGCTCCATGAGTTACCCTGAGCATATGTTCGAGGTAATTGTGGTAATCCATGAGGGTACTGATGATGGAACAATCGGTATTGTTCGCGAAACGATTGACACTATTGGGAAGTCAAATCTGCGATTGGTTACGTATGATGTCGCTCCCGTTAACAAGCCTCATGGGCTTAATCACGCACTCAAAGAATCACGAGGCGATGTGGTCGTGATTTTTGATGCTGAAGATGAGCCTCATACTGAATTATTCCATATTATAAATACGGAAATGATTCAAAGAAATCTGGATGTGGTGCAGTCTGGTGTTCAGTTGATGAATTATGATTATCGTTGGTATTCATTGTTTAATGTACTGGAATATTATTTTTGGTTTAAGTCCTCTCTGCATTATTTTGCAAACCAGGGAGTGACTACGCTTGGAGGGGTTACGGTTTTTTTCAAGAGAAGCTGGCTGAACCATGTTGGTGGCTGGGACAACTCTTGTCTTACCGAAGATGCAGATGTCGGAATTCGTTTGTCTCAGGCTGGGGCAAGGATTGGTGTTGTTTACGACGCAGAACATGCAACTCAGGAAGAGACACCTCCTTCGTTGTGGAGTTTCGTGAAGCAACGAACAAGGTGGGCACAAGGATTTCTTCAAATTATTAGTCGAGGCGTTTGGCTTCGTTTTCCTACTTTGCGCCAAAAGCTTTTGGCTCTCTATGTGCTAAGCTGGCCATTCACCTTGCTGGTTCTTTTTATGGTGCTTCCTTTTGGTATTGCAACCATGTTTATGGTTGACCTGCCTCCCACTGTCGCAGTGCTATCAAACATTCCTTTGATATTGTTTTTAATCTTTGTGGTGGTTCAGCTTTTGGGGTTATATGAGTTTACGCAGGAATACAATAAACCTTTTCCTTGGCTAAGAATACCTTTTATTGTTCTTTCTTTTTATCCCTACACCATACTCTTGGCTTTTGCAGGTATCAGGGCCATGTACCGCAACCTAAAAAATAATACTTCTTGGGAGAAGACTGAGCACTTAAATAATCACAGGGTTGATGCTGGTAGCGGTGTAGATGTTTTGGCAAGAGAAACACAAACCGCACAATAAGATCATGAAACATATTTTTTTAAAAATAAAGAATTTTTTTAACAAAAACGGTTATCAGGTGGCAACTGTGTTTTTGTTTGGATTGGCCTTGTTTCTTCATGGTTACAACATGTTTGCGTATCCTTACTATGAAAGTGACGAGGGTACTTATATGTCACAGGCTTGGTCAGTAGAAAGCACTGGAGAATTGACGCCTTATACGTATTGGTACGACCACCCTCCCTTTGGTTGGTATGTGCTGGGAGCCTGGGTTGATTTGATTGGAGGAGATTGGAATACTTTTGGTAATTCTCTGAACACGGGTCGAGCTTTTATGTTGGTGTTGCATTTGGTGCAACTTTGGTTGGTGGTGTATCTAGCCAAAAAAATAACCGGATCTCGCTGGCTAGCGCTTTTGGCTGGCTTACTCTTCACTATTTCACCAGTGACAGTTTATTTTCAAAGACGTATCCTTCTCGACAATATTATGGTGACTTGGCTCTTGATTTCCACGGCACTACTTCATCGGCCCAAAATGAACCTAAGTAGCGTGCTCTCAAGTGGTCTCGTTTTTGGATTTGCGGTTGTAACCAAAGTCACTTCTGTAATGTTTGGCCCACCTCTTTTGTGGAAAGTAGTAACATCTCATTGGCCGATAAAAAAGAACTTTAGAATATTTGGTTGGCTAGCTATCTCGGGCTCTGTTCTTAGTCTGTGGTTTATCTACGCACTGATAAAAACAGAATTTTTTCCAAATTCAGGAAGAGTGAGTCTTATTGGCTCCACTCAATATCAGGCCTCTCGAGGTACCGAGGTGCCTTTTTGGCACCCGGCCAGTTCTTTTGTTGATAATTTGGGTTCGTGGATGTTGCTCGATAAATTATATGTCTATTTTTTGGGGATTTGTGTGCTTTCGGCAATATTCTTGGCGTGCGCCTCAAGAAAATATCGTTTTATAGCTCTTTCGACTCTGTTTTATTTTTACTTCTTAATTCGGGGAGGGGTGGTAATCGGCTTTTATATTTTGCCACTAGTTCCCTTTGCCGTGATAACCGCAGTCTCACTTATTAAATGGTTAGAGGAGAATAGTTTGATTATTCGCTGGCCTCATTGGGTAAAGGTTTTGTTCGTAGGACTTCCTCTTTTGGTGGTTTTGGTTGGGTATTACCCAAAACACATACCTAAATACCTTACAAAGAACGAAACCAGAAATCAGGTTGCAGCCATTCGGTGGGTAAAAGAGAATTTGCCGAAAAATGCCGCTATTATGACTGATGTTTATGCACTCACCGAATTACATAATCCAGATTATGTAAATGATAAGGTTTTTGATAATGCCGACTGGTATTTCAAGATTGCCCTTGACCCAGAGATTCGGTTTGAAAAATATAAAAATGACTGGAGGAACCTTGATTATGTGTTTTTGTCTCACGAAATGATTTATCAATCCGAAGTGAATGATTTGCCTGTGGTGCGAGATGCTATTAGAAACTCAAGACCGCTTATAAAATGGACGGAAGGAAGTACTGCCTATCTTGATATTCAAGATTTTCGTAGTACGAATGGAGACTGGGCCGCTATTTATAAAATAAACGGAACCACAGAGACCCAGCTTCAATTTGCTTGGAATTATTATAAGCAAAATTTTATTTTTGATTATGGCCAAGTTATTGACCCTGACACGAGAAATACTACATCTGAAGGGCAGGCGTATGCAATGCTTCGGGCGGTGGTCATGGCGGACGAAGATGCTTTTGATGGTATTTGGTTATGGACACAGGACCATTTGCAACACCGTGTTCAAGACAATTTGCTTTCTTGGCAATGGCGAGACGGTAAGCAGGTCGACTCTAATCCTGCTATAGACGCCGATCTAGATGCAGCACTGGCTCTTATTTTTGCCGGAAAGATATTTGATAATCCTGCTTATTACGAAGACGCACAAGATCTTTTGGATGCCATTTGGGAGCAGTCTGTGGTGTCTGTGCGAGGTAATTATTATTTGTTAGCTACAGAGAAAAAGTCCGCAACAAGAGGTGACTGGTATTTAGTTAACCCTTCATACTTTTCTCCGGGGCACTACCGCATTTTTGCTGAGTTTGACAAAAAAACTGATCATAAGTGGTTGGCGTTAGCTGAAGATACTTACTCAGTGCTTAACCGTTTGCGAATACAGGGGGGTGCGAATCCTGGTTTGCCTCCAAATTGGATTATGGTAAACGCAAACAATGGCGTGTTGGAGAGCGCTAGCCGATATGCTTCAAGCGGCGGTGGAGCAGACGCTTTTGGTTTTGACGCTTTTCGGGTGTTCTGGAGAGTTGGCTTGGACGCAGAGTGGTTCGGCAGTGACGCTGCCATTACTTATTTGGATAGATACACTGCTTTTTGGGAAAGAGAATGGTCTCGTCGTGGTCGTTTTTCAGCTATTTATGGCTTGAGCGGGATATCTCAGGTTAGTTATTCTTCTTCTGCCGTGGAGGCTGGAATAATATCTGGCTTAAAGTTTTCTGGTGATCCGGAGCTGGTTTCTGAGATGTATGATACTCGGTTTACTCAACAATTCACTGTCGACGACGAATTGGAAATAGCTTACTGGGGAGATGGAGACGCTAACTATTACACCAACAATTGGTCTTGGTTGGGCCTCGCTCTTTTTAATGGTAATTTACCTAATCTGTGGAAAGAAGGGGCACTGAAGTAGTATGGACGCAAAAGATAAAAGCAAAGATCGGTATATTCTCTTGGTTGCGGGTGGTGTAGGCAGTCGGCTTTGGCCTTTGTCTCGCGAGTGCTTTCCTAAGCAGTTTCATCAGATTTTTGATAACAGCAAGAGCTTATTTCAGCTGATGGAGGGTCGCTGTTCTCGTCTTGTTGGAAGTGAAAAAGTGATTACCGTTTGCAATCAAGATTTTTCTGAACATGTTCGCGAGCAGCTACCCTTAGTATCTAATGACCGGATTATTATCGAGCCAGAGCGTAAGGATAATTTTCCTGCGATTGTTTTGGGAATATCAGATATTTATCGTCGTAATCCTGACGCGCAGGTCGCTGTTGTCTGGTCAGACCACTATATTTTTGATGAAGACTTATTTGAAAACGCCCTGATTAATGCTTTTTCCCGCGTTGAACGTAACCCAGAAGAGCTTGTTTCTGTAGGAACTAAACCGTATTATCCTGAGATAGGTTTTGGATACATAAAAATAACGAGAAAAGGATTGGGTGATGTGTACGGAGTGAAAAAATTTTTAGAAAAACCAAAATACAGTAAGGCTAAAAAATTTGTAAAATCAGGTCGCTATTTGTGGAATACTGGTTACAAGGTAATGAAGGCTCGAAACTTTTTAGAAGAAGTCGAGAGTTTGTATTCTGTTGATACAACAGATATAGATAAGATTTTCTCAACTATGCCTAGCGGTTCGATTGAAGATTTGTATACCGTTCACAAAAAAGAGCAGAGTGTTGTGAAAACAGAAATGAGATGGAGTGATGTTGGCAACTGGCGCTCGTTACTTGAATTGCAGAATCCATCAAAAGAGAAAGATTTTGTATGTGAAAATGCTAACGTGACTTATGTTGATGCTTTGGGAACGTTGACTCATGGTGCCACAAAACATATTGCGGTGGTTGGTGTTCAGGATATCTATGTGGTAGAAACCCCAGATGCTCTTTTGATTGTTCATCGGGACTCTGTTCACAAGGTAAAAGATTTGCGGGGTTTGTTAAAACTTAAAAACCCAGAACTTTTGTAGTGGCGAGATTTAGTTTTTGATGTGATATCCTGTAATATTCATGAAGATAGGTAGAATTACAAAAAAATTAGTAAAGGAAAGTGTGCTAGTGCTTTCTTTGTTGTTTCTGCTGACTATGGCGATTTATCGCTTTGGCTCTGTGGAGACGGATCTTGGTGGTAATTTTTTATCAGAAGATCTCGGGATTGTTTTGCCCTTGGATAATGTCTATGTGTCAGGGACTCAAACCTTTCGTGTTCGACCCCTATTAAAAAGTGGCGCTGATGAATTTCGTTGGTCTGTGGATGGGGGTGTTCGTAGCGGAGTTCTTGGTTTTGACGGCATTAACTACACGGACAGTGTTGTTGTTGATGATTGGAATTGGAGAAAAGACAATCGGTATGAAGTTATTTTTCATGCTTACCAAGACGGCGTCGAAGTTGCCAGTTCTCGCCGAGTCGTCTATACCATTGAGCAAGATTTGGTGAGTATCAGTACAGAAACCAAAAAAGTTCAAGCCGAACCGAATGCTCAACTGCCTCGCTCAAAAAATATCTTGACAGGAGAGGAGGGAGACAAACCCAAGCCAATCGTCGCCGGTGTTAGTAGTGCAAAGGAGGGGAAAGCACGGCTTGTCTGGCTAACACAAGAAAAAAAAGACTGGATAACACAAGACGTGCTTGTCGATATTGCCGATCTAGATGCTCGTGATTTTAATGTGTATTGGAGTGTTGAGGGTGGACACGAAAACATCGTGAACAAGCGTGATGAATTTGGCAACCCTATTTTGTCAATTAATTTTTCTGGCTGGTGGTGGAAGGGAGAAGGGCCCTATCCTATTACTCTCATATTTGAAAATATTTCCGGAGAACGCCTATCACAGATTGAACTAACTTTTCGTCGTCAAAATGGCAACGATGTAATCCTTGAAGGTCTTGATGGGCAGGTTGATATTGGTGAAAATACAAATCCTGTTCAAGAAAGTGGGGGAATTTTGGCTCAAGGTGGAATATTGCAACCAGACATCCCTCAGAATCAAGATGAGGTTGTCGTGTCTGATACTGTAAAAAAAAGCGCCCCTCTTGCTTCTAGCGCTAAAAAATTGGAGGACTGGGGAAATGTCTCTGGTCTGTATTTTGCTGAAAAACCAGCCATAGAGTCTGATTTGAGACAAGCACGCATGGCTGGTGCTCCTTCCGAAGTTCTGAGTGCGTTAAATTATATTAGTAGTCAACCGCAATCAACTTGGCTAAACGGGAATTCTTATGATTTTAAGCTAATTGAGCGAGCAATGTTGGCTGCTCGATTAGACAATGTGATACCGGTGTTTGTTCTTTATAATATTCCTCAGCGTGATTGTGGTCTGTATTCCTCTGGTGGGGCAAATTCTTATGAGGCGTATCGTTCTTGGATTGATCAGATAAAACAGGCAACAACAGAAAACGCCGTTTTTATTGTAGAACCTGACGCGCTCGCAATGCTTAATTGTTTGGATTCTGATTCTCAGCAAAGAAGAATTGACGCAATTAATTATGCCGTAACGACATTGTCTACGGTTGATAATTCTTATGTGTATATTGATGCTGGACATGCGTTTTGGGTAGATGCCAAGGAGATGTCAAAGAGATTGCAATTGGTTAACATTAAAATGGCTCGGGGCTTTGCTCTTAACGTTTCTAACTATGTTCGAACTGTCGATACAAAGAAATACGGGGACAATTTAAGTGCGTTGCTAGGTGGAAAAGGGTATGTTGTTGACACTAGTCGTAACGGTCAAGGGCAAAGCCCTGTATATGAGTGGTGTAACCCGTGGGGTAGAGGTCTGGGTGAAGTGCCAGGATTTGTTTTTGCTGGTTCTCACGACGCTAATCTCTGGATCAAAACCCCTGGTGAATCCGATGGGTACTGTAATGGGGGACCCAATGCTGGTACCTGGTGGCGTGATTATGCGGTTGATTTGTATAAAAATAAAATATAGAAAATTCTGTTCCTGATATACTTATCAGGTAATGAGTTCTAAGAAAAAATTCCTGATGTTTTTGCTCGTGATTGTTACTATCACGGTTTTGTTTTCATTTGTATCACCAAGCGAAGTTGTAGGGCGTTTGGGCGTTCGGAATAGCTTGGTGGTGGCTTTTTTAGTATCTCTCTTGGGTGGTGTCTCCACGGTGACATCTGCTTCTTTTTTTGCGGTTATTGGCGGTCTTGCTATTGGTGGGGTGCCGATAGGGATTATGATGTTGGTCTGTGGGCCAGCACTTTTGATTGGCGATCTTGTTTTTTATGCTTTTGGACAAAGTAGCCATCAGGTTATACCGGAAAAAATCCAAGCATGGCTCGAAAAATTTAGAAAAATAATGAACAAGCAAAAAGAAATCCTGGTTCAGGGCGTCATAATTATCTATACCGGATTTACTCCGTTTCCGGGAGATGTTTTGATGTTTATATTGGCTTTTTTAGGATATCCGTTTCGGCGAATGGTTGCGCCGCTATTGCTTGGGAATATGTTGTTGGTTTGGTCTATTGCCACCGTTGCACTTGGGGGAACATCACTCTGGGACAAGATATTCTAGGCTCTAGGCGCGTTTTCGAATTGGTGCGCTTTTGATGATATCAATAATCAAATCTGGTTTGTCAGTGATTGTCATGAGGTCTAGGTCGTTAGGGTCGATGGTTTTCCAGTCGTCGCGCATTTTTTCGATAACAAATTCCATCATTGGTTTCCAGAATTCGGTGCCGTAGAGGATAATCGGTGCCCGTTCTATTTTGTGGGTCTGTACGAGGGTCAGGATTTCAAAGAGTTCGTCCATGGTGCCAAAACCACCAGGCATAAATACATAAGCCTCGGCTGCGTAGGACAAGGTTACTTTGCGTGAGAAGAAATAATAGAAGTTAAGCTCGTGAGTAAGGTAGGGGTTGGTTACTTGTTCCATGGGAAGTTGGATACTCAGGCCCACCGATACACCACCGGCTTCTTTGGCTCCACGATTGGCACCCTCCATAATGCCCGGGCCACCACCGGTCACAATGGCGTAGTTTGTTTCGTTGACGATTCGCGCTGCAAGCGACCGAGCTGCTTCGTAGTATTCGTTGCCTTCTGTAAATCTGGCTGAGCCAAAAACAGAGACTGATTTTGGAAATTGAGACACAAAGTCAAATGCCTGGCGAAATTCTTCGTTGATAACACACAGGCGGGATTCGTTGTTTTCGCCGTGGTTGAGAGTGATACAGCCTTCGCGAATCTCGGCTGGAGTAAGTATTTTGGGGTTGTCTTTGTCGGGCATGAATGAAATCTGATTAATAGTAGTCTCGGTATTATGACATATTTTGTTGTGCACATTGATTTTTGTTTGTGATGCGTTAGGTCAAAGGAAATTCCCTAACGTAACAAAAATGTAAATCTCGCACGCATTATTTTTCATAAAAGCTACAACCGTCATGGTTGCTGGCTTTTTTCTTTGGCATGATAGAATATCTGCATGTCAAAGCCCCAGATCATCAAAGAAGACGGTGAAAAAGAGCCCTTCGAGGCGGACAAATTGTGCTACTCGCTCGAACAGTCTGGCGCCCCTAAAGACCTGGCTCGCAATGTTTGTGAGGCAATTGCCCAAAAGGTAACTCCCGAGGTTACCACTACTCAGATTTTTCGTCAGGCTTTGGGCTATCTCATCAAAGAAGACATCGAGATTACCGCTCGGTATAGTTTGCGTCGAGCGCTTAGTGATCTGGGGCCGGCTGGGTTTCTATTTGAACAATTTTTGTCGGCGGTTATGCAGGCTCATGGTTATGAAACCGAAACCAATGTCATGATGCCGGGAAGGTGTGTTGACCACGAAATAGATATAATCGCCAGAAAAGGCACGGAGGTTTGTTTGATTGAGGCAAAATATCGCAACGAAGCTGGCGGTAAAACTCATATCGATGATGTAATGTATGCTGACGCGCGATTAATAGATATTGCTTCTCGTAATTCAGACAAGCAGTTTGACGAAGACCATTATCAGATGTGGGTGATGACCAATACCAAATTCACAGAAAAAGCCATTACTTATGGTCGTTGTCGCCGAATGAAGATTATTGGCTGGAATTATCCCGGAAAAGATAATCTGGCCCAAATGATTGTGGATAAAAAACTTTACCCCATCACCGTATTGCCTTCTGTTTCTCGATTCGAACGAGAACAGTTTGCTCGACACAAGATGATTTTGGTCCGCGATCTGTTGCCCTATGGAGCAAAAGAGCTTATCAATACTTTGGGAATACCCCCTCAGATTGCCGAAAAAATAATGACCGAAGCACAAGAGCTGATTGGATAAAAGACCTTTAAGCAGGGTAAACCCTTGCAATCTTTTCCTGGTGGGTGTTTACTACTCTGCATAGTTTTATGAATTTGGCTCAAATTGTTGCCAGTGCCATATTTGGCCTTGGTTATATTGGAATTATCCTAGAGCACCGCGCGCATGTAAACAAAGCCGCGGTCGCTTTGGTGATGGGTGGATTACTTTGGATTGTGGTGGGCTTGTCTGATCCAGCTATTGTTACCACCACTTTGTCCGAAAGTAGTGCCGAGATTTTCAGCATTGTTATTTTCTTGTTGGCCTCAATGGTGTTGGTGGAGGTTTTGGTGCATTATCGGGTTTTTGATTATTTACAAGTAAAATTGGCCAACCAGGGAATCGGAGCAAAAAAGCAATTCTGGGTTATCGCTATTCTTGCTTTTTTGCTATCAGCCGTTATCAATAATTTGACGGTGGTGATTGTAATGATTCAGATTTCTCGTAAGTTTTTTTGGGGGAGAAACCTGCTCGTTGTGGCAGCTGGAGTGGTTATTGCCTCGAATGCTGGGGGAGCTTTTTCTCCAATTGGAGATGTTACTACTATTATGCTGTGGTTTGCAGACAAATTCACTGCTACCGAAGTGCTAGTCGGGGGATTGTTGCCTTCTGTGGCCCTGTTCTTGGTATCCTGCGGTCTGTTGTATAGAAAAATAGAAATAGAGTCTCCGGGGATAAAAGACACGGCTCCACGGGTCTGTCCTAAAATTTCAAAAACCGATCAGGCGGTCGTGGCCAGTGTTGCGCTTGGCTTTATGTTACCAGTGGTGGCTCGAGTCGTGAATATCCCCCCTGTAATTGGGATTTTGTTAGGTGTTGGTATTACCTGGCTTGTGGTTGACGCCTTTCGGCATTTGACTCGAGAGCGTACCCATCTCAATGCCTCTATCGAAGACATGATTCAAAAAACAGACATGGCTTCGATTCAGTTTTTTATTGGAATTTTGCTAGCCGTGTCAGCTATGGGGTCATTGGGGATTCTGGACAAGATTTCACATTTATTTTACGGAACCCAATCGGTGACGGCGGTTATTTTTGGAAATGTATTTTTGGGTGCAGTTTCGGGCCTGTTTGATAACATTCCCTTGACGGCTGTTGCACTCGAGGTTCTTCAGACACAAGCAAGTTCACTGTGGGTTCTCTTGGCTATTGTCGTCGGTACGGGAGGATCGTTATTCTTGGTTGGTTCTGCGTCTGGAGTTATTGCGGCTGGAATGGTAAAAAAACTTACTTTTGCAGAATATTTCAAAATAGCATTTGTTCCAGCCTTGCTTGGTTTTTTGGCTGCGGTGGGAATTTGGCTGGTGCAGTATTCTTTGTTTGTCTAGGCAAAATGAATTGCATCTACTGCCTTGGGGGAGTATGCTAAAGAGAGTTAACAATAGAGATATGAACAACAAACAATTTTGGATTATGGGAATTATTATTATTGGTGCTGTCGTTGGAGGGCTTTTGCTGACTCGGCTAGGAAAAGACGAGCCAGAAGGACAGGTTTCTGGAGAGGTAACCGTTGGGCTGGCAGTTGTCGACGAAGTCGAAGTAACCATGCTGGAGTCTTTTCCGTTACAGGCAATCGCTACTATTCGTGGGAATCTGCCTGATGGATGCACTACTTTGGGAGAAGTTGACCAAAGTATCGAGGGCAATGTGCTTCGAGTCACCGTAAACACAAATCGTCCCACTGACGAGGCTTGCACCATGGCGCTAGCTCCTTACCAAAAAAACATATCCCTAGATATTCTTGGATTACCTGCTGGTGATTACGTGGTTGATGTAAACGGTGCACAGGCTTTGTTTACCTTGGATCAAGACAATCAGGTTGATTTTGAGAGCGACAAGGGTCTTGCCAGCTAGCGCGTTACTTTTTTCTTAAAAGAAGCGACTTCTTCACTGGTGAGCCGGCGAGATTGTCCGGGCCGTAGGTTGTCTAGAAAAATAGAATTGATACGCACTCTTTTGAGTGAAGAAATGGTCAAGCCAACGGCATTAGCCATTCTTCGTATTTGATGTTTTTTTCCTTCACGAAGCGTAATAGCAAAGGTGTGCTTGTCTACTTTGACTGCCTCGGCCGGTAAAGTGATATAGCCGCCTTCAATTTTTATTCCTTGTTCGAATTTTTTAATCATCCAAGGGACGACGTCTTCGCGTACTGTGACTACGTACTCTTTTTCTGAGGGGTGGGTACGATCGGTAATGGCTTTGGTGATGAGGCCATCGTTAGAAAGTAGCAAGAGACCTTCGCTGTCTTTGTCTAGACGACCAACTGTGTTGAGGTTTTTGAAATTTGGAAACACATCAAAAACAGTTTTGTGTTTGCCGTCGCTGTCTCCACAGATAACATTGCGTGGTTTGTATACCGCTACGGTTACCTTTTGCGCTATTTTCTTCTGAGCACTGACAGCTAGTTCTACTTTGTCTGTACTGGGATTAATCTTTATTCCTGTTTCTCGCACAGTATTGCCGTTGAGTTTTATTTGTCCAGACAGAATAAGCTCCTTGGCTTCACGGCGAGAAGCCAAGCCAATATTTGCCAAATGTTTTTCTATGCGGATCAAGTTTTCTCTATTCACGCCCTGATTCTACGAGAGCCAAGCAATAATAACAAGCCGTTGTATACTAAAAGTGATGGATTTTTCTGAACTCATGAGTATCGAAGCCCTGGGATGGCTCTTGATGTTGTTTGGGTGGGTGTCTCAGATGTATTTGGCCTATGCCAAAAGAAGCACGCGAATTAGCAAGCGAGCCTTGTTCTTTATTTTGCTAGGACTAGTGGCCCTGGTGATAAGCCGCTGGGTGGTTTCTGGATTTGGTTTGGTGGCTGGGTTACAGCTGGGGTCAGTCTTACTAGCTTGGCTTGTCTATATTAGACGCAGATAACATATGGGAACACCGCTTATACCTTTTTTTATAGTGTTACTTGTTGCAGTTGCTTCATCTGAATTTTTTAGAAGGCTACATTTGCCCTGGGTGGTGGCTCTTATTATTGGAGGCATGGTGTTCGGCCCAGAGGGCTTTGGTTTTTTCTCTTTAGATAGCACGTTGCTTTTTATTGCAGAAATAGGATTGATATTTTTGATGTTTATGGCAGGCCTAGAAACCAAGCTTAATCATGCTCGCAAAGAATTAGCTGGAATTGGTCTTGTAGCTGTAATCAACAGTGTCTTGCCTTTTGTGTTGGGATTTGTCGTTGGCATCTTGTTGGGACTCGACAAGGTCCCCGCACTACTTATTGGAATAATTTTTATGTCTTCTTCGGTGGCAGTAGTTGTTCCAGCCATGGAGGCAAAGGGAATCCTCCATAATCGATTGGGGCGTTTTATTGTTTCTTCTACATTAATTCAAGACGTCATGAGTCTCGTGTTGTTGTCTGTGCTTATGCAGACTCAAGGGTTTGGGGTGGGTATCCCACTGGTGCCACTCTACGGACTCGTGGTGCTTACGTTTGTTTTTTTGCGATGGATTGTGCCAAAAGTAAACAAGACTTTTATTTCGCACAGCCAAGACAAGGTTGTCGAAGATATTTTTCAAAAAGAAGTACGTTGGGTTTTTGCTGTATTAATAGGTGTGGTTATCTTGTTCGAGATATTGGGGCTACATCCAATCGTGGGAGCGTTTTTGGCTGGTTTAATTCTGTCTGATTCTATATCTAGTGACAAATTGTATGCTCAGTTGCGTACCGTAAGCTACGGCCTCTTTATTCCTATTTTTTTTGTACTCGTTGGGGCTCAAACAAATTTAAGTATTCTCGTCCAGGCCAAGGGGGCGGCCTTACTGGTGGTTATTATTTTGCTAGCGTCGCTGTCTTCAAAATACCTTAGCGGTTATTTGGGTGGGAGATTGGCAAAATTATCAAAATCAGCTTCTCATTTGGTGGGGGTGGCCTCGGTTCCACAACTATCTACGACCCTGGCGGTGGCGTTTTTGGGCCTAGAGAGGGGATTGTTGAGCCAAGAATTGGTAACCGCTCTGGTTGTACTGAGCGCCATTACTACGCTTATTGGGCCACTCTTGATAGCCAAGACAGACACCAAAGAGCTCCAGTATTTGGATTAAGGATGGATTTATTTATCGAGAGTCTTGTATTTGTGCAATACCAGGAAGTGCCAAAAGAACAATAACGGCCAAGACAAGATAGAGGTTTTTGAAAGCAAAGTCAGGTAAGCCTAATAGAATTGTTCCAACCAGTGGGCCAATTAAGAAAGCGGCTGGAGATGTTAATCGAAATATCGAAATCACATTGATATTGGATTCGTTCACTTGCTTGAAAAAATAAGATTCACTGGCTACCTGTAGAGCGCTAGCACCAATTCTGGTTAGCATGAGGATAATAATCCAGTGCCAGATTGATTGTGTATTAAGAAAAGCAACCGCAGTGGTGCTGAGGGCGATAATAACAACACCTGCGATCATGATTTCTTTTTCGCCTAACAGGCGATCGGCTATTTTACCTAGCGGGATTTGAATGAGAACAAAAGGAAGTAACATAACAGTAAAAATAATACCGAGATTAGACCAAGACAGACCGACATGTTGGATGAGATAGATTGGTGTATAAATAATCATCCAAGAAAAAAAGAATTGGAGTAAGAAATTGGCAACAAACACACCTCGAAAATTTTTATTCTGAAGAAAGACGCGAACACCTTTGAGAATACTGACTTTTTGGTACTGAGGTTCTTTTATTTTTTTTGCAAAGATTGCAAAAACAAGCATGCTGAGCGCGCCGAGGATTCCTCCGATAATGTAAACCACAAAAAAACCACCAGGTGCATCGGCAAGATTTCCGGCTGCCAGAGGGGCAAGCATGGTGCCAAGGCCGGCGATTGTCAGGAACACTCCTCGGGTGTCACCAGTGGTTTGGTCGTCAGAATAGCTCTCGACAAAAATGTCTGCCAAAAAGATAACAAGATAGCTCGACATCCAATACAAGATAAACAGGACAGCAACAATGGCGGCTGAATGAGAAAAGATAAAACCAAGCAGTGTTGCTAGCGACGTTGCACCCGCTATCAAGAATAGTTTTTTTGATGATGACGCTGCCAGGGCCAGGCGTCTCACCATGAGGGTGACAATGATTCCGCCAAGAGAACCTAGAGCAAAGAGCACTCCAACCATTCTCTCTGGTATGCCACAAGCACAGCCTTCGCTGAGGAAGCTAGAGTTGAGGTAAAGACCAAGAGAGAGGTGGAGATTATAGAGAAAAAATACTGAATACACGACCCAGAGCAGTCGTTTTGCTGATTTTTTTTGCATGAGGCTAGTATAACCTATACTGCGAGCACAACGGGGATAACAATGGGTTCTTTGCCTGTTTCTTGGAACAAAAAGCGTTCAACGGCTTCGGCGACTTGGTTTTTGACATTGTCAAAATCAACCATACCTGGCTTGGCTGTTTTTTCGGCTGTTTTCTTAACAAGATTTCTGGCTTTATGTAGCAGTTCTTGGTTTTCGCGAAGATAAATAAAGCCTCGAGAAATAAGATCTGGTGATTTTTTGAGTTTTCCGGTTCTGGTGTTTACGCTTACCACCACCACAAAGATTCCAGATTCACCTAGCATTTTTCGATCACGCATGACAACATCAGGGATTTCACCTAGCATTTTTCCATCAACAACAATCATTCGGGCTGGTGCTTTTTCTTTGAGTTTTACAAAGCTATTACCGTTGTCGCGAATTTCGATAACACTTCCGTTGTCTGGAACAATAATGTTTTCTTCAGGGGTACCGAGCTCTTTGGCCAAGGTGGCATGAATTTTGAGCATGTTGTGTTCACCATGAACAGGCATAAAGAATTTGTATGGAATTTGATTATGAATCCAAGTAAGCTCTTCTCTTTTTCCGTGTCCAGAGGCGTGAACCTGGTTGTCCTGATAAGTAACCACGTGATAGCTACCGCGATATAGGTTGTCTTTTAGTTTGGAGACGGCAAAATCATTTCCTGGAACAACCGAAGCGGACAATACGACCGTGTCGGTTGGGGTTAGTCTGAGATCATTGTGAGTTTCGTTGGCCATGCGGTTGAGGGCAGAATATTGTTCACCCTGAGCCCCGGTCATAAGAACTAGGATTTTGTTGGGCGGGTAGTTATCTATTTCTTTTGTTGAAATAACGTGGTCAAAATTAGTCAGTCCCAGATGGTCAACAATAGAAAGATTGCTTTTCATGGATCGACCTTCAATGGCTACGTATTTGCCGTATTTTTTTGCACTTTCCATAAAAGAAATCATGCGGTCCACATGAGACGAGAAGGCTGCAATAAACAATCGCCCCTGAGCGTCACGAATGATTTTGTCGATATTATCTTTGACTACTTCTTCACTAAGCGACCAACCTGGCTTGATAACACCGGTTGAGTCCATTGCCAAAAGAAGAACATTTTCGTCTTTGAAAAATGCATATTGATCATATTCTGCCTGAGGTACAACGCCGTTGTCGTTTTCGACACGTACGTCACCGGTGTTGACGATACTTCCAATGGGGGTTTTGATGATCACTCCGCTGGAGTCGGGGATACTATGAGTCAAACCAAAGAAGCGAACCTTGAGGTTTTCGGAAAGAGGCAAGAATCCATCGTCTGCCTGTACTGTGACAATGTCCAGCTCTTTTATGTGTGGAAATTCTTCCATTCTTTTTTTAATAAAAATTGCTCCAAATTCACGGGTGTAGATTGGTGGATTTCCAATTTTTTCAATGATAAAAGGGATAGAGCCTACGTGGTCAAGATGGCCATGGGTAATTACCAAAGCTTTGATTTTGTGTTTGTTCGCTTCCAAATAGGCAATATCAGGAACGGTGTAATTGATACCAGGAGTGTCCGGATTTCCAAAACCAAAACCGGCATCAATAACAATAATTTCGTCCTTGTATTCAACGGCGGTCATGTTGGTGCCGATCCATTCGACTCCACAAATTGGAATTATACGAATGTCACCGTTGGCAAGTGGAGGAATATTGGCGATAAGACTGCTCGCGTTTTCTGGCGCGCGCAATGAGGTTGGCTTGGTGCTTTTTTGTCTTCGGGGCCTTCGGTTCGAAGACAGTCTTCGGCGAGGTGCACTTGAAGAGCCACCTGGTCGTTTATTATTTCGACCTCCTCGGGGATGATTTGCTGAACCAGCCGTTCTTTGGGCCTGATTGTCGCCTGTGTGACTTGATTGTCCCGACGTTTCTGTCCGCCTTGGGGTAAGTCGGTTTCCGCCTGAGTGCGTTTTGGGTTTTGTGCTGGAACCTGTTCCAGAGCGATAGACTCTGGTTTGGTTGCTGGGGCTATTATTTCGGCTTGGCCGTGGTGATGGGTTTGTGTTCATAAGATTAAATTAATTGGTTAGTTGTTTTATTTGAAAAAATTCCAGATTCGTTCCGTGTTTACATACCAAGTGTGGGCTTGATTGAGCCTGTCTGATGGGCGGTTTACGGTGCCGATATCAAAGTTCCCGATTGGTTTGTTCGTTGCGTATACTAATCGCGGTGAATATAAGAAAATGGCTGGTTTGTCAGCT
This sequence comes from uncultured Candidatus Saccharibacteria bacterium, assembly GCA_964350165.1. Taxonomy (GTDB): domain Bacteria; phylum Patescibacteriota; class Minisyncoccia; order Phycocordibacterales; family UBA1006; genus CAYGJA01. Next base: position 42,894 of record CAYGJA010000003.1, on the reverse strand, counting down.
ATGATTTCTTCTTCTACTGTGCGATATAGATTGCGACGAAGGCCGGTGTCTAGGGTCGACAGAGCGGTCTCTAGGGCTTCGTCTACGTTTGAATTATTGTAATTTGTAATATTGAGCCCCTCGCTGCTTGATTGTGATGAGTGCCAGAACGCGTAAAGATCAGTGTCGTGTCGGACCACTTGTCCAAACAGGAGTGATTCAAAATTGCGTGGCTGAATAATGTCAAGCTCGAGGTTTCGTATTTCGAATACATTGATGGTAACCAAAATTCCAATATCTGCAAGTGAGCGCTTGATAACATTCGCGGTGTCTACCAGTTCCGGGATGTCGCTGGTGGCGATGCTGAATTGCAAGATTACGCCGTCTTTTTGTCGTACATTGTTTGTTCCGTTAAGAGACCAGCCTAATGCCTCTAGTCGTGATTGTAGTTCTTCTTGGCTGGGACGATTGGAGCGACTGTTGGTTATGGTCGTCAATGTTGGTGGTAGGGGACCAACCAGTGGCGACCCATACGTGCCTAGTACATTATTGATTATTGCTTGTTTGTCAATGGCTAGGTCTATAATTTCTACGAGATCTTTGTCTACAAAAAGTGGCTGTCTGGTTGTATTAAAAAAAACACCAAAAATTCGAGGCAGGGTGGTGGTGACAAGCAGTTCGTAGTCAACCTCGGTTAATAATTTGGGGCTAATGGCAGCCATGGTATCAACGTCTCCTCGTGAAAAAGCTCGCACCAAGTTTGCTTCGGAGTCAAAAAACCTGGTTTTTATCTTTTGAACAAACGGCTCCCCAGACCAGTATTTTTTGTTTGCCTTCAAGATGTAGGTTTCGGGGGTGCGATTGCGGTCTCGTTGGATTTTGCTTATTTCATAGGTTCCACTGCCTATTGGATTGGTGTTGAGATCGCTAAAAACAAATTGTTCTTTTGGTATCGTTTGCCAAAGATGACTTGGGAGTATTCCAAGGGTTGTCTGAGATAAGAAACCAGCAAAAGCTTGGGGGAGTTCAAACTGAACTGTTTTGTTGTCGAGAGCTGTAGCCTTGATGCCTTGCCAGCTTTTTCGGTGAGGACTTTGGTAGTTTGATACCTGGGTTTGAGCAATGGTAAAGACTACGTCCTCGGCCAAGACCGGTTGTCCGTTATGAAAAAAAACATCTTCTCGAAGAGTAAAAAGATAAGTCTTTCCGTCTTCTGAAACAGAATATTGAGTGGCCAAGTCGGGAACGAGTTCACCGCTTGCGTTACGACGCAGTAGGCCTGCGTAGATCAGCTGTGTCATGTCCAGGTCTACGCTTGTTTCGGCTAAGACGGGATTAATAAAACGCGGAGTTCCCACCATGCCTTCGGTTACGGTTCCGCCACGCGTCGGTATCACTGTTGATTCTGCCAGAAAAACGGTACGCACCAAACCAGCGGCACCAATGGTGGCCCCGATGAAAGCGACGCTAAAAATTATTCGCTGTGTTTGCGAAAAAGACCTGATTTTTCTCTGTATGCGCTGAAGAAGCGTTTTTTTTGTAGAAATAGAAGTGTTCACGTTGTTGAACTCTTGGGCAGTTTTGTTTGTGCAAACAAAACTACAAGAGTGCTGCAACCAATGCTGTCGCTACGAAAAGAACACCGAACACAATGGTGCTATTGAAGAGTGTTTTTTCGAAACCGCGACGGGTTCGCTTTATAGAGCTGGTGGCATCGTCTCCACCGAAAGCGCCGCCAAGACCTGCTTCTGATTGTTGCATTAGCACGGTCACGGTGATGAGAATAGCGAGAGCTATCTGAATCCACGGCAAAATTGATTGAATAAATTCCATAACAGTAATTATCATTAATTTCACTAAAAAAGCAAGTTTCTTTTTTGGGTAAGCGTACTTTGTTCTACATATTTTTCACGACAGCGAAAAGTTTGACAAAGATGATAACTAAAAATAAAATGTAGTTACTTATCAGTAATAATCATGGTTCATTTTAATTGTGAACCATTTGCTTGTATATATGAAAAAACTAGAACCCTTAGGAGATCGAGTGGTCGTAAAACCGGCTGTCATGGAAGAGAAGACTGCTTCTGGTATTTATATTCCGGATACGGCCACGCAAGAAAAACCAGAACAAGGTGAAGTGATTGCGGTTGGTCCTGGCAAATTGGACGAAGCGGGCAAGCGAGTGTCTATGTCTGTCAAGGTTGGAGACACGGTTGTTTTTAGTAAATATTCTCCTGATGAAATTGAGATTGATGGAGAAAAATATTTGGTCGTTCGCGAAGAAAATTTATTAGCTGTAATTAAATAAATAGATATATGGGAAAGAAAGTACTACTGCACAACGAGGCCCGCGAGGCACTTAAAAAAGGAATCGACATTGTGGCCGAGGCCGTAAAAGTTACCCTTGGGCCGCGAGGTCGCAACGTGGCACTGGACGGTTTTGGTGGACCAACCATTACCAATGATGGAGTCTCGATTGCCAAAGACATCGAACTGTCTGACAAATTCGAAAACATGGGAGCTCAGATTATTCGCGAAGCTGCCGAAAAAACAAACGAAGCCGCGGGTGATGGGACTACTACAGCCACTACTTTGGCCCATGCCATGATTACCGAAGGACTAAAGAAGACCGCCATGGGCGTGAACGGAACCCTGATGAAAATCGGTATCGAAAAAGCTGCCGAGGATGCGGTTGATATTCTGAAGAAAATGGCCCAACCAGTAAAAGGCGATGAGATCAAACACGTTGCAGCTATTTCTGCGGAATCAGACGAAATTGGAGCCATCATTGCTGATACCATCGACAAGGTTGGTAATGACGGTGTGGTGACCGTTGAAGAAGGTCAGACCATGGGAATTAGTTCGGATGTGGTCGAAGGAATGGCCTTTGATCGTGGTTATATTTCTCCATATATGGTGACGAATACCGAACGTATGGAGGCTGATTTCAAAGACCCAGCCATTATTCTCGTAGACAAGAAAGTTTCGACCGTAAAAGAAATTATTCCCTTGATTGAGCAAATCGCTCAGTCTGGCAAGAAAGACATTGTGTTGATTGCCGAAGACGTAGACGGGGAAGCTTTGGCTACTTTTGTGGTGAACAAAATCCGTGGCGCTATCAATGTGCTGGCCATCAAGGCTCCTGGTTTTGGAGACAAGCGCAAAGAAATGCTCGAAGATATCGCCGTTACCGTAGGAGCAACGGTTATCTCGGAAGAAAAAGGCATGAAGCTCGAAGAAGCTGGCCTCGAGGTAATTGGTCGCGCTGATGTCGTTCGGTCCAAAAAAGACGAGACTATTATCGTGGGCGGCAAGGGCGACAAAAAAGCTATCGCGGCTCGGGTGGCCCAGCTCAAGACCCAACTGGAAAATACAACTTCGAAATACGACAGCGAAAAGCTCCAAGAACGTATCGCCAAACTGTCTGGTGGCGTGGCGGTGATTCGCGTCGGAGCAGCAACCGAAACCGAGATGAAGTACCTCAAGCACAAGATTGAGGATGCGGTCCAGGCAACCAAAGCAGCTATTGAAGAGGGAATTGTTCCTGGAGGAGGTTCGGCTCTAGCCAAAACAGCCAAAGCTTTGGGTGCAAAAGTAGAAAAAGCAAAGGACGAAATGAAAGCTGGTTATCAGTTGGTGGCTAAATCACTGTTGATGCCGATGGAGCAGATTCTGATCAATGCGGGCCAAGAAGACGAAGCCAAAGTAATTGTGCAGAATGTAGCGAGTGGTTATTACGTTGATGCCAAGGGTGACAAGCATACCCATGCTGGTCTTGGATATGACGCTCGGAAGGGCGAGTATGTCGAAGACATGATCAAAGCCGGAATTATTGACCCCGTCAAAGTAACCCGCAATGCTCTGCAGAACGCAGCTAGTGCAGCGGCTATTTTCCTCACGACCGAAGTGGCTATTGCCGACGAACCAGGCAAGGACAACGGTCCAACCATGGGGGGCGGCATGCCGGGCATGGGCGGTATGGGAGGTATGATGTAATCCAAAACTCCTAATTTATACCCACAAAAACTCGCCATCATGGCGGGTTTTTGTTTGGTTATTTTAAAAAAGAAGGTATAGTCACGAAAATATCATTGCCTATGAAAACGAAAACCTTATTAACCTTATTAGTGGTTTTGGTTTTCTTGCCGGCGATGTGCTGGGGGAAAACCATTCGAGACCAGGTGTCCCTGGACGAGTCCGGCCGACACCATTATTTTCTGGATGCGGGGGACAAGCTAGATCTGGATTTGCGTTTGTACCAGGCTCATGGCGGGAGAGTTCGGATGAGGACTAGCCGCTGGGGCAAGTTTGCCATTCCTGATGAGGAAACCCAGGTTTGGGGTACCCGCTCCAAGTCTGCTCGGTTTTGGGAGGTCCAAGAAACTTCTCAGCTGAACGGGAACAGCGCCCAGATAGTGATGGTTTTTTCTCATGCCACTTATGGAAAAACAATCATCACGATCCATATTAGGGGTGGATGCTTCAGGGATTGGCAGATTTCGCTGCCAATGAGCGAGTGGTCCAGATCTCTTTGGCTCGAAGAAGAGAAAGGACACAGATGGGAAAAATACACCTTCCCCGCACTCTGGCCGTCTCGCTCATTTCGTGCTCGGCTCAAGCTGATCTGGCCGGATACTACCTGCCGGCGCCTCAATAGAAAACATGCCAGGATGATGCGCTGACTTGGCATGTTTTAAATAAAAAAGCATTTGTACTAAACGGTCGAATGCTTTTCTTTTTGGGTCAAAAATCTATACTTAACTTGTCTGTAATTAACTTTTATTTTTCTATGCTTAAAGAGTTCAAAGATTTTGCCATTAAGGGCAATATGATTGATATGGCGGTCGGTATTATTATTGGTGCGGCTTTTGGTACCGTGGTCACGTCGTTGGTCAATGATATCCTGATGCCGATTGTGTCTGGTATTTTCAAGGCGCCAGACTTTGGCAACTTGTTCGTGATATTGCGCAACCCAACCGGGGAGGCTTTTACCTCGATTGATGCAGCTCGCGAGGCTGGGGCAGCGGTACTCGGCTACGGTGCCTTTATCAATGCAGTCATTGCTTTCCTGATTGTGGCTTTTGCTTTGTTTGTGGTGATAAAAATGATTAACAAGCTCAAAAAAGAAGAACCAGCCGAGAAAGCTCCAGCTGGCCTATCCGAAACCGACCTGCTGGTCGAGATCCGCGACTTGCTTAAAAAATAGCCAAGATTTGAAATTTGTAGTTTAATGCTGCAAATCAACCAAAGACAAAGGTCCCACTCTGGGGCTTTTGTTTTTACAATAAAAAATATCATGGCACGTATTCTTTCTCTAAGTTTGTTCTTGTTTATTAGCCTGATTACTCAGGCGCAGTCTATCGTAGTGCGGATTTCTCAGTATCCTTCGTCGACCTTGTGGGAGGATGCCATAAGAAATGCTCAGCCACATTTATCTGAAGCACAAATATCTGCGGCTGCTCAGTGCCTGAGGCAAAAATGGCCCAACCCGATTCTGGGCGAGTCGTATGCAGCGCCGGAAAATTGTCTTAGTACTAGCATTGATCTCAGTCGTCCACCAATTGAGCCAGTCAGTAGTCTTTCTGTTTTTCAGACACAAGAACTACGGCCAGTGGCATCATTACGAGTCCTCCAGGTGGACCACTATTGGGCCTGGGAGCAAGGTCGATGGCATGAGGTCCAAAAGGGCGAGACACTCACAAGTATTCGCGGGCAATACGGTTGCCCTAATGGTTGGGAGACCGTCTGTGATTCCGCCATTGTATTCGAGAACGGGCTTCCGAGTGATGGGTCCATTAAGGAGGGTCAGCATTTATTCGTGCCACCTCTTGGGGTTTATAGTCCTGCACCTGGTGTCATCAAGATACCAATTAACAGGTCTATGACGTTGTGGTCTTTGCAGAGATGGGTTCTGGTTAAGTACGGTAGTTTTGCGGAAAAGAGCCTGCTCGCTTCTCCGCAAGTTTATGTGAACAACAGAAATGAGTTTGAGTTCACGGACATGACCACTAGGCAAATAATCACTATTTATCTTGATAGAGAGACTCTTATGTATTACAGCTCTCGAACCAAGTATCGTTTCCAAAAGTATGGCTGGTGGCAAGATTAGCCATAAATTATATTTTCTAAAGCCGAGTCTACCCAAGGGGGCTCGGTTTTTTCTTTACCCAATTTTGCAGTTGAACAGTTTTACCTTTGGCTGGTATACTAGTCTCATGAATTCATTTTCTATAAATTTTCTAGTAGTTCTCTTTGTAGCCGCTCTGGCCACCCTGGGCTGGTTTGGTCTGCAGCAGCTCGAGCGAGGTACCGAGTACGTGGTGTTAGAGCAGGGTGAACAGCTCCCAGAACCTGAGCCAGAACCAGTCGAGGTCGTCACTACCGAACCCGAAGTCACCGAATCAGAACCAACAATCACCGAACCAGCCACCGAGCTTTCGGCTGCGGTCAAGACCCTGATTGGCGAACTAGAAAAACTAGCCACCGACAAGGTGATCATGCGCGAAGGCAGCACCGGTACCCGGGTGGGCACAGTCCAGAGATTCCTCAACGAATACCTTGATCGTAGTGACAAGGTAGACAATGCCTATGGTCCTGGTACTGCGGCTCGGATTCGTGATTTCCAAAAAGCCGAAGGCCTCACTGCCGATGGCCAAACCGGACCCAACACCTACCGCGCCATGATCAAAGTGCTCGAGCAAGGCTAGATAAAATTACAAAACAAAATACAAATTTTGACAAATAAGCCTTTTGGGCTTATTTTCATTTTAAATTTCCACAAAAAACCCCATCGGAAGGGTAAAATTCCGATATGTTTGGATTATGAAAAAAAAATATTCCCTCCGCCCGGCCACCCTCGTGGCCACCTTGCTTTTCTTTCTATCTACGACCACCCTAGCCCAGGTCCCCTTTGGGACCGCGGGAAACAGGTGTGCAAAGTGTCCCGGGGCTGCCAGCAGGGTCTATGTCCCTCTAGCGGCTTCGGCCCAGACCACTCGGCAAATTGCCCAAAGTGGGGTGACAGCCCACTTGGACCATATTCTGGGGGGTACCACCAGGTCGGTGGGGCCCGTAACCATTGATACGCTCTGGATGAGCGGGATCAATGAAGCAGGCGAACCACAATGGGTTTGTCTGTACAAGACGGCCACGAATCCACCCAAAAACCACCAGCCAGTGGTTATGGTGGACCTGCAGTTCTTGCAAGACACTACCGTTTGGGAAGTGGCCGAGGCTCTTCCTCTAACTCCAACTGATTTTATGGATGGCGTTGGAAAGATGGCCACAGAAGAGGCTTTGGCCACCACCCTGATTATGCGGGACTCTAGACCTGCCCTCGCAGCCGCCGGAGCTTTTACCCTCACCGTGATGGGTTTGGGTTTGCGAGAGTATGTGAGGGGGGTGGTGGAAGATCGCGTTTCTTTTCGAAATGGGCCAAGTTTTCCTGGAAGAATTACTGTGCCCTTGACACCAGCCCCGCCGATTGCATTACCGGAGCCATCATCGCCCAGCTTCGCGCCAGAGCCACCACAAGGCCCTTTTTTACCAGCTTGGCTAAAGGATCTGCTCAATGCGTACAGCGCGTATGAGTGGCTGGATGACTTGGTCCAGGACGAGCTGGACGCAGATGTGGCAAGAGTGCTGGAACAGCACAAAAAATGCTGGGATTGCCAGCATTTGCAAGCCAAGAGTTCTTGGTGGATTACACAAGATTCTCTTCTGGTTACGGGAGGAGAATATGTCATCCCAGGAACTCCTGATTGTGTCAGGGAGTGCATGGATATGGATGTAGCCGCCACCACAGTGGGGGCAGAATCTTCGGGAGATCGAAAAGTGGTCTTTCGCCAGTACATTGGTTATCCAGGAGAAATATCCATGGAAGAGAGACATTTACTCCTTGAAGAGTACCTAGCGCTTTATGCAAAAGATGGCGCACAGATAGGTGCTGGCTTTTATAGTAGGGTTGTTGGGTACGCCCAAGGCTACAAAGAGGACCCGAGGAAAAATTATATTCTCAAGGTCGTCCTCATCACAGACCCGGACGGAAATCGTCCCTATGTCGAGGGGCATTTGGCCAACCTTTTGGCAAGAAAAGGGATACCTACCCCGCGGGCCATTGGATATGTTGCTTCTAAGTATGGAGAAGGAATTCTTTTTGACAGAATTCAGGGATACCGCCTAGGAGATGTCTTGTCCTGGTCAGATGTCGACATTGAAAAGGAGTGGGGTGGGCAAATCACCAGGGCTGGCCTCTTGAGCCAAACCATGGTTATTTTCCACAACCTTCACGAGGCCGGATATGGGAACGGAGACGGTCATCCGTACAATTTTATGGTGGACTATCAAGGAAAGGTGTGGATGGTTGATCTAGGCAGGGTGGTATCGTTTCCAAGCCCGATTGCCAGCGAGTCGATGGCTCAGCTGATAAGGTATCAGCGAATGATGCGAAATTCTTTCAATCAACCACAGCTCCTGTGGATAGACCACTCAGACAAGAAGCGGTATGTGGACAAGGTTGGAGTACGGCAGTTAGAAGAAGGAGGGCAATGGTCTTCGGAGCCTTTCTGGGATGAAGTGAAGAAGTCCTGGATTGTGTTGTCCAATCGGTACCTAGATGCGGTTCCTGTTTATGGGAAACCCAATTGGTCGAGTGGGTTTCACGTAGCTATAGAGAGCAGCACCATCTCGGTAGCTGTCTACGGCTACCACCACGAACCACCAAAAAATAAGTGATGGGCTGAGTTTTAAAAAGCCGTGCGCTCATCGTGCATGGCTTTTTTGGTATTTTTTATTATGAGCGGGTTTTTGTTTAGGGATATTTGACATACAGACCTAAATAAGGTTTTATTTTTTAAACATGCCGACTGTTGTCGGTTTTTCTTTTAAAAACAAAACCCTTAGTCACGAGGGAAAAATCGGGACCAGTTAACGTAATGTTACATAAGAACAAATTCTCTTTTGTCCTCGCAGGAGGGATTCTGCTCGTAGGACTTTTTTTGGTTGGCGGTTATGCGTTCGCGCATGACTCAGGCCGTATGACCTTTCTGGAAGAAGACAAACAAATCCAGCTCTTTCCAGGAGACTGGATTGTGGGTCAAATGAAAGAGAAGGAGGGGGGTGACACCACCTTAGTTGGGGTGCCCTTGTCTGAACTACACCCTACTTGGGTAATGCAGATGGGTGGGATAGTTTTTGCTCAGAATACTGGGCCAGACACGAGTTTTTCGTTCATCAGAACGAAAAACGAAAATTCCTCCGCTGGGGCGACTTTTTATTTCCCAGAGCTCATTATGGAGGAGTTCTCCGGAGAATCACCTCGGCCGGTCATTGACGGACAAAATCGTCTAGTCTTTACTCTTTCGGGAGAGCCTTTTCGGCCAAGAGATTTTGGCCAAGAAGGATCAAGGGGGGTTTATGTAAGAATAAACTCAACAGAGTGGGAGTTCGAGCAAAAAAGAAGCCCTTATCCGGCTTCAATGGCTTTTGCTAATGCGCCTATCCTTGGAACATACCTGCAGTTCGGGCTAGAAGAAGCTTTAGCACAGCGTGTGGTTGTAAGAATTCTAGCTTTCCAGGCTGGAAAAATGGTCCTTAAGGATATTGTGGCGACGACTGGAGCAACTACTATGACCACAGCGGCTTTTTGTGTGGTGGCCGCACCGGTTACCTACGTTGCCTGGAGAATGTACGACGAAGTCGATGCCCAGATTCTATGGCATAACATTTTCCGTTTCGGAGAGTGGGCAGCACGCAATGCAGCCCTCTTGTCTGGAGGCACAGAAGCAGCTCGCCTTACCATCGAGCGTCTCCGTGGCATGGGGGACGAAGAAGTGTCTAGGCGAATAGGAGAAGATCTTCCCGACATCAGTCAGGCGCTAGAGGAGCTTCTGCGGCAAGAAATTACCAATCAGAAGAACAGAGAGGCGATCCAAAGGGCCCTGGATGCCTACCGGCGTGTACTTAGACACAAAGGGAATCGCCAAAATGATCCAGACCCGGAAAAGCCAGGAATTTCTTCTTGGGGAGCGGTTAAAGCTCTGGCGAACCTCTTTCTGGCCGAAGAGCTTTACTCGCTCTACGATCCCCGATATCAAGGACTGTTAGAGCGAATTAGTCTCTTTGGAGAGTATGTCAGCCACAGAGTGATAGAGGTTGATTACTCGGTCAGTCTCACTTCTCAAGGTGTCAGGACCTGGGAAGAAAGCGAGATCAGCCAATACATGGCTGGGTTGATTTTGGAGTCAGGGAATGCCGAATCTTTTCACTGGCGTTTTCGTAACGGGAACTACATTTGGGAGATGTGGTTTCAAGAGTTCTTTTATGAGGACGTGTCTTTCGACAGCAAGACGACCCGGTATCTGTATGCTTGGTCGCATGTGTTGGGAGAGGGTGTTCGCGGGCATAATCTCCGCCTTCTTGTCAATGAGTTAGACAGAAGAAGGGGTGATGTTGCAGGAATTGACCAGGTTTTTTATCAAAACCTGCTGGAACTTTCCCGGCAGTGGAAACTGCAGTCGTTTCCAGCAGAAAAAAAGGCCCTTGCCGACGGGGGCGTAGCCCTTCTTAGACAGGCCCTAGGAAAAGACCTGGAGCGAAGTCGGTTCCTTCTACCCGTTAATTTCGGAAAATCCGAGGCATTCTACGTCGAGGATTTGCCCCGAAAGAAAGGCCAAACAGAGGTTACTGCTTCGTTTATAAAAGCAAGTATCCTTAGCAGGTTTGGTTTAAGTGTCGACGCCGGTAATGAGCTCCGAGCCAAGAAGGCGGGCCAATTTGTCTTCTTCTTCCTCGAGGGAGTAGAAGAGGCTGGCTTCCTGGTCAACCGAGTTACCATGGAGATGTTTTATCTGCGTGGTCATGGGAACACCGTAACCAGACTTGCTTTGTCTGGATTTGGCCCAGTGGAGACATATGTTGATGTCTCTGGTTTTGATCATGGGTACGATAAGGAAGATTTGCTTGATTTTTTCAAGCAGATTCAGCCGGGAGGAACGGCTTATCAACTGGCCGACACCGCCAACGGGGGAGTCTCCTCCGTCATGTACGGTTTTGAAGATATGGGCGTAGTGGCCAAAAGGTTCAAATTTGGCCATCGTTTGGTCAAAGGAGGGCCCGTGGCGGAGTATCAACGCCAAAGCTTGGCCTATGAGGGAAAAATAGCCACTCCAAAGCCTTTTGGTTTGGTTCGGCTTTCAACCGGAGAGTCCTATCTTTTTATGGAACGAATGAGTGGATATCTTCCTTTCAATCGAGCCGTCGAAGAGGGGTTACTGGATGGTCAAAAGGCAATAGAATTTGCCAATGATCTCCAAGACAAAATGAAGAAAATTGGGGTGGCACACGGCGATATCAGACTGTGGAACATCCTTGTTTCTGTGTCCACCGGCGAGCTAAAGATCCTGGATTGGGGTCTAGGCTCTGTTCGAGATGAGCTCTTTTGGGATTACACTGTCGCCGAAGATGGCGAGTATCTAGAAGATGTTCGAAAGATCTCCAAACAGATTCTCAAGAAGAAAAGCTGTATTCATTTGCCAGCTACTTGGCAGATGAAGGTTAGTCTATTCGGAGTCTTTGATAAGAGGGGCCTGAGCGCTCTAGAGGGGACGGAACATGGAGACCTTGTCTTCAGTTTTCGATATCCAAAAGGCAAAAAATTTGTCTACGTATTGGATATGGAAGATCTCGAAGATCGGGGTAGCCCGCTTCCTCCCATGCAAAGAAAGGGCTACTTGTTTTGGCCCTAAAATATGCTTGTGAAAACAAGCCAGCACCCTGCAAAATAATACTGTGCAGGGTGTTTTTTATATTGACAAACAAGCAAATGTAACGTACACCTCATTCTAAATCAAAAACCCCATCGGAAGGGTAAAATTCCGATATATCTGTACTTATGGAAAAAATGGAAAAAAAAAATTTCCTCCGCTCGGCCACCCTCGTGGCCACCTTGCTTTTCTTTCTATCTACGACCACCCTAGCCCAGGTCCCCTTTGGGACCGCGGGAAACAGGTGTGCAAAGTGTCCCGGGGCTGCCAGCAGGGTCTATGTCCCTCTAGCGGCTTCGGCCCAGACCACTCGGCAAATTGCCCAAAGTGGGGTGACAGCCCACTTGGACCATATTCTGGGGGGTACCACCAGGTCGGTGGGGCCCGTAACCATTGATACGCTCTGGATGAGCGGGATCAATGAAGCAGGCGAACCACAATGGGTTTGTCTGTACAAGACGGCCACGAATCCACCCAAAAACCACCAGCCAGTGGTTATGGTGGACCTGCAGTTCTTGCAAGACACTACCGTTTGGGAAGTGGCCGAGGCTCTTCCTCTAACTCCAACTGATTTTATGGATGGCGTTGGAAAGATGGCCACAGAAGAGGCTTTGGCCACCACCCTGATTATGCGGGACTCTAGACCTGCCCTCGCAGCCGCCGGAGCTTTTACCCTCACCGTGATGGGTTTGGGTTTGCGAGAGTATGTGAGGGGGGTGGTGGAAGGATACGGGACCGCGACGACAGCCGCAGTTGGGATAACGGCTGGAACGTTGTTGGCCCAAGAACTTGACGAAAAGGAGCGTCAGGAGCTAGATGATATCTGGAACCACGCTCTAGATAACGACCTGATGAGGGGTCTAGAGGAGTATTCTCAAGAGAGAGAACCCAGGGGCCCCAAGCTTAGTCCCGATCAGGTCGAGGCCATCATCGGGTTTCTTGTGATAGGCACCGCCTACTACAAAGGCGAACAAATTATGGAGGGGGTTAAAGGCAGCTGGTCACAAGTTATGGAAGTCTCTCGCTGGCTGAGACGAAGCGGGGAGGAGTCCTGGGTAAAACTAGGAAGCACCTTGCGGGCTTTTTTGGGAGAATTGGATGAAGTTCAAATCCCGTCTTTGAGCGAGGCGCGTTCGAACCTGGTACCTCCTCTCTTGTCTTATTCGGGGCAAGGGTACGACAAAGGGTATTTTGATAGAATCCTCGTTGAACAAAAAGAGGGTGCCCAAATATTGAAAAAAACCCTCTCTGGAGCTCGAGTAATCACTACTCTGGCTTGTGGGTCTAAAGAGGAGGAGTTCAAAAGTTTCGCCGAAACCCTTCAAAAATATGCCCCGCAGGCAGAATTTGTGGGGGTTGATATCAATGCAGAGAGCAAGATGATTACTCCCAAGATCAGTGTTCAAAATGGGGACATGCTCACCCATCTAGTAGAGGCTGCAGACGAGTCTTTGCCGATAGTCATCCTTGGCGGCATGGATGACATTAGTGTCCCAGAAAAGGGTCCTAATGAGCTCTACCGACTCAGTCTGCTCGCGAACATAGCCCGAGTGGTCCCCTCTGGGGGGGTGGTCCTGTGTTGGCCAGACCTCGAGGCCCAGATGGGTGGGGTCACCTATGATCTGGGCGACTTTGGGTTCAAAAAAATACCCGGACCCTTTCCCGACGAAGGGTTTTGGGTGAAGGTATAAATTTTTTTATAAAAAACCGCGTTCATTTCGAGCGCGGTTTTGTGTTGTAGAAAAAAATTTTTGACAAATACGCCATCAGGGCGTATTTTTCGCTGCAAGTTTCACTCTAACAATTGAATCATGGGAAAAAAGAATGAGCTCCATACCAAAGTGGCAGACGCTCCTCTCGCCCTGGCTGGGCTAGTAGTAGGTTTAATAATAACCTACCTGGTTTTTTTTACTAAAAAACCTGACGCGGCGTTTGTTTATCGTTCCTCGGAACTAAACACCGTGCTTTTGTTTCTGATTTTATCGTCTTTTTTTACCCATCTGGGGACTCATGTCAAGCTCTCGGAGATAAAAGAAGGTGGTCTAGTCATGGGAGGTGCTATTTTGGGTGGGGTTGTTGTACCGCCGCTTGTTATCTATGCGGTGCTCCATAGTCTAAATATTGGCATGACGGTGAGTCAGCAACTAGGAATCAGTCTTGGGGGGGCTGCCACTGATGTGGCTTTGTCAATTAGTGTCTACCGAGCCTTTATTGCCTCATCGAGCAACAAGGAACATCTGAGTAAGCAGCTCTACTTGGTTGTAACAATGCTTACAATGCTCGCGATTGGCGACGACTTGGGAAGTGTATTAGTACTTGCCCTGCTCCACGCTGCACATGTCAATATTCTAGGGCTAATCGCTTGTTTGGCGGTTGCTTTTACTGTTGTTGCGGTTAATGTTTTACCTGTCTTGACAGGACTCAGGAAAAGCACTATCGCTTGGATGATTCTGGCTATTGGCGGCATCGCCTCCATGTATGCAGCTGGCCTTCATGCAGAGGTGGGCGGGTGTTTGGTGATTTTGTTTGCCCCCGAAGAAATCAAGCATAAGCTGGATTCTTGGATCAAAGGGGTTGTCAATATTCTTTTATTCTATTTTGGGGTGCAGGCCACTTTGTTTTCGGTAGAGGATATCCAGATCGGGTCTGTGTTTTTAACCACAATGCTTGGTGGTTTTGGTGGTAAGGTTATTGGAATTACGGGCGGTTTTTTGTTGACTCGATACATTGCTCGACGACGCAATATAGAGATCGATCCGAAGTACCAAGATGCCTCGGTGCGTGAGCCGTTACTCATGTCTGTGTTTGCTGGAGTTAATGCCACAGTGGCGTTGATATTTGTCCAGTCTGCTCAGGTTCCACCATCCCTCGGAGTGCAGGCGACGCTTGGTTTCTTGGCCACCCTCTTGGTGGCATTGCTTGTCAGTCAAATTATGCGCATCCGTAGGTACGTGCGATGGAGTGCCTATGAAGAAATGGATAACGTATAATATAAATAAATCAGAATAATTAAAACACCTCAGGCCGTTTATTCGGTTTGAGGTGTTTTTTCTTGACACATTTCTGTAACTCTATATACTGGCCACACGACTGATTGCAGTGGGTCTTTTCTTTTGAATTGCCCCATACGAATGGGTCGCGAAGGACTTTGACAATTCAGCATCACAGACTCTCTCGCCGGAGAGAGTCTAAACAATCCAGTTTAATTTTGATTAAGTTGGCGAATGACATTTTTTGTTCGTCTTCTTACTATACGATGAACCATTTATGGTTCATCTTCCAGTAGAGTTTGATCCTAGCTCAGGATGAACGCTGGCGGCGTGGATAAGGCATGCAAGTCGAATGGGTTTAGACCCATGGCAAACGGGGTAGTAACAGGTAGGAACATACCCTCGAGTCAGGAATAATCCGGAGAAATCCGGAACAATACTTGATAGTCCCTACGGGGTAAAGATTTATCGCTCGAGGAATGGCCTGCTTCGTATCAGCTAGTTGGTAGTGTAATGGACTACCAAGGCTATGACGCGTAGGGGAGGTGAGAGCCTGACCCCCACCATTGGAACTGCGACACGGTCCAAACACCTACGGGTGGCTGCAGTCGAGAATCTTCCGCAATGCACGAAAGTGTGACGGAGCGACGCCGCGTGATGGATGAAGCATCTAGGTGTGTAAACATCTTTTATGGAGGAGGAAGTTTATTGACGTTACTCCATGAATAAGGGGCTCCTAATCTGGTGCCAGCAGGAGCGGTAATACCAGAGCCCCAAGCGTTATCCGGAATTACTGGGCGTAAAGGGTGCGTAGGCGGTTATATTAGTCAGAGGTTAAAGACTGATGCTCAACATCAGGATTGCTTTTGAAACGGTATAACTAGAGTGTGGGAGAGGTATACGGAACTCTCGGTGTAGGGGTGAAATCCGTTGATATCGAGGGGAACACCAAATGCGAAGGCAGTATACTGGCCCATCACTGACGCTGAGGCACGAAACCCTGGGTAGCGAATGGGATTAGATACCCCAGTAGTCCAGGGCCTAAATGATGCAGATTAGCTTTAGGGAGAATCGACCCTTTCTGAGGCGTAGCTAACGCGTTAAATCTGCCGCCTGGGAAGTACGACCGCAAGGTTAAAACTCAAAGGAATAGACGGGGACTCGCACAAGCGGTGGAACATGTGGCTTAATTCGATGATCCGCGAAGAACCTTACCAAGACTAGACACTCAGCAGAAGTTTTCTCGAAAGAGAATTCGCCTTCGGGCTGTTGAGCAGGTGATGCATGGCCGTCGTCAGTTCGTGGCTTGAGCTGTTCCCTTAAGTGGGGTAACGAACGCAACCCTCGTCGTGTGTTATATATGTCACGCGAGACTGCCTCTTGTAGAGGAGGAAGGTGAGGATGACGCCAGGTCAGCATGTTCCTTGATGTCTTGGGCTGCACACGTGTTACAATGGATGGTACAACAGGTCGCGACGGGGTAACCCTGAGCTAATCCTCTAAAACCATCCTCAGTTCGGATTGTGGTCTGCAACTCGACCACATGAAGTTGGAATCGCTAGTAATCGCAAATCAGCTACGTTGCGGTGAATACGTTCTCGAGTCTTGTACTCACCGCCCGTCAAGTCAAGGGAGCCGGGGGTACCCGAAGTCTGCGTTTATCGTGGCCGAAGGTAAATTTGGTAACAGGGACTAAGTCGTAACAAGGCACGGCTAGCGGAAGCTGGTCGTAGAACAACTCAAACGATATAAAGCCCAGATGAGCTTGCTCACTGAGGCCGAATCGGTCGATTATTGCACTGTTGCAATAGCGTGATGGCTGTTATGACGCGAAACGTCAGCCCGATGCTTTTATCGTTAAAAAAGCAAAAATCCATGTGTGCATAGTGTACAAGTGCATACATGGTGTATGGTAAGAAGGCGAACAAAGGATGTGATCAGGTGATGTTGAATTCGACCCATAGAAGCCTTTGAGGTTCATATGACTAAAAGACTCCGGTCTCTGTTGTATGAACCTCAAAGGTTTTTATTTTTGGTATAGTACTCGCATGTTAATTATTATCTGTCTTGGAAATCCAGGAGAACAATACGCGAAGACCTGGCACAATGCCGGGTGGATTATTGCGGATCAAATTGTCCCCGCTGATGCTTGGAAATTCAACAAATACGCCCAGGCTGATTTGGCTGAGGTGGATGGTGTGCTATGGGTAAAACCACAGACATTTATGAACAACTCCGGCGTAGTGGTGGATTATTTGCGCAAGCAGTACGGATTGGACGAGAATAACCTGGTGGTAGTGCACGATGACCTGGATATCCCCCTAGGAAGCCTCAAAACAGGCCGTAACCACGGTGATGCGGGTCATAATGGCATCAAGTCCATTGTCGACCATTTTGGCTCACAGGACTTCACTCGGATCCGAATCGGTATTGCTCCCGAGGGGGGCCGACAGAGCATCTCCGGAGACTTCCGTGATTATGTCTTGCGGAATATGGAGGACAAAGATACCACCACCCTAAAAACCCTCTTGAATCCAATTCAAAAAGCGCTAGTCTCGTTTTAGGTCAAATAAAAAACAGCCACAAGAGTGTGGCTGTTTTTTAAGAACCTAATTGATTAGGGTTTATTTATCTCCCTGGAATGACAACGTCATGCGTTGTTCGCCTGGATTAAATAGGGTGATTTTGAATGAGTAGGTCTTGGATAGTTCTAGGCCTTGGCGGAGCTTGTCTTCTCCTTCGAAGTCCGAAACATGCACCAAGCCGGCTACGCCTTCTTCGATGGCTACGAGGGCACCATGCTTGTTGTGCTTGATAACTACACCAGACACGATATCTCCAACGTTGTATTTGCCTTCCACTCGGCTCCAAGGATTAGACTTGAGAGCTTTGATGGATAGTGATACTTTGCCGTCTTTTATTTCAATAATGCGAGCCTTGGTTTTGTCGCCAACCTTGTATAGTTTGCGAGGATCGTCAACTAGTGACCAGTCGATTTCGGAAATGTGAACCAGCCCCTCGAGGCCGTCTTCTAGTTTCAAGAAGATACCAAAGTCTACGACACCAGTAACCTCGCATTCCATTTCGTCGCCAACACCATAGTGGGTGATAAGCTTGGCTTTGTCTTCTTCGGTGTGACCCTTTTCAGAAAAGATAAGCTTGCCGTCTTTGCGGTTGGTGTTGATAATAGAAACTTCGATGGTGGTACCTACTAATTTTCGTAGTTCAGTTAGGATTTCGTCTTTGTCGCCATCCTCTACACGTGGGTAGTGGTCAGCAGAAAGCTGAGAAGCCGGTAGGAATCCTTGGATGCCGTTCCAGTCTAGGATAATTCCTCCTTTGTTGGCGTCCTTGATGATGAGCTTCATCGGGGTTTTGGCTTTCATTAGTTTTTCGGCTTCGCTCCAGATTAGTGCCTGGCGAGCTTCTTTGAGTGAAAGCTCGATGTATCCGTCTTCGTTCTCGATGTCTACGACTTTTCCTTTTACAGAATCACCGATACTGGTGTTGCGCAAAATGTCTCGCGCATTGAGGAATTCTCGTCCGTAGATGATTCCGGTTCCATGTGGAGCCAAGTCTACGTAAACAGCCTTTTTGGCCAGACTGATAACAGTTCCCTCGATGATTTGCTCGAGTTCTAGTTCGTTTGTTTCTTCTAACCCTTCGGTTAGTCTGTTCATGATGTCTGTGTTCATAAAAAAATACCGCATAAAAGCGGCAATTGGTATCGAACCTGGTGCCAAATGGTGTTTCTGGTATGCCAGAAACGAGTCAAATGGTGTTTATTCCAGGGGCGATTGGTCTTGCGGACCGCTGCTAATTAATGCCCTGTCAGTATAGCCAAAATTGGTTCTTTGGCAAGGCAATATGCTATAATTAGCGCACTATGATAGTAAATTTTTACGGAAAACAATTCCTGCGGTTGCAGTATGGTGATTTTACGATTGCTTATAATCCAGAAACAGGCGGTAAAACTAAATTTGGAGCTGATCTCATGATTTCTTCATTGAGTCACCCTGATTTTCATGGTTTAGAAGCCGTCACGTATGGAGACAAAGTGCCTTTTGTAGTTGACGGTGCTGGCGCCTACGAAATCCAAGACATACCCATTCTGGGGGCCATGTCTTGGGTTGAATACGAAGGGAAAAAAATGATCAACACTTCTTATTTGGTGGAATTTGAAGGCATGAGGATTGTGTTGCTAGGACACATTGACAGTATGGATGCCTTGACGTCCGAAGCACGAGAAAAACTAGGCGAGGCTGATATTGTGGTGGTTGCCCTCGGGGCAGGTTTGCCACCTTCCAAGGTCTACAATCTAGCCAAGTCATTCTCGCCTAGTTACGTGCTGGTCGTCGGTGACGCCGCCACCGATCAATTGGTAACCAAGGTTCTCTTGGATGAAGCCAACCAAGACAAAACCCCAGCTCTGGACAAATGGACAATTAAACCCAAAGACCTAGTTGGAAAAGAAGCAGAAATCGTTCTATTATCTGTATAGCGTGAGTAGGCTTTCTGAACAAATAGAAAAAATACGAGCCCAGTCACCGGCTTTTAAACAGCGATTTGTTTTTGTGGCCGCTGTAATTTTAACAGTTGTTTTGGTGGGGGGCTTTTATGGAATTCAGGCTGTTGCTCGTTCTGTGGCTACCAAGAACACAATCTTGGCTCAACAGGGAATACAACAATCAAGCCCTTTTTCCATACTGTCTGACACCTGGCGAGACATGATACGCTATGTGGAAGAGGTCAGCGAAGACATTGTTCCCGATCGGAATATTTTTCAGAAAAAAGAAGAGAACCCAGAAAGCGTTGTTCCGATTAATTATCCAGGCACACAACCTCAGACCGACGCAGAACAGTAAAAAACGTAATTATGGTGTATACTATGCCAATCATGACAGGCTTTCCGCTTGCTTGCTTTTACTAATCAGTAATTCCTCTGTATGGCCAAGGACGAACAGAACAAAACAATCAATATTCACGATGAAGTAATTCCTATGTCGATTTCGACAGAGATCAAGGAATCTTTTATGGCGTATTCTATGTCCGTTATTACGTCGCGTGCTTTGCCCGATGTTCGTGACGGTCTCAAGCCAGTGCATCGACGCATCCTGTTTGCCATGCATAATATGGGGCTTACTGCCGGAGCAAAATTCCGAAAATCCGCGGCTGTGGTTGGAGAAGTATTGGGTAACTATCATCCTCATGGTGACGTTTCTGTGTATGAAGCGATGGTAAAAATGGCTCAAGAGTTCTCGTATCGATATCCGCTGGTGATGGGACAGGGAAACTTTGGTTCAATCGACGGCGACTCGGCGGCGGCCATGCGTTATACCGAAGCCAAAATGTCTAAAATCTCGGGAGAATTGCTCAAGGATATCGCTAAAGAAACCGTTAATTTTCGCCCTAACTATGACGATACCAAACAAGAACCGTCCGTACTTCCTTCGGCTTTGCCACACTTGTTGCTCAACGGAGAGCTGGGTATCGCCGTTGGTATGGCTACCAATATTCCTCCTCACAACTTGGGAGAAGTTGTCGATGCTTGTGTAGAGCTTATTGATAATCCAGAAGCAACCAATACTGATTTGCTTGAACACATCAAAGGTCCAGATTTTCCAATTGGAGGAATTATTTTCAACAAAAAAGATATTGTCCAGGCATACGCTACTGGTCGCGGAGGTGTGGTTACTCGTGGTGAAACCGAAATAACCCAAAACAAAAAAGGCGACTATCAGATTATCATTAGTTCGATTCCTTTTCGTGTCAACAAAACCTCACTGATTGAAAAAATTGCAAAATTAGTCCAAGAAAAAAAGCTAAAAGGTATCAAGGATTTTCGCGATGAATCTACTCGCGATATGCGAATCGTGATTGAACTCAAAGCTGGAGTGAATCCACAGCGTATTCTTAATTTTTTGTACAAGCACACTGAACTAGAGGCAAAATTTAACTTCAATATGGTGGCTTTGGTGGATGGTGTTCCGCAGACGCTTTCCCTAAAGGAAATCATCAATTATTTCTTGGAACACCGCAAAGAAGTTGTCAGGCGTCGTTCGGAATATGACCTCAAAAAAGCAGAAGCCAGAGCTCATATTCTCGAAGGATTGAAAAAAGCTTTGGATAATATTGACGCCGTTATCAAAGTGATTAAGGAGTCCAAAGACACTCCAAGTGCACAGCTTAATTTGATCAAGAAATTCAAATTCACTGACGTGCAGGCGCAGGCTATTCTTGATATGCGTTTGCAAAAACTAGCTGGATTGGAACGCAAAAAAATCGAAGACGAACTCAAAGAAATCCTAAAATTCATCGCCTTCCTCAAGGATCTTTTGAAAAGTCCCAAAAAGATGCTGGCGGTCATCAAAGAAGAGCTGGTCGAAATCAAAGAAAAACACAACGACGAGCGTCGCACCAAGGTAATGGCGCGCGAGGTCAAAAATATTTCTGACGAAGATTTGGTCCAGGACAAAAATTCAATTTTGGTCTATACCCAGGGTGGTTATGTAAAACGAACCGATCCATCTGATTTTCGTAAACAAAAACGAGGCGGGGTTGGAGTGGTGGACATCAACACCAAAGAAGAAGACGTGGTTACGCACATGCTCAATACTAGCACCAAGAGCGAACTGCTTTTCTTTACTGATTTGGGCAAAGTCTATGCCATAAAAATGTACGATATTCCAGAAAGCGGTCGCGCTACTCGAGGAAAATCAATTATGAACTTTTTGGAAATTGAGGACCACGAACGAGTGACGTCTATTTTGCCAATGAGCCCTGACAAAAAAGACAAAGAAGGAGATTTGTTCTTTATTACCAGGCAGGGAATTGTCAAAAAAGTAGACGTAGATAGTTTCCGACAAGTGCGACGCAACGGCTTGATTGCTATCAGTCTAAAAGACGGCGACGAATTATTCGCAGTGCGTTTTGTTTCCAAGGATGACGAATTGATTTTGGTTACCCAGAAAGGTCAGTCAATTCGGTTTGAATCAGAAGAAATACGCACCATGGGGCGAACAGCCGCCGGGGTCAAGGGCATGAAGCTGAAAAAAGGCGACATTGTGGTTGGAGTCGGGGTTATTAGCCAGGCTGCTCCAGCAGCAGATTTGTTGGTGGTTGCCGAAAATGGCTATGGAAAAAAGACCAATATCAATGAATACAAAACCCAAAGTAGGGGTGGGTCGGGCATCAAGACCGCCAACCTTACCACCAAAACCGGCCAACTAGTAAGCGCTCAGGTGGTGCCTCAAAATCAAGAACACGAATTGGTAGCGATTTCCGAAAAGAGTCAGGTCATTCGTCTAGAGATAAAAGATATCTCTGAGTTGGGTCGTTCTACTCAGGGGGTACGTATCATGAAACTGCGCGCTGGGGACAAGGTTGCATCAGTTACCTTGCTGGATGTGGGAGGAGACTCCACTGCTAATCCACAATCAGAATCCTAAACTTGCTCCGTTGAACTACAATAGAAACAATACTGTGTTTAGTGAACCAGAAAAGAATATAGCGCAGCTTGGTTTGCGTGAGGGTGACCACGTTGCTGATTTAGGAGCTGGTTCAGGCTTTTATGCTGCGGCAGCTGGCGCAGTGGTGGGAACTTCCGGGCAAGTCTACGCGGTAGAGGTCCAAAAAGACATGTTGGGACGAGTCGACCAAGACATGAAAGACAAGGGGGTTCATAATGTCAAGGTGGTCTGGGGTGATATCGAGCACCCTGGAGGGACTCGCTTACGAGAGAATTCGATTGATGCCGCCCTGGTGTGTAATGTTCTCTTTCAAATCGAGAACCTGGCGGGTCTTGTCGAAGAGACCAAGCGCATCCTAAAGCCCGGTGGCCGAGTGCTCGTTATTGACTGGATGGAATCTTTTGGGCAAATGGGACCACATCCAGATCAGGTGGTTACGGTCACCAAAGCCAAAGAACTGTTTGACCGAGCTGGTTTTGTTTTTGAAAAAGATATTTTGGCCGGAGCGCATCATTATGGGTTTGTTTTGACATATGAAAAGTAAAACCAAAAAATTCCAAATCATATCACTGGTTATCTTTGGAGCTATTTTTGTGTTTGCGGTATTGGTTTTTTCTCAGATTATTCCTATTGGAAAATCAAACCAGGGACCACAAATCGCAGGTAATGTAACTATTTGGGGGGTTTTGTCTCCAACTTATTTCGAGAGCGCAATTGGTGACTTGGAGGACAACAATGACACGCTCAAAATCGAATATGTTCAAAAAAATGAAAGCACTTTTGACAGAGAGCTCATAGAGGCACTGGCGGTTGGGCAGGGGCCTGACGTTTTTGTGTTGCCACATAACAAAATCGTCCAGTATCAAGACAAAGTCATTCCGATTAGCTATGCTCGATTGCCCAAGCAGACATTTCAATCCAGTTATGTAGATATGGCGGATTTGCTCCTGTCTGATCAAGGCGCATTAGGATTGCCTTTTATTTTGGACCCGCTGGTGATGTACTACAACAAGAATTTATTGTCCTCTGATTTTATCGTGCGCCCACCCGAGTATTGGGACGAATTTATTGCCTTCTCTGAACAAGTTACCGATGCGGTGTCGGTGTCGGTGGATCTCAGCGCGGTTGGATTGGGTTCTTTTGATAATGTAAACCATGCCAAAGATATCCTGTCTGCCATGTTTTTGCAGACTCGCAATCCGATTGTTCAGCCACGTCGTGACAGATTTCTAGCGGTTTTGTCTCAGGACTTTACAAACATCAGGGATTTTAGTGCTCAAACCGTCGAATTTTATACTTCTTTTACAGACCCTACCAAGACCCACTATAGCTGGAATACAGGCATGGCTAACACTCGCGACGCGTTTTTGGCAGAAGACTTGGCGGTGTACTTTGGTTATGCTAGCGAGGTGAGGACATTCTTGCGCATTAATCCTAATATCAACGTTGGTGTGGCTTTGTTGCCTCAGATGCGTGATATGCCAAAAGCCACTTTTGCTACCATGCAATCCATGATGCTCAACAAGGCTTCCAAGAATCCCTTGGTTGCCCTGCAGGTGATGCAAGAATTGACGGGAAGTCGTTATGGGGTGGGGTTGGCGTACGGCTTGCAGTTGCCACCAGTTTATTCGGGGTTATTGCAATCTCGACCTTCTGATGAAGAATACATTCAGACTTTCTATAATTCAGCCATTATTGCCAGAGCCTGGTACGACCCCAATGCAGCCGAAACCGAAGCCGCTTTTCGACGTCTGATTCGTGATGTTAACGCCGGGTTGTTGGCTCCAGAAAGCGCAGTGGTCCGTACTAACCAGGCCATTAACGAGGCTTTTCCAAAACAGGGTGGACTTAATCTAGGCTCCGAAAACGCTTTTTCTGAATAGTTCTTATGAAAAAACAAGTAATCAAAAAAATAATAGCCTTGGTCGGAATTATTGGTTTTTTTGTCGGGCTAACTTTTGTTGGCGATGATGCTTTTGCTCAAAACACTTGTGTGGTGTCTGAGGTAAAGCTTGATCCAGCCGGTAATCAGTCTGCCTGGTATACTCGCACTAATCGATCAGTGGCTCTTGATGCCACCCTGAGCAATTGTCAGGGGTCAACGGTGTATTTGCGCGTATGGGGGAGAACCTCCCTCGGGAATGTGATTGTTGCAGACAGAACTATTTCTGTTGGCACTGGTCCAACCAATGCCATCGTCAAACTTCAAAATGCCACTATTAATATTGGTGAGGAAGGTTGTAGGGATGATGGATCGTCTCCTCAATGTCAGTATTATCTTACTTTTTCTGATGGGCCATCGGTGGAGATTTTTTCAAGCCAAGCCACTCCCCTGTATTCCACAAGCAAGGACGTTATTGGATTCAATAGGGGTACTGGTAACTCTCCTCCCACTACCACCATCAATCCCATTACCACCCAGGCGTTTCAGTCCTCGTATACACTTGCTCTGAATGCGCAAGGCGACGGTCGGGCGATTGGTGGTGGAACGTTCCCTATCGATACCGAGGTCAATGTGCAGGCATTACCCGATCCGGGAAATTATCTTTTGGAATGGACCGAAGGTGGCGTTAGGGTTTCGACTAATCCTCGAATCAAGGTCAAGCTTACCAATAGTGATCGCACTCTGACGGCTGTCTTTGCTTCGGGGATATCGCCCTATCTGCCATCTTCTGATAGCTCGGGTGGAAATATCCAAACACAATCTGATTGTACAATTGGGCCGGTTAATTTTGACCCC
This sequence comes from uncultured Candidatus Saccharibacteria bacterium, assembly GCA_964350165.1. Classification (GTDB taxonomy): domain Bacteria; phylum Patescibacteriota; class Minisyncoccia; order Phycocordibacterales; family UBA1006; genus CAYGJA01. Next base: position 17,954 of record CAYGJA010000003.1, on the reverse strand, counting down.
CAAGGAAATCTTTTATTTTCCTATGATGGAGGAACCTTGCCGGTCGAGATAAAATGGCTTGCAACGAATTGTTATGGCAAAAAACTAAAAGTAACCATTGGTCTCAAGACTACTTTGCCGGGAGCGATTGCTGTTTCCAGCCAAGAGTTGGATTTTAATGATGCTCTATTTGGTTTTGATCTAACCAGCAATCCCTACAATCAATCGTTGGATATTATGGAGCTATCTACGACAGCCAACCTGGGGGATGGTGGGTGTGATTTGGGTCTTTTTCCAGCTTGTCAGTTTTTTATAGAAATAGAAGACGTCTCCCCGGTTAACTCTCTGGGGATTCTGCATAGTAGCCGTGGAGCGGGGCTCCGTACTACGAGCATGAATGCAATTGGTTTTCATTGTTTTGGGGCTTGTGACATGCCTTCTTCTGTTGGTCGCTGGTCTGCCAATCCATTAGCCAAAGAATATTCCCTAAAAATCACCATCAAAACTGACGGTAATGTGGATTCTTCTGGCGGTCGCGTGCAGGGAGAGGGGACCTATCCGATTAATTCCGACGTAAACATCGACGCCTTTCCAAATACTGGATACCAGTTCTTGAATTGGGAGTTAGAAAATGGCGCCACACTTACGTCCAAGCGAGCAATTGCGACTATGTTGGGGAACAGGGAATTGATTGCTAATTTTGCCGCTAATACAAGCAAGACACTGTCTGTTAACGTCACTCCCGCTGGTGGAGGTACGGTTGCCGGGGCGGGGACGTATCCCGTAGGGTCTTTGATCGAGGTTGTGGCCACGCCGAATACTGGTTGGCGTTTGGCCGCTTGGCGACAATTCAACGCCACCACCAGCCTTATGGAAATAGTGGGAAGGGGGAACGGTATCATTATCCAATTGAATGACGATGTGCAGATGGAAGCAGAATTCGAAGAATTCAGAGAGATTGGAATTGTTCCTGACGATAGTCAAACAAAACCACTTGTTCCTTGTCAAAACGACTGTAATTATAATTATTTTGTAGAATTAATTTCTAATATTATTAATTTTATTTTCCTCATGGTGATTCCTTTGGCTGGTTTGATGTCTGTCATTACTGGTATAATGATACTAACCAGTGGGGGGAATCCAAGTCGTTTGCAACAAGCAAAAGGTGCTTTTGGAAAATTCTTCACAGGATTAATTATTGTTGTTATCGCTTGGTTGCTTGTGGCAACAGTATTGAGGTTCTTGGGTGCTGATGGGGCTTATTCACTACTAAATATTCCAGATCTATGATGACTTTTTTTAAAAAAATAGGTGTTGCCGTTATAGGGATTGCTTTGGTGGTGATTGGTACTGTTGCCATGGGAACAGCTGAAGCCTGGGCACAGCCTAATTGTTCGATTTCTTCTGCAACCATTAGCCCCAATGGTTCACAAGCTACTGGTTGGTATTTGGATATTAATCCACCAAACGCCACCATTACCGTAAACGCTAACAATTGTACGGGCAACGTAGTCCGAGTGGAGGCTTGGAATCGTAATGGTGAGATTGGGTCCTTGACTACTCAGGCCCCTGCCGGGGGAACTTTTAATACCGTAATCACACATGCTTTTACTTTGGGAGACGATAAATGTAACGGAAGCAATTCTCCTGCTTGTAAGGTTTCTGTAAAGGTTTTTGTGGATGGAGTCCTTGCGCTTAATACCGGTTTGAGCAATGTCAATCTTAGTAATCAGCTAGGGTATTTTTGCGATACGTCTTGTGACAAAAGTGCACAGTGGGGGTCCCCCAGTCCTGCTAATTGGGCAGAACCAGCCGCGCCGTCGTCGGCCGACGATCCTCTTTCTTTTGATTTACTGGAAAACCCAATTGCTTATGATTCGATACCTGCCGTTATTCGTCAACTGATTACTATCGTATTCGTAATTGGTATTCCGTTGGTTGCTCTGGCGATTATCTATGCGGGCTTCTTGTTGGTCACGGCTGGTGGTAATCAGGAAAAGATAAAGAACGGCAAGAAAGCCTTGTTGGCAGCGGTGATTGGTGGGGCCATACTGTTGGGAGCTTGGGTGATTGCCGAAGCTATCCAGGGTACCGTTGACCAATTGCGCGGAGTGTAGGGTATATTAATTTAGATGAAAAAAATTATGCAAACAAAAATACAATCATGGTCACGGTATATTTGGGTGGTAGCGTTCTTGTTGGCCGTGCCTGGTGTGGCCAGCGCCGACACCAGCACCCTCAAGGGAATCATTGATAGTTTTGCCGAGATTATCGGAACATCCGTAATCGCCCTATTGTCCGGAGCAGCCCTGGCAACGTTCATGTGGGGGCTTATCCGATTGATTAGTGCCCAAGGAGATCAGAACAAAAGAGAAGAAGCCAAGCGCTGGTTGGTCTGGGGCATAATTGGTATGTTTGTGCTAGTTGGCCTGTGGGGCATCGTTGGATTTATCTCGTCTACGTTTGGAATTGGATTAGGAGGAACGGCTAATCCACCGGGTATCTATATCCAGGACTAGACGTGGGGGTGACGCATTGTATACTTACATCAGTGCATTATTAGTTTTTATATTGAACTTCGTGTTCAACGCACAAATATCAAATTTATGAAAAAAAACATCAAATCAAAACTTAGCAACCTGATTGCTGGTGCTGGTGTTTCTGTAATGGCATGGTCATTGATTGCACAAGATGCAATGGCACAGGCGGTTACTCCGGGAGGTCAAGCTGGATTCCAGATCGACCCACTCGAAGCTAACGTTCCTATCGTCGATGACACCGCTGTTCGGGACAACCTGACCAACATAAACGTATGGGTAAACAGTATCTTCACCATTCTTTCTGGTGTAGCGCTAGCTTACTTCCTATACAACGTAGTTCGCTTTGCCTTGGCAAAGGGACCAGAAGACAAAGAGGCTGCCCGAGGGGCCATGATTGGAGGCATCATCGCGATGCTTGTGGTTACTGGACTTTGGGGTATCATCGCGTTTGTTTCTTCCACTGTCGGTATTGGTACTGGTGGTACTGGAGAAAGAATCGCCCTATAGGCTATTTACATTTGCAGGGCACCCTCTGGGTGCCCTGCTTGGGTAAGCAGCTTGTTTAAAATCTACACGAATGATCGAACTAGTAAAAAGAATATCTATTTTTATTCTCAACCCCTTGATCCAGCTGATGCTGGCAGCAGCCACTGCTTATTTTATCTGGGGAATTGTCCAGTATTTTCTATCAAAAAAAGCCGGTGAAGACACTAACCAATACTCGCGACACATGGTTTGGGGTTTGCTTGGTCTGACCATTATGCTCGGAGTGTTTGGGATCATGCGCCTGATTGTAGACACGGTTGACGCTGATTATATCGAGATAACCGACGGGGGAGACGTGCGGGTGGACGAGGCAGCGTTCCAATAATCAATATTAAAATTTAAAAATTTTGCAAAAGAAAAGTTGACCTGAGAGATTCAGGCCAACTTGTTAATTGCTATTCGCTGCGGGCCGTATTTATGGCCGCGAGGATTTTGGCCATCAGGTTATTGCCCTCGCCCGCATCCACGATCAATTTTTTGACCGTGGGACCGCCTTCTACTTTGCCAAGGCGTTTGTAGAGATTTCCGAGGACAAGGTCTGGGTTTCCTCCCTCCTTCACCTGTTCCTTCATCCTGTTTAAAATTTCATCCATCTCTGCTCCAGCAGCAGCTGTTTCGATGAACTCTTGGAGAAGACGCTCCATTTCTTCTCGGATTTTTTTTGGAACTTCCACGTCCTTTACCGTCAAGGCGAGGACGTGGATACAATCGTAGAAGACGATTGTTGGGGGATCCGGTGCGACCCGGAATATGGATTTGTCCCATTTGGCTGCCCTGAATCCTTTTGTAATTTCTTCTATACTCAGTCCTTCTCTGAGCAGATCTCGATTCATTTCCACTCGCACTTCTGAGGTTTTTCCCTTCAGGTTGAATATGACTATAGGTAGCTTTGCCGTATAGTCCTGGAATGCGGCGCACACTTTCTCTAGAATCTCTTGAAGGAGACCCTCTAGCGTCTGTTTCTTGTCCGTATCTATCAACGTCAAGGCTTTTCGACTGCCGTGGATACGGTAGTCCATTGTTACCTCCACGGGTATCTCGAGCCCGTTCCGGTCAATAACCGTTGTTGATAGCGTTTTTTGGCTCGTACTTGTCTTTACGGTTATCCCCGAAAATCCAGGGGGTAAAAGTAAGTCGCCACCGCTCTTTACCGTGGCAAAAAAAGCATTGCGAAAGCGAACTTCCGCTTCTTGGCCGGGCACGATCTTTATGACCGTGCTAGCCGTGAACAGTAAATAGGCCACGAGAATTGCCGTGCCCGGGATGACCAGCCAGCTAGTAGGCTCCACCCCTAGTAGCTGGGCTGCTGCTGTGTCTATTACCCACCCGACACCAAGGCCGAGAAGAAAATAAGCAGCAACAACTAGTACCGAAACTGCGAAATTTTTCATTTAACTGGTGTTGTGAGACGGCAACTCTGTCTGCCGCCTCTTGTTTTTATTTTTTTGTCTTCTTCATTACCCGCCACAGGGTGGCTTTTTTTAGTGGCACCGTGTCGGCGGCTGCCAGAAAGTTGGTCTGGTCCGCTGTGAAAGATAGCCTGACCGAGTTCATCTCTTGAGGCCAAACATTCCCCCCATCCTGCATGTTCATCAGGATCGCGGACCAGTTTAGGTTGGTTCTGGGGGCCACTATTCGGCCGTCCAGGGCCTCCCAGCGAGCCATGATTGGGAAGCTGCCGTGGGTAATGTCGCTGGGGGTGATTTGCGCCACCCCCATATTCAGAACCCCGGCAGTGCTGATTACATAGGTGCTGTCTGAAGACAGCACTCGGAAAATGACCAGGAGGCTGTCCCGGTCGTAGCTTGCCGTATCTTGACCTAGCAGGTAGGTCTCTCGGGGGTAGAACCCCCGTTGTCTCGTGGTGGTAGGTTTTGACGACCAATCATCCCACCAGCCTTTTTTCTCCCCGTAGGGATAGATAATGGCTGCCAAGATAATCACCACCAGCACCAGTGTGAAGAGTTTCTTTTTCATTTTTTAAGTTTCTTTTTAACATTATACCATTTTTTGGGTACTTTGTCCACTTTTTATACCTTTTTGAATATAGAGAGACACTGGGCAAATTTAAAAATAACACCACAAAAATACAATATGTCTATACTTTTGAAGGTTCTTCACGTACAATGTGGTTGTTTCTAATTATTTCGGTATACTTTTGTTATGAAAAAAATACTCGCATTTTCGCTATCATTATTTAGCATTTTTATATTTTCGGCAGTTCCGGCCTCGGCCCAGTCAACCAACTTGACCGTGCTGACGGGTGGTGCTTCTAATGTTACTCAAACTTCCGCTGTATTGAACGGTAGTTATGCTGTCAACGTAGGTGGAGATCGGGCGGACCGACCACAGACTTTTTTCCAATATGGGCAGACTACTTCTTTTGGGCAATCAACCGTATCGCGTAGTCATTCTCGATTTTCGGACAATATCTCTGTCGAAGTGAACAACCTGCTACCAAACACCAATTACTACGCGCGCGTCGTAGGGCAGAACCGTAACGGTATCGTGTACGGGCCTACGATCAGCTTTATTACCTTGCCGGTTCCTGGTCAACAGGCTGGATACAATGGTGGTACCAACATTACGGTTATTGAACAACCAAATGGAAATGTAAATCAAGGCGGGACTCCAAACAATAACGGCAGTAATACCACCAACAACGAAACCAATAATACTACCAACAATACGACCAATAACGAAACTAATAATGAAACCAATAACCAAGTAGCCGAGCCCCCAGTTCCGGCTCATATTGCGCTTGATATCACCGATGATCGCGAGACTTTTACCGTCGGAGATATCTTGACCTACGAAATCAATTATCAAAATGTTTCTAATACTCAAATCGATGACGTTTTTATTAAAGTAGAACTGCCTGATAACACCGAATTCCTATCAGCCGGTGAAGGGGTGTATTTGCGCAAAGAACACGCAGCTGTGTTTGACCTTGGCGACCTAGAAGAAGACGAAGACGGCGATGTCAAAGTAAACGTCCGCGTCGTAACGGCCCTGCGAGAGGGAACTAGAGTGGCGGCAGCGGCTATTGTTTTCTATACCAATCCAACCACTGGCTCCCAAGCTAGTGCGGTGCATTATGATATCAACGAATACGATAGTGATGGTCGCCCAGCTGCCGGTGCCACAAGTGGCGGATTCTTGCCACGGACGTTCTTGGGTTGGTTGGTGATTGTGATATTGCTGCTGGTTATTGTTTTGGTTGGACGACGAATCTACTTGCGATACAAAGAACAAAAAGAACAAGAACAGGCCGAGAAAGAACTCCAAGACGTTATCAGCCGAGAGCTGAGTCCAAATGACACCGACCTGGATAATATGACCAAGTCAGCTATTGAGAGCGCTCCGCAGTCCATCGACGATATTGAGCCTCAGATTGGTCAGGAGGTGGAGGGTGACGAGGGAGATGATTTTGATTCCGAGGACCCTTGGGGAGAATCCGAGGAGGATGAACTGGAGAAAAAGAAAAAAGATTTCTTAGATAATCTTCCTTCCTAAAACCAGAAATAAATAAAACAACCAAAACAAAAACCCTCAAATGAGGGTTTTTGTTTTGGTGCCGGAGACTGGACTCGCCCACATGTTCTCGAGAAATATATTTCCCTGCGGTCATTATTTCTCGGACTGCGGGCCCGCGCCTCGCTCCCCAATGGTCGACCTGTTCGGTCTCGCCTTGGGGCCCCGCTGCGGCCTTCTCGTCCATTCCCGCCAAAATGACAAAAGGCCCTGTTCTAAAGAACAAGACCTAATGTCATTGGTGCCGGAGACTGGACTCGAACCAGCACGGGTTACCCCACATGCTCCTAAGGCAAGCGTGTCTACCAATTCCACCACTCCGGCATCTTTTATTGTCAAAAAATTGACTACTTCCGCTCGGTGCTTGGTTGGCTCCGGGCGGACGTGTCCGCCCGGTAGGATTCGAACCTACGACCGTCTGGTTAAGAGCCAGCTGCTCTACCAACTGAGCTACGAGCGGATGTGTTCCGAGTTTATCCTAACGTCTCCGCTTTTGCAATATGTCACAGGTGACAATTTGTCCTGGTTTTTCTCGGAACAAACGAGTCTGTGCCCGTAGATATAATTTGGCCGTGTTATCTATCTGGCAGACAGCCGAGAGGGCGGCGGTGTAGACCCTGGGGTTGGTATAAAGCGCGGTATTGTAATTATCGTAAGACCACATGAGCGTACTGATGGCGATGGTGTTGGGTTCGTGGGGCCAAGTAATAACAGCCGTCTGTGCACCCTCAGGAAGTCCTGCTAGTGAGGCATTCGAAACAACAATGTATCCATGATCGGTTTCGTGGGCATAGAGTGCGCTGGATAGATAATTATCCCAAATCCCAAATAAATTCCCGACCGGTAGTAACCAAGCTAGGATGACTGCTAACGCCAGGGCAATCGAATGACCGCGCACAAAAGTTGTTTTGGTGCTCAGCCAGACAATCCCCAGCAGGGCCAAGTTCCAAAAGAAAATAACATATCCCCAGTGGTGCCCAATAGGAAGTACAGTAACAATAAAAAGATGAGTAGGAGTGGCAAGGATAGCCGCAAAAAGTCTGGTTTTTTTGTTTAACAAAAGAGCCCCTATGCTTACCTCTACCGCCACAACAAAAAGGGCCAGGGCTGTTTCTGGAGTTGCTCCAAGATTTCCGCCGGTGATGGGGGAGATAAACCAAGGAAAGATTTCGTGAACAAAATAGCTATTTAATTTGTGTACACCACCCCAGAAATAGGTCCCGGCCAGAATAACCAGGAATGAGGCGGGGATAACGTTCGGTTTCTTTGTGTCGAACAGTAGGAGAGCACTGAGCAGCAACAGGAATTCATATAACCAGGGACGCAGGCGATTGAGGTCTCCGATTACCAGCAGTGCACTGACTCCCAAAAGTATAAGTACAAAAAAGCTCGTTTTCTTTTTGGTGAAAATAAGCCCCAAAAGAGCAGTCAGATAGACGAGTCCGAGCACTGGTGAACCGTATTCAAAGAGCCATTCTCCCGCCCTTCCTAGGAGTGGAGCGGCCGGAAAGTCATGCCAGCTGGTCCAGAGTCGCCAGGAGGCAACTGAGGCCCCCAGGAGGCCAATGCCAATCAGAGTCTTGATCCAAAAAAAGGTCGACTGTGGCCCGGTTAGGTATTTGCGATAATGAGCCACCAGGCGGTAGCCTATTCTGAGCACTGGTTGTAGCCAGGGATTGCGAAGCAAGGTCGCTCGCCGAGTGTTGCCTTTGGCTGATTCTATGAGGGCCAGAACCTCGATATTACCGACGGTCTCGCCATCCGCAGTGGTGGCCAAGATTTCTTTGTCTTTATTTTTTGAATCCGAGTTTGTATTAGGTTGCCATTCTAGTCCTGTGACTTGGCTAGAATTCATATAAACAGTGCAGGTTGGACAGTCTGCATCGTAGTAGATGGTTGTTTTTTTCATTGTCCTTAAGTATACCGCTTGAATATCCCTGACGTTTCTAGCATACTGCTCGTACCGAAACCTTGCCGGGGTGGTGGAATCGGTAGACACGGGGGACTTAAAATCCCTTGCCCTTATACGGCGTGCGGGTTCAAGTCCCGCCTCCGGCACATTTTTAAACAAATCCCCCGCAAAGCTTTCGCTTTGCGGGGGATTTGTTTTCTTGAGGCGTGGGCGGGAATCGGTCAGGAGTCGTTATTTTCAAAAACTGCTACGCAGTTAAGAAAATATACGCTCACGACCCTGACTCGGCCACGCCCTGCGGGCGGCTTCGCGGCCTCCGTCTTTCGATTCCCGCAACACCATGTATAACAAAAGGCCGAAGGACTACTGTCCCTCGACCTAATGTCATATGAGGCGTGGGCGGGAATCGAACCCGCGCATGACGGTTTTGCAGACCGTAGTGTTACCACTTCACCACCACGCCAGCTTGAGGCATCGTACCATAAACGCCCCCTGTTTTGGAACTACTCCTCCTCTTCGATGGTGCGGGACAGCTGATCAATGAGCTGTCTGTTTTTTTCGCCCTTGTCTATTTCAAATCTGACTCGGGGGGCTCGACGAAGCTCGCTTTTTTCTTTGACGAATTGATGGAGGTCGTATTGGCGACGCTTGAGAAATTCGATAGCCTGGGCTTCTTTGTCGTCGGGAATAACACTAATATAAGCAACGGCGCTGCTCAGGTTGGGGGCAACATCGCAGCGGGTCACTGTAATGAGGGATAGGCGGTTAGAATTTTGGTTCAAAAAATCACTTACAATCATTTGCAAAGATTGATTGACGCGAAGTTGTCTATTGGAGCGCGGCTGTGGTGTGTGCATAGTATTTAGACTTCTTCGGTAATAGTGGCAGTTATGGTGTCGCCCGGAGCTATTTCGTATTTTGATTCGACCATCATTCCGAATTCGCCATCTTTGACGGTGGTTATTTTTGCTTTGGCTTGCTCGATATTATGAATAACACCCCGGCCAAGAGTGTTTTCTCGACGAATGAGTTGAAAAGAATCTTTGACTGACAATTCGCCTGTTTGCATTTTGCAACCAACGACTTGTTTGTCTTTGTTTACACTGAATACTTTGAGAACCTTGGCGCTACCGGTGTTTTTTTCTACCATTTTGCGCGGGCGTCTTTTTTCGTGTTCATCGGCGAGCCACTCGGTAAGTTTGTAGATAATGTCAAAGGTTTCGATGGTTACGTTCTGAGCGTCGTTGGAATCCGTTACTTTTTTATCGATATCAACGCTAAAACCAACAATAATGGAACTGTCGTCCGAGGTTGCAATCTGAAGATCTGATTCGTTGATGGTCCCAATGCCAGCTTTGATGATTTTGTAGCCAAATTCAGCGGTATTGAGTTTGGCTATCTCTCCCTGAATCGCTTCGAGCGTACCAGTGGTATCGGCTTTGAGGATTAGGGGAATAACCGCAGTGCAAGATAGTCCTACGGCTGCATCACCCAAGGCGGCAATGATTTCTTTGTGATCGGTTACGGCGGATTCCGATTCTTTTTTGCTGGAATAAGTTTGGAATTTTTCTCCAACAGCTGGTAGTGAATCAAATCCAATTACGGTAATGGGAGAAGAAAAAGTGGCGTTCTTTACTTGTTTGCCAGCAAAGTTTTCGACGAGGCGGCTTTTGGCTACGGCGTCACCCACCACGATAAATTGCCCCGGGGTGAGACTGCCATTTTTTACAACAAGCGTGGCGGATACTCCGCGTTTGGCGTCCATGTGAGATTCAATGACAAAGCCCTCGGCATTTGCGTCGGGATTACCTGTAAATTCTTCCATTTCTGCAAGAAGCAAGACGGTTTCGAGTAAGTCCTCGACACCTTCGCCAGTTTTGGCAGAAATAGCTACCCAGGGAGTATCGCCACCAAAACCTTCGACATAGATACTGTGTTCTAGTAAGTCTGATTTTACTTTTTCTACGTTGGCGTTGGGGCGGTCTATTTTGTTGATAGCCACCAAAAAAGGGACTTTGTTGTTTTTTATGGTCTGGATGGCTTCGACTGTCTGTGCCTTAACGCTATCTTCGGCTGACACAATTAGAATGGCAATGTCGGCAGCACTGGCTCCGCATTCACGCATACCAGTAAAAGCAGCGTGACCAGGAGTGTCGATAAAGGTTATTTTTTTGATGTCGCCAGCTGCGTTCGTGTGCTCCACTTCGTAAGCTGCAATATGTTGGGTAATACCACCCGCTTCTCCGTCGACGACATTGCTTTTTCTGATGTAATCAAGAAGCGTTGATTTTCCATGATCAACGTGGCCCATGATGGCGACCACGGGTGGCCGCGTTTGTTGGGAGTTCTTACTCATAGGACTACAATACCTGGTTTTTACTGTGTTGCAAGACGTGTGACTCTTCTTCGGTCAAATCATACTCCGAAACAAACTCAGCCACTGGTTTGGCAAAGACGCTAGTTTTGCCTTGGGTGTAGAGGCTAGACAAGACAACACCGTTACCGGTTTCGTCAATAAAAGAAGTGGCAAAGCTTTGATTGCTACCCGCATCACGAAAAGGATTGAAGCGAAGAGTAGCGGGAGTTCGAATACATTGACGCAATTTTTTCTCCATGGTTTTTTGGTGTTTGAGCGCGGCCAGTTGGGCTTGTTCGAGGCGTTCAATAGTGTAGAGCGCGTCTTGGAGGAGTTCCTCGAGGCTACTGCCGTCTTGTCCACGCATAAAAAAACCAAGTCGACGCCGAAGGTGTAGTACGAGAATGAGTAAAACAAGGGTGATGATGCCCATGCCAACAAGTATGCCAATAAGTAGTTGGTCATTCACTGGGCGCATTATACAATGAAATTCAATATGTTTTTATTTGGAAACAATCAGCGCAAGCAAAAAACCCAACGAGTAGTGTATTTGGACTATGCGGCTTCAACTCCCGTTGATCTCGACACTGTCGCTCTAATGGAACCCTATCAAAATGAGCGTTTTTTTAACCCAGGAGCGTTATATGGTCCGGCAGTGTCGATAAAAAATGATATCGAGCAGTCTCGTACCCAAGTCGCCAAAGCACTTGGGGTGACTGCAGATGAGATTTTTTTTACGGGAGGGTCAACCGAAGCTAATCAAATGGCTATTGTTGGTACAGTAATGGCTGCTAAGGATTCGGGAATAAACAGACCAACAGTAATGATTACAGCCACGGAACATCCATCGGTTCGTAACCTTTGTCTTGGTATGGCCAAGAGGGGCGAGATTGACTTGATTCAAATCCTCGTCGATAAAACTGGGATAGTTGATCTGGGGTTTATTCGAGAGCAATTGCACGAAAACACAGCCTTGGTCAGTGTTCATTATGTAAACAACGAGACCGGTGTGATGCAACCATTGCGAGAAATAGCCAAGCTGGTTCGTCATCACCGGAAACAACACCAGACGCATTTTCCTTTTGTGCATAGTGACGCGGTGCAGGCGACAATTTGTTCTGATTTTGCAGGTATTATTTCGGGTCTAGATTTGATGACGTTAAGTAGCCAAAAAATATACGGTCCCAAGGGGGTTGGTTTTCTGTATAAAACAAGGCGAGCAAAGTTGCCTGCTTTGTTCGAGGGAGGTGGCCAAGAGCGAGGATACCGTTCTGGTACCGAGAACGTTGCGGCAATTATTGGGGGTAGCCAGGCTTTTGTTCGTGCTCGAGAAAATTGGCCTGTGTGTAGCACGCAGTTTTTAGATTTGCGAAATTATTTCCTAGAAGGATTAAAAAAAATAAATAAACAGTTGATTGTTCATGAAGGCTTACTCCAGGCACAATCTCCTCATATTTTGAATTTCACCATTCCGGGTATCAATGGTGAGCTGTTGGTAATCGAATTGGCTGAACGGGGAGTATATGTGGCTGCCAGAGCGGCTTGTAGTACTGATGACGAGGACGCTTCGCATGTTCTGGCGGCCATGTACAACAATCATCCTCAAAAAAATCTTATTCTAACCACTGGCAGTGTTCGGGTTTCTTTGGGAAAAATGACAACCTTGGCTGATGTTGAATATGCCCTGGAACAAATACACGCAGTAGCCGCAAAGTATCTATGAGCCTGTATAATGACAACATGTCTTCGCTCAATTCTGCTCAGCTGGTGCTGCTTAATATTCTGGTGACTTTTGTGGTATCTATTGCCACCACAATCATTTCGATTGCTTTGCTGGCAGATACTCCGTTATCTATTACTCAGGTGGTGAATAATGTAAACGAATATCAGCGGGAACGTATTGTCGATGCGGAACTAGATTCTATTAGAGAAGATTTGTTGGCTTCGGTGCAGGCGGCAATACCGGTTCCGCAAGTCGCCGGTGTCTCAGAAAAAAAAGCAGCCGCAACAATTGCTGGTTTTGATGATCAGATTTTGGCTATTACCAAAGATGGCTATCTTGTGCTCTCTGATCTTTTGCGTGTTGCCACCACCACAAAAGAAGGGGGTTACGGCAGTATATATGGCGAAGGGGGAGTCTATGAAATTGCCTACAAAGATTTGGTTTTTTTACACGCAAAAGACTTCGAGGGTTTTGCTTTTCCGGCACAATCAAGTTTGGGGCAAGATGTAATTGTGTACGGAACCAAAGAGCGACGATTGGTTCGCTCTTATGTCAGTCAGGCTGATACTTTTGTTGTTTCAGGGGCCATACTAAGTCTTCAGGTTGTTCCGGGTTGTTTTTCTGGAGGGTTTGTTTTTCTGGATGGTGCCTTGGCCGGTATATGTGTGACCAGCGAGCGAGCGGTGACTGGCATTGATTTGATTCGACAAAATAACACTATCGACAATGAAAAAGAAAAAATCTCCACAAACTAATTTTTGGTCAGAATTTGAGTTGAATTTGCCACAGCGGATTTTTGCATTAGTGGCAGTTTTTTTGATAACCATCGCTTTTGCTTTGGGTTTTGTTCATCGAGTCGAGTATCTGATTGATGTTTTGGATGTGGACCAGGTTTCGTTTTTTAAAAAAGAAGCATCAACAGAGAGAAGTTCTTTGACTGCTCCGACCACGACCAAGCTGCTTTTTTTGGGAGACATTATGCTGGACCGAGGAGTTCTGGGAAAGATAACTAACGCCAAGGCGGATTATGATTTTCCCTTTCAATATGTTGCAGAGCGACTGAGGTCGTATGATTTGGTGGTCGCGAATCTCGAGGGGCCAACTTCGGATCGCGGGACATTGGTTGGGAGCAAGTATTCTTTTCGTTTTTCGCCTGTCATCACAGAAAGCCTGGCTGCCGCCGGTATTGGTGTTGTGAGCCTAGCCAACAACCATATTTGGGATTATGGGCGAATGGCGCTTTGCGACAGTATTGTTCATTTGGAAAATGCAAACATAGCTAGCGTTGGTGCTGGTTGTAACGAAGAACGGGCTAATCAGCCAGCACTGGTGACTGTCAATAATCAGAATTTTTTGTTTTTGGGATACACCAATTTGTATCCAGACGGACTCGTTGCCAGGGGAGATGTTCCGGGTATTAGTGATTTTTCGGTGGAACGCATTGCAAATACTATAGATACTTATCGTGACCAATACCCAGAACTAATAGTAGTCCTTATGGCACACTGGGGAGACGAATATGAGACCCGCTCTCATCCGCGCGAACAGGCTTTGGCGCATGACTTGATTGATGTCGGTGTTGACTTGGTGGTCGGACATCATCCTCATGTCACGCAGGAAATAGAACGTTATCGGAATGGCTGGATTTTTTATAGTTTAGGAAATTTTATTTTTGATCAGTATTTTTCAGAAGAAACGATGCGCGGATTTGCAATTGCGGTTACGGTTGGGAGTGGAAAGGTGCAGGGCTTTGAGGTCTTGCCGTATGAAATAAACACTAACTACCAACCTATTTTTCTTGACCAAGAAAATTAAGTAAAAAAATTTGACCTCTTTCCCTTGGAGGTATACTATGTAGAGGTTGTAATTAATCTCGCATAACTATGCCTCCATTTGCTAATTTCACCACCAAAGCCAAGGAAGCCATTCGTCGTTCGCACGAGATGGCTATTGAGCGTGGTCAAAACCACGTAAATCCGCTTCATTTGCTGACTGCTATGCTTATGCAAGACGAGAGCATTGTTGTTTCGTTGTTGGAAAAGCTAGGCATAGATTCTATTCATTTTAGCGAAGAGATTCTTGATTTGATCGAAGAACCTGAAACAACCAGCACCATGTCTCCTTCGTATCAGATTTATCTAACTCCAGATTTAGCACATATTATCGAACATTCTGTAAAAGTCGCTGAGCGCCACGAGGATGAATTCGTCTCAATAGAACATCTTTTTATCGCGCTCTTGGAATTGCCTGGAATGACTGCTGATATCATCAAAAAATTCAAAATTAGCAAAGACGCTGTTGAGGAAATTCTCGAAGAAGTCAAGAAAACAGAGCTTTCGGCCAAGGGGAACAAATCAAAGTTCCGTACCATGGAAAAATACACGCGGAATCTCACCAAGCTGGCTCTCGAAGACAAGCTGGATCCTGTAATCGGTCGCGACAAAGAAATCATGCGCTTGATTCAGATTTTGTCTCGTCGTACCAAAAACAATCCGATTCTTATTGGCGAACCAGGAACAGGAAAAACCGCCATTGTGGAAGGCTTGGCTATTCGTATGTCTAAAAATGACGTACCAGAATCTCTGCAGAACAAGCAGTTGGTGTTGCTCGATCTCGGTCTTTTGTTGGCTGGGACCAAATACCGCGGTGAATTTGAAGAGCGCTTGAAAAAGATCATGAAAGAAATCGAAAAAGCCGATGGCGAAATCGTGCTTTTTATTGACGAAATCCACACCATCGTGGGGGCTGGTTCCTCTGAGGGATCGATGGACGCCGCCAATATGCTCAAACCCGCTCTGGCGCGAGGAGAACTGCGGGCTATTGGTGCCACAACTTTAAATGAATATCAGAAGCATTTTGAAAAAGACGCAGCTTTAACTCGTCGTTTTCAGCCTATTCACGTGCACGAACCAAGCCTCGATGATGCAGTGGCTATCTTGCGTGGCCTCAAGAGTAAATATGAAATTTTCCATGGTGTGAGGATCACTGATGACGCTATTTTGTCTGCGGTTAATCTAAGCTCGCGCTACATCACTACTCGTTTTTTGCCAGACAAGGCGGTCGATCTCATTGATGAGGCAGCTTCTTCTTTGCGAATTAGTCTGGAAAATAAACCACCAGAATTGGAAGACGCTCATCGCAAAATTATGCGCTTGGAAATTGAAAAGCAAGCCCTCGAAAAAGAAATTGACGAAACCCAGAGTGACCGCAAAACTAAGCTTCGAGTAACTAAAATCAACAAAGAAATTGCTGAGCTCAAGGATCAAACCCGTGAGCTGGAATTGAAATGGGAAAATGAAAAAACAACCCTGGGGGACATTCGCAAAATTAAAAAAGAAATGGATTCGCAAAAAGTAGAAGCCGAGAATGCCGAAGTGCAAGCTGATTTGGGTCGAGTGGCCGAAATACGATATGGCGTTATTCCTGGTTTGGAAAAGAAATTGACCCTTGCCAATAATCGACTCAAAGATCTGCAACGTGAGCGACGTATTCTACGAGAAGAGGTGATGGAAGAAGATATTGCCGAAGTTGTTGCCAAATGGACTGGTGTACCGGTGACGCGCATGCTCGAAGAAGAGACTGCAAAATTGGCGCGATTAGAAGAAGAGCTCCACAAGCGGGTTATTGGTCAAGACGAGGCTATCAAGAAAGTCTCGGACGCTATCAGACGTTCTCGGGTTGGTATTTCTGACCCTAATCGACCAATTGGGTCATTTGTTTTCTTGGGGCCCACTGGTGTGGGAAAGACCGAGCTCACCAAGGCTTTGGCCGAATTGCTATTCGACGATGAAAAGGCTCTTATCCGAGTAGACATGTCCGAATATATGGAGAAACACTCTATGTCAAAATTGATTGGTTCTCCCCCTGGTTATATCGGTCATGATGAAGCCGGCCAGTTCACCGAGCAGGTTCGCCACCGACCGTATTCGGTTATTCTTATGGACGAAGTAGAAAAAGCGCATCCAGACATCTTTAACTTGATGTTGCAGGTTCTTGATGATGGAATATTGACTGATGCCAAGGGGCGCAAGGTGGATTTCAAAAACACGATCATCATCATGACCTCCAATATTGGCGCTAATCATATTCAAAAAATGGAATCAATTGGCTTTACTTCCAACACAAGTGACAATAATTATGAACAAGCCAAGGAGCGTGTTATGGAAGCCATGAAAGAGCATTTCCGCCCCGAATTTATCAACCGCCTAGACGACATTGTGATTTTTGACGTTTTGACCAAGAAACACATCAAGGAAATCGTGAGTATGCGAGTGGAAGAGGTTACTAAGCGCCTAAATGCCAAAGACATCAAACTGAGCCTCAATAGCAAGGCCGTAGATTACTTGGCCGAAAAGGGCTTTGATCCACACTATGGCGCGCGCCCTCTCAACCGGCTGATCCAGACCGCTATTCTAAACGACGTGGCTTCAAAGCTTGTTGCGGGGGATGTTGCTGCTGGTGACACGATTGAGGTGACTGTTCAGAATGACAAACCAGTAATAAAGGCAAAATCTGGAAAGAAAAAAACCACCAAAAAAGAAACAGAAAAAGTGGCTGTCTAAAAATAAATATGCTATATATACCAAGACCCAATTATGGGTTTTGTATATGCTTGCGTCTGTGGCGTGGCGGGTAATCGCCGTTGAGCGGACGTGAACTGTAAATCTTTGGATTTACAAGAACAAAACTTTAATTGGGATTAAAGAATATATTGCGTCTGTGGCGGAGCGGTCAATCGCATTGGACTGTAAATCCAACGACTATATGTCTACGCTGGTTCGAATCCAGCCGGGCGCACATACGAAAATCGGCCTCGGTTCTGCAAGAATCGAGGCCATTTTCGTACTGCGAGAGTTGGATTCGAAGCTCGTGGCGGGGCCCCAATGCGAGACCGGCAAGGTCGACCATTGGGGAGCGAGAGGCGGGTCCGCGGTCCAGAAAATAAAGAGCGTATAGCGATTATATTTTCTGAGAACATGTGGGCGAATCCAGCCGGGCGCACACATCTTGCTTTTTTAGCCATTATCAGATAATCTTTGCTTTATATGTCACAAGACAACCTAGTAACCATGTATAGCAACGAAAGCGGGGAATTCATTACCACTCGTTTTACCAAGCGCAAATTCACCAACAAGGACATCAAGCTCAAGCTGCGCAAATACAGCAAAAAGCTTCGAAAGTATGTTGAGTTTGTCGTTACCAAGCGTCGTTTCAAGAAAAAATAAATCTCGACAGCTTTTCCTGTTGTGATAGTATTGTGAAAGTACCCAGTGATGGGTGTTTTCAATATGGGCCTATAGTTCAATGGTAGAATTCTGGTCTCCAAAACCAGCGATCCAGGTTCGAGCCCTGGTGGGCCCGCAG
>CAYGJA010000002.1:89175-212470 GCA_964350165.1 uncultured Candidatus Saccharibacteria bacterium | reverse complement strand
GGTGTAGATCTCGGTATTGCCTGCTGATTTTATATACAAGAAAAGCTGCATTTTGTAAGCGACAAAACTCTCGAGCACCATTTGCAGCAAAAACTGACTCCGTGGAGACACTTCTCCGCTTCCCCACAAATCGATTTCTTCGTTTAGCTCTGCCTCGGTCATACTTTCAATGGCGGTCTTGATATCTGCTCCTGCCTCGTCTATCTTTTCCAAAAAATTATCGGCAGTGATTTCGCCATATTCCCCGGCCAGAGCACCAAAGAGAGTTCGGTCGGCTTTTTTTATTACCTGAGTCGCAGCTCGTGGACCCGTGGCCAAATATCCCAACAGTTCCAACATGGTGCGCTGTTTTTCAGTAGGCTTGTATTCCAGGCTACTAGCGGGGATTTTTTCAAACAGATGCTTGATAATTTGGATTTCGGTCAGGATATTTTCGACAAATTGTTGTTTGGTGATCATGAATAGATTGGTTAGGAAACAAATAATTAATTAGCACATCAACTAGCCCTTGATTCGCCAACCATCGCGGGCGTAATCCTCGTATTTTTTAAATTTTATCTCTTGGGTTTCGCCGTCTTTTTCTATCGTTACCTTGTCATTGCGACCGTACTGGCTGGCATCGACGGGGGTGACATCGATAGTTTCGGGCTCGGTGTCTTGGGCCCGTTGTTCAATGTTGGCATTGGCCATAAAGCGCCGTAGCTGGGCAGTTAGCGAAGTCTCCAATTCCCGGAACAAACGCAGGCCTTCTTTTTTGTATTCTACGATTGGTTCGCGCTGGCCATAAGCACGGAGGTTCACTGACTGACGGGCGCGGTTCATTACCTCGAGGTGCTGCATCCACAGTTCGTCAATCACCCGCAGGGCGATTTGCTTAAAGACAGCAAAGAATACCTCGTCGCCCACGGATTCGCGCTTGGCAGCCAGGATTTTGGTGTCTTCGTTTTCTTCGGCCATAACCTCCTGATACATCTTTTCCAGTTCCTCGCTGTTTTCCTCCAACAGGTTGCGGCGGCGGTCATAGATACTGTTGCGATGGGTAGACAATACGTCGTCATACGACAATACGTGCTTGCGTGCATCAAAATTGTGCCCCTCTACCATCTGCTGGGCTTTTTCGACTCGGCTCGCCACCATTTTACCCATGCGCCCCGCCGGCAGGATGGGTTCGTCCTCGGGGATGCCGAGCTTGTCGATCAGGCCAGTGATGCGATCTCCGCCAAAAATACGCGCGACGGGATCATCAAGGGCAATGTAGAACTGCGTTTCTCCCGGGTCTCCCTGACGTCCACAACGTCCACGCAGCTGGTTGTCGATACGACGGGCATCGTGGCGCTCAGTACCAATCACAAACAACCCACCTAGGTCTTTGATTTCTTGCTCGGATTCTTTGGTGGCTGGATTACCACCCAATTTGATGTCCACTCCACGACCAGCCATGTTGGTGGCAATAGTTACTGCGCCTTTTTGACCAGCTTGGGCCACAATCATTCCTTCTTGTTCGTGTTTTTTAGCATTTAGGGCTTGGTGTGGCACGCCTTGGCTCGTCAGATATTCAGACAAAAGTTCGTTCTTTTCAACCGAAACTGTACCAATCAGGACTGGTTGCCCTTTCTGATGAAGCTCTTTTACCCTAGCGGCGATGGCTTTGAATTTGCCTTTTTCCGTCTGAAAAATCACATCCTGATGATCAATACGCTGAATTGGTTTGTTGGTTGGGATCACCACCACATCCAGACCATAGACCTTGGTGAATTCTTCCTTAGAGGTCACGGCCGTACCAGTCATGCCGGCTAGTTTTTTATAAAATTTGAAATAGTTCTGATAGGTAATCGAAGCCATAGTTCGAGACTCCTGCTGGATTTTTACGTTTTCTTTGGCTTCTAGGGCCTGGTGCAAGCCATCAGAATACCGTCGCCCTTCTTGCATGCGACCAGTAAAAGAGTCCACAATCAATACCTGATTGTCGCGCACTACATAATCACGATCCCGCAGAAACAGAGCCTTGGCCCGCACCGCAGTCTCCAGGTGGTGAACATAAGCAACGCCTTGTTCGGTATAGATATCGGTGAGGTTGAGTAATTTTTCGGCACGCTCAATACCATGATTGGTCAGGGTGACGGCGCGCAGTTTTTCGTCAACCTCATAATCCTTGGTTTCTTCCAACTGGCTGGCCACACGGGCAAAAACCGTGTACAGACCAGCAGCTTCTTCGGCTGGCCGAGACAAAATAAGCGGCACGCGGGCTTCATCAATCAGAATAGAGTCAATTTCGTCCACCACCGCAAAAGCATGCCCCCGTTGGCTGAGCGCGTCTTTGCCATAGACCGTATTGTCGCGGAGATAATCAAACCCAAACTCATTGTTGGTTCCATAAGTGATATCGGCTTCGTATGCCTGACGACGAGTGCAGGATTTTAGATAATCACCAAACACTTTGAAACCACCAGTCATGTCACGCTCCTGGTCAATGGCACCACCCTCTTCTTCTAGTTTTGAATCAACATTATATAAATAAGAAACACCCTGGCCATTTAATACGCCAACAGTGAGTCCAAGAAAAGCATAAATCTGCCCCATCCAGTCGGCATCTCGTTTGGCCAAATAGTCATTCACAGTCACCAGGTGCACTCCTTCACCCGTAAGTGCGTTTAGATACACCGGAAGTGTTGCCACCAAAGTTTTTCCTTCTCCGGTTCGCATCTCGGCAATTTTTCCTTCATGGATAACCATGCCTCCAATTAACTGGACGTCAAAATGACGCATGCCGAGGGTGCGCTTGCCGGCTTCGCGCACCAAAGCAAAAGCTCGGGGCAAAATCTGATCAAGGGTTTCGCCAGCCACCAAGCGATCTTTTAGTTTTTGGGTTTCTGCGGGAAAATCACCATCAGCCAAAGCTTCTATTTCGGACTCTAAAGCATTAATTGCAGACACTCGCTTTTGGTAGCTTTCGAGTAAGCGCTTGTTTTCATTATTTGAAAATAAATTTTTGAGAAAAGTAGTCATATTTGCGTTTTTTATACTAACACAAAACCGCCTTATTGGGGCGGTTTTGCCTGTTCGCGCTTAGTTGTGGCCGTAAGCGCGATGCTCCAACGAATGTTTTATATGTGAGTGCTACTTACTGACCACAACCAAACGCAAACAGCACCGACCGTTCTATTATACAGAGAGTAGAAAGTTTTGTCCAAACACAACGCCCCGCATTGCTGCGGGGCTTGTGCTAAAACATTCTTTCGGGTGAAAAACACTTAGGTAAGAGCTTCACACTCACGACAGTAGTATAGCAGAATAAAATCTTTTGTCAAGCAAAAAAGCGCCCCGAGGGACGCCCTTTTGCATTGCGTAGTGTCTTTGTCTATAAGCCGAATTCTGTGCCTTGGAAATTCAGTACGCACCTGTACTTTCCAAGCGATAATCATCTATCTGGGAATGTTGTTGCCAACATCCTCTGGCGGCGCTCCTGCTCTAGGCAGGCTCGGCCTTGCACTCGGGTAGGACTTTAGCCGTTTCACCCCAATAGTTACCTGTTGGGCTCATCCAATCCGATGATTGGATGCCTTGGCCTCTCGACCTTGGCGTCTCTGCTCGCATCCCTATGCTCACGCACGATGGGTGTTACCCACTACCTTTCTGTCGCTTCGCGACGAGTGTTCGGACTTTCCTCTTTTTAGAAACTCTAAAAAGCGATTATCTGACAAAGACCGCAGTCATATAACCATATTTTTTGAATAAAAGCAACCAACAGATTTTTGGTTGTGTCAAA
Source organism: uncultured Candidatus Saccharibacteria bacterium (assembly GCA_964350165.1). Lineage (GTDB taxonomy): Bacteria > Patescibacteriota > Minisyncoccia > Phycocordibacterales > UBA1006 > CAYGJA01. The sequence continues at coordinate 208,704 of CAYGJA010000002.1, read as the reverse complement.
TCCTTAATTTGAAGCCGGAGCAGCTACTTCCTGACCAAACAAGCTAATCTGATCTCCAATGGCAATATTTGATTCTGCAACCACCCCAGCATTGAGCTCAATTACATATCGCGCCGGTTGGGCAGGTTTAAATACTCGTGGATAGGTATCTGGAGACAGCTGTTCTTCGATATGCACAATCTTTCCAGTTTCATCTAGCCAAATGATATCGAGCGGGAACCGCATATCTTTCATCCAGAACCCATGAGTAGAAGCTGTTTCGAAAACAAAAAGCATACCGTCGTAATACTGCATAGAGTCAACGTTTGACAAGCCAGCCACCCGAGATTCTTTAGTATCGGCTACAGACAAAGAAAAATCTTCATCGCCTAATGTCACCTGACGAATAGGTAAACCGAGATTAACAAAAGCTCGAGATTCAAGGACTCGTGGTTGCTGTGCCACCTGCGGATTAATGTTTTGTTCGGCTATCTGAAAAGATGCTGACGAAGTCGTATTCCGAGACCCAGCCCCAAAACGAAGAGCTATTCCAGCCAATGCCAAAGCGATAAAAGCGAGCACAATTATTGCGACGATTTGTATGTGTTTCATGCAATATAGTATATCGTGTTTTCCCCGCCTTGCCCAAACGAAGCGCTTTGTAATACAATGCAATCACAATGACTGAACACAACCCTCCAGAGCTTCCCCCTCAACAAGCACCACAAGTGCACCCTGTTTGGGAAGTAGTGCGCTTTGTTATTATCGCCCTACCACTTATTTTTTTGTTTCGAAATTTTGTTGCACAACCTTTTGTCGTGCGCGGAGGATCCATGGAGCCTAATCTCCACGACAAAGAATATCTGATTGTGTACGAGTTGCCTTATCATTTCAGTGATCCAAAACGAGGCGAAGTAATTGTCTTTAAGTACCCCAACGATCCCAGCCAGCATTTTGTAAAACGCGTAATTGGTCTGCCGGGTGACATTGTCGAAATCAGTGACAATGTGGTTACTATTTATAACGACAAAAACGTTGACGGTGTTGTTCTAGACGAACCATACGCTGACGGGGAAACCAGACGCAATCTACGTATCACCCTCAAAGAAGACGAATTCTTTGTTTTGGGTGACAACCGAGAGAACAGCTCTGACTCTCGTTTTTGGGGACCATTAAAAAAAGAATTCCTTACCGGCCGAGCTCTACTTCGTCTGTGGCCACTAGATAGTCTGTCTGCCCATCCCGCCGCCATAGACCATGATTATCAATTAGAACAATAATCCCCCACACCACATGCCAAAAAAAACCGACACAACCACAGAAAAAAAGACCAAGTCTATCGAAATCAACACCGTTCGTGGTATGCACGACATCATGGACGAAGACTACTATGCTCGCCAAGGTTTTTTTGAAAAAGCACAAGAAATAGCCGAATACTACGGCTTCAAACCTATCGAAACCCCAATCCTAGAACTGAGTGAAGTATTTGACAAAGGACTAGGCGAAGGAACCGACGTGGTAGAAAAAGAAATGTACTCCTTTAAAACTCGAGGCCGAGACAATGTTGTAATGCGTCCAGAATACACATCGGCTATTATGCGAGCCTATTTCCAGCACGGGATGAAGTCGCTCCCCCAACCAATCATGTTGTATAGCTTTGGACCAATATTTCGCCACGAAAAACCCCAACGTGGCCGCTACCGACAATTCTGGCAATTCAACATGGAAATCCTCGGCACCAAAAAAAGCATTGCCGACGCTATTATTATCCAAACAACCCTTACCATCCTCAAAGAAGCAGGAGCCGAAAATCTCGTCGTTCACCTCAACAGTATTGGAGACAAAGACTCGCGCGAAGACTACCTCAAAGAACTTCGTGGATTTTATCGCAAACACATTAATGATCTTCCTGCAGATGATCGCGAACGACTCAAAACCAACCCTTTACGTATTCTGGATTCCAAAGATCCAAAAACCATAGAAATCAATGCTGAGGCTCCCGAATCCATCCAACATCTTTCTAATAAATCAAAAAAACACTTCAAGGAAGTATTAGAGTACCTCGAAGAGCTTGGAATTCCTTACCAAATCAACAAGTCTCTTGTGCGCGGTCTCGATTACTATTCCGATACTGTTTTTGAAATCAAAGAAATCATCAAAGACGACAGTGGCGAAACCGAACTATCAATTACCGGTGGTGGGCGTTATGATTATCTGGCCGAAACCATGGGCTACAATCGCGAAGTTCCTGGTGTTGGGGTAGGTCTGGGCGTAGAGCGAGTTATTCAATCTCCTTGGTGGACAGGCCTCGACCCTCGCAATATCAAAAAACCAAAGGTCTACTTTATCCAATTCGGATTTGATGCCAAGCTCAAGAGCCTGGGTATCCTAGAGCAACTTCGCCATGCCAAAATCCCCGTCGCTCAATCTATTAGCAAGGACAGTCTGTCTGCCCAGCTGAGCCAGGCCGAAAAACAAGGCATGAACATCGTGCTTATCTTTGGGCAAAAAGAAGCCATGGATGGCACCGTCATCGTCAAAGACATGCGCAAGCGCTCTCAGGCCACGGTTACCATCGACAACCTTGTCTCCCATATCAGAAGCTTGAAATAACCCCATTTTACGGGTAGGGTGCAAGTATGAAACAATCAATCGTGCAAATCGGACACGATGCCTTGCGCGCCAAATGCCAACCTATTCCGTTGGGGGCTATTGCTACGCCAGAAATCCAGCAACTAGCCGCTGATTTGCGTGACACTCTAGCCGGCGAAAACGACGGCGTTGGACTATCTGCACCACAGATTGCTGTCACCAAACGTATGTTTGTTATTTCACACAAAGCCTTTGCCGTAGATGGCGAACCAGACACAAAATACCAAGACCTCGTCTGTATCAATCCCAAAATAACCAAAACTTCAAAAAAGAGAGAGTGGATGGAAGAAGGCTGTCTGTCTATCCGCTGGGTCTATGGCGACGTCGAACGTTTTCGGCAAATCACCCTCGAATACTATGACGAACAGGGCAACAAACAGTCCCGAGGTTTTTCGGGCTTTTTATCGCACGTGGTGCAACACGAACTAGATCATCTAGACGGTATTCTGTTTATTGATCACGCTCCCGAAATCCACGAACTGACCCCCGAACAAATCCAAGAAATAACGAATCGCCCTTATGCCGAATAATTCTCGCATTGCTTTCTTTGGCACCCCCGAGCTATGTCTACCCATCCTAGACGCTCTGGAACAAGCCGGCCATGCGCCTAGTGTGATTGTTACTAACCCAGACCGTCCCGTAGGCAGAAAACAAATCCTGACTGCCCCCGCAGTAAAAACCTGGGCCGAATCTCGCGGTATCCCGGTGCTCCAACCCGAACGTGTGGACCCGGCCTTTGTAGAGGAATTCGCCACCCACAACATCGACCTATCAATCGTTGTCGCCTATGGCCAAATCCTGCCCCAAGCCATGATTGATGCCCCTCGCTTGGGCACTATTAATATTCATTACTCCCTACTTCCCCGTTGGCGCGGGGCTTCTCCGGTAGAAGCCGCTATTTTGGCCGGGGATGACATTACTGGTGTCAGTATTCAACAAATGGTCTTTCGGCTGGATGCGGGGCCTGTTTTGGCCACCAGAGAGCTATCCATGCCAGGCGACATCACCGGGCCGGACCTCCGCGCCTCGCTCACCACGCTCGGCGCGGATCTCCTAGTGGACACCCTCCCCGGAATCCTCTCCCAGTCCATCACCCCAACCCCTCAGGACGACGCCCGAGCCACCTATTGCAAAAAAATAGACAAGAGCGAAGCCGAAGTAACCCTCGACGACGATCCTGTCCAATTGTGGCGCAAATTCCGCGCGTATCAGGCCTGGCCCCGGCTTTTCTATATCGACAACGCCGGCATCCGCACCATCATTACCGAAGCAGAATTTACAGGCGGGAAATTTCTCCCAAAAAAAATCCTCCCTGCCGGTGGGAAAGAATCTTTCTTCAAAAAATAATCAATGAATCTATATAAAAAAACAAATGTCAGACTGACATTTGTTTTTTTATGGTCAAAAAGCTCTTTACTCCTTATTTCTCGGTAATTTCAACCCCATTGATCATGATGTCATCAATCGGTTGGTCATTGGGAGCCGTCGGGCTGGTGCCAATCATATTGACCACATCCATGCCGCCTACTACGCTACCAAATACCGTGTGGCGGTCGTTCAGGTGCGGTGTGGCATCCAGAGTGATAAAGAACTGGCTACCATTGGTACCTGGACCGGCATTGGCCATGGACAGGATACCGGGACCACTGTGGCGCAATTGTGGTGCAAATTCGTCCTCGAACGTATAACCAGGACCTCCGGTTCCCCAGCGGTTGCGCATGTCTTCGTCTTTGGACAACGGGTCTCCCGATTGAATCATGAATCCAGCAATCACGCGATGGAAGCGCACTCCGTCATAGAATCCCTCGTTGGCTAGTTTTACAAAATTATCCACGGTCTTGGGTGCCAATTGGCCATACAAGTCAATCACAATATCACCATCGCTGGTTTGCAAAGTGGCAGTGTGGGTTACGTACTGAGCTAGTTCTTCGGGGGTCATGGCTTGATTTTGATTGTCGTCCATAGTTAGTTCGAGACTCTCGGAGTCGTTATTATACTGATCATTGGTTGCTAATTTGTCTTTACCTGAGAAAACTCCTACCCCAATCAGCACAACGGCCAACAGGATAATGATAGAAAAAAAGGTTTGTTTTGATGTCATAAGTTGTTACGGATTATCATTCGGGCGCCAAAAGCAATACGGGGACATTCTCGAGAAAAGCCTCCCGCTTACTCTCCCCGCAGGATGGCCTTGGCTTCGCGGGCGCCTTCGCGGGCGAGGGCTTCGGTTTTTTCTTTGCTTTGGCGCAGTTCTCGCATGACTTTGTCTTTTAATTCATCAATAGCAGCGTACAAATCAGAAGCCAAAGCGTCCAGATATATCTGTTCGCCTCGGAACAACAAATTGATTTCTGCTTTAAAGAGCTCTTCGCCGTTGTTTTGATCGGGCCGTTCTTTGGCTAATTCGATTTCGAGTAACGGATCTAGCTCTTCACTGAGTAGCTTTGAGAAGTTTTGGACTTTGTCCTCAACATACGCCCGAATGGCATCGCTTAGGTCTAGGTTTTTGGTTTGGATATTGATACGCATAGGCTTTCTGTTGGTTAGCTTCTCGGTATTAATTATATCACAGGGGTCTAACGTCAGCTTCAACCACGTCCTCCACTCGAACAGCCTGATTCACGAAATAATTCGCAATCGAAATTCTTCGCAAAGACACCAGCATAGCAGGCAAATCCAGTCTTGATCCTAACTGCTCAGCCAAAGTTCTAATATAAGTCCCCTTACTTACTTCCCATTCGACTGACACATCGACGGTATCCTCAGAGTGAACAATATCCAGGCAGGTTGCAGAACGAACACACATGGTTTTGCTGGGTATTCGAGGTGGCATGCGCCCGGCCCGAGCGTACGCATACAAGGCTTTTCCCTCGACTTTGACCGCCGAATACAACGGCACAGGATATTCGTGGCAACCAGACAACAGCCCCAAAGCTGACCTGATTTGTTCGTCCGATACCGCCGAGGCATCTGCTCGCCGAACAATCTCCCCCTCCGTATCTAGGGTGTCCGTGGCTTGGCCCAGGCGCACCGTTGCCTGATATGCCTTGTCCTGACCAATAAATCCCTCCAACTGTCTGGTCGCTGATCCAACTGCAACCAAAAGCAATCCAGAAGCAGCTGGGTCTAAAGTGCCAGCGTGCCCCATTTTTACCTTACGGTAGCCCAATTCTCGAAAACGAATCTGTAACCGCCGAATCACATCAAAAGAAGTAATTCCGAGTGGTTTGTCGATCAGAAGTATTCCATGCAAAGGTTTTTGCTCATTTTCCATAGCCCCACTGTACCTATTTTTCCCAAAAACAAAAACACCCCGTTTGGAGTGTTTTTGTTGGATGCTGCTCAAAATATATTAGAGAGAGACCTTTTGGTTCTTGATCTCATCGACAGCTTGCAGAATGTGTCGGTGATATCCGGGTAGAATACCCTGAACCTGAGGCGGGTTATAAACCAAGAGTTTTTCTTCGTTTGTTTTCCCAGCATAGATAGTCGTATTGGGGTTCTCACCACTCAGACTATAGGCAACGTGGTCAAAGGCATGCTCGAAGTCGTCGAAGGCCATTTTACAAGAACCGAACCCAAACGGGTTGTTCGCGCCTTCTTCGCTTTTACACAAGTTACGACCACCAGAGGTCTCAAAACGAGCAATGGCTGGCATCAAAGCGTAATCAAGCCCGTATTTTTCAGCCGCTACTACGAATTCGTAAGCGTAATCTGCCATAGGCATATCAGTCTTTTGACTTCGGTAGTAGAGCTCGACCTTGCGAGCTTTGACCAAGAGTTCCTTGTCTTCGGCAGACAAGCCCTTTCTAGGAACGGGGTGACCATAATGATCGGCTAATTCTACGTAGCCGGTGTTTGCTTCTGGCGCTTCGGCCAACGTTGGTGCACCGGCAGCCATGGTACCTAGTACCAAAAGACCGGTAGCAATACTTGTAATCAAAGAAGCAAATCCGTGCTGATATATGATGTTATTTTTGATATCCATAATCGGTGGTATGAGCTCCACCAAACTTTCCATTCGCGAGACCATGTTCGAAAACCTTTTCCAAAAAGAAAAGCCCCGAACAGGACTGTGTCCATTGTAACATTCTTAAAGGACATTGTCAAGCCCGCTTTGTCCTTTATAAAATACATGTCTTTTATACATGTCTTTTATAAAAAACACCCCTTATTCTCGCTCGGATATCCTTCTTTTTCGTGTAACACTGCGTGTAACTATTGGTATAGCTTGACGCCAATCCCCTTGTGAAATAAGGATATTCTAACTTTCAGCACTTGACAAATAATAAAAGACATGCTACACTTCCCTCGGAATTTGCAGTACTTTTTGGTTTCGCTTGTGGCGAAATTTTTTATTTTGTCATTTTTTTCGAATCCAAACACAAGCACGGCAAGTATTCCTGGGATATTATTCATTCTTTTTCCTTATTTCTTATCATCATGAAAGTAAACAAAATTCTTTCTGGAGCATTGATCGTATTGCTCCAGGTCATGACTTTCGCACCACTTCAGGCACAGGCAGCTGTGTCATTTGAGCGTGTGGGCGACAGCAGTACCTGTGCTACTCATGTACAAAACTTTATTAGCGATACTTCTGAAACTGACCTCGCCACCGGCCTGGCCGTCGTAGAAGCAACCACCGATAGCCGACACACCGCGTCTATTCCCGGAGCAACCTGGATCTGGCCAACCAGTCAAACCATCGATGCCAAGAACGGAGAATCTCAAACGATTGTTCGTGACTTTGTCATTGTAGGAAATCCAATGGGAGGCTCAATGAAGATTGCCGCTGACAACGCTTATCAGGTTTATGTCAACGACATCCTTATTGGCGAAGATGACGACAAGTCAATCGATCCTACTACTTATGGGTTCGACGAAGTTCCCTACAACTTTACCGCCGGCGGACAGGATGCATACGCGATTCCTGCCAGTGCGCTTGTTACTGGAACCAACACGCTTCGTATCGAGGCTACCAACTGGTCGAGTTCATTCACCAATCCACTGGTGAATCCAGCTGGGATTCTTTACTCAATGGATATTACCAGCCAGGAATGTGAAAGCGTTTGTCAGCTGACTGTCACCAGTGACAGCGCCACCACCGCCCACGGAACCGGCGCCGGAGCTGTAACTGCTTATACTGACAGCCGACACACTGCCGTCATTGATGACGCTGATTGGATCTGGAGCACTGCCGAGACTTTGGACGCCCAGAACGGCGAAAACCAGAGCTTTACTCGAACCTTTGCGGTCGAAGGCGACACTATTACTAGTGCCGTTCTCGATATTGCAACCGACAACTCATATAACGTAATCATTAACGGTACGGTATACGGAGGCGACACTGATCCTTACAACTTTACTACTAGTGGACAAGACTCTTGGGATATCTCGAGCCTAGTTACCACTGGCACAAACGTTATTACCTTTGAAGTTCGCAACTGGTCGAGCTCATTCTCTGATCCAAAAGTAAACCCAGCTGCACTTATGTATAGTCTGGTCATTACTACAGAAACAGCCAATTCAGACTGTGAAACCCAAAACCACCCTCCAGTAATCGTAGTGATTGGTGACAACCCAATGACGCTTACTCAGGATGACATTTTTGTTGATCCAGGAGCTATTGCTAACGACTTTGAAGATGGTGACATCACTGCCAACATCGTAGTTGGTGGCGACACTGTAGATACTTCTATCCCAGGAACCTACACTATTACTTACAATGTCTCTGACTCCGAAGGACTAGCTGCCGAACAAAAAACTCGCGTAGTTATTGTAGAACCAAAAGAAACTCATGTTTGTTCTGTTGAATTCGTAAGCGCACCCGGCAATACCCACGTAGACAATACAACCGGGCCTTTTGCCGTAGCCGCTTGGGACCAGAACGCTGCTTGGACAGCCGAAGAGGTTATTGACACTGCTACCTGGATTTGGAAAACCGAACGAACTGCTGATGCTCGCAATGGTGAGCTTGTAGATTTCTACCGAACCATAACTATTCCAGGAACCATTGTTAGTGCTCAGGCCGAAGTCGGAGCTGATAATCGCTACAAACTATACGTAAACAGCACCCAAATCAGTAGCGATAGCATTTTTGCTAATTTCGAAAACTTCAAGGCTGCCAACGTAGGAACTTTTGACATTACCAGTAGCATGACTAGTGGCGACAATGATTTCCACTTCTATGTACGTCAGAACTCTAGCTCTTTTGACAGTACTACTGCTAACCCGGCTGGATTGATCTACCGCGTACAGGCCCTGTACGAAACCACCGAGAACTGTGAAAACGTAGTAGAAAACCTACGACCAGAAATCACCGTCGATCCAGTAACCGTCACGGTCACCGTAGGAAATACCTATGATGCATTGACCGGCGTTACCGCTGATGACTTTGAAGATGGTGACATCACTGCCAACATCGTAGTTGGTGGCGACACTATAGATACCAACACTGTTGGTTCTTACCTCGTTACTTATAATGTCGAAGATTCCGAAGGCCTAGATGCTATTCAGAAGACTCGAACCATTATCGTAGAACCTCGCGTAGAAGTTCCCTATGAATGTGTGTTCGACGCCACTGACAGCAACGTAACCGTCATCGACTTTGGTCATCAACGACTACGTTCTGACCAGAACTATGGCAAGGAGCTGGCCGCTGTTGGAACAAACTTGATTGCTGGTACCTACCAGGTAAGCCTCCAAACATTCGATGGCTACACCAACCGAGTAAACACCAGCCAGCCAAACGAAAAAATCGCGGTTCGCTTTTTGGACGGAACCACCGTGGTTGCCAATTCAAGCGAAACCAATGACTTGATTGATAATGTCGAACGAGCGGCCTTTGCTGGTATCGTCGACTCAAATCTCGTATTGGGATCTGACATAGACTTTATCCAAGTATTCCACCCCTATTACAAGACCAGCAATCCAAACAGCGTGGAAGCGGTTTGTGGACGTTTTGAACTACTCGAAGCCGAACAAAACCAACCACCGGTTATTACCGTAGATCCTTTGATTCTTAATGAATCAGCCCCAACTACATCAACCCTCGAGGAATTGATGAAATACCAAATGACCGCTAGCGACCTCGAAGATGGAAGCATCACCAACAACGTAACGATTGATTACGCTGACACCAGTGCCGAGCGAGAAGTAATAGCCCTCTGGATGCTCGAGAATCAGCTCTTGCTGACCCCAGCCCAGATAACCTCAGCCCTAAACCTTGCCAGCAGCCTTGGTTGGTCACTTGATGCTCCCTACACACAAGCACATTATGATGCCCTACTTAATTTGCTAAAATCATTCAAGCCTGATGTTAGCGAAGCTGACCTGACCACAATCCTAGGATTTTGGGCAATTGGAACAGTAACCACACCGACCAGCGCACCTGCTCCTGGTTTGTACGGAGCTCTGTATACGGTATCTGACTCCGACGGAGCCGCAGCCGAACCAAAAGCTCGCATCTTGTTGGTTTCAGAAACCAACGAAATCCCAGTCATTACCGTTAACCCAGAAACAGTGACCATTACCGTAGGAGATACCTACAATGTACTGACCGGTGTTACCGCCAACGACCTAGAGGACGGAGATATTACCGGAGATATTACAACCGGAGGTGATGCCTTTGACCCTAATACAGTTGGGACTTACGTCATTACTTATGACGTAACCGACAGTGATGGTAACGATGCGGTTCAAAAGACTCGAACCATCAATGTCGTACCCCCAGTATCAGAAACCGGAACCCTTACCCAATGTATTATCCTTTTGGATGAAGCAGGCAACGTAATCACCAACCCTGACAACGGAGAAGATTTCCGAACTACTGTCACCAAAGGAGCAATTACGACTAATGTAGATGTGACGACTCCAATGACCCTCAACGCTGACCTCTATGGAGATAGCACCAATGATGGATACTGTGTATCGGTCACTGCTCTAACCGGCAACCATACCTATAGCGAATTGCGAGCAATCGACGATTCGGCCAATGTAATTGATTACTTCAAAAATCTGACTGCGTTTAACGCACCAAAATACTTTGAAAGTGCTTCCACAACTCTAACCCTAGGAGACTTTGCAACCTACGGTACCGATGTTAACTCGGACGGAACCATTACCATCGCACCAGACGCCGAGACTCGTCTTAATGTCCTGGTCCAAATGGCCGAAATCCAGCAAGGCGAAATCCCAGTGATCACTGTCAACCCAGAGACCATTACCCTCACCGTTGGCGCAACAAGCCCAGACATCAAAAGCGGCGTTCAGGCCGTTGACAACGAGGATGGAGTAATTACTCCAGATCTCGTAACCGGTGGCGACACGGTTGACACCAACACCATTGGTTCATACGTAGTTACCTATGATGTAACCGACAGTGATGGTAACGATGCGGTTCAAAAAACTCGTACTTATGTTATCCAGCCAAGCAACAATGGCGGAGAAAATCCACCCGTACTGACCTTGGTCGGAGAAAATCCGCTGATCATCTATGTAGGCAATCCTTATGTAGATCCAGGAGCTACTGCTAGCGACATCGAAGATGGTGACATCACCGCCGATATCGTAGTTGGTGGCGACACCGTCAAAATCAACCAGAACGCTAGCTTTACCGTTACTTATGACGTAACCGACAGTGACGGCAATCCTGCCACTCAGGTTACTCGCCAAGTAGAAGTACGTAGCGTTGGTGGCGGTTGTTCTGGAAACTGTTACGGAACATCATCACCATCTAACACCAAGCCAGTTATCGTACTCGAAGGTGCCAATCCACTACAGCTCGTACGCGGACAAGCCTTTACCGAACCAGGCTACATTGCCAATGATTACGAAGACGGAGTGATTACTCCAGACGTAGTAATCGGTGGTGACGTGGTAGACACCGACACTGTCGGAACCTACACCATTACCTACAACGTCAAAGACTCCAAAGGTCTTGCCGCTGATCAGGTGTCACGCGTGGTTGTGGTCGGAGAAATCCTTGGTGAAACAAACCTGAACTGTAATCCTTACTTTACCGAATGGCTAAAACTAGGAGACCGTAACAACGAAGTTCGCAAAGTCCAGGAATGGCTCAACGAATTCCTAGCCCTTGATATCAAAGTCGACGGAATCTATGGACCAGAAACTGCCGCTGCCGTTGGATATTTCCAAAGCCGCGACAGCTATGCTCCGATTGTGCTTACCCCTTGGAACTACACCAAACCAACCTACCGTTGGTACAAAACCACCCGCATGCTTGCCAACCGTTTGCACGGTTGTCCAGAAGGAAGCAAATTCCTCGAAGATGTCGGCCGAACCTGGCAGACCACTGACGGATTTACCGGTTGGGTAGATACTCAGTAATACTGAACCAACCTACACACAAAAACCCGCTCAGACTGAGCGGGTTTTTGTTTAGAGAAAATAAGGTAAAATTAGTTTTGATAAAAGGAAACAATCCGAACAAAAGCTTGCGGAGGCATTGCAGATGCCGAGCAGAGAACTCGATTCGTATTTTGTGAGGATTGGTTTACTTTTATTTCTCTAAGCATTGACCATAACTAATATTTATGGTATAATGTATTTATGATAAATTTTGTGAGAAAACTCTTTATCCCCCACAAAACCAATAACTACCAACCCCACTTCTTTCGTCGGGCCTCTGTTGGTGTGCTGTCCCTAGTTATCCTCATCACCACCCTGGTTACCTTTACCGGTGGTTTTATGTTGCAACGGACGGACCTCCTAGCCGAAATCCGAACAGCTTTTCTAATTGACCTAGCCAACGAAGACCGCGCCAAAGAAGACCTGCACTATCTCACCAAAAACCCCCTCCTCACTCAAGCCGCCACTCTCAAAGCCAAAGACATGGCCGAAAAAGGCTATTTTGATCACACCAGCCCCGACGGAACCAAACCATGGCACTGGTTCGACCAGGTTGGCTATGACTATGCGTATGCTGGCGAGAACCTCGCCATCCACTTTGTTGATTCCGAAATGGTGCATACGGCCTGGATGAATTCCCCTACCCACCGCGCCAATATCATGCAGGACAAATTTACCGAGATCGGTATTGCCACTGTCGAAGGAGAATTCAATGGGTATAAGACCACCTTTGTGGTCCAGATGTTCGGTAGGCCTCGCGCCACCAGTGTCGCCAGCCGCGACGTCAGCCTGGTACGCGACGTCAATGCCTGGGTAGCCGAGGATTATGTTACTCGCCTCCTGGGACCAACCGGCGAAGACCAGAAATTTGAGGCCGGTGACCGAGTACGAGTAGATGCCTTGCGCCTCAATGTACGCCAACAACCCGGCGGCAACCGTATCGACCAAATAGAATCTGGCTCCATTGGAACCGTGGTATCTGGACCGACCACCGCCAAGGGCCTGACCTGGTGGAACGTGGATTTTTATGATGAAACCAACAACATTCTGGCCCGTGCCAACGAGGCCAACGTCCTCGGGGAAACCGTAACCACCGAAGACCAGGAACAGTTGTCCACTGGCGGTATCAGCCTCTTGGCTACCCGTGTGGCCACCGACAGCGACGCTGCTCCAATCGTAGAAGCAGAGCAACCAGTAACCTATACCAATATCTGGGAACGGATTTTGGTCAATCCTTATGAATTAGGCTATCGGATTTATATTACCCTGGCGACGATTGTTGCCATTGCCCTCGGCATCCTGATTGGGGTCAAATTAAAGAAACAAAGCTACAAGCATATCTTTGTGGGGATTGCGCTCTTTACAGTGCTGACAGTTCTCCTGACGATTGCTTTCTTTATGAATAACAACCTAGCTGTCCTGATTCGCTAGCCTCCCCGCGCTCGCTCCGCTCGCGCGGCCTCCATACCCCATCCCCATCCCAACCCCGCCTAACCGCGGGTTTTTTATTGACTTTTAGTATTTTTATGGTATGAAGAACATAAATCTAACGGGGAGAATGTCTCCCCCTAACTCCTTTTCCATATGAAAAATATTCTATTTCTAGGGATGATGCTCGCCCTCTTCGGGCTGAGCACCCCCGCCACCGCCCAAGGCGTCACTCCTGGTGGGCAGAACCCCGTCATCCTCGAGGGTGATACAGTCGGGTATTTCAGATATTACGACGCATGGACCTTCGACAGTCTTTGTATATCTTCAGGAACCTCTGAATTTATATTTATCGCGAATGACAGCACCGTTGATTCGGTGAGATTCCTGCCCACCTATACCAACAACGTGTTTAGGCAGCTGATTATCACAAACGGAACTAACGACACGTCATGGTACAGAGTCTGTGTACAGATTCTGCAAACCGATAGTGTCGTTTTCAAGACAGTGTGCGATACCATGGCAGTGCCTACGTGTATCTTGCTGCCATTAGATCAGCTGTCCACTGATGCGACCTTCAACCGAAAGAAAGGTCAGGTCCAATTTTCGGCAGCAATGTCAAACCCGGTGGGAATCATTAACCTGGAATCAAGCGTTACTCATCCGGACGGACGAGTTGAAACTCTACTTTTCTCCGAGACAAGCGGTGATTTTAACTCAGATTATGTCTGGTGGGGAGAGGGGTCATTCTACCCCAGCACCCCCGGGTCATATCTCATTAACACTGTAGTCTACGATGCCGACGGCATTGCAGGCACCGAGACAGTAGAGGTGTACCTGTCAGAAGACCAGCTTCCCGAGCACCTACTCGTTATGTCTCTGGCCGGGAATGGTTTCTTTGTGAGGGGGGCGTTTAGCGAACCTGCAACAGTGACAATCATCAACCAGTCCGGGCAGTCCGAACCATGGCCTGCTCAGGTCACCAAATCTGGTGCATACATGCTCGACTTACCGTCCGGCATATATACAATCAAGGTAGAAACTTCCAAGGTAAAGGGAGTTGGGACTGTCATGATTTTTTAGATTTTGCACCCGCGCCAAACCAAAGAGCCTCTCACAACTGTGAAGGCTCTTTCTTTTTGGTCAATTTTTATATTTTCCCTATGCTTCGCAGGATTCACAGATCTTAATGCAACACAAATGCTTCCACTTAGTACCCGGGGTACTAAGTGGAAGTATGATATACTTGACCCAACATGCCGAGACGCAAAATCAGCTTCACAAATGGCCATTATTATCATATCTATAATCGTGGAACCGAAAAAAGGAAGATTTTTTTAGACAAAAGTGATTATGACCGTTTTATTACGGGAATGATCGAATTTAACACAGAAAAACCAATCGGTAGCCTTTTCCAGAATTCTTTCAGAGAACTTAGTACCCGGGGTACTAAGTTGGTGGAAATTGTCGCTTACTGTTTGAACCCCAACCACTATCACTTTATTCTTCGTCAAAACACAGAGAATGGGGTGAGTAATTTTATGCTCAGATTAACCGGTGGATACGCTCGTTATTTTAACGAAAAATACCAACGGAATGGCAGCCTTTTCCAGGGACCATTCCAGGCCGTCCAGATAGCAGACGATCATTACTTAAAGCACCTAAGCGTCTATGTAAATCTAAATAACCTTGCACATCAATTACCCAAAAAAGACCTTGCTCTCACCAGAACTAGCTGGGAACAATATTCTCCAGATACCTATCATGCAGCTACCATCAACAAAGAATTTGTTCCAGTGCAAAATGCTTTTATTCTATCTTTTTTTAAAGACAAAGAAGACTATTCTCAATTTGCTCTAGCTACTTTGGGCGACATCAAAAGAAAAAAGGCAGAAAAAAAGATAGACAAAAGATACCTAGAGCAAGATTAATCACTTAGTACCCCGGGTACTGAGTGATTAGGCTTCGCAGGATTCGCAGATCTTGGTCCGAGACAATTGTTGGGCAGCGTTCATGCTGTGCTGGTAGTACAAGGTCTTGATTCCTTGGCGCCAGGCCTTGAGATACAAGGCGTTGATTTCTTTTGGTGATACATTGGGTGGCACCATCAGGTTGAGCGATTGCCCTTGGTCGATATACATCTGCCGGACAGCGGCTTGTTCCAATATGACCCCCTGATCCATCTCGGCAAACGTTCGGAAGACTTCTTTTTCGTGCTCGGAGAGGAAATCCAGATGTTGGACCGAGCCATCATTGTTGCGGATGGTTTCCCAGGTCTCGCGATCATCATGACCTTTTTCGGCCAGCAATTCTTTCAAGAAGGGATTCTTGATTGTGACTTTCATCTTGGCTACGTCTTTGACATAGCAGTTGGACCAGATCGGTTCGATGCTTTGGGATACTTGACCCAGGATAAAGGCCGATGATGTCGTCGGAGCGACCGCTAGGAGGGTCGTGTTGCGGCGGCCATAGCCTTTGAGGATCTCTGGCTCACCATAGTCCTTGGCAGCCTGCTCAGAGGCTTTGTAGGCTTGCTCCTTGATACCTTTCCAAATCTTTACGTTCAGTTGATTGGCTTCGGTGGATTCGAATGACAGGTTCTTGGACTGCAGCAATGAATGCCAGCCCAGCACACCCAGACCCAGGGCGCGGTGTTTGATCGCAAAATTATACGCCCGTTCCATAAAGCGGAAGCTGTCTTGCTCTTCTTTTTGATCCGAATCCCGCAAAGCCTCTAGTTTGTTACAAAAATCAGTCATAACGGCATCCAGGAAGTACACCATGGTCTCGACCAGGTCGGTGTCTTTCCAGGCGTCATAATGCAGGAGGTTGAGCGAAGACAAGCAACAGACGAAAGAATGCTCGGCATCAGACGGTAGCATGATTTCGCTACACATGTTGCTGGCGTAGATTTTCATACCTTTGTCTTTGTAGACATCGACAGTGTTATCGTTGGCATTATCGGTAAACATAATATATGGATACCCAATCTGACCGCGACGCTGGATAACCCGAGCCCAGATGTCTCGCTTGGCTTCGTCGCCGTCAATCATAGATTGCATCCATTCGTTGGTGACCGTGACGCCGTGGGTTAATTTTTGAATCGGGTTCCCTTCCATGCCGATCTCGAGGAATTCCATCACATCAGGGTGTTCTACTGGAAGATAAGGCGAGAAATGCCCTCGGCGTACTGACCCCTGACTAACCACATCTACCAGGGTCTCGAACAAACGAGCAAAATGCACCGCTCCAGATGATTCTCCATTCTGGCCAATTGGTGCTCCGCGATGACGCAATGCCCCCAGATATCCAGATGATCCACCACCAAATTTGCTCATCATGCCAACCTCGGCATGGGTGTGGAGAATGCTACCCATGGTGTCGTCTATATAAGACCCAAAACAGCTAATCGGTAGACCGCGATCCAATCCAAAGTTGCTCCAGACAGGCGAAGACAAAGACATGTAACCTTCGGCCATATAGCCATAGAATTTGTCAGCAAAGCCTGGTTTGTCGAGTAGTTTTTCGGCGGTGTCGGCGATTTCTTTTACCCGGTCCTCGACGGTTTTGTTGTCGGTCAAATATCCCCGGGCAAGGAATTCTCGACTATATTCATTGGCCCATTTCATTTTCTCCATATGCGAATGCTGTGATTAGAACAAGTCCTGGCTAGTAACGCTGGACTGACGTTTGTTGTAATTAATAGAACGTTTCTGAAAAAAATCGACGTGCTTGGTGGCGATGACTTCTTCGTCGAACCAGTCTGTCTTTTCTACTGTTTTCTGATCAACCTCGAACAATGGCTCGTAACCGGTGCTCTTGAGCGAATTGTTCAATCGATACTTGATGAATTCTAACACTACAGCCTTGGGCATAAATTCCAAATCTCCCCCTTCGTACATCCAGTCCACAATCTCGGTTTCGACCGCAAAACACTCGCGACACATGTCCTCGACCTGCTTGCGCTGTTCGCCATCGAACCATTCGGGATGTTCCTTGCGAATCATGTTCACCAATTCGATACCAAACAAACCATGTATCTGTTCTTCTTTTGAAGTGGCTTCGACCACGTTGGATATTCCCTTGAACACGTTCTGGAATTTGTTGAATGACATCATCACCAGGAACTGCGAGAACAGAGACACGTGCTCTATGAATAGTGAGAACAAGAGGACCGACTGTGAATATTCGCTATCATCATTGGTGCGAGACAGGGCCACCACATCATCCAGATATTTCATGCGCTTTCTGATGGCTGGAACATCCATCAGGTGGTCAAACTCTTGATTCAGTCCCAACAATTCCAGCAAATGAGAATATGCATCCATGTGCCGTACCTCACTCTCGGCAAAAGTCTGCCCTACGCGGCCGAGTTCTGGCTTGGGCATTTTTTTGAACAGATCGCCCCAAAAGGTTTTGACCGCTACCTCGATCTGAGCAATGGCTAGCATGGCTCTTTTTATCACCTGGCGCTCGTGATCGCTGATATTACTCTTGTAATCGTGGATATCACTGGTGAAGTTGAACTCGGTATGAATCCAGTATGAGTGCCGAATGGCGTCTACATATTCGGCCAGTTCAGGGTATTCGTAGGGTTTGATATTTGACCTTTTTTTAAAGAGGGAACGCTCGCGCATTTGTTTGCGCTTGTTGCGATACAAAATATAAGCTTTGGCGGTGTCGTAATAATCCAGCTCCATCAGAACTTCCTCGACAATGTCCTGGATTTCTTCGACACCCGGGGTGCCATCGATACAGAACTCGGCTTCTTTGGAATCAGCTGGCGCTTTACTAGCGCTTTCGCAACGTTCCACCAGAATAGAATAAACACGGTCAGAAACCTTGTTGGCGGCAACAGCATCACCCTCGCCAGTTTCCGCCAAGGCCTTGGTTACTGCAGTCGTTATCTTCTCCAAAGTAAACTCTTGGGTGCCCCCGTTGCGCTTGCGAATAGCAGAAATTGTAAATTTGGTACTCATACTGAATGTGGATTAATAAGGTAAATAAGCTATATTTTGCAACACTTCCGCGCAAAATCTGGGACAAAAAAAACCCAGAGAGAAACTTACTGGGCTGCCGTACCTCACCTGTCGGCGAGAGATGCAGTCAAACGGTCTCCTGAACACTTACTGCGGTTTTGGTTGTGAACTTATCATAACAAATAAGGTGCTGGACTTTTCCACAAGTGAAAGCCTTGCTACTGCGTACTCAAAAATCTCCCAGCAAAAAACCGGACATAATGTCCGGTTTTTTGCTGGGAGATTTTGTATTATCCCTGAACGGTTTTCAAAACTCGTTCGAAAGTTTCTGGATGATCGGCTGCCATTTCTGATAGCATTTTTCGGTTGAGCTCGATGTTCTTCTTTTTCAGAGCATCAATAAAGCGACTGTAGGTCATGCCATTGGCACGAACAGCGGCATTGATGCGAACATTCCACAATCGTCGAAAATCTCCCTTCTTATCCTTGCGGTGCGCAAAAGCGTGATTGCCAGCATGATTGATGGCTTCTTTTGCGGCACGTTCTTTGCGGCTGCGGGCAAAGCGGTAGCCTTTCGCCAGCTTGAGGATATTTCGACGTCGTTTTGCTCCGATTGTTCCTCGTTTTACTCGTGACATGATTCGAAAAAATAAGTTACTAAAATTACGCGTGCGGTAGGTTTCGCTGAATTACTTTTGGTGACAAAACCAATTTGTTTGATCGGTTTTTCTTCATTTGTCCGCGACCGGTTTCCTTGCCATTAAAATGACCATGGCCCGGTTTGCGCACCTCGAATTCCCCGCTCTTGCGCTTTTTGAGTCGCTTGGTGAATGATTTGTTAGTTTTGTTGCTACTCATATATTTATCTAATTTACGATTGCTCTTCGCTAGATTGCTCCGGAGAGCCCGCTTTTTGTTTTGATTTCCCTGATTTGTCTCTTTCGATCAAAATCGCAATACCTTTGGGGCTGCTTTTGAAATCTTCAACAACTTTGTAGTCTTCAGTTAGAAGCGCCAGGATACGTTCAATGCGTTCGTGATGGAATTTTTTATCCATATACTTGGCACGTCCACGTAAATACAATTCGACCTTAATACGGTGACCTTCGACCAACCACTCTGAAGCTTTTTTGGCTTTCATCATGAGGTCTTGGTCGCCCGTTCCCACTTTCACCTGAATGTTTTTTACTTCGGATACCGTGGCATTAGCGCGGATTTCTCGTTGCTTTTTCTTTTGGTCGTATTGATATTTGCCGTAATCCATGATTTTTGCCACGGGCGGATCTGCCTGTGGAGAAACCTCGATTAGGTCAAAACCTTGGTCTTCAGCCATAGCAATGGCGTCTTTAGTCTCCATAACCCCAACATTTCCCGTATCAACATGAATCACTCGCACTTGAGGCGAGCGAATTTCTCCGTTAATACGGATTCTGTCCTGGTTGTTATGTTTACTATGCTTCAAAACTTTTGACTGAACGGCGTGATTGTACCTAAGATACCTTGAAAAATCAAGACAATCATGGGATAGAATGGAAATATGGCCGTAATTATCACCTGGAAAAAAGAAGGTCTCTCTATGGGAGAGCTTCTCAAATCATTACCTATCAACACACCAGCTACTTATGCAGGTAGATTAGACCCCTTGGCAACTGGTGTTTGCATAGTGCTGTCTGGGTCAGACCGACATCACAAACAAGAATTCCTTGACCTCGATAAAGAATATATTGTAGAAATCGTCTTTGGCATTGGCACGGACACCCTTGACCCCCTGGGCATCATCACCGCAATAAACCCAAAAAGCATCACTGCCGAAAACATTCAAGCCCATTTCCTCTCTCTCACTCCAAGATACTCCCAGCAACCTCCCCGGTATTCCAGTATTCCCATAGACGGACAGCCGTCCTTTAGTCATGCCAAGAAAAAGACAAACAAAGCCCCCAACGCTCGCCTGGTTCAAATTTCAAAAATAGAGCTTCTTGCCATGCATCAGCTATCCACAACAAATTTGGTACACGAATCTCTCGAGCGCATTGGGCAGGTCAAGGGAGACTTTCGCCAGGAGGAAATTAAAAAAAGCTGGAAAGAGATGATCAAAAATCTTGCCCCAGAGCTCTCTGTGTGTAAACTGCGGGTAACCTGCGGCAGTGGTACGTACATGCGCAGCCTCGCTCGGGACCTGGGGATGAAACTGGATACCCCTGCCCTAGCCCTGCGTATTACTCGCACCAGGGTAGGGCAGTTTAGCCTTCCTTTTGCGGAATAATCTGGAATATTTTATTTGGCCTCTGAAAGCCAGAAATCAATCGCAATGCTCGCGGCTCCAGACCCAAATCCTCGGCCACCAATTGTTGCACGCGCCGATTAGCTACTCCTTCTTTGGCGGGTTGACGGACAAAAACCTCGTAGTGATCCTCACTTGTCTTTTTGATCGCCTCTTTTCCGGCCGAAGCCCAAACCTTGACCTTGATATACATGTCCTTAGTATAGGGTTTTTTCTGTTGTCATGCTGGCAACTTTTTGCTACCATGACTTCGCACCTGTACAAGGTGTCTTTCCTCGGTAGCTCAGCGGTAGAGCGGTCGACTGTTAATCGATTGGTCGTAGGTTCGAATCCTACCCGGGGAGCATCCTTAGCGCTAGGGTTTTTGTGAACGTCTGAACGTTGTGAGCTTCCTGGTAAACTGAACACATATGAAAACATTTACTTGCCTTATAACAGGCCCTGCTGGAGCAGGAAAGACTACCGTTACTAATTTGCTTGCAAAGGAGCTTGGTAGAAGTGTTGTTATTGAGGTTGATGTTCTAAAAAAGATGGTGAAAAGCGGTTATGTTAAAGAATGGCCTTACAATAACGAAGTGGCATTACAAACAGCTTTGGGAGTAAAGAATGCCTGTGACATGGCTAAGAACTTCATGAATGAAGGGTTCAACGTATTCATCGATGATGTCGTTGGAATAACAGATTTAAATGGATATTATAAACATTTAGATGAATTACCTTTTAAAACCTTCCTACTGTTACCAAATAAGGAAGTTAATAAAGAACGTGACGCTAATAGAGAAGATAAAACTATAGGAGATCGAGTATTAGAATTGAATGATGCTTTTGCTAAAAAGGCTGATAAAGGAAACTGGCATATTATTGATTCTAGCAACCAAACAGCCGAACAAACGAAAGATGAGATCTTCTCCTTATTAGAAGAAGCTATTTAATAAAATAAATTCTAACCCCAGCCAATCCGCGGAGCATCCTTAGCGCTAGGGTTGCGTGAACGTTTGAACGTTGTGAATGTTGGGGTGGTATGATAAAAACATGCAAAATAACACCTCAGGAAAAGATCTGAATGACCCTTGGCGAAAAGCCATCTTAAGCGAGAGGAGCCGAGGAGCCCATGAGCAGATGATTAAAGGGCTCGAGCAGTATAAAGGATCAAGAAATCACGCATTAACGTTAGGCGACGCCTCTCTTGTTCAGGCGAATTACCTACTAACAAAAGCAGGTTTCAACATGGTCACCGACGTAGACTCAAGCCCAACTCTGCTTGACGAAGAAGTCATTTCTCCAAACGACAGAGCAAAACTTAAAAAAGTTCTCAGCACTTTTACAGACTTCGAATACCCAGAAAGCGAGTATGATTTTATCTACGGAAAATCTATCGCCTTCACACCAAAACAAGAAGCCGCCCATGTGCTCAAGAACATTTCAAAATCTTTAAAACCGGGTGGTATATTTTCGGCTGTTTGGGCAATGGATGGAGACTCTTTCAGAAAAGAATTTTATACAAAACAAGAACTGGAGTCTCTCTATGAAGAAACCAGTCTTGACATTATCACTTTCGAAGAAGAATCCAGGATGACAGAGGGCCTAGTAACTCCAGGAAAAGTACACGCGGCGCTGCTTATTGCAAAAAAGAGACCCTCTCACGGAGAGGCTAACTAAGACACAGGGCGCTTCACGAACTTTGCAATAAGCATCTTCTGGTGTTAATTTTCCAAAATAAACCCATGCACTCAGCCACAAAGCAGAATGAATGCTCGCCAGAGATAAAAATTACCTTCATTGAAGGGCTTGAACCTGTGGTTAAAAAAGAACTTCAATCTTTTGTAAATCCAAAAAAAATAAGCTTTGAAAGTGGTTCATTTTATCTAGAATATTTCAAAGATTTTTCTAAGTTGTTATTACTAAAAAGCGCCCTCCGGGCTTACTTGGTGGCAAGAAGTGAAAAATTTAATCCAAGCTACGTTTCTCGACACAAAGCAGTTCTCGGAAATCTAATCGAAGAAGTGCTTCTCAATAACAAAAATTCGTTCTCTACGTTCAATATCTCCGCCGCTGGCACAGATTCTCCGGAAATAAAAGACACGGCGAACTATATTAAAAATACTTTTAAGCTAGAAGAAGATGACGAGGCTGACCTTAAAATTCATATCGCCAAAAAAGAATACGTCTGGGAAATTGGGGTTCAGATTTCTCCTCGCCCGCTATCTGTACGTGAATACAAAATAAACGACATGGCCGGTGCCATGAATCCAACCATCGCCTACGCACTTAATTCGCTGTGCCAGGCCGAAACCAGAAAATCCTACCTCAATATGTTTTGCGGAAGTGGAACGCTCCTAATAGAAGCGGCCGAAGTGAGCACAAACCTAGAAAGAATTTCAGGTTTTGATAGTGACAAAAAAGCCATTACCTTGGCAATTCAAAATATTAAAAAGGCGGGATTTATTCGAAAAATACAAATAGAGATGCGAGATGTTTTTGATGAACCAGCGGCAGTGGAAAAATTTGACATCATTACCGCTGATCTACCTTTTGGGATGAAAATATCCAAAGACGCAGATTTGGACTTGCTCTATTCTGCATTTTTTTCTTATGCAGCCAAGGTTATACGTCCCAACGGAGTTCTTGGTTTTTATACACCAAAAACTGACATTGTTGAGCAAACAATGCGCAAATTCCCTTTCGAGATTACTCATGTTCTGCCTCTAAAATTAGTAACTTCTGTTAATTCCCACCTCAGACCTAGTCTTTATGTTTGTAAGCTGCGTTGAGGTTTAAGGTTCGAACCCTGCTCAGTCCGCGGAGCATCCTTAGCGCTAGGGTTTTTGTGAACGTCTGAACGTCGTGAACGTTAGGGTGGTATGATTACATCATGGAAAACCTCGTTCAAAAAGCACAAGCATTTGCCGAAAAAGCACACCAGAACCACACGGAAAATGACACGCTCAAAACCCCCTATATATTTCACCTCAGAAGAGTAGCGGCCCTAGTAGCGCTCTCTGGCGGTAGTGACGAAGAGATTGCTGCTGCATGGCTGCACGACACTGTCGAGGACACTTCCACCACTCTTACACAAATTGAGCAAGAGTTTGGCGATATTGTTGCAGGCGTGGTAAACGGGCTCACGGATTTACCTGAATGGGATAGTCTGGAGGCCTTTGAAAAGAAGAAGGCTCAAGCAGAACGTATTTCAAAAGAAAGTGATTCTGTCAAAAGAGTGGAAATTTGTGATCAGATGTCTGGAGGAGAACTGGATGCCCGTAATGACCTTCTAGGCAAGGAACACAGAAAAACAAAGCTAGAAGGCGTAAAGCTGGTTGCGCAGGCCTGCGCTGATGTGAGCCCAGAGCTGGATGAGCTGTTTGAGGCTATATATGAAGAGTGTAAATGGTATCTAGAACACGTAGACTAGGTTCGAACCCTGCTCAGTCCGCGGAGCATCCTTAGCGCTAGGGTTTTTGGTGAACGTCTGAACGTTGTGAACTTCTATTTGGTATGATTAATAAATGAAAATCCTAAAAACATTCAACGAAGAGACTATTTCCGAGACAGACGCTCGGGGTTTCGAACACCGGATTGCCACTCGCGGTATTGCTTTAGATTCTGAAAATAAAATGGCACTTCTCCATTCAACGACATATGGCTGGTATGAAATCCCTGGTGGAGGAGTAGAAGATGGAGAAACAGTTGAAGAATCTTTTCGTCGTGAAATGCTTGAAGAAACTGGTTGCAGAGTAGAAATTGTTCAAGAAATTGGAAAAACCCTTGAGGTGCGAGCAAAACACAAACTTCTTAACGATACTCGTTGTTATTTGAGTAAAGTCATTGGAGGAAAAGGTGCTCCCGACTTTCAAGAAGATGAGGACGAGTGTGGATTTGAGATTCTTTGGGTCACTCTAGATGAGGCCATAACTTTGATGGAATCAATTCCTCACCATCCAGATCTCTATAGACGGTATCTAAAGCAAAGAGCTTTGGTGATTTTGAATGAGGCAAAAGGACTAATCTAGGTTCGAACCCTGCTCAGTCCGCGGAGCATCCTTAGCGCTAGGGTTCTTGTGAACGTCTGAACGTCGTGAATGTTGATTTGGTATAATGTAAATATGGAAAACCCAAAAGAAAATCAGCCTTCGTCTGAGTTGTTAGATGTAGAAGTAGTAGCATTTGAAAACGAAAACATCGAAGAAGTCAGAGAATTTCTAACACTTGCCTACACGGTAAACCACGAAAACCAAGGGCCAATCTCAAAGCCTCACTTTCCTGAAGATTATGCAGAAAGAGTTCGATCCAAGGATGTTCGACTCTTTGTGGCCAAAGTGGATCAAAAAATAGCTGGCTCTGTCCAATACGAAGACCAGGATGGAACGGCGTATCTCAGCCAAATGGCCAGCCTCCCTACTTATCGCTCACAAGGTATCGGCAAAAAACTACTCAGAGCAGCAGAGGAATCCGCTAAGCAGGAAGGTTTTGCAAAAATACAGCTAACAGCCATGAATGAGAAAGGACTTCCTGCCTATTATGAAAAACAAGGGTATATAGAGGTTGGGACAAAAAAACGTCCAACCTACACATTAACCATCATGGAAAAAGAGTTGATTTAGGTTCGAACCCTGCTCAGTCCGCGGAGCCATCAAAAAGACCCCTATTCATAAGGGTCTTTTTGTATACCCCAACAGGACTCAGAACTTTGATATAATCAGGAAATGAATTACAAAAAGCCAAAAAAACTAAATCCTGGCGACACCGTCGCAGTACTCTCGCCCTCGTGGGCAGGTCCGAACACTTTTCCTGCTGTATATGAAAATGGGCTTAAGGTTCTCAAGGAGTGGGGGCTGAATATTAAAGAATATCCATCCACTCGTGCTGTTGGCGACCCAAGCTTAGCCAACGCAAAGCTTAGGGCAAAAGACATCAACGATGCTTTTGCTGACAAAGAAGTGAATGCTATCCTGGTTTCAATTGGAGGAGATGACTCTGTACGTATTTTGCCATTTTTGGATAAAGAAGTAATTGCAAATAACCCCAAGATACTTATGGGCTATTCAGATACGACAACACTGCTCACCTACATAAATCAATTAGGCCTAGTGACCTTCAATGGTCCATCAGTAATGGCAGGTTTTTCACAGATGGAAAGCTTGCCAGATGCTTTCAAGCAACATGTATACGATATTTTGTTTAGCCCCTCAGACACTTACGAATATCCTCACTTTGGTCAGTATTGTGACGGTTACCTCGACTGGCATAAGGAAGAGAACCTAGGCAAAACGAAAGAGCTGAAGGAAGACGAAGGAATGAGGACCATTCAGGGATCAGGTGTCGTATCAGGAAAGCTCTTTGGAGGATGTATTGAGGTGCTAGAGTTTATAAAAAGCACAACCTTCTATCCTAATGATGACTTTTGGAATGATAAAATACTGTTTTTTGAGACTTCAGAAGAAAAACCTTCTATCTCGTCAGTAAAATGGATGTTAAGAAATTACGGCGTTCAGGGTGTTTTCGGAAAAATAAACGGCATCATTTTTGCACGTGCCCGAAACTATTCGGACGAAGAAAAAGAGGAGCTAGACGAAGCAGTCAAGGAAGTCGTTTCAATTGAGTTCGGTCAATCCGACCTGCCAATAGTCACAAATGCCGAGTTTGGTCATACTGACCCCCAAATAGTACTGCCTAATGGAATTGAGATAGAAATTGATTTAACTAATTCCAAACTGAAACTACTGGAGAACTGTCTTGAATAATTCGTTATGCATTCTAAATAACTGAAATCCCTTCTCAATTTCTATCCAATCCAAAGTTCGGAACTTGTCTAGTACGGGGAGCATCCTTACCGCTAGGGTCTGTGTGAACGTCTGAACGTCGTGAACGTTAGGGTGGTATGATGAGGATATGAAAACTCAAGAATATCTCGCGCAACTCAACACCGGCCGTTCACCAAAAGTTATCTATCTATACGGCACTACTGCTGTGGGCAAAAGCACTTTTGCCGAGAAATTGAGGAAAGAGTTCTCATATGTCCTGGTCGACCTTGACCAAATGATCCAAAATGAGATCGTTGAGAAATACAATCTTGAACCGGGAGACACCTTTAAAAGAGTTAACCGCGGGGAAGGCAAAGAGGTATGGATGGAACATTATCTACGCCAGGCCCAGCAAGCGATAAATAGTGCCGGCTCAAGAGTAGTTGTTGAGTGCCCGATCAAGCACCCACCGACCGTACATAAAATCCTAGACCCCCACTCAGGAGATTACGAGTTTTTATTCCTTTTTCCCGACAGCAAAGATATTTATTTACAGAGACTTACACAAAGAATAATGCGTCACCGTGACGGCAAATTTGGCTTACCAAAAACTTTTTGGTCAGAGGTTTCAGAATCTGACAAGGAGGCCTTCTTTCGAGATTTTACAATTACAGCACCAATTGAAGGCGCTATTGGTGAGTATGCCGACCGTCAAATTGCTAGATCTAGGGAGCTACTCCATATCCTCCAAAAGACTTTTTATGTACAAGTGCTGAGTATTTAGGTTCGAACCCTCCTCAATCCGCGGAGCATCCTTAGCGCTAGGGTTTTTGTGAACGTCTGAACGTCGTGAACGTTATATAGGGCAAAATATCAGATGATTCTCCTATCTTGAATGGCTATTCAGCCTTTACTTTATAGCTCACCTCGCCATATAACCAATCAATCGGCCCTGGGTCTAAATACTCTGGTGCGGGCGACTTTTTAAACAAAAACTTGCCGGGCTCAACAAATTTAATGCGCTCAAATGCATATGTCTCACCATAATCAAATGGATTAAACTCAAAAACAGTAGACAGTACCCCCTCGTGCAGTTGCCTAATCCGAACCCCATTCCATCCGTACCGTGACTCTCCGTTATCTATGCGATTTTCAATATAATAACTAGTTTCAGGTATCGGGTGGAGCAGCTCTGAAGATACTGCGATCTCATTTCCTTTTTCAGATACGTAGGTGTAACTGCTATATTCGTTGCCCTGCGTTAAGTAAACGTGCCCTAATTTAGGCATATATGTAGCATAGTAATAACTTTCAGGATTAGAAGGCGTATTGCGATCACAAATCTCTAACGACCCCGCCTCTCTTAGGGCAATTATCAAACAGTCTCCCTCTCGTCGTGCGTACTCTTGATATTTTACGATCTCAAATCCCTCAACACAGCGCAGGTATGCGGACGTGCCCCCGATCGCGTCAAGGCACTCATCCATATATGGTTGCGCAAACTGATGCTGATACTCAAACGCAGGGATCTCGTCATACATTGCCTTGGTTATTGGGAAAACAGTAAAACCATCTTGGTCCAGTGGCTTATCGACGAGGACAACAGTATTCGTTAGCGGCTCATTGGAGTCCCCTCTCCTGTCCTTTGCACTGCTTTCTTGTATGGTTTCGGATGGCCCGGCAACATTAGACTGATCCCACATAGACATGCTTGAACCTTCTCTAGACACAAAGAGCACGACCGCAACAATCCCAAGTAATCCGATTATTAGTTTGATTTTTGAGCTTATTTTCATGACTTACTTATAGCAACAAGACACATCACCTGCAAGGACTCCAGGCTTCTAAGTTCGAACCCCAGCCAGTTGGCAGAGCTACGATTTAACGTTCATGAAGTGCATGATGTTTATTTCTTTCTAAACATTCGGGCAACAAACAAAAAACCGATAATCAAGAATATAATCAAGATCTGTTTGATGTAAAAAAATGCTGTCACGGACAAAGAATAATCTCCAATGTAAGCGCTAAGAATATTCGGCTCCCTCACGACTGACATCACTAATACGGCGATATAGCCCAAACTCATGCTATACGAGAAAAATGAAAGGAACTTTGCTGATAATTCTTTCGAAAAAATTATATATAAACTAAGGGCAACCAAAACAAGTAGCAACGGGCTAAAAGACAGGAAGGCTGTGCCAATGAGAGCCACGATGTTCACGACCAAGACTATTTTTGAAAAAGTGTTAATTTTCATAGACTCATTGTTGCACAAATTGATGAGCTGAAAAACTAATCTAGCGATCTGTCTCTTATTCTAAGTTCGAACCCCAGCCAGTTGGCAGAGATCCGATTTGGCTTCTATTTTACAAGAACCTCTTGATTGGCTCGATTAGACTTATGGTAAAATAATTTTATGACAAACGACTTGTTGCCACCTGAACAGAAGGTCGCCGACTTGCCCACTCCTGACAAAGAGCAAAAATTTACCAAGATATTTTTCACATTCGTCCTAATCAGCTTTTCCGTGATTCCATGGATAGGCTATGTATACGCTAATCACATACGAATCTTGCCCGCCCCCCGACCAGTAGTCGAGATATTTAATCCGCTTAATTTGAACCTAAACCAAGAGCCCAACCCGGCGTTTTCTAAGATTTCTGTCTGCACGGTTTCCAGACGATACATAAAAGCTAAATGTGGACAAAACATGCTTATTAGTCTTGTCGACAACAAAAATAAGCCTTCAAGCAATCAATTCTTTGTGGAGCAAAACTGGGGTAGATTTGGCCCCGAACTCCGTATTGAACAAGCTAACGGTGCGCCTTCTTTTGACGGCTTTGCGCGATATGTGTCACAAATTAACCCAGACACCCCTCTGGCCCTAGAGTCCTCAAACACACGAGTCTTGTCTTTCCAAATCACAGACACTCGCACCAGCCAAGATTCACCACCCAGCTTTACAGCATCTCCTATTATCGTTGGTCGAGGGGATGCAAAAGTGACAGTCTATTTTGCTGGCCACACAACATCTTTTAATGTCCAAGTAGAAGAATATCCACGGGACTTTAAGGGCAACACTGCGCCGCATATTGATATTTAGGTTCGAACCCCAGCCAGTTGATTGATAGCTGGTATATTCAGCTTTTTGATTGCTTCGCGAATGCACGTTGACTATGTCTTTCTAATCTATTGGTATACTTAGCCTAGAAATATGAGCTATCGTTTTTATACCAAGTCACACAAGGCTTGGAAACATATGTACCACACCTTGGCGAGCGCAAAGGAATACATTCTTATTGAGATGTATATTTTCTTGCCGGATACACCTGAATACGACTTTGTTAGCCTGCTTCGATCCAAAGCCGAATCAGGAGTGCGAGTGGTTTTGGTGTTAGACGGTTTTGGCAGTCGTGCATTTCCAAAGCTTCAACAACAGAAGCTTGAAAAAGCAGGAGCCGAGCTTCACTTGGCAAGTCGCTATCGACATCGGCTACATCGAAAAATCATCATTGTTGACCAGGAAATTGTCTTTACAGGTGGTGTCAACATTCACGAATCAGCAAAAAATTGGGCCGATTTGGCTATCTCAACTACAAACAAGCATCTTATCCAGAGACTGACCAATATGTTTGTGTGCGATTATCATTGGGCAGGAGGAAAAAACCCGGAAGTGCTCGCGCTAAAAAACACCACCTTACTGGGGCGTGCTCGAGCAAAAATAAGCGAACACTTCCCCGCCCTTCAGATTCATCATCTCCAGCAAGACTACCATCGCTATTTTGTAGAGGCAGAACATGAAATTATCATCACAACGCCGTATTTTGCTCCCAAGCGATACATCTTGGCAGAAATCCACCAGGCTTGCCTGCGGGGGATTCGCGTTATCCTTTTGGTTCCCAGCCGAACTGATCAAGAAAGCATTGATGCCATTAACATCTATTTTCTCAACAAAGCCCACAAATTTGGTGCCGAAATCTATCTTTCCAAGGACATGAATCATGCCAAGACAATTACTATCGATTCCAAAACCGCCTTGGTTGGCTCACAAAATTTAGATGTTTTTTCTTTTCGCCTTAACGCTGAGGTCGGCATCGAGCTCAATAATCGAGAAACCGTAGTCCGTCTAAAGAAAATTGTTTCCGACTGGCTAGCCCGAGCTCGCGCATACCAGCCCGCCGATCACCCTCTCTCCTGGTGGGACAAACTTACAGGTGCTGCCGTAGAAATGCTGATTTATCTTGTTTAGGTTCGATCTCCACCAGTCGGCGGAGATCCATATAACGCTCACGATGTTCATTTTAAATGGTACAATTTGTTTTACAGATTCACATCAAACTAAAAACATGATTGAACCTTTTCATCAATTTAATCGTCAAAATAGAAGAGCTATTATAGAAGAAGAGTCTTTGGATTATTATCAGAGACTCACGGAGCGACAAGCAGAACGGTACGAAAAAGCAAAAGAAGTCTTTGTGGCTCTACAAAAAAAACGAGAAGAAAAAGCTGAGCTCGAACACCGGCTACGTGAAAAAGAAAGAATACTGCAAAACATCCAGAAATTAGATCTTCAACAACAGAGGGCTTTTATTCAGGAGCATTTCTGGGAAATCATCCGACTACCAGCAAGTATTCGCAACATCACCCCAGCCTTGCGCGAAGAAGTTCTCTGTAAAGTTAAAAGTGCAGTAGAGCAATATCGCAACTCTCTAGAAAGAGCAGCAGAAAACGCTATTTCTGCAATTAAAAATCAATATCAGCGTAACCCCGAGACAATAACATCAGTTTTTTTGCATGATTTAGTAGATAATGCCTTTAATGTTATAACTCAACAAAAGAATGGTGAGGTAGAATTTTTTAATCAAACGACGATTACATTACAGAAATATGCCCACACAAAAATGGACTCTTTTTATAGAAGCTATTCTGCTATGCAAAAAGAAATCCCAAAGATTGATTTTATCCTAGATGTAATAAAAAGGACAAATCAAGAAATTCCTAACGACAAAGCTATTGAATTAAGAAATTCACTCGACCCTGAGTCAATAGAGTTTAAAAAAACTCCTTTTTCATTGATGGTAATGGTAAAAACAGAAAAAGACTATTGCGCACTAGAAAATAAAAAAGGTTCCACACATGGTGTCTTTTTTTACACAAAACATAAAGATGATTTCATACCAACAATACTGATAAATGCAACAACACAGGAAAAATCCAAGCCTTATTTCCAGCGTCAAATTCAAAACACAATAGACCACGAACAGATGCATGCCGTATTTCATGAGCTTGAATTATCGTATAAAGATTGGCGGGGGGGGTCAAAGCCGGCGATGCACAATGGCGAGGTGCGCCCAAGAAACAGAGGTGAGACCGAGCAAATAGACAACATGCGCGATGAAATATTCGCACGTCTTGCGGCGGGCGATAGACCCTCTTTCATCAAACAAGCAATGCAGTTTTACATACAAAAAAAAGAAGAGCTCCTGGAAAGCAGTCGCGAAAAAGAACACTTTCGGACAATTGTTACCAGTGGTTTAGATGCGCTATATTCGGTACAAGATCACTATACACCGCAAGAAATTATGTACTTCTTACTCACCAGACCCATGTCGCTTTGGAAACGCGATATTAAAAATTCTCATTATTCATTGTAGGGTATTTGAATTGTTCAAACTCAAGATCCTTCAATCATCTTTTTTTGTTTTTAGTTGTTAGTAGAAATGTCTATAAAAAGATACCTAGCACCTTATTCTTCAGCCTCAACACAAAAACCACCCTCTCAGGTGATTTTTGTGGTTTTGTGTCATTATTATTTTTTTGGCGTATCTATAATGGTATTATGTATAGATATATAAGCTAATAATCCCAACATTATGTCTGAACAAGCAACAACATCCAAAAAAATTTATGAGTGGTTTAATCCCATTGCCGAACAGCCAGGAATTCCAAAACAAATACCTTTTCAGGAACCTCAAGAAGATCCTTTGCCTCTAGAGCAGCCCCTAGAAGAACCAGAGGCGGTGCCGGAAAAAGTAGAACCAGTGCCGGAAAAAGAACCAGAGAGAATACCTGCTTAATACATTTAACCATGAGTGAGTCTTTTGCTGAGCCACAAAGGAATAATCAGTATGAAACACCAGAAAATGAGGCTTTGGTGCGTGAGTTTTGTGATACCCTTTCAACAATAAAAAACTCTAGCTCGTTGGGGCACTTGTTTGGTGAAGACAAATATCGGTCAATACTGAAAAGTGACCAGGTGTATGAAAACCTTCATAAATTTTGGCTTGATTATCTTTCAAAGACAAAAGTAGTTTCTGATCTGGGTGATTGTTTTACTAGAATAAAAAACGCAACCACTGTCTCTGAAACATTATTTCAAAAATTAGCTCATTCTGACGAGACGTATAGTTTTTTGCATAAATTTTGGCTTAATTATCTTTCAGAGATAAGAGGAGTTTCTAGTCTGGGCAATGTTTTTGGATTGCTTCAAGATCAACAAGCAATTCCGCACAAAGATGAGTTAATTACAACAGAAAAAATGCTAGATAATCAAGGTATTGAACAAGGGCTGCAAAAGACCCTATTTGAAGATATCTCAAAGGGATATCGTATAACTTTTGACCAAATTCAATTTCTAAAGCTCTTTCTAGAAAAAAACAAATCAAGCGTCTTCGAGAGCAAAGAAAGAATCAAGCAGTATGCCGAGCAAGCAATAAGGAATTTCTTTAAGGAAACTAACGAACTAGATCGAGAGATTAAAGAAGTCATTAAGGAAGCTTCAAAAGAAAAGCTTGAGCGAGCTTTGTTTGATAAAACCTTATTGCCCATAGGGCTTAAAGCTCATACCGGTCAAAATTCTTCCTTGAGTCATTTTCTTAAAAAAACCGGTGGCTTCGTTGCACATGGACAAGATACATGTTTTGTCGCTAATCCTGTAGCTAATGCTGAAATGATCGAACTTTGTCTTGCGGTGTTAGAAAAAAAGAAAAAAAGCTCTGGAATAAATACTGATCCTGAGTCTTATTATCAAGCGTGCATTCCGCAACGTCTTGACAATGAAGGTTGCGGTATTGCAACACTTGCCTTTATGTTGAGTCGCACAAAAACCTTACAGTACACTCCTGCTTTTCTTGATCACAACCAAGGGATAAATGGTGTAACCATTTACGATGCTGGTCAGGTTGTTGTTGGAAAACACTTCGTTCCTGGTGCTGATGGAAAGAGCTTAACGCCACACTTTGCTGGGCGAACCGACATGTTGTTATGTGGAAGCATTGAGGATATTAAAAATGCTCAAATGATACTTTCTCTTCTCGTTCACGCAACATACCAACGAGAAGAGTTAAAACACCAGAAAATTGGCCAACAATTCACACAAGAGTTTAAGGATCTCTTACAAAAACACGGGTATAGCGATTGGTTAGAGAATAAATTTGTTGACATACAAGATAGTGAGAAATCTGAAGGCCTAGGTTCGGTAATGATAAAGATTACGGAGCATCGTAATCATGTTAATGAAAGAACTAAACACTACAACTCGGGAGTACTTTATGTTCGGGATGAACAAAATATCGATCTTAAAAATCAAGCCACTTCAGATTTAAGGAGTATCTATGAAAAAGAGATTCAGGGGAGTCTGCAATATGAGGTAAAAGCACTACTCGAGAAGTATCGAAATCTTCTGTACCCAAAAGGTAGTTATGTTGATGAAAGAGACTATTTATTTTCAGATAAGTCTTAGCATTGTTGTTGCCTTCCGACTATGCTGTTACTCGTAATTTTTGATTTTGTACTATCAAAAAAAACCATAACCATATTCGCTTTAATTTTCTACACACCCCCACCCATCAAAGACATTATCCAGCGAAGAGCTTTTTTTCGTCTTTTAGGGTTTTTAAAATAAAAACCTTTTTAGCATTTTTATATTCCTCAATCTTTTCCAGGGCTTTTGTTGAGCGAAAATTCCAAATATGTTTTGCGGTTGGAATAAATATAGAGAGCTCTGTATTGTTGCCTGGCATCTCTGCGCGCACTTTGGAGAAATTTTTTACAAGCCGCTTCAAGAGGCGCCAGTAAATAATAATCTTAGAAAGATCATAATAAATTATGATATCAGCCGCATGTAAACGTGGCTCAAAAGTGATTGATCGAGAAAAATCACCCTCTATAACCCATCCTTCCCTCTGCATCAATTTTGTGATTTTTTCCAGAAACAAATCCTGCTTGATTCCTCCTTTTTTCACCCAAAAAATACTGTCCAAGTGATAAACCGGAACATCAATAATTTTGCTTATTTTTTTCGCCAAAGTGGTTTTTCCTGAAGCCGCACAGCCCATTACTACTATTTTTTTCACAAAATCATTATACAACCCTTCTCCAAGCCCGTCGTCGCCAAATATTTCCTCTTCGTATTTTTGTGAAGATATTATTGAAATTATCTGTAATTTGTGGTATAATTAACAGATGAAGCGAATACTTATCCTGGTTTTATTTCTTGCCGGGATAGGAATATTCTCTTATTTTCAGTTTTCTCCTCCAAAACCAGATCCTTTGGTTTTGGGTGACACCAGCTCTCATGTGTCGCCATCCAAAGCACCCACTCTCCCCGCCTCAAAATTGCCTGAAAAAGAAAAGGCGCTTGCAGAAAAAATTCCAGAGATTTTTTTTCAGGAAATTACCATCGTAAGCGAGCGGCCAGGAGCAGAGCTTGCAAAAAAGTTCGGATCAAAAAATGTTGCTACCATTCTAGCAATCAATCGTATCGACGACAGACATCTCGGCGTCAACACGACACTTATCGCCCCCACTTCTTTTAAGAATCCAACTTTATGGGAATTTATGCCTGCAGATATAAGCACAGCGCAAGATATTCCAAAGCTAGTCATCGTGTCACAGCGCACACAGGCTTTTGGTTTTTATGAGAATGGCGTGCTTGTACGCAGTGGTCCGGTAAGCTCTGGAAAACAAGCAACCCCTACTGCAAATGGGCTTTATTTTGCAAACTGGAAAGGAGAGAAAGTGGTAAGCACGGTTGATGATTCTTGGATATTAAAATGGAATATCAACATAGACAACAAAAAAGGGATATCTTTGCACCAATACACATTACCTGGATATCCGGCAAGTCATTCTTGTGTGCGCTTTTATGCACAAGACGCTCGCTGGCTTTATCGATGGATAAATGAATGGACGCTCACTCCAGACGGAAGTGCCAAAATAGAGAACGGCACCCCTGTTCTTATTTATGGCTCATATGATTTTGACAAAACGGCTCCTTGGAAACGCTTGTTGACGGATCCAAATGCGACAAAAATTACCGAAGAAGAGCTGACTCAAGCAATTGCGAACAATCTCATTGATATCAACAAATAAAACACCGCTTTGATTGTTGCTTTCTTGTGTTTAAGGACTGGGACTGATATTGTTTTTACTTATTGGCAAAATAAAAATAAGGAGCCAATCTCTTGTTGTCATGTTCGAAAAAATAACCAAAAACCTACTTCTCAACTGGAAATCCGGTCTCTCTATCGCCGTTGTCTCTGTTCCTCTCTCTATTTCTTTTGCTATTGCTTCTGGAGGTACTCCCATCATGGGATTGATAACCTCTGCCTGGGCTGGTATGACCGCCGCACTAATCGGAGGGAGTAATTTTAACGTTATTTCACCAGCCGGAGCTTTTGCGGGAATCTTGACCGTTGTAGCGCTTGAGTTTGGCGTTGGCGCCATTCCCATTGTCACCATTATTGCAGGGTTCTTTATGCTTGCTGGTTATCTCTTGAATGTGCAACGATTTCTCAAGTTTATTCCTGGAGGGGCTATTTTTGGTTTTACACTAGGTATTGCAGCTATTATCGCTGGAACTCAAATCAACGCAGCCCTTGGATTAGCAGAGCTTCCCCAGCACGAATCTCTGCTACAAAACATAGCCGAGAGCCTCCAAAACATACCGCAACTTGATCTTGCCTCTACGATAGTCTTTTTTGTTTTTCTTGTACTCTTGTTTGCCGCAAAGAGATTTTTTAAAAAAACACCAAGTATTCTTCTAGTGACTCCATTTGGTATTTTTTTAGGTTGGTTGATAACTCAAGGACACCTTGGCTTTACCCTCTCAACACTTCAAGGTGCTTATGGAAATTTGGAAACCCAACTTTTTAATTTACCAAACTTTGTTTCATTTCAGTGGGGACTATTGGTGCCAGCCATCACTATTGCCGTCGTGGGAATATTAGAAACCATGCTCTCTGCAAAAATAGCAGACAAGGCAACCGGAACTCGTCACAATGAAAAAAAAGAAATGTTCGGTTTGTCTTTGGCCAATATTGTTTCTGGTTTGGCTGGAGGTATGCCCGCCACTGGCGTATTGGGCCCAACCATGCTCAACATCAACACCGGAGCCCAAAACAGAGCCTCTGCGGCTCTCAAGGCCCTGTTTGTTGCCCTGATAACACTTTTGTTTTTCAATCTCTTTAAATTTATTCCTATGCCCGTAATTGCGGCTATTCTTTTTTATGTTGCCATCGGAATGGTTCAGGCAAAAGAATTTCTCTTGTATTACAACCATGACAAGTACGCGCTTGGAATTGGACTGCTTGTAGCCGGCATTACTCTCTACAAAAACCCTGCTCTTGGTATTTTGATTGGAAGCGTTATTGGTCTTTTGGTTTTTGCAGAAAAAGTATCCAAGGGATCCTACGATGCAACCCATAATTCCAGCACTAGTAGCAAAAAAATTCACATTGCTAACGAAAAAAAATTCTCGACCCATGCTGATTACGACATTCTTGTGTATTCAATTCGAGGAGTGCTGTCCCATCTCAATACCGAACCCCACCTTCTTCGCCTTGAGCAAATTGATGCAAACATAAGCAACATCATACTCAGGCTTCGTAGTGTTGCTTTTATGGATCTAGAAGGCGCAGCAGGATTGGACTCCATTATTGAAATACTTCAAAACAAAAACATATCAGTCTTTGTTACCGGAGTGAATCCCCAAATAAAAAACCTCCTCGAGACTCATTCCAGACACTACAAAAAACTAAAAGAGGCAGGTGGTGTCTTCACAAAAACACGTTTCGCACTCGAAAAACTAGGCGTTCCTCCGGCCCAAGAAATAGATAATTAAATCACTCCAGCCCCAGTGGCCCTTGAGATTTCTAAGCCAACTGATACAGTAGCGCCAGTGATGAATGCTCGCACAAAAACATACGACCTTGTTATTGTTGGTGGAGGTGCCTCTGGCATGATGGCAGCTGCTGTGGCTGGTTCTTTGGGACAAAAAGTAGCCCTTTTGGAAAAGAACAGCGAGCTTGGTAAAAAATTAAAAATCAGTGGTGGTGGACGCTGTAATATCACCAACGCCACATTCGACACTCGAGAACTACTCAAAAAATATGGCGAAGCTGGCAAATTTCTTCATTCTGCTTTTGCTCGCTTTGGTGTTCAGGACACTTTTGATTATTTTGAAAACAGAGGCCTTCCTCTGGTCACCGAAGCTCGCCAGCGTGTGTTCCCCGCCAGCCAAAAAGCCTTGGATGTATACCGAACCCTATTGCAGGAAATTAAAAAATACAACGTAGATATTTATACCGATAACCCCGTCTACGAAATAAGGGCTGATAATAAGGAGAAAAAAATAACGGTAGTCAATTCCAAACAAGGGCTCTTTACAGCAAAACGCTACCTCATCGCAACTGGGGGCGTATCACATCCCGAGACTGGTTCCACTGGCGACGGCTTTGCTTGGCTCAAATTATTAGGCCACACTATTTCAGAACCAAACCCAAACATTGTTCCTCTTCGAGTCCAAGACCGCTGGGTCAAGGAACTTTCTGGCACCAGTCTTTCTTTTATGAAGATTACTTTTTATTCTCAAAACAAGAAGGCTTTTTCTAAAACCGGAAAAATTCTCTTTACTCATTTTGGTTTATCGGGGCCGCTTATTCTCAACAGCGCTTATGATATTAACGAGCTCCTCGAGATGGGACCAGTAACCGCAACCATCGACTGCTATCCTGACACAGACCATGCTTCTTTGGATAAAAAAATTCTAAATATTTTTGAAACCAACAAAAACAAATTTTTTAAAAACGTCGTAGCTGATATCTGTCCGAGAGGTCTGGCGGATACAACCCTGAACCTACCCGGAGCACCTCGTCCAGACACACCCGTGCACAGTATTAGCAAAGAAGAACGCAAGGCCCTTGTCCAAGGACTCAAAGGACTCTCTCTAGAAGTAGAAGGACTAATGGGGATGGATCGCGCGGTAATATCTGATGGTGGGGTTCCTCTGTCAGAAGTAGACACCAGAACCATGCAGTCAAAACTCTATAGCAATCTGTATCTCACCGGCGACATTCTCCATGTCAATCGACCATCTGGCGGATATTCTCTCCAACTCTGTTGGACCACTGGCTATAT
Organism: uncultured Candidatus Saccharibacteria bacterium; assembly: GCA_964350165.1. Taxonomy (GTDB): domain Bacteria; phylum Patescibacteriota; class Minisyncoccia; order Phycocordibacterales; family UBA1006; genus CAYGJA01. The sequence continues at coordinate 169,858 of CAYGJA010000002.1, read as the reverse complement.
TGCCGCCCAAAAATAAAAGCAATGCCGGAATAATTTCCTGCATTGCTTTTTTGAACTAAACATATCAATCAAGCCACCGTCTGAAATTCTGCGGCTTTAATTAGCGGAATTTGTTCTACATGCTTGAAGTGTGCTTCCTTGGCCTCCTTGTATAGGAGGTCTTGATATAGAATTTGGTCATCAGGGTGATCCTGATTCCAGATATCAACCTCTTTTTTGACCATTTTGGCCAAAACAGAATATAACACCGGGCTTACCGTAGGCCAAATGTGGTGTTCTATCTGATGAGTAAGCATTCCATACTTATGACTCAAGACTTTTCCCCAAATCCCAGGCCAGTGAAAGTTGGCGGTAGTTTCTATAGCATGACGAGAAAAACTAACTTTTTCCTTCTCGGCGACTTGCCCGTCGTGGTGCTTTACCAGGCTAGTACAATGCGCAGCCTGGAACACGGGCATCAGATCTAATCCTGCATAAACCCAACACCCCAGCCAGGTTATCAAGACTAAGTACCAGGTGGACCCCAAAAAGATGGGTAGCCCGATGATAACCAAGAAGTAACAAATCTTATATCCCCAAAGTCTCCAGAGGTGCCAGGACAAAGTCTTATCTTTACGCACCAAGGCGCGTCCGTGATAGCCGTAATATCGCCTCAATCTTCTATCATCAGCAATCCAAATCCAACTGACAAAAGTAAGTGCGTATAGCAACTTTACCCACCAACGATTACGTTGACGAAAGGGTTTGGTTAGTTTTGTGTACACGCTAAACGCTAGCCCAGCTGACTCTCCGGACCCCAAGTCAGCATCTTTTCCATAGATGTTCGTATTGCCATGGTGCAGAACTACGTGTTCTGTCATCCAGTTATCAATCCACAGCCCGACCACAAGAATCAGGTGCGCTACAAAACTGTTTATCTTTTTTTTTCTTTTCTTACTACCCACAGCGGCGAAAGCCCCGTGACTTCCGTGATGCTGGGAGGTCCCAATCCATACAAAGCCTTCTCCCAGAGAAAGGATATACACAGGAACCAGCCACCAATTAAGAAAATTCAGACACATCAGTACGATAGGTGTCAAAAAGAAAATAAGCCCGATTAACAAGTTTCTCCATAATACAAGCTCAAGGCGCCAGGGCCGAGCCTGCTGAATTATTTTTTTTGCCTCTGCCTGTATTTTTCTAGCAAAAGCATCGTTGGGGACATAGTTTTGCCCCCCTAATTTTAATTCCATAATTTAATTTTAATTAGAGATTTACCCTAACCCTACCATCTTGAACCAAACATTCTAGCGTTTTTACTCTGTTCCAGTTGAATCAGATGATGTTGGTGCTGATTCTTCTGTTGTTTCAGTCGCTAAATAAAAGCAACACTGGAAAGATTTTCCGTGCTGCTTTTATATTTTCTTTTTATCTAAGCGGAAAAACCGGATGAGGTCTTTCTCTAGAAAGCTCCGATGTTTGATCCATCAAGACCACCTCCAACAGCTGGACTCGTAGATAGCGGGGTGTAGTAGGAACCATAGCGAGATCCAGATAGATTCAATTGAGCCGAGGCGTTGATGTTGCCTGATTGCATCAAATCTCCGGTCTTGGTCGAATTACAGGTGGTACGGAACGCGTCTTTGTTTATGCCGTCAAACAAGTTATTACGCAGAGTCACGTTCTGAATTCCAAACGTAGCCGGCGTAGAACAACCGTAGGGTTCCAGGTGCAAGAAGGGATCAACTCCACCACCGCTTTTTGGAATACTTCGATAGAACAGATTGTTATCAAAGTGAGAGTCAACAATTGTACCCTGGCCATACAAAGCAAGCATTGTAACCTCAGCACTCGTATCAACATGCACTGTATTGTTGGTAAAGTTCATGTTTTTGAATCCACCAGCAAAGGTTATGACTGAACTTATCCAGTTGGTATAGCCCTGTCTTATTCTGATAAGGTTGCCATGAATATTGGTATTTTCGGGCCGGAAACCTCCATCCCAGTTGGCAAACACAGGAGTACCAACCAGACCAGTGTCGAAGTAATTATTGTAGAGCTCTACGTCATGTCTCGTTACCTCTACGCCCCAAGACTTGACGTCACTAAGGAAGAAATTGTTGTTGTAGACCTTCACCGACGGCACGCCCTGAGGACCCGCGTGTTCAAAGACCAAGCTCAGGTTGTTGTTGTAGGTATTGTTGAATATCTCAGAATCTATCAATTCGGTTCCCCACCATTCGTGCGCAATATTACTGTTTACACCACCACCCCAAGGAGAGAATGGGTCGACAAACACACGTGAATTAAAGAAGCGAGTTCTTGTCAGAGTGTTGCCGTATGTAGGAGGCAAAGGAATAGCGTCCATACCGCTACCTCCTCCGATGTGGCCACTGCGCTGTTCTCGTTCGAGAATGTCGACGTTGTAAACATCAACATCTGTTGTACTGTGCCAAACAATCGAAGCAGTTGTGTAGCCATCATTGTTGTTTGAAGTCCAAGAGTTGTCGTAGAAAGTAGTGTCGTGCAAACTACTATTACTTATCTGGGTCAAGACAACACCCGAAGTATAGAATTCTTTAATGTGTAGATTGTACATCTCTACATTAGAAACATTGGTTGGAGCAGGACTGCCCGGCGCTGTACGAATCGCTATTGAAATATTTTTATTATTACCATCAAGTGTTAGGTCTCGGATTACTTGGTTGCTTCCGGTGGTAATCAACACTCCCTGAGCTCCTGCACCAGCCTGCTGAATGGTGTAGATGTCAGATTGATACGTTATGTTGCTGGTGATAGTCGTCTTATCAACACCCGAACCGACTAGACTCACTCCATCTGGAAGTGTGATACCTGAGCCAACATTGTAGGTGCCAGGAGCAAGATAAATGGTAACCGGAGTCGATGTGACACTGGCGATAGCGTTGGCGATACTCCCACCGCTACTGACGTTGATGACATTTCCCGTAGGCGGGACCGCAACATTATCCTCGTTGTCATCGTTTGGCGATGCACAACCAGGATCGTTTGGATAATCAACCAGCCCATCAGAATCGTTGTCCACACCGTCAGAACATTGTGTCACCGGAACCCCAACCGTTCCCCCATTCGAAGTAGGCGGTGCTGGATTCGTAACAACAGATAGGGTATCTACAGTCAAGGAAGCGGACCACGCAGAAGTATTTCCAGCAGCATCTTTTGCTCTAATCTGGAAAGTATAAGAAGTTCCTGAAGCCAAACCAGATACTGTATGTGAGAGATTGGTCAAAGAAGAAGCCACAATGGTGGTGCCCCGACGTATCTCATACACAGCGCCACTTTCTACAGAACTCCAAGAGAGTGTTATAGCGTTAGTATTTGGAGATGAGCTTGAGAACGAAGGAACCGGTGGCGCAGTGACATCAACAACAGGAACCGGGGCAGGTGCTGGCATAGAACAATTAGTTGCAGGGTCTAGGTACTGCTCAGCCACATAACCATCGACTCCTTGCAAGAAATCAATCTGTCTCCAGATAAATCCATTGGCCGAAGAAGGGTTTGTGTTTGAATTTGCCAAAACAGTTCCTTTACTGTTCAGAGTCTGGCTACCCAAAAAGGACGCGCTTGTTCCAGGGGCACTTCGGACATTAAGCGAGCTTGCCGTCACCTGCACACATTGCCCACTAGAAAATTGTGAAGCAACCGTCGTTGGTCCTGTTGGAACCGGAGATGATCCGGTGTGCACCAAATAAGAATCGTCTAGCCAGCCATCTTGGCCATTATCGAAAACGACTCGGCAATAGGTTGCTCCATTTTCCAAACAATCATGGGTAACAATTCCACTAATTCCAGAAACGATGGTGTCGATAGGATTAGCACCAGCGTCTCCATAAAGCTGCATAGACCCAGAACCTTGCGTTGTTACCATACCACCTTTCACAATCGGCCCTGTGTTTACTATCGGCCCCGGCGCACTAATCGTCACAGTCTTACTACTCCAACCAGAATAGTTATTGGAGCCATCTTTGGCTCGAATTCGAAAGACGTGGTTTCCAGCAGAAAGATTGGTGGCAACGTATGAAGTAGTGGTTAAGTTGGTGATTAGATTTACTCCGTCTTTTTGGACTTCATAGGCCACTGAACTTGGGTCGGTAACCGCATTCCAATTTAGGTTAACGGTTGTTCCCGAGACGGAAGTGTTAAGGGTTGGGGTAGCTGGTGGGGTGGTGTCAGAGACTGGAACAGGAACGCAAGCGCTATCAACCAGGTATTCTTCAGCAGCCCAGCCAGTGAGTGAACTGGTTTCAATATTCCACCAAGTATATCCACCAACAGTGGTACCATTCTGACTATTCTGAACCACCGAGGCAATGACCCCTGGTAGCAACTGGCCAAGAACCGTGCCATTAGGAGTGTTTCTAATATTAAGAGAGGTTGCGGTAGTAATCACACAATCGCCTACAGAAAACTGAGTAGAAGGAGCTGTTGGAAGTGGGGTTGGGTCAGGAGCAGTGGTACCTGTTTGTTTCGTGAATTTTATCCAGTTAATATTCCAGCCACTTTCAATAATATTCAAACGAAGTGTATGTTGCCCAGCGGTGAGGTTAAGCGTCTTGGACACGGTTGCCCAAGATTGCCACCCCCCGGTGCTTGGCACGGCCACGGTATGAACGATGGCCCCATCAAGCAGAACCTGGAACCTGTTTTTTTGAGCAAAAATACTTGAGAGACGATACTCAACGGTGTATGTTCCAGTTTCGGCAACCGTAATTTCGTAACTGAGAGTTTCCCCAACATTTGTCCAACCCACATTGTGACCTCCAGCAGTATCGGTTGTTGCCTCAATGTCAACATTAGGATTAGCACTATTAGTTATTCCCCCAAAAGCCAAGCCACTATTTCCAGGGGTAGCGTCCGAAGCTGCTGAAAAATCTTCTGCTTGAATCAGACCAGGAGCTTGGTGTCCGGTAACAACTGGTGGCACAGAATCTGTTGGTGTTGGATCGGTAGGAACTGGTGTTGGATCGGTTGGAGTTGGGGTTGGAGTTGTGACCGGCCCCGGCGCACTAATCGTCACAGTCTTACTACTCCAACCAGAATAGTTATTGGAGCCATCTTTGGCTCGAATTCGAAAGACGTGGTTTCCAGCAGAAAGATTGGTGGCAACGTATGAAGTAGTGGTTAAGTTGGTGATTAGATTTACTCCGTCTTTTTGGACTTCATAGGCCACTGAACTTGGGTCGGTAACCGCATTCCAATTTAGGTTAACGGTTGTTCCCGAGACGGAAGTGTTGAGGGTTGGGGTGGCTGGTGGGGTGGTGTCAGTATTAACAGCAGCTAAAGTTAAGTACGTTTGCGGCACCCAGCCAATTTTTCCGTCCCACATCTGGATGTTCCACCAAGGAACACCGTTGCGAACAACAGAAGTATTTACAATCTGCGCAGTTAGATCGCTCTGCCCGTTGTATAAAAAAGCACCACCCGGTTGGTCGTATAGGGGTGTTACCTGAATGAGCTCAACCAAATCATTTACTGAGAAATCAATAGTGGTTTGAGTTCCTCCTGTTGAAGCAGGAGCACTATTACCAACCGTAAACGTTCTCGAAAGAGATACCCCCGAAGAACCAGTAGCACCAGGGCCAGTATAGGGCGTTGCTGTTAAGGTATAGGTTCCGTCAGGAAAACTAAGCCCATTGTAATAACCACTGGAGTCTATTCCCGCCAACATATAAGGCTTTGTGTTTGCTACGAATATAGTATTAAGAGGACCACTCAATACAAAACGGACACTACCAATAGTTCCCGCCGTATTGGCACGAAAGGTATAATTCCTACCCCCCGTCTCGCTGGGAAGTATTACTTCTCCGGGGTCCACAGTCAAAACATCTGCTGCATTCTGAGCATTAACCAGCGTAAGCGAGTCAACTATTGCAGTACCTTGAGCCTGCAAAAAACCTCCAGGAACAGCTAAAAAGAGGGCCAACAAAAGGAATCCGCCAGTAATAAATCCAAATTTCTTGGGTAAAAAAAGTATTTTCTTCATAAAAATTATAATACCATTCTTTGCAAACAGAACACCAGTCAGTGTTAATTTTAGACTTTTTTCTTATAATTTAAAGAACTTTCGAATGATTCCTTTTTTTGTTTTTAAATTCTGAAAACTGCCAATTTTTTGCACCGAACCATCAGGTAAGGTTGTCTCTATGTCTACCCGATAAACCCCTTTATTTATAAGAGCGTAGTAGCGCCCCATGCTGTCAGTCGTACGCTTGGCAACCTGAATTCCAGTTCGTTGTGAGAAAAATTTTAAGACGGCACCAGGAATAGGATCACCTGTCTTGGCCTCGATTACTCGACCATGACTTTTAATTTTCAATCCAATGACACGCAAAATCATTAGAACACCATAAGCGATGAGTATGATGATGTTATATCGAGCGGGAGCAATGATTGTTGCAACCGTTGCCATTGTCACACCGACGTAAAAAAGTACGTCGGTCACCAGAGCAATGGCTACGCTATGTTTATTGTAAAAACGAGTTACCCCCATGGCAATCTTTGCTTTCTGGTTCCAATCTTCTTGCTCTGGGTCCATCGGAATATTGTGAAGCAAAACCTCGCCGTCAGTGGCAACCGTAATTTCTTCACCAAAATACAAGCGGTCATACAATTCGTCGCTGGTTTTTCCAGCCAGCTGAACAGAAGGAAAAGTATAATGAGTCTTCCCCGCCTCTATTCGATACTTACCAGCATTTACCAAAAAACCATATCTACCATCCAAGTCAGTAATCGAAGTCGCTATTTCTTGACCAGCTTCATTTCGAATAATCACATGAGCTGGATCAAGAGGCTGTTTGGTAAAACTATCAAACACAACTCCCCATGGTCGATTTTTTTTTCGGATACCAAAAAACGACAACAGCAAAGAATACAGCCGAAACGGCAAAGACAATAGGTCCGCAAACATGCCCGGGTTAACAGCCACGCTGGTCACAAAAGCAGTCACCCCGACAGAAAGACTTGTTGCGGCAGTAGTAACAATGGCGCTCTTTATTGTTGGGCTCTCGACAAACGTTTCCAGTTGAGTCAAAACTGCGCCAGTAGCCTGATCGCTGGCGACCTCCTCGGGGGTATCATCAGAGATGGTCACCCGCGTTCGAGTATTTCGCCCAAAAATACCAGAAGTCAATGATGACAATGCCACCGTAAAATACTCGTCAACTTCCGGAATATCATCAACAGAAATAGGAATAACCAAGGTTTTTACGCCCCCCTCTTTCTCCCCCCACCTGACCACAGAGTCAGTCTGCCCATAGTCAGCCCCCAAGAGTGCGGTACCTGGTATGAGCATCAAGTTTGCCTCAACCGGCAAAGCCAATGAGCCTGAACGCTCTAGGGCAATAACCGCTTGACCAGTTGCTTCACTGATACGCAAAGTAGCTTCAACCAGAGTAATCTGACTAACTGAACCGCTACCCAAATCAATGTCTACTTCTATTTTTGGATCAGGGTCAGGGCCGTTGTCGGGATCGGTTTCTGGATCAGGGTCAGTTTCTTCTGGATTTGGATTACCTGTATATTCATAATTAATACGACAGACAACATTTACCCCTTCAGGAAGCTCAAAGGTTTCCCCTAATCTTTCCGGACAAAAAGAAGAACCAGTAACAGATGACACCCGATAGTCAGTTTCATTTTGCCCTTCGATCACAAGCTCGGTATTTTTGGGAACAGATACAGATTGACCGCTTGTAACCGTGGAGCCGTTTAATGTCAAACCAAAAGTATGTGCAGCTCGAGTTCCGACACCACGATTATCAACGGTAGTCACCAGAGTAAGAACTGGATCAGCCAGAACAACCTCATCGTCTACTATCTGAATGGTTGCTGATCGATTGGCTCCATACAGAGCACCGGCAATATTTTTTAATTGAAGTTCGACAAACTCTGGCCCCTCAATCAAATTGTCATCAATCACCGAAAACTGAACGGTTTTTGTACCTTGCTCTCCTGCCTGCCAGGTGACAACGGTTGGGATAAAAATAAAATCAGCTCCAGCTTGAGCAATGGGAGAACCCGCTATGTCGACTAACACCGAAACTGCCCCAGAAGAACCTCCCTGCCGCTCCAAAACAACAAGGTGCTCTCTTATGTTTTCGATTAATTGATAGGTAGACGGAGAGAAGTCAACAAAACCAGCACTGGAGTCTTGCACCTCTATACGATAACTACAGGTAAGCGTGTCTCCCCTTGTATCAATAAAATTTCCGATATAGTCCGTGGTAGTGGTAGGAGAAACACTGGCTACTCCAGCGGATGGAACAACCCCCAATCCAGTAATGGTGTGCCCCGAACTTGCCAACCCAGAACCAGACCATATCAATTGACTCTGCTCTCCCTCTTGGATAACGGAAGGGTTTGCAACAAGATTACATGCAAACGTTTCGGGATCGGTAGGGTTGTTTGTTCCGGTGGGCTCGGTTGGAGTAGTGTTACCCCCGCTACCCCCAGAAGAAACGTACTCATTATCATCATCAGCATCAGCACAACCAGTATCAAGCAAATCAACAAAACCATCACCATCATTATCTACACCGTCTGAACAAGCGGTTGTTGGCTTTAGAAAACCAACAAAAATATCGTAGACAGCATTTGTGACTCGCCCAATGAAGGTTTCTCCTGTGACAACATCGATTTGATAATTTCCAACACTTAAGGTGCCTCCACCAGCAGACACAACCGAGGACTCCAGTTCATAGGTACCATTAGATATCTGCGCCTGTCCAAGCAAGGGTACAAAAAGCAGTATTAGTACAAAAAATTTTACCACCAGAAATCTGTTCATGAATGAATTATATCACCCTCAACAAAGTCTTATTTGTGCAAACAAAATAAATCTAATTATCTTTTTTTGAATACTCCAAAGCGGCATCTTTGGCCCAGTTCTCTTCTAGAAAACCAGATCGACCAGAGGCTTTTTTATATTGCTCATAGTGGTCTTTTGCTTTTTTAAAATAATCTTGATGATAGTCTTCAGCAAGAAAAAAAGTAGTGTACGGCAATACTTCAGTAACAACATCTGTTTCGAATTTTTGAGAATCCTGCAAAGCTAGCTTCGAAATATTCGCTTGCTCTGCTTGCTGCTTGGAATGTGTAAAAATTGCAGTCCTATATTGAGGGCCTCTGTCGGCAAACTGCCCCCCATCATCAGTTGGATCAATTTGTCTCCAAAACAAATCTAAAATATCTTGGTAGCTTATTTTTTTTGGATCAAAAAAAACCTGCACCGCTTCGCGATGATTTGTTTTTCCACCAGAAACCTGGGCATAGGTTGCCGTCTCTTTTGTGCCGCCAGCATATCCAGACACAACGTCCAAAACGCCATCTGTGTTTTGAAAGGGAGCCTCAATACACCAAAAACATCCGCCAGCAAGGGTTGCAACCTCAAAAACAACGCCATCTGGACCAACAAAATCTTTCGGTTCGTTTTCCATACTGGTTATAATAGTACCATCACTCCGAAAAATAAGCGCCGTACCTAAAAAGACGACAAGAATTCCACCAAGCCATAAAAACTTTTTCATGATAGTCATTATATACTAGCGACATGCAACGACTGACAAATAAAAAAATATTGAAATCCATTATCGTCTTTATTTTTTCGCTACTAGGAGTCGTTGTTGTTACAACAAACCCTTTTCCCCAGGAAAATACCAGGCAATCAGAATCACAGCGAATGCTTCTGGTGACCGAAGTCATTGATGGAGACACGATAAAAAGCAATTCTGAATCTATTAGACTCATCGGTATCGACACCCCCGAAAAAGGAGAAGTCGGTTATCAAGAAGCAAAAGAAGTGCTGACCAATCTAGTTCTGGGAAAAACAGTAGTTGCAAAGCCAGGAAAAGACACTTATGACAAATACGGGCGTACGCTTTCCTATATTTATAGCGACGATATTTTTGTCAACAACTACATGATTGAGCAAGGCTGGGCAAAAACGCTATCAATAGCACCCAATACCATTCATCAAGAACAATTTTTAAGCTCAGAGGAAAAAGCCAAAGCAGCCAGCCTGGGTCTTTGGAAAAATTAATACATCATTACTCTGTAAGAGCAACGAAATTCTTTGCCCCAAGATCTAGCCAGAGTCCTTGGTTTTTAGATTCTATTTTTGTGTTCTTGTCGATTAGGGCCACCAGATTTTCTTTGTCTGCACATTTCTTTTGTGTGTGACCATATGCGACGATATTCCAAGATGAAGTTTCGGAATGCCAAACAAGTGAGCCAAAACCAACGTTGCAACCATCATCAAAACCCACATACTGACTGTTTTTGACAATAACAGTCATAAGGCTATTCCCCGCAACAAATTCATACGCACCAGCTCGAAGAGTCATTAATGAGGCCTCCCTGTCCTCGCTCTCTTCTACGTAAGGTGTATTTTCTAAAGGTGGAATATCTTTTTTTTCGCTCACCACACTTCCTTCTAGTTCTTCTTCCGCCTCTTGAACAACAGGAGGGTCATTTTTTTCTAAAACAATCATTACCCCCTCGTCTTCAGTCGATTCGTCAGACAAATCTTCCTCGAAAGCAATCGTACTAGTTGCTTCGTTCACAACAACAGGCAAGTCAGCCCTTGTTTTGCCTGACAAAAAATATCCAAACGCAAACGCCAAAAAAGCTAAAGCCAAAATCAGAACAACAATAAGTCTACGAAAAGTTTTCATATCAAAAATCATTATGGCTGAATAAACATCCGTATCCTAGCACATCAATCTTTTTTTCCACTTGACACAAAGCTTTATTTGTTTTTTTCAGCCTCAATCTCTATATCCCAAACTTCCTTACCAATCTTTTGTTCTATGTGCCGCAAGTCATCCAACAGTAACTGTTCTTTTTCCATCAACTCCTCGGGGGTAATGGTGTGATTTTCAATCTGAGCTCGAAGGCTCTTGAGTTCACGATGCAGGTCGCGACGAAGAATGGCAAAACCTCGACGCACCGATTCTTCTGCTTCTTTTATTTCTTCCAAATATCGCTCATAACCTAACCTCGCTTTTCTTTTTATGCGAGTCGCGTACCAGGCAAAAAAGAAAAGAAGCAAAATCAGGAGCACCGTAATAATCAAATACACTGCCCCCAAACTAAGCCTAGACAGACCGAAGGATAAAGCTTCTTTACTTACCCTAACAATCCGTTCAGAGCTTGGGGCGGATAACTCATCGCCAAATCTGGCTTGGACCCAGATTCCATAGTCGCCTGGTCGCAAAAAAGTACCATGTCGATAAAACCAGTCTCCGCCTTCGCTAATGTCAATTTCAAAAGTCTGAACAGATCCGGTATTTCTGTCTTGCAAGTAAAGCACTGTAGCTTCAGCTGCTCGCGAAGAATAGCCACGAACGTAAAAAATTTCATCATTGGTGACCGTTTCAGACCAACTGGTGATTATTGGTGTCGCCATCTGAGAAGAGTCCATCTCTTGAGCATGAGCCGAATTGAAATCAAAGAAAGTCAGCACAGAAACAGTTATCGCAAAAAATATCACGAGATGTCCGTATTTCTTCTGATATGCCTTTAGTTCTTTGAGTGCCTCACTAACTTTTTTTGGATCTTCCTTGTCTTTTTTGTGTTCTTGATACACACGCTCTAATTTTCTTGCAATATAAATCTCTCGAGCAATTGCCGCTACAAGCAAAAGGAGGAGTATCCACAAAACAAACCAGGGCACGGTGGCAACATCGCGAATCACAACCCCCTCACGAGAAATCAAACTGATAAAACCTTGCACAATTCTCAATTTTTGTTTTACCTCAGTGACATTTCCGGCTTTGTCATAAGCGCGAACAATAACATCATAAGAGCCTGGCTCAAGTCTCTCTGGAATATACGGGCTGGTCGCTTCGATAAAACCATATTGACTGCCGTCGGCAACTCTACCCGACAAAGGAATGATGCTGATCTCGTAAAAATTAATACCTGAGTTTCTATCCGAAGTTAAAAAAGAAATCGTCGGCCGAAGGGCTGAGGTTCGAGCAGAGGGTAAAAATTCAATATCAAACAAGGCAGGACTGGTGGCATCAATATTAACCTCATAATGAGTTACCCCTCCCCACACACCACCCCGCAGGGCTTTAATATGAAAAAAATGAACACCATCGACCAAATCTCTGTAAGCAATCGAATTATCTGTGGTATCAACAACATTGTCAGGAACGGTAACCGGACTACGATCCAGGACCAAACTATAACCCTCATATTCCCCCGACCATTCAAAAAAAATATTATTGTCTTTACTCCAAACTCCTTGTCGATGTTGACTTGTCGAGACAATTGGGCCCGCTGGTGGTGGCAAGGTTAGTGTTAACAGGCTATTTTGAAAATTAGTAGAAGCAGGAGTAGCTTCTCCGTCATTAAGATACACATTACTCGAACTATCAAAAATAATAGCTGCTCGCCCAGTAGATTTTACGCGAAAAGTTAATTCACTAATCAGCCCCCGCGAAGTACTGAGGCCGTTTGGAATACCTCCCTGAAAACTAATGCTCCCAGTATTATTGTTAAACTTTGGCTGACTAGCCCATACGTCAACCACAGACAAAGAGGTGTTTGGGGAAACAAGCTGTATCTTGTCGGCTGGGAAATCAATCGAAACATCGAGAGCGTTTATTTCTTCTCCTTCGGTATTTATGTATACCTTGGCGGTAAAGGTGCTCCCCACCGGGAACTCTCCAGATTGTGGACTTATTTCAAGTGTCGCCGCTTTGGCAAAATAAGGCAACAGAAAAAAAACTGATGCCAGTAGAAAAAGGACAAGGGTTGTTCTATTCATCTTCATTCTTTTCCACATGCTGTGTCTTTTTTTTCCAAACGAACAATAAACCAAATAAGGCGACCAGAGTAATTACTCCTTTCATTATAGGGTATGCTGTGTTTTTTTTCAGATTATTAGTGGGCGGAATAACCACCACTCGAGCATTGCCGTGTCGATCGACAGCCTTAATATAGATATAACTAGACAAAGATTGATCAACTAATTGATAAGGATTCTCCACTCGTTTCCACCAAAGATTCTCATCCTGAATCAAAACATCTTCTTCATAATAAATATCACTTTCAATTAATTCAAAGTGGCTGACCCCGGACTGCCTGTCTATTGTCTGAAACATAAGAAAATAATCACCCTCATACAAAGCGGGATCACTTGCAACAATCGGAACAAAAGGCTCTGGAGGAATCTTATCAATCGCAGTAATTTCTTGAATAAGGCCGGCATCCTCAAGAGTCGCCACATTTATCTCCGCATATATCGTTTGCAATTCTAAAACATCAGCAGTTCGGTTATGTAAAAAAATCTTGGGAGACAGTAGTCTGATGGAAGCGGCACCCAAAAGAGACTGTGACGTTAATACGACACGAACAATCTCCGCGTCATCTATCGTGGTTCCACCAGGTATAACCCCAGACAAAGGAACAAGCCAAGCTGATTCTGTTTCTTTTATTTCGGGGTCTTCTAGCCAAAGCGGTACTACAGAATCACCGAGCCAAAGCTCCTTGATTTCAAAATAATTTTTTGGAATGAGGAGCGTTGTGTCTATCGCATTGATTGGTCGAGCGGATGGATTTTGCACAAAAACACTTACCACCAAATCTTGTCCAACGCCGACCTCAGAAACAGTAGATTTGATTTCTAGGTTAATTTCTTCGCTAGAGCCATAAGCCGTCGTTGGGAAAATCAAAAAAAACACAGCACAAACTAGTATTAAGACCTTATTATTATTTTTTAGCGTTACAAAGGTTTTCATATTCTTAATTTGTCCAATAAAAAGCCATTACGCTGAAATCAGCAATATCTACCTTTCCGTCACGATTTAGATCGACCCGCTCTGGAACTGGCAAACGATCAAACCAGTAAATAAGGATTGAGAAGTCAATAATATTGACAGCTCCGTCACAATTTAAGTCAGCTCTTCGCGAGCAAAATTTTGGAACAGGGCCAAAAACAATGTCGGGAAAAGGTTTGAGTGTTTCGATAATTTTAGGGAAAATAATAAACCCAACACTTCCAGTAATTCCTCCCCCTCCTCCACCAGTGTCACCATCATCACCAGTGGCACCACCACCACCGGGATTAATGACTCCAACCTGAGCTGTGATAATAACATCCCCCGAATCAACAATGGTACCCGCCCGCACAACACCAACAGCTGTGAACGCAAAAAAGATAAGTGCCAGTAATAGCAATTTTTGAAGCCACCATAGCGAAAAAGACCTCATATAATTTTTATTTTTTACGACTTGCTCCTTTTTTGGCCTGCGCAATAATCATGCGGTTGTAGCGCACCAACAGGGTTCTTCCACCAAAACCAACCAATACTAGAATACTGAAGACTAAGCTTAGCAGCTGCCAAGGAATTATAAAAAAAGAATATTTTTCGTTATCTACCAAATCTTCTTCGCCATAAGCAATTGCAATATGAGCTGAGTAGTATCCGAACAAAAAGTTAGACCACTGAGATTTTACAGCAGCAAAATAGCCTTTGGATTCGTCTTGTTTTTCCGTATGAATATAATTAGCTTCTTTTGTTTTTTCACTCCAGAGGATCTCGTACTTACGAACACTGCCCGGCAAAATATTACCTTCGGTTGGATTAGCATTCAAAACAGAGGCCTTTCCACCAAATATGTTTCGAACTGTAATGTCTCCAATAGGACGCAATCTATCTCCGCCGTCATTCTGAAAACGATAGAAAAATTTGATAGGTAGCGACGTAAACAACTTTTTGTCTCCAAGAGTAGAAAATTCCAACACACCACCACCCTCTTCTACTTCACCGTTAACGCGAAGCAGGATAAGCATGCCGATTTTTGAACCAAGCATAACTTGCCCGCCATCTTGGCCAGCATCAGGGGCAAGGGTCGTCCAAAAAAGAGCCGCAAAGTGCCCCCCCGGATCAGCGTCAACCGGCACTCGAATTGTATAAGGAACCTCAACGGTTTCGTTAGGTTGCAGAGTGATTTTATCTACGGTCTCTATCCAAGACGATAGCCCGGTTTCGGAAGCCACAAAATTAGGAGTCCCCCCTTCGCCTTGAGCTTCAAAGAGCTCTGCCAGTGAGTAATACGTCACCTCTCGCTCCTCATCATTAATAAGAGTCATTTTGTCTCGCACGACATTGCCGGCGTCTACCTCTATCTCTACTTTGGCTGGTCCAATCGTTAAGGCTTGGGCCTGATTCCATCCAAGCAAACACACGGCAAACATTCCAGATAGGAGGACCCATTTGGCGAGACTTAGTTTAAACATAACGATATTGTACTATTGCCATCCTTTGACCGCAATAATACCTGCATTAGTAGTTAGCAGTAGCGGTGTAAGTAAGGGTTGTGCTGTACGAACCAGCCTCTGTGAGGGTGGCGATGTTTGCAATGTAGTAAGCACCAATGGTCTCATTAGCTGAAGCTGAGGTCTCGGAAGCAAAAGTGGTGGCGGTACTGACTACGAAATTGTAGTTGTCACTGGCTTGTTCATAACCAGATGCAATAGTTGCGTCTCCGTCCGTATCATAGGAAATAGCAAACTGCTCAGTACCAGGGGTACCATTGGCATCGCCAGAAATCGTAGCCGCGGTAATGGTGTCTGATCCCGAAGTAAGAGTAGCGCCTTCGTAAGTAACGTTGTAACCACTAGAAGCATTTGTTCCAACAATCAAGTTATGAGCGGGAGCAGCAGTAGTAGTGGTTCCCAAAGCATCACCACTGGCATAACGCGCATTGCCAGAAGTAAGCGTCCCAAAACCAATCGTAGTGTCAGAAATAGAGAATGTAAGGGTCTGACCAACTTCGGCTGTAATATTGACTTGGTCGTCATTTAGAATAGGAATGAGGATAGAACCAGTGTCACCAAAGGTGCCCGCTATCGTAATCGAATACGTAGAAGCAGAAGCATGGTTGGTGATTTGTTGATCTCCCGTTGCGCCAGCTGTGGCATGCGTACCGATTTCGATGGTTACCGTTTCTCCAGGAGCGATGGTGCCCGTTCCAGAAGTAATGGTCAACGTCTGACTAGAGAAAGCAGCTCCCCAAGTACCAGCCGAAGCAGTAGCCCCCAAAGTTAATTCCCCCGCAGTGCTCCCTGTAACGTCAATGTCAGTATTATCAACTGAACCAATGGTGAAACCAGATGGAAAAGTTACGGTTATGGTTTCTCCAGCACCAACCCCAGAAGGAGTCACAAATGCAATCGTGTGATTAGAGGCTGTTCCTATCTTTTGGCTAGACATGTTGTCAGACAGGCCTGTCAAAGCAGCCGCAAAAGCTGGCCGAGGTGTCATTGCCACAATCGAAGCAACAACCAGACCAATCGCTGTGATTTTTTTAATATATTTGGTCATTATAATTTTGCTATTCCGAATAAGAGATGTGCGCGTAAACACATGGCCCCATTATAACCTCTATAGTTAGTCTTTCTCAAAAAAACTATTCAATTACTGTGAATAAGCTTAGTAGTTTGCAGTTATGGTGTACTGAATTTGTGTCGAGTAAGTCCCACCTTCTGTAAGATCGGCAATGTTTGCAATATAGTAAGCAGAGTAAATAGTTGCGACTCCGTCCCCGGCCCCCAAACTAGCAACAACATCAGCATTCGATACTCCATCATAAGCATAAGTCGTGGCACCATTATAAGGGCTAGCGACACTACCGCTACCTCCACTAGCGGTATACCGAACCCCAAACTGCTCTATTCCTGACTGCGAAGTTGTGGCCACTCCGCCAATAGCATCAATAGTGTATGAGCCGTCTGTAAGTGTTGCACCCTCAACAATTATTGAGTATCCACTAGAGGCATTAGTAGAAGCAGTTAGTGTGTGTGCGCTTGATGTGGTGGTGGTGCCTAGGGTGTCCCCCGTTGCAAAACGAGTAAAGGCAGAGGTAAGTGTCCCGAAACCAATAGTTGAATCCGAGATGCTAAAACTTATGGTTTGGGCACCCCCGGCAACAGAAGCTTGACCATACACACTATGAGTAAAATTCGTAGTTACTCCATTATCAATCACTCGAAAACAATAGGTTGCCCCGGTAGTTGCGTCAGCGGTGGGGGTCAAGCTGTATTTGAGTTCGGTGAATTCCGTAGTAGTTAGATCGACCTTACTCGAAGTATCACTGCTTTCCATTATCCAACCTTTGACAAAGGCTGTATTTTCGTTCGTAAGACCACTGGCGACATCATACGAATTGTCCATATCTTCATAAAAAGCAGTATCGGCCAGATTCCAGTGGCTATCTACCGTCACGCTATCCCACGAGCTGGCAGTAGCACAGCTAGCTGGATTTGGTTCGGAAACCTGCAATAGATACTGCACATCTCCCGATGGTGCAGACCCTTCATTCGAAACCAATAATCGCAGGTGAGCAATATCCCCGATCGTTATTTCCGCCAAAGTGTCTTCATTTTCTAGCCAGGAATTTGTTTGTGTCACCACCGTGTGGGCGCCAACCGTGTAAAAAGCTTCGGGTGTTCCTTGGTTTAGATATTCAGCCTGCAACCAATCCGCGCTTCTCACTTCTTTTGCAATACGAACTTCGTCCAGATAACCACGCCAATCTCTAGTGCCGGCTGAAATCGGGTCAACACCTATATACCAAAGAGCCGGAGATCTTGTGTTGCTCGCACTGACCACATCGAAAAATTGGTCATTGAGATAGGTTCGTACGGTCGTATTATCGTCTACCACGCCCGCAAAAAACTGCCATTCATTTTGTGACCAGGTTAAGCCAGTATTTGCATCATATTCTCCAGCGCCACCATTCCAAGCAGTAGTCAACATATCAGTTCCGGCGCCACTATCAAGCAGACCAACGAAATTATCAGTTCTACTTTCCAAAATCCCTACATATGCAGGCTGTGTTTCTGTTGGATACGCCCAAGCACTCATGGTTACGGTATCCTCACTAGTTAAAGTCTCCGTAAAACTAATATAATCTGCGCCAGCAGCAAAAGCCTGGGCTTGTCCGCCGCCCAGCGCTCCAGCAACAGCTGCTTCTGCCATGCCTGTTCCGGTACCATCACCACCACCAGCACTATTGGCATACCCACCAGAGGCTGTGTTTACATTTTCATTCAAATGAAACACTGCGTAATAATCAGTCCACACATTCTCCGCACCATACGTGTTGGTGGTGGCGTAGCCAGTAGCAGATGCGTTGCCGTAGTAGATGTAGAAAATAGTGTCGACCAAAGACGAGAGAGAATCTGCCTTGAAATGCAGTTCCCCTGTACCTGTGGTGCCACTGTCCGTAATAGAGACTAATTCGATTGGCATTTCCTCACCGTCGGCATTGGTAATACGAATATCATCACCATCGGCCTGAACATTCGTCCAAAAACCACTTGGTAAATCTGACAAATCGACATACACCGGGAAATTAATAAGTGTAGAGGTTACCCGATCAGCATCAATGATGATACTTGTTCGATACCCCCAATCAGCCCAATCGGTCTCGTGAAATCCAACCACATAAAACCCATTCGCTGTATTCTGATTATTGTACTCCGCCGCAATCCAATCGGCCGTTCGAGCCACGCTACTAATCCTCAATTCGTCCATGTAGCCATCGATTTCGTTCTGGGTGCCTCCATATCCAGCACCAACCACCAGGTTGCCATCACTGTTGAACATGTCGGTGGTCAGAGCACTGGTCCAACCAGTGGCGGCTGAGTTGAGGTAATACTTCCAGGTGTCACTCTCGCGGACGGCATTCACAGAGAACCAGGCACCAGCCGAGGTGGTAGCCGTGGAGCCGGCTTGATTATTGGATTCGTTAGTGTCTAGATAGTTGGCTATTTGGTGATCTGTACCATTACCATCGAATTCAATAATGTAGCTGTACCAAGGAGCAACCGAGTGCATTTTGTATAAGAAAACACCGTCGTTGCTGGTATTGAGGGTTTCTAGGTATGCCCAGTATGAATAAGTGGCGTCACCAACAGGAGTGAGGGCATCGTTGTCTGCGATGGTGATAGCGTCACTGGTACCATCGAAATTTTGGGCTTGTCCTAGTTTTCCGGCAGCTAGGGTGGCGTTGTTGTTTTGGGAGCCGTCCAGACTATTGGAAGTGGAGTCGTAGTGAACTCCGGAAGTTTGTTCGTCTGTTACTGTTTCACCTAAGTGCCATACTCCCGAATATCCATTGGTCCACACATTCTCCGCACCATACGTGTCGGTGGTGGCGTAGCCAGTAGCAGATGCGTTGCCGTAGTAGATGTAGAAATTGTTAACTGTTCCAGTGAACAAATCTGCTTTGAAGTGAAGTTCTCCTGTTTGGGTGCCGGTATTTATAGAGACAAGTTCAAAAGGAAGTTCGGTTACTCCGTCTCCGTCGGTGATTCGAATATCGTCTCCGTCTGTTTGGACGGTTTCGAAGAAAGCGGTGGGGAGATCGGAGAGATCGACGTAGATGGGGAAATCGGCCATTGGAGCAACGAGATTTGTACCAGGAATATTGACACTAACTCGATGTTGCCAGCTCGAGCTATACCAGCTTTCCCGACCATCATCCGTGCCCCAACGATAGTGCAATTGTTGCAAATCAGCCACGTTCACGGCCTCGTCTGCGCCAATATCCGGATTAGTACCATCGCGAGCCTCTCCTTCGATGTCGGTGGTAATGGCAATATTCCCGTCAACATCCAAGTCTGCGCCGTACGATCCCCATAAAGTATTCGAATTAGATTTTAATCGCAAGTCCTCCTCCCCTGGGTCCACATCTCTAAAGTAATTTGCATAACTATTCTGTCCCGTTATTTCGTTTACCTGATCAACGTCGTCTCCCGCTGTCGCATCCGAAGAGACATTATTGGTTGAACCTGAAGCAAAATCACCAACATAGTCTGATTCCACAGAAGAACCATTAGAGGCAACTGTTCCACCCACATAATTATTCTTGAGAAGATAAGAAGAAATAGATGTCTCATATATTCCACGCGCATCACCACCAGAAACACTCGTCTGAGTGATGTCAAAAATAGTGTTGCTGTAGACGTAAACATTCCCGGCACTATTACTCAATTTGATTCCTGCAACATCACTACTGGCATGAGCAGAAGAGCTCGAGATGTCGTAAATAATATTATTGGCAATTCTTACGGTATCAGCCGAGCTTTGCACCGCAACTGCGTTCACGAGGCTGGCGTCCTCGTCACAGCAATCGTCTCCCGATATATCGTGAAGAATAGAATTGGTGAGTCTCAAATCAGAAGACCCAGCTGCATTAAACAAGATACCGTTCACATTTTCTCCTCCTCGGAAAAAAGAACCGTCCAATTCTATTCCTTCGATACGAACAAAAGGCACAGTTACGTTAATGTGACTGCTGGTGCCAGCGCCCGGCGCCCCTGTTCTCGCATATACATACCCCGTCCCCGCTATTCCCGTGTGCCGCTGACTTGTGCCGACCTCACTAGAGGCAATCGGAGTAAAGAGGTGAATATAATTGCTGGCACTAGTCGTCCAACCAGCAAGACTGAGGTATTCATTATCTACCCCATCTTTATAGAGTGGAACCTTCATTACATAGTTGTAATCAGTCAGATTAGTTGAAGGCAAAATAACGTAATCATCAACAGTTGCATCAATGTTTGCATTTTCTTGGCTGAGAGTGTTTGCCTCCCATCCCGCAGCGTGGTCGTAGACACGATATACCAGAGCCGTCTCACCGGCAGCAACCTTATGCGGAAGTCCACCGGAATAATTTGTCACAGTATATTCGGTTGCAGAAGTTCTGCCTGTAATAAAAGCCAAATAATACTGACCCGCACCTCCATCTTGATACTGAATAACATCTCCCACCCCAATATTTCCGGAGCCACTAGTTGGGTCAGTTGAAAAAGTAACCGTACTCGTGGCAATTGTAATTGTTGCACCAGCAACGTTTAAATTTGATTGATTTGTACCCACCGAACGATATATATTAGTAGCTGTAGATTTGACCGCAGCAATAGCATACTGGGTATAGGTATCTAGAGCCGTACCAGCATTAGTGAGGCGAAAACAATAATTTCCACCATCAGTAGCAGCTGTAGTTGGCTTGATGGCATATTCTATTTCAGTGAATTCGGTGGATGTAAGCGTGATACCGCTAGTAGTATCACTGGTATCTTTTTGTTCACCCGCCACAAAGGTGGTGTTTTCATTGGTAAGATAACTGCCGGAGTCCGCCGTGGCCGCGCCATCACTAAATTCTAAAGAATTTCCCAAATCCCAATCAGCATCAGTAGACACTCGTTCGTAGGTACCAGCCGAACAAGACGAGGGGTTGGCTTCGGATACTTCGAGCCGATAAGTGGTGCTACCAGAGGTGCCCGAACCCTCATTGGACACCATAAAACGCAACCTTTGAATATCGTTTTTGATAACCGCCGTATTGGTTGCATTTTCGGCCGCAATAACGTCTGCTTCATTTTCGTCTTCATTGTCGTACAACCATCGATAACGAATTTGATCTAGATCAGGAAGCCCTGAAACCACCGTGGTTCCCGGCAACAAAACAGGAGTACTGGGGCCTACGGTTCCAGAAGAAACAACAACATCGGTCGATGGATCGGTAATTTGAAGTTCAATGGTTTCGCCTGGCGAAGCACCCACTCCAATCCCCAGACGAACATACACACACATAGCCGAAGTTGGACTAATAGAAAAAGAATCAGTAAAAGAAGCCGTTCCTCCAGCACTGTTAAAACCATCAATATCGGCCGGCCCATAGGAATATTCGGTCCCATCATAAGATTCACTAGCACAATCGTATGGATCACTGGTATCACTTTCGGCTCGCACAAAAATGGAAGAAATATCATTAACACTATCAATGGTTCCGTTTTCAGCAAAGACCAGCGTTGTAACATTTGGAGAATTCCCAGCAGTATCAGTAATTACAAACTTGGCACCCATATTATTACCAGAGGAACCGGCATCGACCGTTGCCACCTGCGTACCCTCAGTAGACACTGTTACGTCAGGCAATGTTTCCAGAGTCGCCGCAGCATATTGATCATAAGAAAAATTAGTAGTTGATCCGGCGTTAGTCAAACGAAAACAATACGTTCCACCGTTTGTGGCACTGGTGTTTGCCTCTATCGAAAACTCTACCTGAGTGTGCTGAGTCGAGGTCAGATCAATAACTCCCGTTGTATCTGAAGTATCCATAATATCACCCGCTACGAACGTAGTGTTTTCGTCAGTAATCCCTGAATTATTTGTGGTAGGATCAGAATTCGTAAAATTAGTGCTAGTCGCCATGTCCCAATGAGTCTCTCCCCCAGCAGTGACGGCCTGATAACTAGCCACCGAGCACGAACTCGGATTCGCACCCGACACCTCTAGCTGGTATTCAATATTACCCGTATCAGCTGTCCCTTCGTTACTGATTGCAAAACGAAGTCTTGTGGGCGTTTGCTTGACTAGACTGGTTGAGGTTGCATCTTCGGCAAAAGCCCAAGTAGTTCCTGTTTCGCCCTCAGTATCACCACGCCAGCGATAGTGAATCTGAGCAATATCAGGAGAGCCCCCAGCTGAAGCCGTAATTACTTCTGGTATTACGGTGTAAGTACTTAGTTGAGTGTTATCTGCTTCCACAATGCGAAAACAATATGAAGTATTGGCTGTAGCCCCATTATCAATCAACGAAAAATCCCATTTACCGTCTTGACCAGCCGGGATGGCAGCCACACTATTGGTAAAGTTATTCGCTTCTTCGTAGTCTTGGTTAACAATCGTATGCCCGCCATGAGTTGGGTCACTGGCATTGGCAGTCAAGTTGTCACCATCAGCTGGAGTGGCGTTATTATTAAAAGCAATTACCGTCGCGCCAGTGACGTCAGCATAGCTTTCTCCGGTAAAGCTGGTATCACAGGTTCCACTTTTTTCCGCAAATTGGAGCTTGAAATCCTGCAAACTCGGTCGCAGTGGAGCATCTGATACATGGATCAAAGTTCGCAACCGAAAAGCATCACCAGTAGTTGCCAGCGTAGCAGCCGAATCCTGAACAGCCAGAGCTGACCCAACATCGGCAGAGTTAGTATTGGCAAAAAATCGATAAGCAGATTGCTCAAAAGCCGGAGGCAACAAAGTGTCTAGATTGAGAGCAAAAAATCCCACCGTGCCGGCCTGAGTACGGTCGGCCCCTCCACCTTCTGTGCCAGCCAAAGGATCCATATTGATCCCAATATCATGACCAGCTGTTCCGATAGTGAATATTCCAGCGGGAGAAAATACTCCTCCAAAGGTTCCGGAAGTGGATTGGTCTCCACGAGTATAATTCCCGTGTTCACCCACTGATTGTTCCACACCATTAATAGTAATTCGACCATAAGCAGTTAGGCGTAATCCAGAGCCAACATTGTTTCGAGCCGTCCAGACATTCCCAAAAGCAAAAATATCGGCTGGGTAGGTGACGTCAATCGCTGTATTGCTAGCCTTGGTAAAGCTATTGGCATCGTTAAAATCAACATCCCGAGCAGCATTCAATGTCACTGCGCTAGTAATATCCTGCAAACCAATCGAATCATGAGCGCGAAACACTTCTAATGAATCCGGAAGCTCCAGAATCACCAGCTGTCCATTACCGTCGGCAACCCAAGACCCCGTATTTTCTGCCCCACCCTGGTCAGATGCAGCTCCATCTCCGATATATACTTCAACCTGAATAGCCCTGTCTGCGGTAGAAGTCTCAATAATATCAATTGCCCCCAAGCCACAGTACTCATCCGAAGCCTGCCTCTGGTAGCAATATGACCGGGTTGCCAAATCATCGACGCCATCATATTCCAAATGCCCGATACGCTGGGTACGAACTCCCCCCGTATCCCCCGACACCGACCAAGCAACCAGATAGCGCTTATTATCACCTTTTACCGTCACGGTCTCGGTGGTGGTGTTGCCTTCGATGGCCGAAGTGCTAGACTCGGCCGTCACGGCCGTAATATCAACGGTATCAGGTGTGTTGGCTCCGTATGGTGCACTTCCCGCATATGTATCAGTCGTTCCGCCAATAGCATAGACACCGTAATTAGTGGGATTAATTCGCACCACCTGGACGTCTGATTGACCTGGTACGCTACCCGAAGTCGGTGCGTCAGTATCGCGGCGTCGTTGAATCTGTATCTGCGCATTGGCTGAAGCGCCAATTACCACCCCTACGGCTCGGACCCAGGACTCGTTTTCACTGTTGTCACGAGAATAACCAGTATTGTATGACGTATACAACGTACCAGAACCCGACGTCAGCGCTACTCGGCCCTGCGGATTATAGCGGCCATTCGAATTATCAGTCCCCCGAATTGTGGCAATAATCAGATAATCGCCAGCCTCATCGAGCTCAATGGTCGAATCATTGGGCTTGGTATAGATACCGTCATTTCTTATTTCATTGTCGAAGTCAAAGCCGGCAAAAGTCAGCCCTGGAATTTGCCCCCCAATCGAGTCTTCCCAATGACCGATGTCTCCCACAGCAGCTCGTACTTCCTGAACACTGGGATTAAACAGCCCCGATTGCGGCCAGCCCGAAAAAACCAAAGGAGCAAACATTGTCACAAGCAAAAAAAAGTTCACCAAACTTTTCCTGAATGACAGAGTATTTCTTGCCATAGCTATTCGTTCATTACATTCATCTGACAAATTGCGACAGACTCTTTTCCTTCGTCAATTAGTTTGGTGAAAATAATTGGGATACTAAAACTTCCCTGACTGGCGCCTCGATCCTTGTGAATATTCAATTCAATCTCTGTTTCTTTTTTCTTTGGCGCATAAAAATATTCGGAATTCTTGACAAAAGCAACGTCAATACCGTCTGGCAATGATCCCACCTCAACTGAATACTCAAATCCGACCTCTCTTTCCAGCCGAAGCACAACCGTTGCAAAATCCACCTCCGAAACATTAGTGGCAAAAGGATCTAGTGTGCACCGGTGGGTTGCGCTCGGGTCGGTTGTCACGTCCCTGTCTACGCTCCGGACCGACAGCCCAAGTGCATTTTGGTTTTCGGCTGGTTCGACTGGTTCGGTGTAACTAACCTCGAGCGACATACTTTCTAGATATACCGCTGGAATATCTAGAAAGACGGACATGGGCCGAATTCCAATCTGAAGATTCTTGATTTCGCCCCAATTGTTTACAACCTCTTCGGGCAAGAGAACTAATTTTCCCTCTGCATCTGCCAGACTAGCTTGGCCAAATACAATTGGCTCGGCACCAGCGATACTGTACGTAAGCTCCAGGAAGTAATCCGGCTGACTGGCTGCACGCTCTTCGGCAGCAATAATCATCTGGCCCAGGTCTTCTAGAGAATTAATGCTTTCAATTACTGCTTCTGGGGATTCCTCATCAAAAGTTCCTTTTACCTCGGCCGGTGCGACTTCTTCTTCTTTTTCTTTTTCTTTTTCTTTTTCTTTTTCTTCTGCGGTAATTTGGGATTCAGTGGTGGTTGCGAGCGGTTCGATCTGGTCAGTTTCTTCCCCTATAGATAATTCTGATTCTTGGTCAACAACAATTACCTCTTCTTTTTCTTCTTTAGATGATGAACCAGCAGGAGCTTCTTCTGGAGCTAGTTCTTCTGATGCTGGCGCGATCTCGACTGGCCCCTCGACGACATCCACCGTCTCAGCCGGTGATGGTGATTCGGCTGCGGTAGGTTCATCATTGGCGACAACTGATTCTTGGGATACTACCGGGTCTGAAGCTGGTTCATTGCTGATGGTGACTTCTTGGTCCATCACTACTGCCTCATCAGTGGCAGGATTTTGCACTGGATCTGTTTCTTCTTGGGCTCGAGCAACTGGTACGGTAATCAAATCCCGCACAAACGAGGCAATCTTGTTGCCAACCCGGTGCCAAACTACTTCTTCTGAATCAGAGCCATCCTCGATGACCGGGCCTGACTCAGGGAGAACCTCAACCTCGGTTGCATCTGCCTTCGGCTTTAAGGCAGGTTCTGGCGTGGCAGATTCTTCAATTATTTCTTCTTTTGGTTCTTCATCCGTCGCAACCCCTTTAGCCTCAGGAGAAATTTCTTCCTCTGATTCTTCGCTTACCACGGTTTCAACTTCTTCCTGAACAGTGGGTTTCACCACAATCATCTGATCAGCCTCAAAAGGATCGAGGATAATCAAAGGCTCTTCGTCATAACGAAAATCCCAATTGAAACGAACAGCTGCCTCCTCGGGAAAAGTATGTTCAGGAATTTCTCCCTTAAAATTACTACAAAAAATTTGGGCTGACCCTCCAGAAGAAAACACGGCTGCAGTTGCTTCTGAATATTGGTCGGACAAAGGCTCACTAAAATCTGGCTTGCCCGCTGCATGATCCACATACTGCCATCCCCCCAGACAAGTCTCGGGAAAAAATACCGCCGTGGCCGCACTAGTGGAAGCGGGAAAAATAAAACTTCGCACCAACATACCAAGCAGAATAAAAGCTGCTCCGATGCGTATCGTTTTTCTTGACCACAACAACATATACATAGTGCACGCCAGTAATTCCAATCACAAAAGATTGCGGTCAAGCGTGCCCTTGCATTATAACGTTTTTCCAAAAAACTGCGCCTGGTCTAGTGGATGAAAAAAGACAAAAAACAGAGACCCTCTTAGTCTATCCGAGCAAAAAGTGGCTCTTCTGGTTTTTGTAGTTTTTGGATGGCTTTTTTCATCTTCACAACAGTCTCCGGCAAAAAAGGAGACAGTTCTTTGGTGATAAGCACCAGTTTGTCTACATATCCCTTCACCAGATTCTTGGCTTGTTCGTTATCTGTTTTGGCTACAATAAAAGGCTTTTCTTCATCTATTTGTTTATCTAGTTGCCCTACGAGATTCCAGATTTCGTCCATAGCCAAATTAAAATGATATTCACTCATAAAAGACTGCATTGCTGGCTGCGATTCGGTTTCATTCCAATTTGCGATAAATTGTTCTCCTGAATCCCAAGTCAAGCCGTATTTGTCTGCCATATTGAGGATACGGCTAGTCAAATTCCCGATACCATTTACCAGGTGGGCCGTGTAGCTTTCATGGAATTTTTCCAAGGTCAAATCGCTGTCATCGGTAGGATGAATATGTCGCAATAGGTAGTATCGCAGAGCATCGGTGCCATATTTTTCGACGATTTCGATAGGGTCAATAACATTTCCAATCGACTTACTCATTTTTTTGCCGCCACTGTTGATAAAGCCATGATAAAAGACCTGGTCGGTGGTTTCGACCTGAGCCGACATGAGCATAGCCTGCCACATCAGTGACTGGAATCGGATCTGATCCTTGCCCGCCATTTGTAGCCGCTCTCCCCCTTGCCAGAATTTGGCAAAATTACCCTCCGAATCATCCGGCCAACCTAATGTGGAAATATAATTCGTCAAAGCGTCAAACCACACGTACATAACGTGGTCAGTATCTCCGGGGACCGGAATTCCCCACTCCATCCTTTCTTTGACCCGCGAAATACTAAAATCCTCCAGCCCCTCTTTTACAAAATTAATCGCCTCTTGGCGACGAAACTCCGGAAGAATAACTCCTGGTTGTTCTAGATATGCCAACAACTGGTCTTGATACTTTGAAAACTTAAAGAAATAATTCTCTTCTTCGACTTCGATTGGTTCGATCTCGGGATGATTGACGCAGCGACCATTCACCAGGTCTTTTTCTTTGAGAAACATCTCATCGCTCACGCAATACAGGCCTTTGTATTTTTTCTTATAAATATCACCCCTGACAGCTGATAATTGCCAAATATGTTGCGCAGCGGCAATGTGTCCCGGAGAAGTAGTGCGAACAAAAGTGTCATTACTAAGCCCCAAAGCGCCCTCGAGGTCCTTGAGTCGTTCGGCATAAAAATCAACGTAACCCTGCACATCTCTCCCTTCAGCCATGGCTTTTTCCCAGATTTTTTGGCCGTGTTCGTCGGCGCCAGTATTGAAAAACACCTCCCTGCCAGCGGCTCGGGCTCGCCTAGCAACCACGTCGGCCTGGATGAATTCCAAAGCGTGGCCAATGTGTGGCTTGGCGTTGACATACGGCAAGGTCGTGGTGATATAGAGCGGTTTTGCGTTTTCTTTCATGATGCCAGAATAGCTTGTTTGTTAACAGAAACCAAGCGTCGTTCACAATAAACCGCAACAGAGTATTTCTAACCCGTCAACAACTGCTCCAAGAAATCTCGATGATTCGCCAAGCGCGGTACCTTATTCCGTCCCGTAATCTCGCCCCGAGACTCCAAGAACTTGCGGAACGTACCGCGCGGGACTGTTTGCACGATAGGCGCCAACAAGGCCAGGTCTCCTTTTCTTTTGGCTGCATAGTCACTATTTATCTCCTGGAGCCTGCTATCCAAAATGCTTACAAATTTTTCCATATCATCCGGCTGCCGTTCAAACTCGAACACCCATTCGTGTCGCCCCGAAGTGGCGTCCCCAGACATATACTGTGGACCAGCCGTATATTCGGTAATCAAGGCGCCGGTGGCTTGCGCTGCCTCGGCCACGGCCACTTCGGCATTGCCAACCATGAGTTCTTCGCCAAAGGCATTGATAAAATGCTTGGTTCGACCACCAATCTTGACCCGATACGGCGCCAAGCTAGTGAATTCCACCACGTCCCCAATCCGATAACGCCACAGGCCGCCGTTGGTAGTAATAATCAGTTCATAAGGAACCCCCAGCTGCACATCAGCAATGGTGACAATTTCGCCCCCATCCAGGGACAAAAATTCATAAAAGATCCCATAATCAAGCATCAGGAGCATTTCATTAGGACGGTTAGGGTCATCCTGAATACCAAAGAATCCTTCTGAAGCGTTGTAGAGTTCCAAATAACGCATGTCGGAACCCAATATCTCCCGAAAAACAGCTCGATATGGATCAAAGGCCACTGCCCCATGGAAAAATACTTCTAGTTTTGGCCAAACATCGTAGATACTCACCAAATTATCTTGTTCAATCATTTTTTTAATTAACAAAAGGGTCCAGGTAGGAACACCAGCCAGTGAGCGCACATTCACGCCACGCAACGCTTCAGCCATCACTACCAACTTTTCATCCCAGTTAGGCATCAACGCAATCTCTCGCCCGGGAGTTCGTCTCATTTCTGCCCAAATAGGCATATTGGCCATCATTACTGCCGACAAATCCCCCACCTGCATTTCAGGGCGAGGAGCTTCATCCAGGCTCCCCCCGATACCAACGGCTTTTCCAAGCAATGCCCCGGAATCAGGATAATTTCCTAAGTACAAAATCCACATATCCTTGCCTCCCCGATAATGTGTACGCTCGAGCGATTCTTCGGTCATGGGAATGTATTTGCTACGAGCATTAGTAGTGCCTGATGATTTGGCGAATTTTGTAATCAATCCCGGCCACAAAACGTCTTTTTCACCTGCGTAGGCTCGCTCAATCCAAGGGTGCAACTCTTCATACGAAGACAGTGGTGTTGCCTGGCAAAAAGCCGAATATTCCATCGTGTGACCATAGCCATGCTCTGCGCCCCAGGCGGTTTTGGCGCCCTTGTGTATCAGATGTTGCAACTGTTCTTCTTGCACGTCAGCAGCCTCTTGGTGTTGAGCAAAAATTTCTTCACGGCGACGTCCAATAAAGAGCTCGATGCTAGAATTAAGAATATTTTTCATTGTCCAAGTATAGCCCAATCTTTGCTAGCAAGGGGTATATAATCCGTGTATAGTACTAAACATGAAGGTAAATACAGACCCCCAAGCTATTGATAGTGTCCTGAGCCGAGGCGTAACCGAAGTCATTCAGTACGAAGAATTACGAGAAAAAATGCTGTCCGGACAGCAACTCCGCATCAAACTTGGGATTGACCCCACCAGCCCTAACCTCCACCTTGGAAGGTCAGTCCCCCTCCTTAAATTGCGTGATTTTATGGATTTGGGACACAAGGCCGTGTTGATTGTGGGCGATTTTACCGGCGTTATTGGCGACACTAGTGATAAAGACGCCGAGCGTCCGATGCTTTCCGAAAAAGACATAGAAAAAAATAAAGCGAATTATTTTGAACAAATTGGAAAAATTATTGACCTGGATCAAGCTGAACTTCGTTACAATTCAGAATGGTTAAAGCCACTTAATTACCGGGATATTGGCGAACAGGCCTCTCTTTTTTCGGTGGCTGATTTTATTGCCCGAGACAATATCAAGCGTCGTTTAGACGCCGGCACCCGCGTATCACTTCGAGAAGTTCTGTACCCGCTCATGCAAGGCTATGACAGTATTGCCGTAAAAGCCGACGTCGAATTGGGCGGCACTGACCAGCGCTTCAACCTCCTGGCTGGACGACACATGCAACCACATTACGACCAACAACCACAAAATATTATTATGGGGCCCCTGATTAACGGCCTCGATGGTCGCAAGATGTCTTCTAGCTGGGGTAATACCATCAACTTTACCGATACTTCGCTCGACATGTATGGAAAAGTAATGAGCATGAGTGATGATTTGCTGATTGATTATTTCACCTTCTTTACTCGAATATCGATGGCAGATATCGAGAACTATCAAAAAGAAATCCAAGCTGGCCGGAACCCTATGGAAATCAAGCACGAACTAGCCAGAGAAATCGTAACCATGTATCACAATAAAGAGGCAGCTACAGAAGCGCAGCAAAACTGGCGGGCAGCTTTTAGTGACGGTGGCATTCCCGAAGAAATTCCACTGACTAGTGCCACAAGCGAGCAAATGCTCTCAGACGTACTTATTCAAACAGATATCGTTTCTTCAAAAACCGACTTTCGTCGCCTACTCAATGCAGGCGCCATCAAAGAATACAGAGGTGGAGAATTCTTTTCTTTGTCAGAAGATCAGATTGCCAGCAATATTATTCTCAAGGTTGGGAAAAAGCGCTTTTTGGAAATCAAAATTTAGGCGACAATAAAAACACCATTTCCCATCCACCATGGCAACAGACTTTTTGACTGTTATACTAAAGCCATGCTAAATGCTCGCAAAATAGCCCCTCTTTTCGTTATCTTCATAATTCTGGGGGCGATTCTTTTTTTTATTCTAGAAAATAATCAAAACCATTCGCTCAACGACACCCCACTAGAAACAACCGCCGTTCCCACCCTAACCCAAGACCTTTTTGACACCGCCAGTCCAGCCCCAGAAATCACGCCTCCCGTGAGCATGGCCACCACCACCGAAGATATCCTCGACCAAGAATTCGATTTTTCTAACCCAATGCAACTAATTTATTCTTCGGCATCAGGCACAACAGAATATCTGCATCTCGTAAGTCGCTTTACCACTCATCATCCTTGTTGTGCAACCAGGGTTACCAATATTCAAACACTAGCAGACACACTCGATGGAACGATCATTGCTCCAGGAGAGATTTTTAGTCTTAATCAAGCCATTGGAGAGCGCACGGAGGAAAAAGGATTTGCTTCAGCTGGCACTATTATGGGCGGAGAAATGGTGAATACTGTCGGAGGTGGAGTAAGTCAGTTTGCAACCACTCTCTATAACGCGGTGTATTGGGCGGGCCTAAAAGACATCTATCACCAGCCTCATAGCTGGCAATTTGATCGTTATCCAACCGGCATTGAAGCAACTATTTCTTGGCCTAATCCAGACCTAAAATTTCAGAATAATACTGAACACAGTGTGATTATTCACACTAGCCACACCGACACCAGTATCACGGTAGAAATTTGGGGAGATAACGATGGCCGCAGTATTTCTGGTGATCACAAAGACGGAAAAACAACAACATCCGTATTGGCCGAGGGTGGCGATCAGGCCAGAGTAGTCACTTCTTATGTCACCCCCACTTATCTAGAAATTAACGACATACCAACTATTATTTATCCCAACCTAGCCATCAGACCTGGTTTTGCTATTGAGATGAAACAAGGAACCCCGGGCGCCATTATGAATGTTTTTCGAACCATCACCGTCGGAGACGAAGAGACTATTGACACCTGGAATGTTCGCTACAAACCAACCCCAAAAGAAGTCCATGTTCACCCCTGCTCAGTGCCAGCCAAAGACCGAGTTCATGAATATGGGAAATATGACTACAGCTCAATTGACTGTTCAGCTGTCAATTGATCCCAAATCTTACGTAACACAGCACGGGCGTCAATTTTTAATCCCTGAGAATCAAATTGATACCAATCATCTGCTTCTTTCGGCCTGAAAAAGAAACCATTAGCCACAAAAGGCGCTTGCTCCAAAGAATATCGATACCAAACAAAGTCACCAAGCTCGTTTGTTTTTTCTTCATATTCGGCCAATCTTACGAGCATCATTGAGTGCGGAGAAACGGCAGACATGTCTTGCTCTAGCTTTGTTTCTGGCGTCTGCTCATTGGACAGCTGTTTGACTAAGAGCATTTGTACACCACGTAAGCGAAATGCCACCAAGGCGCGCCTGGTGTTTCGTTTTGTTCCAGGTACGGCAACAGCAACCCCTGGAAGAATTTCAGAAAAGCCCCATTCATAATCAGAAACAGACAGAATTCGAACGCGATCCCAGCGATAAAAAACAATAAGAGGCATGACCATCAAAAAAACAAACACAAACAAAGAGAAGCTAATTACTGTTCGATACACTAATCGTCTCCAAATCGGAATGGTGTTTGTTTTTTTAGTAAGAACAAAAGATTGCTCATCGGCAATGCGATTTGCTACGGCAGTATCAGAAAAAAAGTCATGCCAACCGGTCGGATACTGTTGCCCTAAAAAAGTAACAACATCCAATGGCACCAAGCGCAAAGCTGTTCGCTTCAAAACTGACCAAACACTTCTTTCTCCTCGATACACTAAACGAGTCTGGGTGATGTATTTCCCAGGTGTCCAACCCAAAAAATACTCGAAAATAAAAAAATAACCTAAAAAAAGCAACCCTACAGACAATACGACAACCTGAACCCAAAAAAAATCTCTAGTAAAAGCAAAAGACCGAAAACAATAATCTACCAAGCGAACAGATAGCCACCAAATTATCGAATAATCAATCAGACCATTCAGCAACCGCTTCCACCAAGGCGCCATAAATATAGACTCTTTTTCTTCTTGATTTGTCATCATAATGTGTTCATGCATGGTACCACAAAGCACCCTTGCCCGACTGGTATATAATGAAATTGTACGATGAAATCATGTCGGGTATTAATGTTTGGCTGGGAATTTCCGCCGTATAACAGCGGTGGTTTAGGTGTTGCCTGCAAAGGTCTAGCAGAAGCACTCGGAGAACAACATGTAGAAATTATCTTTGTTCTACCCCAAAGCATACCCGTCAAAGATTCTGCGGGGCTTTCCTTTCGCTATGGTGACACCTGTACAGGGCGTATTATTATGCGCCCTGTACAAAGCTGGCTTCTCCCCTATGATTCCGAAACATCATATCAGTCTCGCTTGCTTGGTATTCAAGGGGCCCACAAACACAGCCTCTATGACGCCGTCAAACAATATGCTGAACAAGCAGCCATTATTGCAACCGAAGAAGACTTTGATCTTATTCATGCACACGACTGGCTTAGTTTTGGGGCTGGCCTAGCTGCCAAAAATGTTTCAGGAAAACCTCTCATTTCTCAAGTTCATGCTACCGAATACGATCGCAACGGCGGAGCGGGCAACCCTCTTATTCACGCCCTAGAACAACATGGATTACGGTCTTCTGATCACATCATCGCTGTTAGTAATTTTACTAAGCAGAAAGTGTCTCACCATTATCAAATTCCAGAAGATCGAATTAGCGTTGTGCATAATGGCGTAGACCTCAAAGAAGAACTTGCATCCGAAGACATAGCCCTCCAGCTCCATAATTTTAAACAAGAAAATGACTTAGTTTTGTTTTTAGGCAGAATCACCCTACAAAAAGGTCCAGACTATTTTATTCAAGCTGCCAAACGAGTTCTCTCTGTGAGACCAAAAACCATCTTTGTTATGGCTGGCTCTGGAGACATGCTTGATCAAATAATGCAGGATAGTGCCGCCGCTGGGATAGCCGAACACATATATTTTCCTGGTTTTGTGCGAGGGCAAGCACTCCACGCCCTTTATCAGGCGGCCGATTTATACATTATGCCCTCTGTGTCTGAACCTTTCGGAATCGTTGCCCTCGAATCACTTTCAAAAGGAACACCCATTATTATATCCAAACAATCCGGTGTTTCTGAGGTTGTTTCTCACGCACTCAAAGTAGATTTCTGGGACATAGAAGCTCTTGCTGATAGAATAATAGCAGTGCTTGACGACCCGACTCTTTCCCGTCAACTACAAGAATTAGGCAAGGCAGAAGCCAGTCTAGTCACCTGGGACAAAGCCGCAAAGACCTGTAAAGATATTT
Source organism: uncultured Candidatus Saccharibacteria bacterium (assembly GCA_964350165.1). Lineage (GTDB taxonomy): Bacteria > Patescibacteriota > Minisyncoccia > Phycocordibacterales > UBA1006 > CAYGJA01. The sequence continues at coordinate 135,556 of CAYGJA010000002.1, read as the reverse complement.
ACGAAAAAGTATTAACGGCCTTTCGAAAAAAGAAAAAATCTAATAAAAAATAATCGCCATGCTTTCCATCTGTCTTTATCTCCACGTTCATCAGCCCTATCGTATTAAAAAATACAAAATTTTTGACGTTGGGAGTGACCATGATTATTTTAATGACACCAGTGCCACCGATCTCAACAATCGAAGGATTGTTGAGAAAGTCGCCAAAAAATCATACCTCCCCACCAATGCCATCTTAAAAGAACTACTCGAAACACACCCTCAATTCAAAGTATCTTTATCTTTGTCTGGAGTTGCCTTGGAGCAATTTCGAGAATACGCCCCCGAAGTTCTTGCTTCTTTTCAAGACCTCGTAAAAACTGGTCGCGTGGATCTGGTGGCCGATACCTATCACCACTCTTTGGCTTTTTTCTATTCTCGACCAGAATTCGAAGAACAGGTCACCCTCCATCGCAATCTTCTTAATGAATTATTTGGAGTGCAACCAAAAGTTTTTCGAAATACCGAGCTTTCTTATAATAACGAACTAGGACAATGGGCGGAACAGGCAGGATATGTTGGGATATTAACAGAGGGATGGGATCCGATTCTCGGTTGGAGGTCACCCAATTTTGTTTATCGTCCACAAGATACAACCAATATTTCACTCTTGCTCAAGAATTATCGGCTATCAGATGATGTTGCTTTTCGTTTTTCTGAACAAAATTGGAGCGAATGGCCCCTCACAACCGAAAAATACGCAACCTGGATTGAAAGCCATCAAGGCAACGGCGAAACCATTAACCTCTTTATGGATTATGAAACCTTTGGTGAACATCAATGGGAAGACACCGGTGTTTTCCATTTCCTAAAAGCTCTTCCTGGTGAATTATTCAAACGGCCTGATATTACTTTTCGAACCACCACAGAAACCGCTCTTGAATTAACACCAAAAGACGAAGTGGATATTCCCAATGTCATAACCTGGGCAGACACCGAACGAGACCTAACCGCTTGGACCGGAAATGATATTCAAAAAGCAGCCATTGCTTCTATCTATGCCCTAGAAAAATCCATCAAAGGAACAAAGAATAAAAAACTTATCGAAGATTGGAGAAAGCTTCAAACTTCAGATCATTTTTATTACATGTGCACTAAATGGTGGCGAGATGGTGACGTGCATGCTTACTTTTCCCCATATGAATCCCCCTATGATGCATATGTGGCTTTTATGAACACGGTTCGCGATGTAAAATCAAGAGTAGACGCAATTAGCAAATAATCCCTATAGTTATGGCCAAAGAGAAAAAAACCCAAAAAACAAAAATAGCGACCAAAAAAACAAAGTCAGCAGTAAAAAAAATATCTCCCAAAAAAACTAGCCCCAAAAAGAAATCTACAACAAAAAAAGACCTCACGCGCGCCCAAGGTGAGCAAGCGTTCTGGATGATTAATGGCGCAGTGCTACACGATTTGATAGATCTAACGGAAGCACTGACGACAATGGCCGAGGAACATTATATTTATCACGCCGAAGGAGATATGAATGATTTTTCTCTCTGGGTAGAGCAAGTGCTGTGTGACGAAGAATGCGCAAAGAGCCTGCTTAAATCAAAAAACAAAAAAGGGGCTCTCGCCGCAGTAAAGAAACACCTCAAGGTGTATAACCTCTAAACCCTCATGGCACGAACGCTCGTTCTTGGTAACGGCAATATTTTTGTCGGATTAGATCGTTTTGGCTATGTGAGAGAATTCTACTTCCCTTTTGTGGGACTAGAAAATCACATCTCTAGCCACAACCAGCATCGTATTGGCGTCTGGGTTGATGGGAATTTTTCTTGGCTTCACGAAGAAGATTGGCAAACTCGCATTGATTGCCTGGACGACACCATGGCTGGCGTAATGACAAAAATAAACACCAAGCTAGATCTCTCTCTGCATTTTACCGACATCGTTTATAATGAAAAAAATATTTTTCTCCGCCAAGTAACCATCTCTCAACAACAAGAAACCGAGCGCGAGGTGCGTATCTTTTTTGGTCAAGAATTTGAGCTGTACGAATCCCACCGTGGCGACACCGCTTACTATGACCCAGACACCAACGCAGTGATTCATTACAAAGGACGACGTGTTTTCTTGGCAAACGCCGAAATCAACCAAACCCCTTTTACTGAATACACTACTGGTATTTTTAATATCTATGGAAAAGAAGGTAGTTTTCGTGACGCCGAAGATGGCGAATTGCAAAAAAACCCAATCGAACACGGTCCTTGTGATTCGGTGATTGGCGTCAAAGTACACTTACAAAAAAATAAACCAGAGACCATTAACTACTGGCTCTGTGCGGCCGAATCAATAGAAGAAGCAAAAACCCTAAATGGCTACGTACTCAAAAAAAGCCCTGAGCATATCATCAAATCAACCAAAGACTACTGGCGCGCCTGGGCCAATCGCTACACTTTTGACTTTCAAGACCTGTCAGATCTGCACGTCAAACTTTTCAAGAAATCACTTTTCTATATTCGTGCCCACGTCGACAAAGGCGGAGCAATCATTGCTTCGGGAGACACAAGCATGCTCCAAAACGGAAAAGACACGTACAGCTACATGTGGCCAAGAGACGCTGCCTTTGCCGCTCTTGCACTCGACAAGACCGGAGACCAAGCAGCATCTCAACGTTTTTTTGAATTCTGCAATCAAGTCATTTCCCCTGAGGGTTACTTTATGCACAAATATCTGCCAGACCATTCCCTCGGTAGCTCTTGGCACCCCTGGGTTAGAAATGGTCGCGCGACACTCCCCATCCAAGAAGACGAAACAGCCATTGTTCTCGTGGCTCTAAAAGAGCATTACGAAGCAAACAAAGACCTTGAATTTGTGGAAAGTCTTTATAATTCCCTCATTCAACCAGCGGCTCGTTTTTTGACAAACTTTAGAAACGACACAACTAAACTGCCAAGACCCTCTTATGATTTGTGGGAAGAAAAGTACGGCACCCATACCTTTACGGCTGCATCAGTCTATGGAGCTCTTCGAGCGGCGGTCTTTTTTGCAAGCACTCTAGGCAAAGAAAAAGATGCAGAATCTTTTTCTTTGGCCGCGGATGAAGTAAAAAATGGAATCATAGAATATCTCTATGACGAAAAATCAAGCCTCTTCAGAAAATCAATATTAGTCTCTGCTTCTGGAGAAATTCAACATGACGACACTATTGACGCTTCCAGTGCCTATGGAATTTTTATGTTTGGCGTACTGCCAGCCAATGATTCGAGACTAGAAAAAGCAATGACAATGGCAGAGAGAGCTTTAACTAATCCAGAAAAAACTGGAGGTATTATTCGCTACGCTGGTGACCGTTATTTTATGCGTCATTCCAGCAAGTCAAACCCTTGGATCATAACAACTCTGTGGTTTGCTCAGTATCATATTAAAAAAGCGACCTCCCAAACAGATCTAGCTCAAGCAAAAAAACACCTTAGCTGGACAGCAAACTACGCCGGGGCTTCAGGTGTGCTCTCTGAACAATTAGACCCCACCACGGGCGATATGCTGTCTTCCACACCTCTCACCTGGAGCCATGTTGAATACATCAGAACCGTTCTGGACTATATACAAGCCCGTCAAAGACTGGACCGCGAATAATCGCTATACTAATGACATGAAGACCTCGATAGAAACCTTTTGGAGCCAATTAAGCTATACACCGACAATACAAAATTTTGATTATTTAAAAAATGATCAAAATCACCTTATCGTGTGCGGAATGGGCGGGTCTCATCTTGCGGCTGATATTCTCCAATACGCAAACCCAATGCTTTCACTTTTTGTACATCATGACTACGGATTGCCTCAACTGCCAGCCTCTATCTTGGAAGAAAGTCTTTATGTTATTAGTTCTTATTCCGGAAACACCGAAGAAGCACTTTCTTCTTTACAACAAGCATTGGCAAAAAAATACCCAGTGCTTGTCATCACGACTGGTGGAGAACTGGCAAAGCAAGCAAGAGATCTTTCTTTGCCTTGCATTATTATGCCAAGCACCGGCATCCAGCCGAGAGCCGCTCTCGGCACTCAAATCAAAGCTCTTTTGACGGTCATTGGAGACGAGCAATTAATTTCTGAGGCAAATTCGCTAGCCAACAAAGACACCTACGAGGAAGAAAAACAAGGTAAATTAATTGCCGACACCATCGGAAACAAAACTCCTCTCATTTACAGCAGCACCCAAAACCTTGGATTATCTTACTACTGGAAGATAACACTTAACGAAACAGGAAAAATACCAGCCTTTTGTAATACTTTTCCAGAACTCAATCACAACGAGTTTACCGGCTTTGATGTGGGTAACCAGTTTTCTGGAAACAAAAATCACCATCTCATACTTATCAAAGACACAGATGATTACCCTAAAATCAAAACCAGAATGGAGATTACCACCGAAATGCTCGCTCAAAAAAACATCACCCACTCCTCATTTTTATTAACCGGAGAAACCATGCTCGAAAAAAAACTGAAGGCCTGCACTCTGGCCATGTGGACGGCTTGGCATGTGGCCAAGAATACAAATGCAGAAGCAGAGCAAGTTCCCATGATTGAATCTTTTAAAAGCAAATTGCGTAATCAATAATTATGTTTGTTTTGTTTGATATTGGTGGCACTAATACTCGAGTCGCACTCTCTAAGGATAGACAAGGTTTTGATGATCCCATTATTGAAAAAACCAACCACCACCCTAGCCAAGGCCCCCTTCACTTCATCAATCTTATTGAAAAGCTGGCTGGCAATAAAAATATCCGAGGTGTTGTTGGTGGTATTGCCGGCACTCTCAACCAAGAAAAAAACAAACTTATCCACGCACCAAATCTCAAAAGCTGGGAACACTACCCTCTCGCAGCAACCCTGAGCAGTCATTTTTCTTGTCCGGTATTTTTAGAGAATGACACGGCTCTTGTTGGCCTAGGAGAGGCGCATCATGGAGCCGGGGCGGGGTACGACATCATGACATACATCACAGTTAGTACGGGTGTAGGTGGAGTAAAGATTACGAACGGAATGATTGACGAAAGTACCTTTGGATTTGAGCCAGGTCATCATATTGTTGATTGGAAAACAAAAACAACACTAGAAATGCTTGTTTCTGGAACGGCTAACGCCGAAAAATACAAAACTAACATTATTGATATTCCCCAACAAGCTTGGCAAGAGCTGGCAGAACAATTGGCTATTGGAATCTATAACAGTAATTTATTCTGGTCTTCTGCGGGAATCATACTCGGTGGCTCTATGATCACAAAAAAAATTAGCATTGATATTGAGGCTGTTATCACGGCTTTTGAAAAATTGCCTCAGGTTTTTAATGGAAAGCCGGACATCAAGCAGGCGACTCTGGGAGACTTTGGTGGTCTATATGGCGCCCTGCATCTAAGCAAAAATATATAGCCTCTACGCTAGGTGCTCGGTAACAGTAATAGTTGCCGTTTCCAAAAGAACAGCATCGATGGTTTTTCTGAGTTGATCCATGACGTTCCCCTTGTCCTCCTGTGTAATAATAGTAACCGCAGTTAAGCGGCGCAAGGATTCTTCTAAAACCGGAATCAAGACCGGGTGAAAAACAGGCAAAAGCAAGGCATCTGCTGATTCGAGCATTGTCGCCAAATGACTCACGTCGCCAGATCCTGTATATATCACCAAATCAATCCAGGGGTTACGTTCTCGATACACCTCTTCAGACTCTTTTTTGTTGGCGGCAGGAGAAAAAGCCACCCCAAAACAACCAGACACCTGCGCAGCTTCCGCAGTCCAACGAACCTCACTGTCTGCCAGAGAACATAACAATACGCACTCTTTGGAGGCAAGGTGCTCTCCGGACTTTTTTAGAGATTCTATTGCGTCAGCAGAAACCTTCTCATGGAACAAAGACGGGGTTACGATTGCAATGTTTTTTTTGCTTTGCATTTTAACCATATTATTTTAGTATAACAGTCTGCCCAAGAGTGGGAACGACGGCTTTTACGTTATAATAATCTCGCAAACGCTGAGCCAAAAAACGTGAAGATTTTGTTTCTCCCATCGTACAAAAAACTTGCCGAACATGGTCTGCCACAGGTTCCACAAAAGCCAACAAAGCAGGTAAGTCTTTGTGGCCAGAATACCCTTTGATACTTTCAATACCGGCTCGCACCCGAACGGAATCACCAAACAGGGTTACTTTTTTTGGTTTAGATTGCAGTAACCTTCCAAACGTTCCGGCCCCCTGATATCCAACCAAAAGAATTTTGCTGTTGGGGTCAGGCAAATATCTTCGTTCGTGATGAATCACCCTACCCGCGTGAGACATTCCAGAACCAGCCATAATTATTTTTGGATTTGAAACGTCATTGATGGTTTTTGACTCATCTTTAGTTTCGGTTAATTTTAAACCAGGAAACATAAACAAATCGTCAGTTTTTGCCTGCTCTACCGCTTCCTTATTAAAATAATTTCTGTATTTTTTATATACCTCTGTTACTCGAATAGCTAGAGGTGAATCTAAAAACACAGGCACAACAGGAATTTTTTTCTGTTCGACAAGATTGTTTATTTCAAACAAAATCTCTTGCGTTCGTTCTAGTGAAAAAATAGGCACAATCAAAGCCCCTCCAGCTTGCATTGTCTCCTCAATGGTTCTTTCTAGCTTTTGTAAACGCTGATCTCGTGCTTCGTGCTCACGATCTCCATACACGCTCTCCATAACGATATAGTCGACCAGTGGCGCCATTTCAGAATCGCGCAAGAGTGGCATCGGAGAATTCCCCAAATCACCAGTAAACAAGATTTTTTTTCCTCCGACCGTCACCTCGACCATGGCCGAACCCAAAACATGGCCAGCATCCAAAAAACGCACAGAAAACTTCTCTGCCAAAAGAGACTGTCCATGATACGGCATGGTTTGCCACAGAGAAATAGTTCTGTCAACATCAGACTGGTCATACCAAGGTTCAAGGTTTAGTTTTTTTGATTCTGCCTCAACAATACGAGCACCGTCTTCGAGCATGATGGCCGCCAAATCCTTGGTGGGGTCCGTTGAGTAAATAGGACCACGATAACCATCTCTCACTAATTTTGGCAATCTTCCAATGTGGTCCATGTGGGCGTGAGTTATCACGACGACATCAATCTCGACTGGATCATATTCAAAATCAGATCGATTTTGAGCATCTGCATCCGGTAAACCCTGAACCATTCCGCAATCAACCATCAAGCGTGCACCCTGATGTTCTAATATAAAATTAGCACCAGTAACTGTTCCAACTCCGCCAGCAAAAGTAAGCTTGATTGGGTTATCGTTCTGTAAAGACATACTCTTTTTTGTTTCTATTATGAATAAGTATCCCAAGGGCTACGCAGTAAGCACCCAGCAAGTCCATGACCAAATCAAGCTTTGTGTCTATTAGATTTATCTGCATGCCAACCCTTAGCCAGCCATCAACAAGATATTCAAAAGCCTCCCAACCGAACCCAACCAAAAAAGCAACTACCCCGACAACAAACAGATACATCATGGAATCTATCTGCTTGACCAAAGAAAAACGAAGCACGGCCCAAGTTGCCAAAAAACCTAACCACACACCTCCAAAAAAATGCATAGGAATATCAAAGTTTGGATATATCCAGTACAGTCCTATTTTTTGAGCAACCAGTTGAGCGATTCCGACAATAGCCAGCACAAAAAGTCCTTTTTTTAGAATAGTCTGATGATTCACCCTCATAGTATAACTGATTGCCAACAAAAAACCGCCTTACGGCGGTGTTTTGATAGGCTGGTCTTCGTAATTGAATCTGATCCTGGAAACCAGGTGAGTGCCAGAAAGCTGTGCCTTAAACACCGCCTATCAAGGCTCTCAGATACATAAGTGTTGATAGATTCAATTCCCTACCAGCCTGGTAACAGTATAGCAGATTAACCTATTCGAGAATACCGTCCAGGTTCACATCATAAAGCATTGCTTCATTAATGTGGCGATACTTAACGATTGAATCATCTCCAACCCACAAAGCTATTTCTCTTTCCGCTTCGGCTGGTTCATCCGAACAATGAACGAGGTTTCGTACCGCTCGAGCATCAATATTGGCAATGTTGTAAGAGTCCAGGGTAAGGTCTCCTCGAATGGTTCCCACATCAGAAGTAAGTGGCTCGGTACCTCCAACCATCTTCTTTACGATCCCAACCGCGCTATTACCCTCTATAACCAAAATAACAACTGGCCCAGCGGTCATGAAAGTAATGAGACCTCGGATAATATCTTTTCCATACTCAATCGCCTCTTTTGTAATTTCGCGACCAATTTCCTTGAGATTATCGATAGTGTTTTGTCCTTTTTTTTCAAACCAGGCTTCGTCTTTGTCGTAATGTTTCCATAAACGGTCTTCGTCAAGCACCTTCATTTCCATGTGGACAATCTTCAGTCCACTTTTTTCAAAACGACCGATAATTTCCCCAACCAATGAGCGCTGAATTGCATCAGGCTTAAGAATTACAAAAGTTCGTTCTTTTTTTGGATGATTCATAAATATATTGTTAAATCTTAATAGTTCTACAGTGGCCGGAGTATAGCAAAGATTTTAACCACAACAAACTCCTATAGACCAAAAGGATTTGGTGGCGCAGGGGCTTGTTCTGCTGGTTTTCGAGCGGCTTCATATTTTGCCATAATTTCATTTTCAACCTGATCTCTATCTCGGCCATATTTTAGATATGAATATTGCTTTAATTTTGGAACAATATCCATTCGGCCGCCGATAATCTCTGGAACCTGCACATTAAAAGGTTTTAAGGGTGTGCCGTTGCCAAGCATCTGTAAATAATAATTTCCCATGGTCAACTTCATGATGTCTTGAGCAGAAAAAGTTGGCGCCAACCTGCGTTCGAGGTATTCGGCATCGTCGGGGCTAATACGAAAAACCCCAACCGAACCAACGTTTCCAAACACGGCATTTTTAATATCATCCTGAAGCTGAGCAATAAACTGATGGGCAATATTAAGACCCAAGCCATACTTTCGAGCCTCAGAAAGAATTTGAGAAATAGAATTTGTGGTTACATTCTGAAATTCATCGATGTAAAGATAAAACGGCGCCAGCGTTTTAAGGTCGGCCGTATCTGCTCGAGACAAAGCCGCCATCAAAATCTTTCCTACCAAAATAAGTCCAATTAGGTTTGCATTTATCTCCCCTAGTCTTCCTTTGGAAAGATTAACTAACAAAATCTTGCGATTATCCATGATATCTCGAAAATTAAAAGCAGATTTTGGTTGCCCAACAATAGGGCGCATAATTTCATTTGACAAAAATACGTCAAACTTACTTGTGATGTACGGAACAATATTTTGCAAAGAAGCTTCTCCTCCAGCCTTGCTGGCCACCTCACGCCAAAACTGAATCACGATTGGATTACGGCATCGCGAAAGCTTCATTTCCCTAAATTTGTCATCGGCCAAAACCCTCGAAATCTCTAGTAGGGTGTTCCCCGAAGACGGATCGTCAATCACCAACATGGTGGCATTACGAAAATACTGCTCAAACATGGGCCCTCCGGCTGTCTTCATGTCGAATAATTTGTTAAAGATACTTAGCATTTCGTCTACTACGAAAGTTTTTTGCTCTGGAAAACGAGTATCATATTCGAGCATATTAAGCCCCATTGGCCTGGGCGCATAAGCAGGATCAAAATAAATAACATCGTCAATTCTTTCCTTGGGAACATATGACAAAATCTCGTCAACATCAGACCCGTGTGGATCAATAAAACAACAACCCTCTCCATTTTCAATATCTTGTTTTATCAAATGTCGAAGAAAATAAGTCTTACCGGTACCAGTTTGTCCAATAACATAGAAATGCCGAACTCTGTCCTTGGGTGTCATAAAAATATTCCGCTCTTGGTTTCGATGCTGATTCTTTCCCATGTAAAGACCCTCGCTTGGAACGAGCATATCCGCCGGAGCAGTTTTGGCGGCTGCCTGCTTCAGCTGGGGAGCATTATCAACATCCTGAGGAAAATGGAAAATAGTAGCCAGTTCTCGCAGATTAAGGTTCAGGGCTTGTTTTGGAGAAAATTGACGATAACTGAATCGATGAAACAAATCTTTTTCTAGCGCCCCCGTTAATTCAGCAAACTGAATGGCATTGCCCTGCGTGTCGGCAAATTGATTGAACGCAGACTGCATGTCTCCTAGTATTTTTTTTGCTCGAACTTCGTTGTGAGACGAAGCCACAATGCGCAAGTTTGTTTCCACAATTGTGCTTTCAATTTTTTGATTCATAGACTGTATAGCAGCCTCGTCAATCTTTTTCTCTTGGCCAAGTTCGTCTTTTTTGGCCCCCATAATTATTTCTTTTCCAATTTTAAAAATTCCCGCCACCACACTGTCCACCTCTCTTTCTGCTTTTTGTACACTAAGGCCATCTTTTACTTTTTCAAGAGCTTTTTTCGTTCTTTTAAAATGCTTATCGCCGGCTGGCTGGACGATAATCTGCAGTGCTGCCCCCTCACCAAAAGTGTCTAACTTTGAAAAAACGTTAAGAACAATGTCTAATGGATCATGGTCTATCTTGTCATAGGTCTTAATAGTAAGCAGATCGCTTTTTACGGATTTTGCATAAGCCCCTACTGCTGCCCCCTCTCGATTAAAAACATTATAGTCATCCGGAACCCTTTCGATTCTTGCCTCCGGATACAGTCCTAAAATCTGTTTTTCAAACAACTGCATTTTTGTGTTCGGTACTCCACAATAAAAAACAATGTGGTCGGAGGTAGCCGTGTTGGCAATTTCAAGGGTAAAATAATTATGAGTTGAGTTGCTACTATCGGTAGCAACCGAAAGCATTCCCGCATAAAATTGCTCCATGAGATTCATTAATTCTCGCAATTGCTTACCCTTTTCTCCCGGGTGCACTTCTGGCAGAGTAACCTCAAAAAGAGACATATTAATAGCTCGAAACAATTCGGTCCCGGCTGGGATACCAGGCAAACGAGCATTATTGATAAGGTACTGCACTAAAAAACGATGAAAATCGTCATCAATGTGAGGATTATTCATTTTTTGGATAGCCGCAAAGGTTTCCTTGATGCCTCGCTCGGAGGCAAGAGAGAATAACTGTTGGATAATTACATCGTCTTGCTCTGGAGAAAGCCCATATCGAGCAACATCAATCGAATTAACTTCTTTTTGAAGGGTTTGAGCGGAAGGGGCCTGCTCTGATTCTGCCCTAACCTGTTGCACCACCTGCTCTGCGGCCTGCACCCGTGCGCGTTCTGGCTGAACTCCTAATTCTGCCAATTGCTGTTCTTGCTTTTCTACTTGGGCTCGTAATTGCTCCAATTCTAAATTTGGAGAAGAAAGCGGCGTCTCATTTGAACCAGGATCTAACATTTACTCAGTATACCACTCAAGATTATTCTAATTCTTCCCAGGTTAGAATTTCGTATTCATCAGAAGTAAGTGGAAAATTAGGCGGTGGCGAATACAACAAATTAGCATCATAAATTAAGTCTCGCTGGTCATAACCAGTGCCATTGGTATAAGCAAAACCGTAGCGCTCATTGCTGGCAATCATTCCGGTTACAGTGATTGCGTCACGAATAGCGTATGAACCACAAGCGACGGAATAATAAGGCCTCCCTACTCGTCCATTCTGAGCCACCAAAGCCGCATCGATACGAAGCGTGTCCTGTGAATAAAAACCAACGTGTATGTCTTGCTGAGCAATCAAGGCAATAGCATCGGTTCCATCATAGTTGCTGTAAAGCAAATCCTCATTAACGATAATACTGGTCCTAGTAGCCGGAGTATCAGGGAAAACACCAGAGCCAATCGTTACTCGCTCACCATTAATTTGGCCCTGTACCCAAACGTTATCTTCCACAAAGATAATGCCGTTGTTCGGCATAGTATATGTTTGTCGATTTCTGGTTCGTCTCACACTCCAAGAACTACTATCTCCAGAATACCAAGCACAATTAGAACTCAAGCTGTAAACACTTCTCACCTCCCAAATATCAAAAGTTCCATTAGTATTAAATTCTATTTGATAACCCTGGCGGCCCGAAGGAGCAAAATACAGGCCGTCATTCTGAGCAGCTGTTTTTAAATTAGATAAATCCTGAGTAATACCGGCAAAATCTACTTGTGGTACCGGAAATCGTCTCCCGGCACCAAAAACATCAGGTCGCTCAGGAACAGCTGATGGTGGTGTGGGATCAACTGGACTAATGTGAGTATGCACACCAAACTCAAACGGCCCAGTATGATCAGGGTCATCATATGATTCTTTGGCACTCGTTACAATGTTGTTAGAAAAACCATCAAAACGTATTCCCCCATTAGAATGAAGCTCTCCAAACACTTCTGTTCCTTCTCCCAAGCGAACATCATTGTTAGAAGCCAGGGAATATTTTGCAAAAGAAGGAATAGCCAAATTGCTTCGCAAGGTTCTATCCACACCAGAAGATGTTCCGGTCACAGAGCCAGTGACATCAACCTGAATAACCGTTGAAGCTGCAATTGGGGCGGTAATAGAAAAGGTGGCTGAGCCAATCAGATTTCCTTCTGCATCAAAAACATTAAGAGGTTCGTCAGGGGTCGGAGGCGCTTCTCCTGGATTAATAGCAGAGTGAGCCAAGAACCAACGATAATACTCGAGCCCGGCTTCCGCTACATGAAAAGCCTGTTCTCGTTGTTCCAAGTGCCGCCCAGCACGGACACTAGTTCCGGCCCAAGAAACAAATGCTACGGAAATATACAAAGCAATCCCCACAAAAACCAACAGAGTCACCAGGGCAGTTCCTTTTTGATTCTGTGATCGAAGTAAGTGGTGCATGTTTATAAATTATCTTTTAGGTTTCGCAATTGTGCAAATGCACTAACTTGCCCTAAAGGGTTTGGTAAAACATTGGCATCGTCATCAATAGAAACATCAATCTCAACCATGCGGACGTCGATGGCGGGAAAGGGATGAACAAGAGCGCCTTGCCCCGTTGCCCCTGAATATGATTCATCATAATAACGAAAAGTCACATTGGTAACATTTTTCATGAGTGTTGTGACCACTTCGTTGTTCAAATCATAGGCTAAAGGGTTTCCAGTAGGAGTAACCACTCCTTTTTTTAGGGATCCTTCTTCCAAAAAATACCGAACTCTTTCTCGATAATTGTTTGCCAAAATATCACTAAAAAAAACAATCGTGTCTGAGGCTACCAATTCTATTGCATATCCACCCACACTAGAATCTTGCATTTGCCTCAACTCCGAAGCCATCGGGCGTAAAACTTGACGGACATCATCCAGCATAGCTAGGCGCCCCTTAAATTCATCTTGATAACGAATGGTGTTTCCGGCAAAATTATAAATCGCAAGAGTAATAAGTGATCCAATAGCAACTGCCAGAACCAGCTCAACCAAAGTCAGACCATGCTTGTTGGTATATCTAGAAAACATAATCAAGAAGGAGTCTCTAATCTCAGGGTAACACCTTGCCAGTCATTTTGAATCGATACTGTGCTTGTGGCTGGATTATAGCCAGCGGCAGACACGACCACATCATAACTGCCCACCTGCGGTAATCCCATAAAAGTCACCTGCCCAGGAGGAACACAAGAAGAGGTAAAGGTTAAAAACGTATTTGCCAAAATGGGAGTATTTTCTTCGTCCATCGTCGAAAGAAAAGCTTTGTATCGCATATATCTATCTCCTTCATGACCAGAATAAACCGTACGATTTGTGGCGGTATAGTAGGTATTGGAAGTTCCATCGGGACCGATAAAATTCCAAGTACTGTTGTCGTTATTAGATGCCAGCTGAAACCGCAAACTATCTTCTCCCGTAACCTGAATCAACGGATTCCAAGAAAAAGAACGAACAATACCATCGTCACCCATGTCAAAAGTAGACGAAATTAGCTGACCAGAAGATACAAAAACACCACCCGAGTCTTGTAGTTGGATTTGACCTGGATTTGCAAGGTAATCAATTCCCGATTGATCATAGAAGCGATTGTCTTGGACAAAGCTCTCTTGCCCTCCCCCTCCAGACCAGTCACCTTGTTGTTGAGTACCTACGTTTGTGATCTGAAGCTCGCTATAACCACCAGGACCAGAAATAGAAACCTCGGCACCAGCCAAAGGCAATCCTGTGTCGTCACCAAGCACAGCGACTGTCAACATGTAGGGATCACTAACGTCGGCCACCAAAAGAATGTCTTCGCTCTGACCCGGATCAACCGAAAAAGGACTCATTGGACTCATACCAACAATAGTGTAAGTTTCGTCCGAAGATACGAGGGAGTAGGTATCCCATTCCAAATCTGCGATTGTCAAAATACCCCCGCCATTGGTTTGGTGAGGGGTATCGTATTTTAATAAATCAGGATCGCTGCTAAGCAATTTTGAACCGGTCAAAGTAAAAGCCAGATCGGGAACTGCCACACATGCAGTAGTAACACTGGAAAGACTCAAATCTGAAAGAATATCAATTGCAAAGCTAACCTCCGCCACGGTTCCAGTTGCAACAGTGAGGTTTAATTTTACCGGATTAAGGACCCCGTCTTCTCCAGCGGCATACGTGCGCTCACTAGAAAACCCATCTTTCAAAACGCTAATCTGATATGTCTCCAATCCCGGAGGAGCATCAACAATCAACAATTGACCAGCATCATTAGTGGTGTCCACGAAAGATATTGGGGGGTCTTCGGCGTCGTTATCAATTTGTACTCGGGCACCCTGAATTGGGACGCCTCCCGAATCAAAAACTCGAATCCTCATTGCTCCGTTAGTAGAGGCAGACTCTAGGTACCGTGGAGCCACCCGCGCCGTAAGTGAAATGGGATTAAAGTCAGCACAAGTCGGGCAAGACACCGTTACCTGGACTAATTTATTATCCGCAGGAGATAAATCATCCGGCTGGCCACCAATTGTTCCATCAAAAGGCTCATCAATACTACGAATGATTTTTTCCACCTGAAAAGTAACACCATTCATGTCCACGGAAATAACTTGGTCAAAAATTCCAGTCGGAAGCCCACCCACAATCCCAACATCACCGTAAGCCGCATTACGCACAAGCTCGATTTGTGAATTAGCTACAAAAATAGCCATATTTTTAAGGCGAAGCGTGTTTGTGGTGGTAATAATACTGGTATATACCTGATAAAAACCAACCCCCACCAATGCAAAAATGCTGGCGGTAACAAGTATTTCTATTAATGTAAAACCTTTTTTTTGCATAGTATTCTAGAAATTCTCGAGCACTGAATACATTGGCTGAATCATTGAAACAGCAAAGAAACCTACCGCGCCACCAATAATCACCATGAGGAACGGCTCGATAATAGTCGATAGGTTTTTTGTTTTCGCCTCAACTTCTTCTTCATAAAAAACCGCAATATCAAGTAGCATTTGCGACAAGTTGCCGGTTTCTTCACCAACCTCCATCATTTCCGACATCATAGGTGGGTATAGTTTGGGATATCCACCAAACACTTCAGCCAAAGAGACCCCCTTCTCTACACGATCGCCAGCATCATGAAGCACTTGCTTGTAATCAACGTGCTGGAGTACTTCTTCGGTGATAGTAAGGGCTCGAGTAAGAGTCACACCCGAACTCAAAAGAGAAGAAAGGGTGCGAGCGGTTCTGGCGGTATTTATTTCCTTGATCAGATCCTTAATCATTGGAATACGCAAGACTATTTTATGAAGGTAAGGTTTTAGTTTTGGGGATTTTATAGCATAAGCAAACCCAGCACCAATCAGGACGAGACCGAGAATTACCAAAATACCATTTGTCTGCATGGTGTCAGATAACCAGACAATGAATTGGGTAGATTTTGGCAACTCACTACCAATCTCCGAAAACATAGAGACTAACGTTGGTACTACGAAAATAAACATCAAGATACCCACTAGCCCCACCACAGAAATAATCACGGCTGGATAAATCATTGCCCCTTTTACTTTTCTTTGGAGTTCGTAGCTTTTTTGTAAGTAAGCACCAATCGTAGAAAGGGCTTCGGGTAAACCACCAGATTCTTCGCCCGCCCTTACCATTGCCGAAAAAAAAGGAGGAAATATTTTGGGAAATTTTTTGAGACCATCACTCAAGGAGCCTCCGTCATGAACTGTTTTCATTAGCGACTGAAGCACGTCTTTAAATTGTGGATTTTTGGCTTGGCGCTCTAGTACCGACATGGCTCGATAAATAGGAAGTCCGGAAGTAATCATTCCGCCCAAATTGCGCGTAAAAATAATCTTATCGCGTAATTTTATTTTGTGGAGAATATTATCTAAAAAAGGAATGTTGATTGCCAGCGGAACTTTTTTCTCTCTTAAAGAAAGAATGGATTGATCTTCTTTTGCCAAACGATCAAGCGCTTCTCCCCTAGTAGCTGCCTGAATGGCACCTTCTCGGACAGCCCCGGTCGCTGTTCTAGTTTTGTATATAAATTCTGCCATATGTTTTATTCAGACACCACGCGCAAAACTTCTTCGATACTAGTAAGACCTTTTACACACCAATACAAACCATCTTCTAACATCGTTAGCATTCCTTCTGTTCTGGCCTGGTTGTTGATACTATCAGCATCAGCATTCTCCATAATCATGCGTCGCAGACTTTCAGACATTTCAAAAACCTCGTGAATACCCAAGCGCCCTTCGTAACCTTCGTTGCATTCAGCCGATTCTTTTGGCCGATAAAAAGGAATTGTTTTCCAGGTTGCATCTGGCTCAACGACCTGCTCTTCTTTAAGAACTTTTAAAAGAAGTTCCATGTTGGCGAATTTGGCAACATGCTCATATTCGGCATCAGTCAATAGATATTCTTCTTTTTCTTTACAAAGCTTTCTTACTAGACGCTGGGCTACAACAATGCGCAAGGTAGAAGCAATCAAAAACGGCTCCACCCCCATATCAATCAAGCGAGGCATAACTCCAGCAGCCGAATTTGTATGAATCGTTGATAGCACCAAGTGACCAGTAAGGGCTGCATTGATTCCGAGCGAAGCCGTCTCGCCATCACGAATCTCTCCCACCATGAGAATGTCCGGATCTTGACGCAACAAAGCTCTCAGTCCACCAGCAAAAGTAAGGCCTATTTCTGATCGCACCTGCGTCTGATTAATTCTCGACATCTGATATTCAATCGGGTCTTCAACGGTAGAAATATTTACCTCTGGTGTATTAAGAATATCTAACACTGTATAGAGCGTGGTTGTCTTACCAGAGCCAGTTGGTCCAGAAACCAAAATCATACCCGTAGTCTGTTTCATACCGCGATGGACTCGCTCGAGACCCTCTCCGTGAAAGCCGAGTTTATCTAACGTCAAACCATACGCGCTTTCACTCAGGATTCTGATTACGGTTTTCTCTCCATAATAGGTTGGCAACGTAGACACTCGAAAAGAAACATTCTCAGAATTATTTACTATTTTGAAACGTCCATCCTGGGGAAGTCGTTTTTCGTCAAGCTTGAGGTTAGACAGCACCTTGATGCGCGCCACAATTGCAGGAGCAACGTCTTTGGGAAGCTTCATGGCGTCATGCAAAATACCGTCAATACGATACCTGACAATAACCTCTTTTTCGGCTGGCTCAACGTGAATATCAGAAGCTTTTTGCAAAATAGCGTGAGCAATAAGCGTGTCCACTATTTTTACAATAGGCAAATCCTCGGCCATTTCTTTTAATTTTTTTTCATCAACCACTTCTTCATCGCCACCAGGAATCGAAGTCACCGAAAAACTCTCCTTATTAATGATGTCGTCAAATTCTGCTTTTAAGCTTCGTTTGTATTGATCCAAAGCAAAACGAATTGATTTTTTATCCGTCAATCTAGGCAGAATACGAAGCTTTACCTTTTTTTTAATAAAATCAATAACTGGCAAATCTTGGACATCCAACATGGCAACCTCCAGAGAATCTTCATTTTTTTTGTAAGCAACAATATTATTGTTGCGCGCCACAGGCTCGGGGATCAAACTCAAAATTTCAAAATCAATTTTTTGATTTGCCAAATTTACAAAAGGAATACCTTGAATGTGCGCCAAAACCCTACTCAACTGATCTCCAGTTAATTTACCCATATTCACTAAGCTGGCAGATAGAGGTATTTTCTCTTTTTCGGCGGCAAGTTTTGCCTCTGCTAAATCCTCAGCAGAAACCAAACCAGAGTCGAGCAAGAACTGCTCTAGCTTTGAGTCAGCCAAAGATGTGCCAGAGAGAGTCATCATATTGATTAATTATATCATCGATGCTTATTCGGCTTGGGTTGAGGTCGAATTGCCTGTGTCCTGATCAGGAGTAGCGACCGGCAACAAAACAACATCATAACGAGATGGGTCAAAGCTAATTGGCCCATATTCCAAACTTTCTGCAAAAACATCTGCCCGCTCTCGCTCAGTGGTAAGCACAGAGAACAAAGCGTCAACGTCTATATTGCTTGTTCCTACTGGAGGAACATCGGCTGTTGATTGAAAGGCGCCCTGATTTATTTGTTCATAAAATTGATATTGGAAATAAGCAGCTGCCACCAATGCCAAAACCAACAAGAACTTGGCCATCATCCAGTGTTGTTCAGACCAAGCATGTTTACTTGTTGTCTTTTTTTGAATACGTTTAAATTCCTGCAATGCTTTTTTCTTAGGGTCTTTAGCAAACTTTTTTTTAATAGCAGAAAAAGAAAGACTCATGGTGTTGTTGTGGTTATATCTGGCAAATGCTCTTCGCTATAGCTTAGTAAGGCTATTTCCATGTCGGCGCTCCAACTACTGTAGCCCGGTTGTTCAGCCGTTGGTGGCACGGGTGTGTGCTGTAAAAAAATGCGATTAATAGAGATTCGAAAAGGGGCATATTCAACCATTTCGAGATACTGATGAATGGCCTGATAATCCCCAGAAACCCGAAGTGCCACGGACAAGGAGTTCCGTTCGGCGCTGAGACTAACCCTAGATATAGAGCTGGATACTTTGGTTTGTACTGCAATTGCCTCTAATGTACCCAGAAAACGAGGCAATGAATCTTCGTTAATAAAAAAAGTAGCCAGTTCTTCTTGCTCACCAGAACTACTCAACACGCTTCTCCGTACCTGCTGAATACTTCTCATCAATGCAACTTCATTTTCTAGTTCTTTACGTTCCGTAGCCACGTCAAAATTTCTTTGTCGCAAAGATCGCAAAGAAAAAACAAAACTTCCTAACAAAATCAAGAACAAACTCAGACTTATGAGCAACATCGTATTGGTTTTGTTCTTGAGTAAATTAGTCATTTTTTTGAGGTAACAACGCTAACTGCAGAACATAATTTAAATTATCCGCGCTTACATAATTAGAAACCGGAGCGCTTATTACGTCGACAGCTTCGTCTCGCTCTAACACCTGAGTAAACTCCACCAAAGAGACCCTGTCTCTTGCTTGACCGCGAAGCTCCACCTGGAGCTCGTCGCCATTCTTTGCATATGCAATAGAGGTAATAAGTACATTGTTGGTTTTTAGCAACAGAAGCTTTGTCATCAGTAGTTCATGAACCAAAGGCTCCGCGCTTCTGTCCATTACCGAAATCCGACTATTAATAATACGGACCGTGTCTCGCAAATCTTCAAAAACAATGAACTCCTGACTGTTTTGTACTAGCTCTCTTTCATCTTTTACAAGCTTCTCCTTGGTAACCGTAAGAAAAAAAGAAGGCACCAGTAAAACATAGGCCACGATCATTCCCAGCGACAAAAGAAAAAATATTACCGCCAAAAGCCTTAAAAAATAAGTTTTATCAAAGCTTCTCTTTTCGTCTATGGGCAAAAGATTAATCATGTTTTATTCCAGCTACAGCCAGCCCAATTGCACTAGCGTAGGCGAGTGACTCGGTGGGAGAAATAAGGGGAACATATTGGTTATCCAAAAACCTAAGGCGCACCCAGGGGTCTCCTCTCTCGATAGGGATGGGTATTGCCGACTGAAGATGAGGCAGTAGTCCAGGCATAAGGGCGTGTCCACCACAAAACAAAACTCTGCTTATCGCACCCCCCACCCGATTGCCTTGCCGTGTTTGCTGTGTTTGCCAATACTGTACGGTTTTTTGAATATCTTTGGATAATTCATCAGAAATTTGAATCAAAAATTCATATGCCGGCCCCATTTCTGGGTGCTTGAGAATGCCGTGTTTTTCTTTGAGTCTTCGAGCTTCTTTTTTGTCGACTTTTAGGGCGTTTATAATTAAATTTTCAATTCTAGCTCCCGTAACCTCACTGGCCGCAGTAAACAACACATACCCATCCGCCACCACCGACACCCCCGTGTGTGTCTCCCCTAAATCAACAACCACCACGGCCCCCTTATGATTAGCAGGCAAAAGCGCCCGAGCCGTCGATTGTGGCTCTATTTCAAACATGACCACTCGCAAACCAGCTTTTTGGAACACGTCAAGATAAGAAAAAACAGTTTTACGATCAATCACCACCACCTGCACTTCAAACATATCTCCCACTGTCGAAACAACATCAAAATCAAAAATTACATCCTTGAGAGGAATAGGAACAAAACGCTCCATCTGCAAAGAGAGGCTGTCCCTGATAGCGTCAGCTTTCATCCGAGGTACTGTTGTATTAAAAAGATATGCCTGTTCTTCAGGTAGCGAAACATTTACGAAAGAAGTAGAAAGCTTGTTTTTCACTACGGACAGCTCATCAGACAAACGTTGCGGGTTAGTAATCTGTCCAAGTGTTACGGTTTCTTTTTCCAAATCCTGCTGGCCGTGATTTTTTATACGTACCCCATAAGGGGTTCTGGTGATTTCTACAAACTTAATAGATTGGTCAGAGATATCTATCCCCGCCGCCGGCATCGACAAATAACGAGGCACCGAAAACACCCGACGCAATGTGGCTGGTAACATATGCTTTTATTATACGCGGATACCTTACTCGCGCACATGTTTCAATGTTGAAAGGTCTAGCGAGTACGAGTCAAAATCTCTACTCCGCTCTCGGTAATTGCAACTGTGTGCTCATAATGAGCAGCCCAAGAGCCATCTCGAGTAACAATTGTGTAATCATCATCAGCCACATCAATGGCCGGTTTTCCCATCACCAGCATTGGCTCTATGGCAATCACCATACCAGGAACCAAGAGCTCGCCTTTTCCTGGTCGACCATAATTCGGAATATAAGGATCTTCATGTATTTCTCTACCTACTCCGTGCCCAGCCAATTCTCTCACAATGCCGTATCGTCCCGACACAAAAGATTCAACTGCAAAACCAATATCACCAACATGATTGCCGGCTAAAGCAACCGCAATAGCTAGCTCTAGGCTTTTTTCGGTTACAGATAATAATTGCTGGACGTCTTCTGCTACCTTACCAACTGGAACCGTAACCGCATGGTCAGTAAATAAACCAGCATGCCGAATACCACAATCAATCGTTATGATTTCACCCTCTCGAAGAGGTACGTCATCAGGAATCCCATGCACCACCCCTTCATTGACCGAAGTGCAAAGTGTGGCCGGAAAAGCGACTGAATGCCCTTCTGGTCGATATCCCAAAAAAGCCGGTTCGTCACCAAAATCCTTGATCATGCCATAAGCAATTTCATCAAGTTCGGCCGTGGTTACACCTGGACGTACTTGAGCCGAAACTGCGGCAACCACTTCCGCCAAACGTCGCCCTCCTTCCCGAAGTAATTCTATTTCTTTCTCGGTTTTGATTTGAATCATACGTATTAGTCCTTGATTAGAGAGCCCTTGAATTCTCCAGTATTCAAGAAATTATTAAAATTTTCCAGATCGTCTCCTTTCATGAAAACTACTTCGAGCCCAAGTTCCCGCGCTCGCCGGGAGGAAACTGGATCAAAAGGTGTACTGAGCCCGGGCTGCCAGTCAGCCGGAATGAATTCTAAATACTCTTTCCATGTTAGTTTGTCATATTTTTTGGCTTCGGGATTAATACGAGGGTCACTGTCGTAGACATGCTCAACATTAGAAAGATTGACGATTGAATTTGCACCCAGATATTGCGCTATCTCAACCGCATCATAATTACTACTGTGACCAGGCGCCTCAGCTCCAACAACCACAAAGGGTGTGTTAACCCCTTTGGCATTCTCAAGACTAGTAATAACCTTTTCATGAGTAAGTGCTTCTGGAAAAATAGTTCGCACAACCTGAGCATGCAAGTTATTAGTAAAGATTCCAATCCAATCCAAATCTGTCTTTGTAATTTCTGGATTCAAGTCTTTTGCACCTTGCTGATAACTACGACATTGTCTTCCTCCTCCACAAATTATAACGAACGAGTCACCAGACTCTTGATGGCGCTTCAAAAGAAAATCACGAAAAGATTTTAAATAATCATGATTTATTTTTCCAGCTTCAGCTGAAATCAAAGAACCGCCCAAACGAATCACGTAATGCTTATTCTTCATGATCTTGAAACTTAAGAGAGCCAATAATAGAGTCAGTGACACTCTCGATACTCTGTGCTCCATCGATGCGATGGATCTTGTAATTTTGCATTGATGCAAAATATTCAAGGAGGGGCTCTGTTTCTTCGTGATACAGGCGCAAACGCTCGGTAATTGCGACTTCTGTGTCATCCTCTCGCCCTCTCTTTGTCAAACGGGTAATTGATTCTTCTTCAGAAAGCTCCAGGGCGACAATATCTACACGTAAACCATAAAACTCGATCAATTGTTGAAAGATTTGAACCTGAACTTGATTACGAGGAAAACCATCCAACATCAAATGCTCCTTCCCAGTAAACTCAGCTATAAATTTTTCCACAACAGCATAGACAGCCAAGAAATCTGGCTGGAGCTTGCCTGTGTTTTGGATAGCTTTAACAAGGCCCTGGGTATGACCTTCTGTCTTCATCATTCTCCGAAAGAAATCACCCAATTCCATGACCAAAACACGATGTTCAGTCGAGCTCTCTAGCCACTTAGTAATTGCTTCTTTTTGAGTTCCCTTTCCAGCTCCCTGCGGACCAAAAAATAAAATTGTTCGTAGTTCAGATTCCATATCGTTCTAGATTATGACATAAATGACTCTCCCTTAGAAAAACAGGATACGTTTCCGTATCCTGTTTTTCTCTGAGAAGCTTGATATTAATACTCCCTCATTGCCAGCTGAGCATCCACTCGCTTGAGCAGGTCAAGCAACACGGCCACCACAATCAGAAGTGCGGTTCCGCCGATGGCAAAGGTCTGCACGCCAGTGATGTTCTGCAGAGCAATAGGAAGAACGGCGATAAGACCCAAGAAAATAGCGCCAATAAAAGTCGTACGACTTACTACTTTGGCAATATGATCAGCAGTTGCCTCCCCTGGGCGAACACCCGGAATAAAAGCTCCATTTTTTTGCAAATTCGTAGCAATTGATTCTGGCTCAAAAGTGATAGCAGTGTAGAAGTAAGTAAAGACAAAGACCAATACAAAGTAGATGGCTGAATAAATCCAGCCATTTTCAAGCACTCGCAATACTCCTTGAGCAATGCTTTGCACGGTCAAATTGGCTGAATTGACCAGAAAACCAGCAATCATCTGTGGGAAAAGCAGGATAGATAGGGCGAAAATAAGCGGCATCACCCCAGCCATGTTAATACGAAGAGGTAGATACGTGGCTGCTCCACCATAGGTTTCGCCACCGCGAGATTGTTTTGCATACGTAATCGGCAGAGTGCGCTCAGCTTCTGTAACCAACACAACCCCAGCAATAACCAAAATGGCAACTGCCAAAAAGGCAATATAAATTGGTAGCTGATCAGGAGTATAAGTAAAAATAAGTTGATTAACCGAAGAAGGAATCGCCGCAATAATACCGGCAAAAATAAGCAATGATAGCCCATTACCAATACCAAATTCACTCATAAGTTCTCCGACCCACATAATCAAAATAGCGCCACCAACAATCACAAACAGGTTGGTCACCAAAGACAAGGGTGACAAATCAGTCAAAATGCCTTGCTGAGACAAAAGAATTAGCAAGCTAAAACCCTGCAAAAAAGCAATCGGAACCGTAAGTAGCCGAGAATATTGCATGAATTTTTTACGACCAATCTCGCCTTCTTCGTGATAGAGGGTTTTGAGCCGTGGCACCATAACCGTAAGCAACTGCATGATAATCGAAGCTGTAATATATGACCCCACACCAAGCATGATAATCGAAAGCTGCGACAAACCGCCACCAGCAAAGATGTTTAGAAGCCCAAAGAATTGATTACCAGACAAGAATGCCTGCAATTGTTCTGGATCTACTCCCGGAATAGGAATTACCGCCATGAAACGAAAAACGACCAAAGCCCCCAAAAGGAACAAGATACGTTTCATCATTCCCCGATCTCTGACGAGGTTGTGTAATTTGCGTTGCAATGATTTCATAGAAAGTTTATTGGTTTACCGTTCCGCCCGCTGCAGTGATTTTATCACGTGCAGCACCTGAGACTTCACAACCTGTGATTGTAAGCGCCACAGAAATGTCTCCATTGCCAAGAACCTTGGCAGTAAGCTTGATGCCTTTTTTGGAAGCAATCAATCCTTTTTGTGCTAGAGCCTTAGGAGTAACTTCAGATCCAGCAGAAAAAGCTTCTGCCAATTGAGCTACGTTTACTACTTGTGGTTTCGTCTGGAAAGAATGAAAACGATATCCGCGCAATTTTGGAATCTTTTTGATGACGTCACGGATAGCTGGACGACCACTGTTACCAGAACGAGCGTTCTGTCCCTTGTGGCCACGACCACTAGTCTTGCCACGAGTACCGCCGCGACCAACGGTCTTTTTGGTTTGATTTTTTGTTTTTGGTTGTAGGTTATGAGTTTGCATAAGCGTTATGAGTTTTCTTTAGTTACAACCGGCTCACCTTCTTTTTTTGCTTCGGTCTTTTTCGCAACGGGCTTTACGTATGGTTTTGCAAAAGGTGCCATAGCCGCTACGGTAGCTCGAGCAATGTTGAGCTGATTCTTGCTTCGAGAAAGAATGCGCCCAGTGGTATCAGTAACTCCTCCGAGTTCGAGCACGGTGCGCATGGCGCTTCCAGTAACCAAACCACGAGCGGTGTTTGGCATCATTTTTACTTGAGCGGTGCTGTATTTAGCACTAACCTCAAAAGGAATAGAGCGGGCTTCGGTCAAGTTTAGCTTGACCAAATTGCGCTGCGCTTGGTTGTAGGCTTTCTGAATAGCCAGTGAAGTATCGGTTGCTTTTCCAACCCCCACACCGACAAGTCCAGCTTTGTTCCCAATCACCAAAGTAACACTAAAGCTAAAGCGTCGTCCTCCGGCCATCACACGCGTAACACGGCGGATGTTAAGGATTTTTTGTTCGTATTCTGGTTTTACTCGTTCGCGACGAGGTCCGCCACCGCGAGGGCTTCGCCCACCTGGTTTCCCAGCAGAACTCTGTCTTCGCGGCCCACCGTTTCCGGTTCCGGGCTTTGATGCTACAGTTCCGGCCGCAGCTGTTTTGTTTTGATTTACTGCTGTGGTCATATAACTAAAATTCTAATCCTTTGGCTCGAGCCGCTTCCGCCAACGCCTTTACGCGTCCAGCATACAGAAAGCCACCTCGGTCAAAAACTACTCTGCTAATATTTTTTCCCTTTGCCAATTCGGCAATTTTTTCTCCTACTTTTGTTGCTCGCTCTAGTTTGGTGCCAGTTTTTTCTTTGCTGTCAGAGGTGGCCACGATAGTTACCGCCGCCTGATCATCAATTAACTGAGCATAGATAAATTTGTTGGAACGAAAGACCGCCAATCGTGGTCGTTCGCTGGTGCCAGATACGCGAGATCGGATACGTCCATGGCGTCGTGTTCGTTTGTTCGTTGTTGATGTGTTCATACGCATTAGACAGATTTCTTACCTTGTTTACGGCGAACTTCTTCACCCTGATAACGAATACCCTTTCCTTTGTATGGCTCTGGCTTCTTCTGAGAACGAATCTTGGCCGCAAAAGCCATGACAATTTCTTTATCAATCCCCGCAACGGTCATTTTGTTTTTTTCAACAGTAACCTCAACCCCTTCTGGGACCTTCATTATCACGGGATGAGAGAAACCGAGCTGCATTTCGATATCGCTGCCGTTCATTGCCCAACGGAAACCAACTCCTTCGAGTTCTAGTTTGCGTTCATAGCCAGCCGTAACTCCAGCAACAAGATTATTGATGTGTGATGCATAGGTACCCCACAACGCTCGGGCAAAAACAGAATCTTTTACGATGGCAGTTTGCACGCCCTCGTCGGTAATAACTACCGAAATGTCTTTTTTAGGGAAATCACGAGTCAGGGTTCCTTTTGGTCCTTTTACGGTCAGCACCGTTCCTTCTTGGGTGACGGTTACGCCGGATGGGATTGCAATTGGTTGTTTTCCTAGTCTGCTCATAGTACTACCAGATTAAAAATAACGCTTCGCCGCCCACTTGCTGCTCTCGCGCTTCTTCGCTTGATAATACGCCCTTGGGAGTAGACAAAAACAACTCACCCTGACCCTTTCGGGTTGGCTTGATGTCTTTTACTCCATAGTACACACGACGTGACTGCTTTGAGACTTGCTTTACGTCGGTTACTTTAGGCTGACCAGATTCGGCATACGCCAAACCAATCACCAAAGTAGGAATACTACCTTGGGTTTTCTTTTCATGACCAGCCACATACCCACTTTCGAACAATTTGTGAGCAATAGCTGCCTTGAACTTTGAATACGGCAGTGAGACCTCTCCCTTTCCTGCGCGTCCGGCATTTTTGATGCCGTTTAACATGTTTGCTACTACGTCCATAGAATTATAGAGGCTACTACCAAGATGACTTGCGAACGCCTGGAATCAGACCTTCGTTAGCCATTTCGCGAAACTGAATACGAGACAGACCAAAATCCCGGAGGTACCCTTTGGCACGACCAGTCAAAGCACAGCGATTCTTTACTCGAACCGGGCTGGCATTACGAGGCAATTTTTGCAACGCTTCAAAATCACCAGCTGCTTTGAGGGCGGCTCGCTTGGCTGCAAATTTTGCAACAGTCTTGATTCGTTTTTTGTTTCGCTCCACGAGAGCTTTTCGAGCCATAACGTTTCTTGGTTAGATAAGAAATAAATAATGTGTTTGCAATATCAAGCACTGATAGCTAGAAACTTTGAACAGTACCTAGCCAAAAGCACCGATTAGACAAACAAAAGCGCCACCTAATGTGCGCCCTCCGAGAGTACCTGGTTTGATGGTAAGTGTCAAGAAAACATGTTTTGTTTTTCTTGATTCCATCTTCCCAGACAGAGCCTTTTTCTTTGTCTGGTTTTTTGGGGGTCATGCTAAAATAAGCCCATATGTTAAAGCAACTGAACTCGCAACGACTAGCCACGTATCTCGTTTCTATTATCGGTATTGGTTTTTTGCTGATTTATCTCAAGGCCTTTTTCACTCCCCTGGCCCTGGCTGCCCTTTTTTCGCTAATGCTTTACCCAGCAGTCACAAAACTAGAACGCTGGCGGATTCCTCGCGGAGTATCTATTCTAGGACTCTTGCTTGGTTTCTTGGTGGTGGTGGCCGGAGTTATTTTTGGTATTTCTTTTGCTTTCAAGAGCTTCCTCAAGGATATTCCCGCCTTACAGCGACAATTTCAGATTAATATATCTGGTCTCCAGGATACACTTAGTGGCTTTTTTGGAGCCGGGAGCGAAATCGGCACTCGCCTGACCGAGCAGTTCCAGCTCACGCAATTGCTCAATTCTAATGTAGTCGGGACCATTATTGGCACCACCACCAACCTTGTTGCCTTGGCTGGCTTCACGATTGTTTTCACCTTTTTCATGTTGTATTACCGAGACAAATTTACCGCCTTTATGCACAGCCTGTTTGAAAAACGCCGACACAAACACATCCACGAAATTCTCGACCAGATCGATGACATTGCCCCTCGTTATCTGCTGGGTATCGTAACTGTGGTTTCTATTTTGGCTGTCCTTAACTCTGTCGGCTTTGCCATTATTGGTGTTCAAAGTCCTATTTTTATGGGAATCATCGCAGCTATTCTTAATATTATTCCTTTTATTGGAACAATATTTGGTTTTGGTTTTGTATTTCTGTTTACCATTGCCACCCAACCAATTGGCGTAGCCCTGGGAGTACTCATCATGTTCTTTATTGTGCAGTTCCTCGACAACAATGTCCTGACCCCCAATATCACCGCCTCCAAAATCAAACTCAACCCCCTCTTTGCCATTCTGGCTATTCTGCTTGGAAACATCATCTGGGGCGTATTGGGAATGTTCGTCGCTCTACCGTTCTTGGCCATGGTAAAAATCATCCTTGATAACACCCCACAATGGAAAGCACTGGGAGAATTACTGGGGACCGTAAAGCCAACCGCCGAAGAAAATGTCGTTGAATAAACATTTACCAAAATTATTGCGATTCTGGTTAGGGTTTTTCCTGTTTGGAATCCTTACCAACAGTATTTTGACTTGGCCCAAGGTCTCCCCTTTTCTTCAAATATCCAGCCTTCCTCCCGCTACCAAAATAAAAATTATTTTTGATAATCTTTTTTCTTTGGCCGAACTTTACACCCTAGAATCAGGATTGATCACTCTCGTGAATGCTATTTTGTTCGGTCTTGTGTTGGATTTGCTTTGGCGGCAATATCGCCTCAACAAGCAAAACAAGGCCAGTCTGGGTACTTCTACCATTGCGAGTGTATTAGCTGCCATAGGAGCAGGCTGTGGCGCTTGTGGCACGCTAATACTAGGACCAGCCTTGGCGGCATTTGGCGCAACCGGCCTTTTGGCAATTTTACCAGGACACGGACTCGAATTTGGGATACTTGGTACACTGCTTCTTTTGTATAGTTTTTTTGATTTGAGAAAAAAAATTCGGAGCCCGCGCGTCTGTACGGTATAATCGACACATATGAATATAATGAAGAACATCTGGAACATCACGAGTAGTGACCAATTCCGAACGATTGATGACCTCATCGAACGATCTAGCCCAAACCCAAATTATTACGCCCTCTTGATGCTCTCCTCATTGGTAATTACGGCAGGAGCCCTCACCAACAACACCGCGGTTCTGATTGGTGGCATGCTTATCACCCCCCTTCTTACTCCGATTCTTGTTATTGCACTTGGCATCACGGCCGGCCAACCAAAAGTGAGTGGCAATTCTTTCCGATTAGTTATTCAATCGCTAGGTTTTGTGATTTTAGGTGCCCTGGTGCTTGGTTTGTTGTTTGGGGGACCAGAAGAAACACCCCTTCTAGGAACCACCATGCGTGACACGATGTTGTATTTAATTATTGCTGTTTCTTCTGGTATTGCAGCTACTTATGCTTGGATCAAAAAAGAAGCCTCTGAGGCCTTGCCAGGTGTAGCGGTGGCGGTATCCCTGGTGCCACCAGCTGCTTATATCGGAGTAGGGTTAGGCACTTTTGATTTTGGTATGGCTCAATCATTTTTTATTGTGTTAGCCATCAATGTACTGGGTATTATCGGAGGTAGTATGTTCGTCTTTTCTCAATTTGGTTTTTATCGTGCTCGTGGACTTGTCGGACTAAAATCAGAAGAACAAAAACAAGAACTAGAAGAAGCCAATAAAGACCCAGAAGAAGAAGCAGAAAAACTCCAAGAAGTGCTCGATAGTGAGAATAAATTAGACAAAAAAGACACCGAGGAAATGGGGGTTATCGTAGAAGAAATGAGGAAAGACAAAGAATAGTCTTTTCATCAAACCCAAACAAAAAACCTCCAAATGGAGGTTTTTTGTTTGGGTTATAAAATCAGTATTTATTTATTTCCCTTTTTCTCAACCTCTTTTTTAAAAGGCACACCAAGATAAGTAAAGAATGCCATAGCTTCTGCCTGAGTCTTGGCTGTGGTAACGATAGTGATAGCAAGCCCAAAAACATTTTGTAGGTCTTCATCAGCGGCAATAGGGAAAATCGTGTGCTCCTTGATTCCGATAGTTAGGTTACCCATCTGATCGACGCCAGTGGCGGCAATACCCCGAAAGTCTCGAGTTCGAGGCAAGGCGATGTGAATGAGTTTGTCTACAAAAGAAAGCGCCTTTTCTCCACGCAAAGTAGTGGTGACACCAATTTGATCACCTTCACGCAATTTGAAGGTGGCAATAGATTTCTTTGCTTGACGCAAAGCAGGCTGTTGGCCGGTGATTTTTGTAAGTCGGTCTTGCACATGAGCGTTCCAATCACGCGTTACCTTGGCTCTTTTCCCAGTACCAGCACTAACTACGACCTTGGTAATTTTGGGAGCTGCCATTGGGTTCGCATAACCAAAATCATCTTTTAGTACAGCGAATGCATTATTTACTTTTGCCTGTGTTAATTCCATATATTATATTTCGTTACCTGTCTGCTTAGAGATGCGAACACGTTTATCTCCAGTAATCTGCACACCAACTCGGGTACGCTTCTTGGAACTAGTATCAAACAACATCACATTAGAAATATGAATCGGGGCATCAAATTCTACCACCTGGCCAGCTTCATTACCGCGTGGCTTTTGGTTTTTCTTTACCTTATTGATTCCTTCAACAATAACTTTGTCCTGGTCTCGAATAACTCGAACCACCTTACCTTGCTTACCGCTATCTTTGCCGGCAAGAACAGAAACCATATCTCCTACTTTTATACGTGAGTGTGCCATATTACAAAACTTCTGGGGCTAATGAACCAATTTTTTGATAACCAGATTCAGGTATTTCACGAGGAACTGGACCAAAAATACGAGTACCTCGGGGTTCTCCCTTGGCGTCGATAATTACCACAGCATTATCATCAAAACGAATGTATGATCCATCTGCTCGTCGTTGTTCTTTGCGCATGCGAACGACTACACCACGAACGATGGCTTTCTTTTTGATTTGCTTACGAGGTTCGGCAGTTTTGATAGACAAGACCACCAAATCTCCCAAACGAGCATATCGTCGCTTTGAACCACCAAGAACTTTAAAGACCTGCCCCGTCTTGGCTCCCGTGTTGTCCGTAATTTTTACTCGTGTTCCTACCTGAATCATATGCGTGCATTAAAATTAGTATGTACCGACAACCCGGAAGGTTTTGTCTTTCGAATAAGGTTTGGTTTCTTCGATAAGAACCTTGTCACCAGTGGTATAGGTATTATCAGCATCGTGAGCCTTGTAGCGCTTACTGATCTTCAAAAACTTTCCGTACTTGGCGTGCTTAACGTAACGCTGCACTTTTACAACCACGGTTTTATCCATCTTGTCGCTCATGACTTCTCCGCGAAGAGTTTTTTTGTTGTTGGTTTCCTTGGTCATAATAGTTTATTGTACGATGTATCTTTTACACTTTTTAAGCTCGCTTGGCAAGCTCTGTCTTAATCTGGGCGATGCGGACACGGTCAGAACGGTATGATTTGTGAGCAGTATGCTTACCAGCTCGCAATTCAAAACGATTTTCTTGCTTGCTTTTTGCAGCTTTTGCCAATTCTTTGATTAGATCTTCTGTAGACAAGGCGCTTAGTTGTTCGTTCGTTTTTGCCATATTACAACTCTTTGCTTACTATCTTTGTTTTAATAGGTAGTTTGGCGCCGGCTTTTCGAAGGGCTTCGTGAGCCACTTCTTTACTAACATTGTCCACCTCGAAAAGAACTCTTCCTGGCAACACCTCGAAACAAAAGCCTTGCGGATTACCCTTACCCTTACCCATACCCACCTCAGCGGCCTTGGCCGTGAAAGGTCGATCTGGAAAAATACGAATCCAATACTTACCAAATTTTCCAACTGTACGAGAAACTACTTTTCGAGCAGATTCGATGTGATTTGAACGAATTCGAGCCGAAGTAACAGCCTTTAGAGCATAATGACCAAACTGAATATTGGTGCCACGAGTTGCCAAGTG
Source organism: uncultured Candidatus Saccharibacteria bacterium (assembly GCA_964350165.1). Taxonomy (GTDB): domain Bacteria; phylum Patescibacteriota; class Minisyncoccia; order Phycocordibacterales; family UBA1006; genus CAYGJA01. The sequence goes on along the minus strand of CAYGJA010000002.1, from coordinate 103,699 downwards.
AACCTTTTTGTTTGGGTTGCGACGATGTGTCTGCCATTTTCGATACTTTACTTTCTTGGGAAATAACATATGCCTAATCTTTCAACTGCTCTTTTTCAAGCGTATCACCTTTGTAAATCCAGACCTTAACTCCAATCACACCATAAGGCAATCGGGCAATGTCACGAGCATAATCAATGTCCGCTCGAATAAACTGCAACGGAATACCGCCACGTTTTACTTCTTCCTTGCGAGACATTTCTGCCCCACCAAGACGTCCGGACAGCACAATACGTGCACCTTTTACTCCACGAACACTCATGACTTTCTCAATCGTCTGCTTCATAACGCGTCGGAATGGCATTCGTTTTTCTAGAGCATCAATCACCATGTTGGTAACAATGGCTGCATTTGATTCAGGGGAATCAACACCTACGATGTCAATCTTGAAACTATCAGCGGTAATAACACCATTTCGCTTGAGAAAACGGGCTAGATCTTTGCGGAGCTTGTTTGCCCCCTCACCCTGACGACCAATCACCATTCCTGGTCGTGAAGACGCAATGATAATTTTTGTATTATCTCGCCCTCGTTCAATATCTACACCAGCAATAAAGTGTCCACGTAGACGTTTGTACAAAAAATTTCGAATCAGACCATCAGCACGCACCAGGTCTCGGTACTGCTCTTTACCAGCAAACCAGCGAGACTTCCAGCCGCGAATGATTCCTAGTCTATGTGCATATGGGTGAACGTTGTGAGTCATGATAATACTGGATTATTTGGCAGATTCTTTAATGCCGAGTTCTACAATAATGTTACTGGTGCGCTTGCGAATTGGAGTCGCCATTCCTCGTGAACGAGGCATAGATCGCTTCATGGTAATTCCGTCGTCAACAGTGATTTTGGCAATGGTCAAATCACTGGCAGCCCCTTCTCCCGCCTGAACTGCGTTAGCAGCAGCAGATGCAATCAAGGTCTTTACTGTGCGGGCAGCTCGCTTGGGCATGAACTGCAGGGTGGTGAGAGCGGTAGCAACTTTCTTGCCACGCACAGCATCTGCAACAAGGCGAACCTTGCGGGGTGACTGTCTGTAATTCTTGATTGAAGCTTTCATGCTAATTCTACAAATTATTATTTAGAGCGCGCTGCTTTAGCGGCGGCAATCTCTGCCTCACGCTTACGCTGGTCAAGGTCTTTCATCATCTTTCCTCCGTGTCGATGGAAGGTTTTGGTTGGAGAAAATTCTCCCAAACGATGACCAATCATTTCTTCGGTAATAAGTACCTCGATAAATTTTCGGCCGTTGTGAACACCAAAAGTAAAACCAACCATGTCAGGAGAAATCATTGACGCTCGTGACCACGTTTTAACAACACCAGCATCAGCTGGTTTTTTGCCCGAGATTTTCTTGAGCAATTTATGATGGATATATGGTCCTTTTTTTATACTACGTGTCATAATCTTTACACAAAAAGAAAGCTCACCTGAGCCGTGACTGCATCTTATCAGACTGGTTTGTATTGTCAACAAAAGACAGTTTTGAGTGCTACACTGTTACCATGAGACTCCGCAATCTCTTCGTTATTTTGGTTGCAATTTTGATTTTAACTAATCTTGCCAACTATTACCGCGGTGAAATGTATCAATTATCAAGGCTTTCCAGCCAAGAACTCCTCGCCTTGTTTCCAGACCAGAAACCAAACATTAATTTGGCGGTAGTAAAGCCTATTCCAAAATGGTGGCATTTTGTACCCATTCTCCACGGCAACATTGCCAGCTCTCTGGCGCCACTTTCTTTATTTGTTTTTGTGCCAATCGAAATACACGAAGACATGCAGTCAAAATCACCACAACCAGAAAACATGGCGGTTCTGGTCCATGAATTCACTCATTACAAAAATCTTAAAAACACTTCGATAATAAAAGCCTCTCAGTACTTAACGTCACGACGTTATCGCATACATGAAGAAATGCGGGCCATTAGCACTGAAATGCATTATCGAGCAAACCAAGGCCTGAATTACGACACTCAGCGCAAAGCTAGACACTTTGCTGGGTCGGCATATCTTTGGGCTGGCAGTAGAGCAATCAGTGAGCAGGTTTTGGATAAGCTCTGGCTAGAAATAAGGACCTCTAGTTTCTAAAAAACAAAAACCACCCTTTTGAGGTGGTTTTTGTTTTTTAGAAACACTATAAAGTTTATTGATTTCGTTTGGTCTTGCGTCGAGATACAATGAAAGTGTTTGAGTATTTTTTTGGACGTCTGGTCTTGACTCCGTATGCCAATTTTCCTTGCCGAGTCTTTGGACCACGTCGCAAACCAATACCTTGACGCCCTTCTCCACCTCCATGAGGGTGATCAACTGGGTTCATGGCCGAACCGCGAACAGTAGGCCGTCGGCCGAGCCAGCGACTTCGTCCAGCTTTTCCAAGACGAACCAGCTTGTACTCACTGTTTGAAACTTCGCCGACGGTAGCCCAACAAGTATCTGAAACTTTTCGAATTTCCCCAGAAGCCATCTTTAGGCTTGTTTGTCCTTCGTCGTGAGCAGAAACCTGCACATAAGAACCAGCTGAGCGGGCAATCTTGGCACCACCATTTGGCTTGAGTTCTACGTTGTGAACAAAAGTACCAGACGGAATGTTTTTCAACAAAGTTCTGTTTCCAATCTTGATTTCTTTGTTTTCAGCCGAAACAAGAAAAGTGTCGCCAGCGGTTACTCCCTTGGGGGTAACAATATAACGACGCTCTCCATCGTTGTAGCAAACAAGAGAAATAAAAGCGCTTCGATTTGGATCATATTCCACTGTTTCGATTTTGGCAGGAATACCGGCCTTATCAAAATACTTGAAGTCGATCATTCGATACCGTCGCTTGTTTCCAGATCCTTGGTGTTGGGTTGTAATTCGACCCTGGTTATTACGACCAGCTCGTCTTTTTATCCCAGCAGTAAGTGATTTCTTAGGTTTTGAAGTAGTCAAAACACCTCGGTAAGTAACCGTGGTCATGTCTCTTCGTCCTGCAGATGTTGGTTTATGTTTTTTCATATGCTTGCACTCATTATCGGCGAGTCACCATATTTTTTGTTAATCGTTATAGTAGCTCGATTGAATCACCTTTTGCCAAGGTAACAATCGCTTTTTTGTATCCTCGATCCATCACCATTCGTCCTCGACGACGCTTCATGCGCCCATCGCGAATAACTAGATTGATTTTGATCGGATTTACTTTGTAGGCACTTTTGATTGCCTTTTTAACCTGAGACCGATTGGCGTCTTTATGTATATTGAAGGTGTATTTGTTTCCCTCCATAAGCACGGCGCTTTTTTCGGTAATACGAGGCTTGAGCAGTACCCAATCAACAGATTCGGCCAGATTCAGACCTGTTTTTTTTGTTTCGGTTGAAGCCGTTACCACTGCTTCATCCTTCTTTTCTTCCTTGGTGGTTTTTTTAAACAATGCCATATGCAGATAGATTAAGCGGCAACAGATGCCTCAACTGATAATTTTTTACGAGTTATTTCTGCTCGTTTTGACAACTGCTCGTTTACAGATTCGGGATTAACGATGACCAAATATCGATGATCCAAAACATCTAGAACGTTCAAGTTTCGAGATTCGTCAAAAGTAACATGTGGCAAGTTGTTGAGTCCTCGCTCTAGCAACATATTCTTTTCTGGCATCACCACGAAAATATTGTTTGGATTTTTGATGGTGTTCAGTGTTTCAAAACCTTCAATTTTTTCTAGAGCCTGCAGAGATTTCGCAGCCGCCTGGGTCTTTCCTTCCCCGGCATCAAAAGAATCAATAAAGATAATTTGATTGTTGCGCAATTTTTCTGACAAAGCTGAGAAAAGAGCTTTGGCACGCATTTTGCGATTTATTTTTTGTGAAAAATCACGTTCGCTAGTAGGTCCGTGAGTAATTCCTCCACCAGACCAAATTGGGGACCGCCTTGACCCATGTCGAGCTCGACCGGTTCCTTTTTGTCGCCAAGGCTTTTTACCACCCCCGCGAACTTCACTCCTATCTTTCACGTCAGCAGTTGAGATACGCTGGTTGGCACGCATGGCCAACATGACTTGGTGCACAAGATCTCGATTGAGCTCTTGTCCAAAAACGTCAGCAGATAGCTGTGCTTCTCCGGCAACGGCTCCTTTTTGATTATGTAGCTTTACTGTTATTGTTTGCATGATACTTATTTCGCTACGATTTCTAGAAGTGTTCCGCGTCGACCAGGCACGGCTCCCTTGATAAGCAGATTGTTTCCTTGAACAGCCAGAACTTCTAGACCTTTGACGGTGATACGATCACTACCCATGCGGCCTCCCATTCTGGTACCCTTGAATACCCGCTGTGGCCCAGTGGAACCAATTGAACCAGGTTCTCGCTCTGAGTGCTTTTGACCATGAGAACGACGTCCTCCGGCAAAATTATGTCGCTTCACGACACCCTGGAAGCCCTTACCTTTGCTGGTACCACTTACTTGAACTTTTTCATTTGCTTCAAAGAGTCCTTCTAATTCAATTACTTTTCCAAGCTCGTAAGCAGTTGGATCCGCTACTCGGAATTCAGTCACATAACGAAAGTGTCCATACTGACCAAACTGCCCCAACTGAGCTTTGTTGATTCGGTTTTCTTTCTGAGAACCAAATCCAATCTGCACAGCCGAGTACCCGTCCTTTTCTTCTGTTTTGTGTCCAACCACAGTTAGTGATCCCGAAGCAACGATTGTTGCCGGGTGGACACGACCATCTGCCGAAAAGAACTGAGTCATTTTTTGTTTTTCCCCTAGGGTAAATTTCATACGCTCATTGGTTGGGTTCTAGACCCAACGTAAGACTAATTAATAAGCACGAACAAATTACAACATCTTGACATCAATTTCAACCCCTGACGGCATATCCATATTGGTGAGTGCCTCGATCACCTTTGGTGACGGGTTGATAATATCAATCAAGCGCTTGTGAACACGAATCTCAAACTGTTCTCGAGCGTCCTTGTAGACGAACGAAGACCGGTTGACGGTGTACTTTTTGATTTCGTTTGGAAGCGGAACTGGGCCACGAATTTTGGCATCATGACGATACGCAGTATCGATGATCTGTTTTACAGAAGCATCTAATACTTTGTTTTCGTAGGCACGAATACGAATTCGTAACTTTACTTCTCCTTCTTTGGTTTTTTTATCTACCATATAGATGATGTGAACTAGTGTTTTACGGCTATTGCTGTTCTGTCGTCGGTTTTCGCTGACAGGCAGCATCTCCTAGCGCCGAGGGCTGTTAATTTTTTGAAGGCTTATCGCCCTCTAGTGTGAACTCAAGCAAGGCTTGAGTTCACAAAGAAGGTGAAAGAATTACGCAATGATATTGGTAACCACTCCAGCACCAACGGTTCGACCTCCTTCACGAACAGCGAATCGCTGCTGTGCCTCGAGGGCGATTGGAACCTGAAGTTTAACTTTTACATTAACGGTATCTCCCGGCATAACCATTTCGGTTCCTTCTGGAAGAGTAACGTCTCCGGTTACGTCAGTAGTACGTACGTAGAACTGAGGCTTGTAACCGTTAAAGAATGGAGTGTGTCGTCCTCCTTCTTCTTTCTTCAAAACGTAGATTTCACATTCGAATTCAGTGTGCGGGGTAACTGATTTAGGAACCACCAACACTTGTCCTCGGTGAATGTCTTCTTTCTTTACTCCTCGAAGCAAAATTCCGGCGTTGTCTCCAGCTATACCTTGGCTAAGTGACTTGTTGAACATTTCGACTCCAGTAACGGTAGTAGAAGTAGTGTCTTTGATACCAACGATTTCGATAGTGTCTCCAACTTTTACAATTCCACGCTCGATTTTACCGGTAGCCACAGTTCCGCGGCCTTCGATTGAGAAAACGTCTTCGACTGGCATTAGGAATGGTTTTTCAACGTCACGCTCTGGAGTAGGAATGTACTCATCCAAGGCGGTAACGAGCTCCATAACTTTTTGTGACCATTCGTCATCAATAGAAGTAGATTCTACAGCTTTCAAAGCAGAACCTTTGATAACTGGAGCGTTCTGTCCATCAAATCCATACTGATCCAATAGTTCACGCATTTCTTCTTCTACCAATTCGATCATATCCTCGTCGTCAACCATGTCACACTTGTTCAAGAAGACAATGATTTTTGGAACACCAACCTGCTTTGCAAGCAAAATGTGTTCACGAGTTTGTGGCATAGCACCATCGGTGGCTGCCACTACGATTACCGCACCGTCCATCTGGGCGGCACCAGTAATCATGTTCTTGATGTAATCGGCGTGTCCTGGGGCATCGATGTGCGCGTAGTGGCGACTCGGTGTCCAGTACTCGTTGTGGGATAGGGCGATCGTAATTCCACGAGCCTTTTCCTCTGGTGCGTTGTCGATCTGGTCGACACCCTTTAGGGTTGCACCGTATTCACCCCCTTTCAAATTCAGGGTGTTCAGAATACCAGCAGTAAGTGTAGTTTTACCGTGGTCAACGTGACCAATAGTACCTACGTTTACATGTGGTTTACTGCGATCAAATTCTGCTGCTGACATATTCTCGCATTAAACTAATTTAATAATATACAACCCATCGGCTCCCTTTCATTCCTCCCTTTGCCAGATGCGGAACTGCAAGTTCCTGGCAAAAAGAAAAACTACGCGAAGCGTGCGGTTGCCTGCATGATACCAAATGGGCACACCCTGTCAAACACAACCTCCACACAAAAACAAAACCGCCGAGGCGGTTTTGTTTTTGTGGAATACTTATTTTTATTACGAACGCTTCTTGATGATTTCGTCTGCGACATTCTGAGGAACAATATCGTAGCGTGCAAATTCCATGGTAAAAGCGCCGCGGCCAGAAGTCATTGAACGCAATTTGTTCATATAACCAAACATTTCCGAAAGCGGTACGGTGGCTTTAATAGCCTGTATCAATCCGTGTTGTTCAGTCCCTTCGATTAGTCCTCGCTTAGACGACAAGTCACCGGTAATGTCTCCAACGTATTCGTCAGGCACCGTTACTTCAACTTTCATCATCGGTTCCAAAAGAACGGGTCGCGCCTTACGAGCTGCTTCCTGGAAAGCCTGAGAAGCGGCAATCTTGAAGGCGATTTCACTGGAGTCGACTTCGTGATAGGTACCGTCATAAAGCTCAGAAGACACATCCACCATTGGGTATCCCGCCAAAACTCCACGAGTCATGGCTTCTTTAATACCTTTTTGTACGGCTGGAATATATTCGTTTGGAATTACACCTCCTTTGATGCTGTTAACAAATTCCATATCGCCGTCACGTTTTGTGTTCTTAGGTAGGTCTTCATCTTTGACTTCTTTATCCATCGGTTTGATGCGCATTTTTACGTGACCATACTGACCCTTACCACCAGACTGTTTTACGTACTTGTTTTCAACGTCAGCTTCACCGGTAATAGTTTCTTTGTAGGCAACTTGTGGTTTACCAACATTCGCCTCGACATTGAATTCACGCTTCATGCGGTCAACCATGATTTCTAGATGAAGCTCACCCATACCAGAAATGATAGTATCCAATGTTTCTTCATCGGTAGAAACTTTGAAAGAAGGGTCTTCGCTGGCTAGCCGAGACAAAGCCATACCCAATTTTTCTTGGTCAGCCTTGGTTTTTGGTTCAATTTTTAGTGAAACGACAGGAATTGGGAAATCAATACCTTCGAGCAAAATTGGAGCGTTTTCTGCACACAAAGTGTCCCCAGAAAGAACATCTTTGAGACCGACGGCTGCAGCAATTTCTCCCGCAAAAACTTCTTTCACTTCTTCTCGGTCGTTAGAGTGCATGCGCAAAATTCGACCAATGCGTTCTTTGTTTCCAGTGCGTGGGTTGTAAACATAAGAACCAGCAGTCAAAGTACCTGAGTAGACTCGAAAGAAAGTAAGCTGTCCCACGTAAGGGTCGGTTTGCAATTTGAAAGCAAGGGCCGCAAAAGGAGCTGTTTCATCAGACGGTCGAGTTTCGGGTTCTTCGGTGTCTGGATTAACACCCTTAATGGCTGGCACGTCATTAGGAGACGGCAAGTAATCAACAACCGCGTCAAGCACGAGCTGGACTCCTTTATTCTTCAAAGCGGTTCCAGTAAAGACAGGGACAAGATCGTTGGCGATAATGGCTTTACGTGCAGTAGCCTTTAGTTCTTCGAGTGAAAGTTCTTCTCCCCCAAAATATCGTTCCATCATGGCCTCGTCATTTTCAACGATTTTTTCGATCATTTCGGCGCGGAATTTTTCAGCATCAGCTTTTAGTTCTGAGGGGATTTCGTGTTCTACCACCTGATTACCCATGTCACCTTCGAATGAATAGGCTTTCATTCGCATCAAATCGATAACACCTTGCATTTCTCCCTCTTCGCCCCAAGGAAGCTGGAAACGGCAGGCTTTTGGAGTAAGTCGGTCTATGATTGACTGAAATGAGCGATTAAAGCTGGCTCCAGTACGGTCGATTTTATTAATGAAACAAATACGAGGAACACCATACTTGTCAGCTTGTCGCCATACCGTTTCGGACTGTGGCTCCACTCCCGCAACACCATCAAAAACAGTAACCGCACCGTCGAGAACTTTAAGTGATCGCTCTACCTCAACGGTAAAGTCTACGTGACCCGGTGTGTCAATAATATTGAACCGGTGTCCGGCTTCTTCGTTGTCGGTATCATAGCTTGGCTTCCAAAAACAAGTTGTTGCTGCCGAGGTAATAGTAATTCCTCGCTCTTGTTCTTGCTCCATCCAGTCCATGGTTGCGTCACCATCGTGCACTTCACCGATCTTGTGAGAAACACCAGTATAAAAAAGGATGCGTTCAGAAGTAGTGGTTTTGCCGGCATCAATGTGCGCAATGATTCCGAAGTTGCGAACGTGGCTTAGTGGATATTTTCGTTCCATAGTATAGGTATAAACAATTTATTCTTAATAATTCGATATTGTAAAATCGTAGACCCTGCTTGTGTCCAAGATAAAAAGACACTGCTGTGCAGATGAGCACAATCTAGCACATGCACCATAAAAAAACTAGCGACAACAAAACAAAAACCAGCCCCAAAAGGCTGGTTTTTGTTTTGCATATAAATGTTGTTTTACCAACTAAAGTGAGCAAAGGCCTTGTTGGCATCGGCCATGCGGTGAGTATCATCGCGCTTTTTAACGGCGCTTCCTTCACCTTCGCTTGCCTGAATGATTTCCTCAGCCAATCGAGTAGACATGTCGGCCCCTTTGCGGCCACGAGCGGCGGCAATTACCCAACGGAAGGAAAGCTGTAGTCGTCGATCTGGTTTTACTTCTCGGGGAACCTGGTAATTGGCTCCACCAACACGGCGAGAACGAACCTCCATCAAAGGACCAGCATTTTTAAGTGCCAGTTCAAAAACTTCGATTGGGTTATCATTGCCTGTCTTGGTTTTGATAATATCAAAAGCGCCATAGACAACCTTGCGAGCAACTTCTTTCTTGCCATCAAGCATGATGTAGTTAATCAGCTTTGAAACTTTAGCAGAATCATACTTGCTGTCTGGTCCGGCAATATTCTTTTTCTTTAACTTTCGTCGCATACTATATATAGGTATTATTTAGGCCGCTTGGCACCATAACGTGAACGAGAGGTCTTTCGGTTTGCTACTCCTTGTGCATCAAGCACACCGCGAAGGACAGTGTAGCGCACACCAATAAGGTCCTTTACTCGACCACCACGAATCATAACCACTGAGTGCTCCTGTAGATTGTGTCCCATTCCAGGAATGTAGGCGGTTACTTCGTAACCATTAGACAATCGAACACGAGCGATTTTTCGAAGCGCTGAGTTTGGTTTTTTAGGAGTGGTGGTACTAACCTTGGTACACACACCACGCTTGAATGGAGAATTGTAAAAAGTGGGCTGGTTCTTAAGAGCATTAAAGCCACGGCGAAGTGCGACAGCCTTAGCTTTTTTTGTAACTTTTTTTCGCCCTTTTCGGCATAATTGATTTACTGTAGGCATAACGTAAGAATGCAATAAAAATACCAGCCCGTTACTGGTGGCCCGAGTGTACTATAGCGGTTATAAAAATGCAAGAATCTACAGACCAAGGGCGTGTATGCGTTGCATTTCACTGGCGTCAAGAACTCTATTATACAAACGAATATCATCCAAGCCACCATCAAAATATTCGCCATAATCACGAGCCCCGATCTGAAGACCCAAATGAGGTTGTTTGGGTGCCACGTTTCCAGTAGATATTTCCTGCCAAGAGGCCTGTGTTTCTGTGCCGTTTATATACAACACCGGAGAAGTTCCGTCACCAAAAACATACGTAACTCCGATTTGTTGCCACTCGCCCACCTCCACAACCGCTGAATCTGATTGATAGGTCTGAAAAGCTCCGCTAATATCTCGATATAGGAATACTAGCTTTCCACCATCGATCGCCAGGGCGTAGTTGGTATCGGTGTCTCCAAAAAAATAACCTTTTGATAGAATAAAATAAGATCCGTTGACTGCATCTGGCTTGACCCAAGCAGACAAAGAAATAGCATCCCCGTCTCCAAAAGATAGCGACGGGTCGACATCAGTAAGCGCAAAATCAGCTGTTCCATCAAATTCTAATGCTTGTCCCATAGCACCCGGAAGCACTTCACCAGCACTCGGAGAAGCATGATCGGCGTGATTGCTGGCTACACTGTCACGCACTTCGTAATCTTGCCCCATATCAAAACCAGACCCACCATCGAAAGTCCACTGGCTCACTAACCCAGAGGTTAGACTGTTAGAGCCACCACTAGTGCTTTTCCCTACGTGGGTAGTTGCTCCCAATCCATAGAGACGTCGGACATCCTGGGTACTCAACGCTCTATTATAAATTCGAATATCATCAAGAGATCCTCTAAAGTACCTTGCTCCAGAAAGATTTCCGCTATCGTGCTCACCCCCACCAATAGTCCAGTTAGCAGTCAAGTTGCTGTCATTATAAGTGGCTGGCTCATCTTGTCCCGCCAAATAATCCGCTTCACCATCTATATATATGTATGATGTGGCAGCATTCTCACCAATAATAACTGTTGCGTGATACCAACGATTTGCTTCCCAACTCTTGTTGGTGGTTGCAAGGTAATGCGGTGAACCAGAAGCGCTTTCTGTTTTTACCTGCAGACTTCCCGTCGGAGAAACTGCCAAAGTATCTCCCAAGTAATCACTTCCTCGCAACGTTATCGACCAATTGAGTGCGTCTGAATTATATCTCGCCAAGAGCGTCTGCGAGACAGCGGTTGTTCCGTCAAAATCCTCATCAGTTTTGAACCAAAAACCAATACTAAAAGGACTAGTACCAAAATCCAAACTAGCATCATCGGGTATCTCTAAATAATCTGCTACGCCAGAAAAACGCAGCCCTTGCCCCAGGCGACCAGGAACAACAGCGCGCTGAACTGCCGTGCTTACACCTTCGACGTCTCCAATTATGTAGAAACTATTTGGTGTATTTTGATTACTATATTCAGCCGCAATCCAATCTGCGGACCTAATCTCTGTACTCAAGCGAACCTCGTCAATAGTACCGTCAAAAGTTCTATCCGTAGAAGCTATCTTATTTCCAATTCTGGCAGAACTAGCAGCATCATCTTGGATGGTTATTGCCGGCTCATAATCATTCTTTATCGAAATCGCTGCTCCATTCAGATACATCGAAGCATCGTTAGCAGATGATGTGGAAGAATAAGTTACAACAACATGTGAAAAAGAATTATAAGTATTTACGTTACTAACAGTGTCCCAATAACCCTGCTGAGTGTTCCAAGAGCTTGAAAAGCCCATTCTGTCGTAATCCAACATGAAAACCCAACCATTATCATCGTTAGCCCCCGTTGCTTTTGAGACGATATATCCATAACCATTTTCACCTTGTCCGTCTGGTTCAATCCAGGCAGAAATCGTTCCGCCGGCAGCAAAAATATTATCAATACCGCTTCCAGAGCCTAGGTCAATATAATCATCGATCTTGTCAAAATCATTAGCTATACCCATCTTGCCCGCCACGTTCTGATTTGATCCACTGTTCGTACCATCATTATTGTTTGCGGTAGAATCATAATGAACCCCCGAAGTTTCCTCCAAATGCCAAACACCGGCATATCCATTGGTCCACACATTCTCCGCACCATACGTGTCGGTAATGGCGTAGCCAGTAGCGGCGACGTTGCCGTAATAAATATAAAAAGTAGTGTCAGACGAAGAAGAAATACTGGAAGCCTTAAAATGAAGCTCGCCCGTACAATTTGTTGCACAACTAGGGGCTCCAGAAGCGTCCAAACTAACCAATTCGTAGGGCAATTCGGTTGTGCCATTACTCGAGGTTATTCGAATATCATCACCGTCACTTTGCACGTTTGCAAAAAAAGCAGCCGGCAAATTCGACAAATCAACATACACTGGAAAATCAGTCAAAGTACTCCCTACCTGGCTACTTTGAATCGCAAGAGGTAATCGTTCGCTCCAGTTTTCGTTATACCAAGCAGCTCCATTAGATGAAAAACCCATAGCGCCACCATTATTTGACCCAACCGAGTCACCAGCGACCGGCGCCTGAGAAAAATCCATATCTTTTGCATCGAGCGTCAAATGAGCCACCAGCCCCTCTTCCAAAACACTATTGGTGCGGATTGTTTTAGAAATGTTAGTGGTTGCACCCAGTTGATACACCCTCTTCATCTGAGCGCGAGATAACGCGCGATTATACAAGCGCACGTCATCGATAGCACCGTCAAAAAAATAATCTGGAGACGAACCAGTATCGTTATCTATGGCGCCAATATATGGCACACCGATTGAATCTCCAATTCCCAAAGTGCCAAAAGTACCAATTGCATCTTCTTCACCATTAATAAAAATAGTCCAGTCTCCTCCGCCATCTATCGAAAAACCCAGATGAATCCATTCTCCGAGATTGGCATCAGTAAAAGCAGTAGTAGCTGTAGCTGTTTCGTATTCTGTTGCGCCATTTGCTTTTCGAAATTCTAATTTATTATCGCTATTGAGGATAAAATACCATTCTCGATAATCATTAGAGCTATCATTCCACTTCGTGATAATTCCGTATGGCTCATCAGCGCTTGGCAAACTGTCAAGCTTTATCCAAGCACCCATAGACAACGGTATGGTTAGATTTAGTTCAGCAGAATCACCAAGGTCTATTTTGTCAGAAACGCCATCAAACTCTAGTGCCTGCCCAAGTCGTCCAGGTACAACATTACCATCGGACAAAGCGGCCGACATCTTAGTAGTGTGGTTACTAGCAGTATAAAAAGTGTTGGGAGTTGCTTGATTCACGTACTCCGCCGCAATCCAATCTGATGAAAGAGATTCCGTGCTAATCCGAACCTCATCAATCATTCCTCGCCAATAGGGAGAACGTGCTACATTTTGCGAATCTCTACCCATGTAGACGGCGTGAGTTTGATTTCCGATACTAGTAGCAACCGAAGAATTGCCTTGCAATATTGAGTCAATAAAAAGTTGATTAGTGCTGCCATTATTGCGTCCGCATAAATAATACCAAGTATCCAAATCCGGATTACCATCAAGAAAATAGGCATTATTGGTTTTAAATTCCCAGGCGCCTCCATTATTCAACTTTAATACATATTGAATATCACCCTTAGAAAAAATAGGAGGCCAGGACGTAGGAGTGTCGTCGATCTCAACCAAGGCCCAAGCACATAGTGTAAGGGTCTGACCAGTTCCATAAATGTCAAGCACTCCTCCATCTGGGCTAATATCAACATAATCGTCACCATCAAAATGCAAAGCATTTCCTCCCGCCAAGCGACCAGCAACTGAATCGTCAGACGTCATGTTTCCATTTGGAGTACCATTATTGTTACCAGTAGAGTCTATGATTTCTGTTATTGACGGGTCTTCATTGTTATGCCAGACCCCTACATACTTGGTCCACACATTCTCCGCACCATACGTGTCGGTGGTGGCGTAGCCAGTAGCAGATGCGTTGCCGTAGTAGATGTAGAAATTGTTAACTGTTCCAGTGAACAAATCTGCTTTGAAGTGAAGTTCTCCTGTTTGGGTGCCGGTATTTATAGAGACAAGTTCAAAAGGAAGTTCGGTTACTCCGTCTCCGTCGGTGATTCGAATATCGTCTCCGTCTGTTTGGACGGTTTCGAAGAAAGCAGTGGGGAGATCGGAGAGATCGACGTAGATGGGGAAATCAGTGAGAGTCGAAGTGACCTGAGCCGGAGATATACTTATTTGTGAACGATATAGCCAATCATCACCATACCAATTAGTGATTCCATTAGGACCCTGATTATCAAAAGTGTAATGAAAAACCAAACCATCATTAACAGAAGATCCCGTGCTCAGAGTAAGACCAATCTTGGTCAAACCAAAAGACTCTGAGGCAATTAGAAAAAGAATAACCAAAAGACCCAAAATTATTGGATTTTTAAATAATGTAAATCTGCTCATGATGTGGTGCTGGTTGAAGATACCCCTGAACTTGGAGCGGATGTTGCGCCTGAATTTG
>CAYGJA010000002.1:62802-89075 GCA_964350165.1 uncultured Candidatus Saccharibacteria bacterium | reverse complement strand
GTTCTGGGCTTGACTCAGGAGCAGGCTGTGGTGCTGGGGTTGGCGTGGTGCTGGTTGAAGATACCCCTGAACTTGGAGCGGATGTTGCGCCTGAATTTGTTGACGTAGCAACAGGAGTTGTTGAGGTTGGAGTGGTATTAGTTGGAGACGGGGTTGGTTCTGGCGTAGTAGGTTCTGGGCTTGACTCAGGAGCAGGCTGTGGTGCTGGGGTTGGCGTGGTGCTGGTCCCTGCGACTATCCCCGACTGAGGCACAAAACCACTCGTGTCGACATCAGGACACGCTCCACTAGTCGCAACCTGCATACCATTGGTAATCACAATACAGTACGGCTGACGGGTAACTGTGTCATAAATAGTAATGCCAGTTGGGTGCTCCGCTGTTCCTACCGTAAAAGTAGCCACGGCTAGTTTTGTGATTTTAGTTATTTGTTTTGATAGTTCAACCCCATATGAACGTAGTGTTGCCAGCAATCCTCCCCCCGAACCAGAAGCCTCTTGCACCGATTGCAGATTGATAAACACTAGTATTTCTTGTCCCTCAACGGCGCCTTCGTCTACTGATTCAAGAGCAATACCGATTGTTGATTCATACACATCTGCTCGCTTAGCAAAACCAGGAGTGCTTGCAAACGACAACCTATCTCCGACCGAAATCGCTCCGGCCTCTGTTGTCACTCGAACCGGCACACGACCAGCCAAAGCTACGGGCACCTTGCGCTCTCCCTTGTATCGCTCATCCCCAAAACCTCCCAACAAAACTCCAGGCTTGGTTGAAACTACACCAATCAAAACCGCCTCAGGGTCAGCTGGATCATATGTTTTTACAAAAACGGGATTATCTGGATCAACCATAACTAATTCTCCGGCCTCGAGCGAAGCGTCTTTGGTGGGGAAATTTTCGGCAAGGTCGATAGCAGTTACCGAGCTAGACTCGGCATAAATCTGTCCGGGAGTTCTAGCAACATCATCACAATTGGCCCCACCAGCACCATCGTCCACACAGAGAATTCCGTCAGTAATAATAAGCGAGCCGTCTGGGATGTTACTTGATCCCAAAATCGCATTAGTACTCGTGCCAATTACTACTCGAGTAGTGTTGATTCCGCCAGCACCATCAGCCTCCGCATATAGTTTCAATATTTCTTGGGTGTCAATCTGAGCCACATAACTCATAATTGTTCCCGATGAAGAGCTGGCGGTAACCTTCATATCAATCCAACTCACCGCCCCAGCATTATCTTCAAATTCTATGTTACCCAAATCAAGACGCTCAATAGACGTAATATTGGTCGTCGTTGAATAGTTAATTGCACCAGAATTCACATCAAAACTGCCAGCAACAGCAAGGGTATGTGACAAGGTTGAAGTTCCAATACTCAATTGGGTCGCCCCCAAGTTTCCATAGATAAGGTTTCCGATATTAAGCTGATTACTACTACTATTCGAAGAAACATCAACATCGTATCCAATCAAAATATTAGTACCTCCTGTTGTCAGCGTATTCCCCGCTTGATACCCCAGCAGTACGTTGTTGCCTCCAGAGGTAAGGGCCGAACCAGCTCCGGCACCCAGAGAAACGTTGTTGCCTCCAGAAGTAAGAGCGGCGCCTCCGTTTTGGCCAATCATCACGTTGTTGTTGCCACTGGCGCTGGTGTTTCCGGCGCTTTGCCCAACAAAGACGCTAGTTCCTCCGTCATCCCAGATGCGAGATAGACCAACCGTAAGGATGTCGTCGGTATCCGTAAACGTAAATCCAGAAGAATGAAGGAGGGCGTCACCACCAGTGTTAGTGAAAGGAATAGCCGAGGTGGTGAAAGTGCCGGGAGTGTCGGTGAGAGAAAGGTAGTCTGAAGCGCCACCACCAGAAGCAGTGGTCCAGAACAGATTTCCGGTCGCATCAGAAGCTAGTACCTGACCAGAGCTGGTAGCGTCTGTGTCTGGAAGGACCCAGATTTGGTTGCCACTCAAAGCGGGAGCTTCGAAACCAACGTAGTTGGAGCCTTCGTAGAAGCGAAGTTCGTTGTTGGAGCCGAGAATTGAGGCATCACCTTCTACTGCGAACAGGGTGCTTGTGGTGGTTGTACCCACTAACACCGAACCATTAGGAAGGAGTGTTAGTTGACCAGTGTTATATGCAGAAGTTCCGTTATAAGACTCGATTCGGGTTGATCCATCAGAGCGCATAGATCTAATTCGAGTAGTATCAATGTCATTAACCTGAACTCTAATATTGCTGTAATTAGCAGGAGACGAACCAAGCTTATTAATAAAAATACTGTCCAAGCCATAATTCCCAGCAGCCCCAGTTATCGTAAGTGCCTTACCTACTGCCACAGCGCCCCCATCAGCATTTGGCGCATTAACCGTTGTTGTTGCGTTAAATCTTATGGTGTCAGCCAAAAAATCACCATGAATCAAAGGCGAAGCAGAATTACTATTCTCGATGTATAGCTTATTAGATCCTGTTTCGGAATAACCAGCCTGATAACCCAAGAAAACATTACTTGCGCCCGTAGCACTATACCCAGCATCTTTTCCAAGGAAAACATTATTTCCAGAAGTGGTGTTTGAAAGACCGGCATTGCGACCAATAAAGGTATTTGATCCACCAGTGGTGTTTACCGACCCAGCGGACGTTCCCAAGAAAGTATTATCGCTTGCGATTGTATTTGCTCGTCCCGCATATCGCCCAATAAAAGTGTTGGCACCACCAGTTGTGCCAAGCAAACCAGCCTCCCAACCAAAGTAAGCATTATTAGAACCAGAGGTGTTGTTGTAACCAGCACTTTTTCCAACAAAGGTATTGTATGATCCGCCGATGTTCAAGCCACCAGCAGAAACACCTAGAAAAGTATTTTCGGTACCAGTACTGTTAGAAGTTCCAGCAATGTAGCCAACAAAAGTGTTAGAAGAACCGGTCGTATTTGAGAGCCCAGCGTTACGACCAATAAAAGTATTAAGTGAAGCCGTTGTATTTGCGCCACCAGCATTTACGCCAATAAATACATTCGCGGCTCCAGTTGTGTTCACGTCACCAGCGCCAGAACCAATATAAACGTTATAAGCACCAGTCGTATTACTTAATCCAGCCTGATAACCAAGAAAAGTATTATCATCAGAAGTAGTTGCCGTGTTTCCAGCCTGATAACCCAAGAATAAATTCCTGGATCCTCCCGTTATTGATTCACCGGCAGAAGATCCCAAAAAAGTATTCCAGTCACCGCCAGAAATAGCAACACCAGCCCGATAACCAACAGCAGTATTGTTTGTTGCCCCACTTAGACTAGTGTTTCCCGCTGATTCTCCAAGAAACAGGTTGTTAGTACCATAACCATAGAGTTGCTGGGTGCCGACGGTGAGAATGTCATTGGTATCCGTAAACGTAAATCCAGAAGAATGAAGGAGGGCGTCACCACCAGTGTTAGTGAAAGGAATAGCCGAGGTGGTGAAAGTGCCGGGAGTGTCGGTGAGAGAAAGGTAGTCTGAAGCGCCACCACCAGAAGCAGTGGTCCAGAACAGATTTCCGGTCGCATCAGAAGCTAGTACCTGACCAGAGCTGGTAGCGTCTGTGTCTGGAAGGACCCAGATTTGGTTGCCACTCAAAGCGGGAGCTTCGAAACCAACGTAGTTGGAGCCTTCGTAGAAGCGAAGTTCGTTGTTGGAGCCGCCAAGGTTAAGGGTGCCGTTGATGGTGACTAGGTCATTATCAAACTCTCCATAAATCAAAGGAGTGGTGGAGGAGGAGTTATCTAAGTAGAGTTTGTTGGAACCGGTTTCGGAATATCCGGCTTGGTAACCAAGGAAGAGATTGTTGGAGCCGGCCGTATTAGTGAAACCAGACTGGTAGCCAAGGAAAAGGTTCGAGTTACCAGTAATATTGTTGACACCAGACTGGTTTCCAATAAAGAGGTTCAGGGTTCCGGAGGTATTGTCGTAACCGGAATAATATCCCAAGAAGATATTGTCATCAGCGTCGGTACTATTACCGGAGTAAGTACCCATAAAGAGGTTGCGGTCACCAGAAGTTCCAAGAGGGCCAGAACCAGAACCATAACCGAACATAAGATTGTCATCACCTTCGCGATAGTAAGAGACACTGCTTCCCATGTAGAGGTTTCTGAGCCCTTCGTTGTTGCCGTATCCAGTACAATCTCCTATAAAAACATTATAGTCACCACCAACGTTTCCAGCCCCGGTACAGAGGGCACCAATAAAAGTATTTCGTGCACCAGTAGTGTTGGCGCGACCGGAATGTTCACCGATGAAAGTGTTCCCCCCACCAGTGCTGTTACTAGCACCAGAACTCTCTCCAATAAAGGTGTTGTAATTGCCTTCATTTACAAAGCCAGCGTTGTATCCGATAGCGGTAAGTGATCTTTTTGTGTTCCCCGCACCAGCGTTGTATCCGATAGCCACAATGCCGTTGGCTGTGTTGCTTGCGCCGGCGTTGTAGCCAAGAAAAGTGTTGTTGCTGGTAGAGGTGGCGCCGTTGCCGGCGTTGGTGCCAAAAAAGGCGTTGGCAGTACCACTACTAACGTTCGCTCCGGCACCATAACCAAAAAAGGCGTTCTCTGAACCGGTAGCGAGAGCACTCCCACTACCACCACCAACGGCTACGTTCTGAGAGCCAGACAAACTGGTGTTACCAGTGGAAGCTCCAAGAAACAGGTTGTTAGTACCATAACCATAGAGTTGCTGGGTGCCGACGGTGAGAATGTCATTGGTATCCGTAAACGTAAATCCAGAAGAATGAAGGAGGGCGTCACCACCAGTGTTAGTGAAAGGAATAGCCGAGGTGGTGAAAGTGCCGGGAGTGTCGGTGAGCGCCAGATAAGTGCTCACTGTTCCGGTAGCTGCGCTACCGTTGATCCAGGCCAAGTTGCCAGCCCCGTCGGTGGCCAGTACCTGGTTGGTTCCGCCGTCAACAGCCGGCAGTGTCCAGATTTGATTACCCGAAAGAGAGCTGGAAGCTTGAAAACCAACGTAATTAGATCCTTGATAAAAACGAAGATCAGCCTGATCAGTGGTAATTCCTAGATCTCCCCCAACCGACAACTGATTACCTGGGTTCGCATTATTAATACCAACATTTCCACCCGAAAGAACCGAGAAATATTCAGTAGAACCTGAAAAAATATTTAAAACATCACCAGAGCCATCCTGATCAATTGTCAGCAAGGTGTCAGTACTGCTAGCGTTCATGGTGTCGGTAGCATCAGAACGCAAGAACTGTAGAGAATCCAATCCATCCAATTGATCGGCCTGAAAAGCCGAGGGCACCGTACCTAATTTTTTACGAGGAGACAATGTTTCCCAGCTTGGCGTAGTGCTCGTTCCACCAATAGCAACCTCGAGCCACAAATTTTGATTAAAATTAATCGAGGCTAGACTGGTCGTGGAAACATTTCCCAAAAGCACACTAAACAAACCGCTCGTCACGTCCACCCGAGAATCTGTACCAGAGCCAGCACAGCTGTCGCCATTGTCTGTCGAGTAACAAAGTGTTTCGCTCCAGATTTCGGCCCCTCCGGTACCAACGGTAAACAACTTGAAACGCATATTGTAACCATCATCGCTTACGGCCGAACCAGTATTGTCTGCCAATTTGCCTTGATAGTTGATTTCTGGATTAAAACTAGCAGCACGAACAAGCCCGTGTGAAACGTGCGTAAGGAGGACTAGAGCTGCAATAAAATAAGCAGCGTAGCGAACTATTCGCTTACTAGTCGGAATGATATTCATTTAGAACGATTTGGATTGAGCAATAAGGGCCCCAATCCTACTTTCAATAGTAGCACAAGGACCACTTTCAAAAATCGTTTTTTTCACAAAAACGTTAATAACAATAAGGCTTTTTTATGTTTTAGATTTCAAAATTTTTATTCAAAATTCCTTGCTTTATAGAGACTTCTTTTTGTTCAAAAACTAACTCAAAACCTTCTTCGGAAATCTTTTTTTCGATACGAATAGTATAGGTTCCATCAATGATTAATTTGAAGTATCTTCCCGCAGCATCAGTAACAACATGGCCAACTTCTTGACCAGAAACAGGTGCAATGATGCGGATAACGGCAAATGACAAAGGTTTTCCTGTTGCCGCCTCAGTAACAACACCAGATTTGCGTCTTCTGATTCCAAGCAATGTCAAAAACAACATGCCGACATACAGTACAAAAATAACAAAATTATAAGGATGTGGAACATACAGAAAAGCAAAAAAGGCAAAAATAAAGCCCCCTAAAAAAATCACCTGACCCAATTGCGCCAACCAGCGATCGCGCCGACGATAGAATTTCATAACTCTCATGTCGCGCTTAGCAAATTCATTCCAGTCAAATTTTTCTGGGTCCATAGGAATGTTATAAGCAATAACATCCCCATCTTTTTCAATTTCCAAACTTTCGCCAAAATATAGATGGTCATAAAGTTCGTCTTTTGTTTTGCTCTCTAGCCGTTTTGATGGAAATTTATAATGTGTTTTTTTTGCTACTAGTGTGTAAGTTCCAGGTTTAACCAAAAAACCATACCGTCCATCAATATCAGTAATAACATTACCTACTTCTTTTTTGTTTTTGTCGTATAAATAAACAACTGCAGGATCGAGGGGCTGCTTGGTAACGCTGTCATACACAGTTCCCCATGGCCTCGCCTTTCGCCGAAGCCCAATGACAGAAAAAAGAAGAGAGAGTAATCTCAAGAACGAAAGCCAGAGATTTTGAAGACCAAAACCAATGGTTAATAATGAACCAGCACCGAGCAATACCCCAGCCCCACTCACAACCTGAGACGTGCTTTTGACCAAAGGAATATCGTAGATTTTCTTTAATGTCTGGAGCCTGTCCACAACTGGCACGTAGACGTTCTCGGCGACTTCGGGTGGACCACCCAAATCTGGAGTAATCACAAAACACTCAGCACCTACACAATCAGGCTCTGGTGAATCGTTATCTTTTATAATAATCGTTAATGTTCGAGGGTTTGCCAGGGGGATAGAATCAGAAAAAATAGTCAGTGACAGCGACTCATCTCCTTCGACAAGATTGTCTTCCCAAGATCGAAAAACAAATGTTTTTTGCCCATCCTGACCATCTCCCCAAACAAAAGCCTCTTCCAAGAATTCATAGTCATTACCAACCACGGCGGTTCCGTCAGAACTAGTCACCAAAACCCTTGCTTCACCTGAATTTCCAGAATATCGAGAGAGTGTGATAGTAACCGTCGATCCTTCTTCCACCAAAACAGTATTGGTGGTGAAACTAACAACACCAGGGACCCTCTCTGATTCTGGCGGAATGTCGTTATTGGTTATGGTGCATACAACATCTTGTCCTTCTTCTAAAATAATTTCCCCAGGAAGATTATTAGGACAAACAGAAGATCCAGTAACCGACACAAATTGATAACCACTGTGAGGAATTTCGTTTATCACCAGGGGTGATTCTGGGTCAACGACCAAAGTCGTCCCCGATTGCACCTGCTCCCCATCCACCATAAGAATAAAATCTCCAGCACCTAACGCTCCTTCGTCATCATTAATCACTTGTTTTATTAATGTCAAAGTTGTCGAGTCTGGCTCAGTAAAAACATCTTTAATAGTGACAATCGCTTCCGCTGGACCACCCACCTCCCCCTCAATTGCACGCAAAAAGATAGAAAACACTTCATCATTTTCTTCAAAAATGTCAGGGAAAATAGCCACAGTAAATGTTTTTGTGTCTGTGTTCCCGTCAGTCCAAGTAAAAACTTCTGTCTTGATTTCAAAATCTCGCCCATCTGCCGAAGCAACCACGGTAGAAATCTCTATCGAAATTTCTCCCTGGCTCCCGCCCGTGCGATGAAGACCTACGGTAACAAAACCAGCATTCTCATATACGACATAAGATTCCGAACCAAGAGAGACAAAGCCCGGCGTTGAGGTTGGTGTTTCGACACTAAGTGTGGCGGTACAGACAGCGGTGTTTCTGAGCCCTGTAAACAAACCTGTATAGGTTGTGTCTACACTCGGGGAAACAACAACTGCTCCGGCGGCTGATACAGAACCAATATCAGGAGAAATTATTTTTTGTAGCCCAGCCTCTGATGACGACCAGGTTAAATTTGCAGTTTCTCCCAAGGCGATAGTAGAGGGATTTATAAACAAAGAACAAACAGCCGTTCCAGAGTTACCTCCTCCGCCCCCATTTCCACCACCCTCTTCTTGTTCTCGATCGTCCAAAGCCGAATCACAATGCGGGTCATCAGGATAATCAACACTACCATCACCGTCATCATCAAGGCCATTTGAACATTGAAAAACAGTACAGTCACTTGGGCAGGTGGCAACTGTTTCGCCAAGTCCAAGCTCACAAACCAAATTAGAATTACAGCCTTCGACAGTAACCCCGACATCAAAAGAGACACTTGAAGCAAGAGCTATTTCGCGATGAAAACCAAAAAAAAGAATAGTGATTACCGAAATAAACACCACCGAAAAAAACAGCTGGTAAACTCGCCGCAACATGTTTTTATTATAACGCAATTGCGGTTACCACTATCGGCGCCTGATAAGCGCCAAACTCAACAAGTCCGTCGTTTGTTCCAGCGGCAAAACAGAACACAATATCTGAACCAGTTTCAGACGTTCTTTCAGTGCGCTGAGCCACCATTCGGTTACTGGTTGTTAAGGCATCGTATAACTGCTCGGCCCCGCCGGGACCGTCTGGGTCACCAGTCGTGGTATTGCCACAATCATCGGCGGTACCCCAGTCACCATCAGAAACATCTCCTCCAGCTAAGTCATACAGAGAGTAACCAAACTGACTTTGCCCACTGTCTACAGACCAGATCTCGGGCATAGCCGGAGTGGTTGGAGTATAGTCAGAAAAGTTATTGCCTCCTCCTATTTTTTGCAACGCCGGTGATTGGGTGGTTTTTACATACAAATTATATCCCGCTGGATTATCCGAACGAACTCGCAACAGCTCACTTGCCACAGAATTATTTGCAATAATTCCAACACCAGGTTCTAAAATAACGTCATTAACTAAAGAAATAGACAAAAAAGTTTCATTCATTTGCTGATAACCAGCATTAAGGACATACGTGCCATACCGACTCTCCTCTTCATGGACCGTATAAAGCACGCGTGGATATTGTTGATTAAAATATTCTGTAGCAATCCAGTCATCAGAACGAACACTACTCGAAAAACGGACTTCATCAATCTCTCCGTCAAAATTAATACTTCGTCCAGCCCGAAGATCACCAATAGTAAAAATAGTCGACCAGCCCACATCTGCATCATTTACAAAAGACAGCACTTCTTGATTGTTTAATAAAACCCTTGTCGTACCACCACTTATTGCCGTTACCACCAGGTGATACCATTGATTATTTTGTAAATCTAAATCAGTTGTAGCGCGATATCCCGTAGTGGGGTTGTCTTCAAAAGCCCACAACCGAATATCACCCTGACGCAATGTTAACCACAGTGGATATCGAGCTGTGCCGTTTAGAGAAGAAGCAAAGACGGTATATCCATAAGTATTATAATCACCAGAACCAGTTGTGGTATCTGCGTTTATCCAAGCCGAAACAGTAAAGGAAGTGATAGCTCCAAAATTACCATGTGTGATTTCGTTAGCACCTCCTGCTATAAATTCCTGGGCTTCTCCTATTTTTCCCGTAGTGGTTTCCAGGGGGTTATCGGCACTAGCCTTGGTACCATCAAAGCCATTACTAGTACTATCTAGAACGCTAGCCGACGTTTCGTCTGTATGGTGCGAAACCAACACATAATCAGCGTTCCAAACATTTTCTGAACCATAAGTACTCGTTGCCGAATAAAAAGTTGCGGCACTATTGCCGTAATAAACATAAAAATCAGTATCAACAGCAGAAGAGAGAGAATCTATCATGACGTATAACTCACCAGTGCCGGCGACCTTGTCGATACTGGCCACCTCAAAAGGAGTCTCTGTCATTCCGTCTCCCTCAGCCACTCGAATATCTGACCCATCAGATTTTATATTTGCAAAAAAACTAGCCGGCAAATGAGATAAATCTACATAGAGAGGAAAATTGCTCAAGGTAGAGGTAACCCGATCTGCATTAACGGTTATTTTTGTTCGATACAACCAATCAGTATCAAACCAGTTAGCAGGCGTCGAACCGCTTCTCCCAGTAGCAATCTCACCAACAGTGTCCTCTATCTGATACGAAGTACTTGTGGCCAAACCGCCACCACTATTCGCCGAATCAAACTGTAATTGATACGTAGTACTGGTCATTGTCTGAGCAATGAGTATGTTTGGGAAAAAAACCATCACCACAACCAATAACACAGTTATTTTTTTGTTTAAAAACAAAGGCATAGCAACAGTATACCTAGAAGTTGGTTAGTTATTGTTCACACGACGATAATTTTTCAAAAAATACGCCCGAATTACCATTACCAGAAAAATTACACCGACAAAAATAAGAATTGCATAAATTGGTAGGTACCAAAAACGAAGCTGAACAATTTCTGGAATATCACGATATCCAGGATACATCTGTAATTCTGCGGTATATCTACCAATCAAAAAAGACTTATCTTGCTTGTCTGGCCAAGAAAAAGATCGCAATCTAACCGCATCAGGCAAAGCAAAATAAGCATCAATTGGAATTACTCCCACTTCGCGACCAAACATATTCGAAATCACAATCTGACCATAAGGAATCAGGTGTACATTCCCGGCATTACGAAAAAAAGTTTTCAGTAGTAAGGGTTTTTTAAAAAAAACACCTCCTTTTTTATCATTCAAAGTAAAATCTTCGACAAAACCAAATTCATCTACTTCTCCATCGATACGAACAAGCAAGAGCGCCCCAATCTCACTGTAGAACTGAACACCCACCCCGCCCTCGGCCGTAACTTCTGGAGTAGCACTAATAACAATTGCCCCATAGCGACCACCCGGCTCAGCGTCTTTTGGAACGCTAATTGTCACGTCAAAAGTAAGTGTTTCGCCCAAATCAAGACTAAATTCATTCAATTCCACCGAAATATATTCGGAAAGAGGATAGGGACTGATTCCAGAACCATCCTCAATAAATCTTACAATTTCTTCTGGATTATCAGAGCCAACAAAATCACGAGCAAATATTCGAAATTTTTGTTCGCCATCAATTCGACTTTTTATTGTAATTCTTTGTGTTTTTGTTTCACCCGGAGCCAGAACTATCTCCGACTTTGCGGGGCCAACAATAAAATCACCATTAGCCTCGGTGACAAAAGTACTATACTCATAGGCAGAAACAAAAGATGGCAATCCGAGAAAAAGAAATATTACAAACACCAGATAAGATAGTTTCTTTATCATGCCAATGATAATAACAAATTTACTTAACTGGCAACAGCTCGTAGTACAATTGTGGCTCGATAATCACCTGAATCAGGGCTAGCGGTATTGGATTCGACATAAAAACAAATATCAATATCGGTTGGACCGGCAGTGGCACTCGCCCGAGAGGCAATGGTAATCGCGTTTGCCTCCGTAAGGGCAGCCGCAAAACCCAAATCCTCTCCTAAATTAGCAAAACTAGGATCGGTGTTTGGGGCTAACCCCAAACAAGTGTCAGCATTGGTTCCGTTATTGTCTCCGGTTGCAGGATCATCAAAAACATCAAGAATGTCGTCCCCCGTATCACCAGCTGCGTCAGAAGAGGAGAACACACTAAAGCCAAATTCCACATTGCCAGCAGTCGTATCCCACTGCGCAGTAGAGCTACCGTTATTGTGGTTTGCAATCGTGGCAGCCGTAACCGTATGTTGCATAGCCGGCGAAGATGTTGCATGCAGAGTCAGCACATAGCCGGCTGCGTTGGTTGTTTCGATGGCAATATTATTCTGAGAGTTACTAGCAACGTCATTAGAAATACTCAAATTAGGAAGCAGCTGAATATCGGCCAGGGTTGTTGTTCCGGTAGTGGTGCCATTAATAGAAATCTCGGAATCAACCGTCATGGTGACGTTAAAAGTAGCATCGGTCGCTCGGGCAACCGGTATAGCCTGAATACTCAGAATAAATAATCCAGCCAGGGCGACTATTGCCAGTGTTTTTTTGAAAGCATCAAATATGATCATGAATTGGTGGCATTAAATTGAAAAGCACAAAGCGCTGTATAACAAGCATACAGCGAAAAAGCAAAACACTCTTTTTTCTTGTTGATAGCTAGGAAACCAGCCAGCCACTAATGGCAAAAACAATGGGAGTTAAGAGTGGCCACAACACAAAAAGAGCCAAAAGAATAAAGATTAATTGATTCTTTTGCATAAAAAATCTAAGCCCGGCATATCTAGGCCCTTGAAAAATATCAAACAACACATGGTGACCATCGAGCGGTGGCACCGGCATGAGATTAAAAATCATCAGCACGACATTCACCAACACAACGGTCATAAACACCTCTGTCAACGATGATGATAATTCCAGCGCTTCTCGAAAACGCAGTATTACCGCAAAAATAATCGCCAGCGAAAGATTGGCGGCTGGGCCAGCTAGAGCAATAAGGCTCGCTCCCCAGCGCTTGTTCCGAATATTACTGAGATTAAAAGGAACTGGTTTGGCCCAACCCACCAAAAAAGGCGCCCCCGAAAAAACCAACAAAGCAGGCAAGATAACAGACCCGAACAAATCAAGGTGTGGAATTGGGTTAATAGTTAACCGACCCGCATATCTTGCGGTTCGGTCCCCCATTGCGTCAGCCGCATATCCATGTGCCACTTCGTGTAGAACAACCGAGAAAATAAGCACTATGATGTAAAGTATTGTTTGTCCTGTATCCATATATCTTGCGAATCAATAATTTCCATGATAGCATGCAAAGCGTTATTACCGAAGGGTAACTACTCATAAATATATGGCAAATTACTGCGAAATAACTGGAAAAAAGACTCAAGTTGGAGGTAGATACTCGAACCGAGTTCGTGCTACAAAGTTTAACCCTGTTGGAAAAGTTTGGCGCAAACCGAACTTGCAAGACAAGCGTTACTTTGTTCCTGAACTAGACAAGACTATCAAGATCACCGTTTCTGCTCGCGGTATTCGAACCGTGAACAAAATCGGAATCTACCAAGCCCTTAAAAAGGCTGGATACAAGCTGTCCTAGAGCTTTTGCCTAAGAGCAACCATAAAACCCGCTTCATTATGAGCGGGTTTTATGGTTGCCAAACACTCTTTCCATCTGATTCCAACACAATAGTACCTTCGTATTGAGTAGACAGAATGGGAATTCCTAAATCTTGGACTCTTTTTATTACCTTTGGATCAGGGTGGCCATACTGACTATTGCGCGCAGCCGATACAATTGCCAATTCAGGAGCAACTGTCTGCAAAAAGAATTCATCAGAAGAAGAATCAGAACCATGATGAGAAAGCTTGAGCACTTCAGCCCGTATCCCATCACCAAATTCCTCTGCCAGATATCGCTCTTGCTCTTTTCTGATGTCACCCGTAAGCAAAAAATCCATATCTCCGTAGGTTATCCGCAATACCAAGGAATTAATATTTCGATCAGCAATATCAAAAACTTGTTCCGGAAACAACACCTCCACCAAAACCTCACCCAGCATCACCCGACTTCCTCGACGTACCAACACCACTTCCGCCCCTTCGGAAAGCGTGGCTTCAAATAGACCAGCAAAAGTGTCAGTCTCGGCCGTAGAGCCAGACGTAATTACGTGACCCACTCGATACGAATCGAGAACAGAAGCCAAACCGCCAATGTGGTCTTTATCCGGATGAGTGGCGGCTATGATATCGATACTGCGATCGAGCCAAGGCATCACTCGAGACAATTGAGATAGCACCCGCCGATCTGGCCCGCCATCAACCAACATCTGTTCTCCCGTTGGCGCTTGAATAAAAATCGCATCACCTTGGCCCACGTCGAGAAAAGCAACGGTTAGCTTTGTTTCTTTTTCTTGAAAAGAAGACTTAAAAAGAAACAACGCAACCACAAAAACAAACGCGAGAAGTATTCCACTATTTCGAAAAACGTTCTGCAAAAATTTCAAGAATTAATTTTTTTATATCTTTTTTGGCCCTATCCAAATCATCATTCATGATTGAATAATCAAATTTATCTTCTTGCCTGATTTCATACGTAGCTCTTTCCATTCGATATTTTATTTTAGTTTCGTCTTCAGTTCCCCTGTCTCTCAAACGCTTTTCTAAAACCTCAAGCGATGGCACTTTTATAAAAACCAAATGTGCCTGTTTGCCATAAATATCTTTTAACCGCAACGCCCCTTTTACTTCCAGCTCGAACAATGGAACCTTATTTTGATTTTGTATTCTTTGAACTTCTGACTTCAGGGTTCCATATCTTTTTCCCCCATAAAATTCTTCCCATTCAATAAATTCGTTGTTATTTATTTTTTTCTGAAACTCTTCTGGAGAAACAAAATGATAGTGCTCTCCATCAATCTCTCCTGGGCGAATTTCTTGCCGTGTTGTAGCCGAAACAGACAAAGCTAACCAAGGAAATTCTTGAAGTAAATATTTTATGAGTGTTCCTTTGCCAGCCCCTGAGGGTGCAGCAATTACCAAAAAATCATTAGCTGAATTCATGGCCGCATGATAACAATGACCCGAGAAATGAGCAACATGCTACAATTCGATTATTACGGATAACCGCTATATATATGTACGAAACGATTTCTTTTACCATTCCCGCCCTAACCGGCATTTCTGAAAAAAACATCGAGGAGCATCTCAAGCTATACGCTGGCTATGTAAAAAATACAAATCACATCCTAGAGACCCTTAAGACCGGCACCGAAAGCAACGAATACGCTCTCTCAGAAATGCAGCGTCGCCTAGGGTTCGAATACAATGGCATGAAGAATCACGAATACTATTTTGGAAGTTTTGAGGGTGGATCAACCGCACCAAACGAAGACAGTTTGTTATACAAAAAAATAACAGCCGAATGGGGGTCTTTTGATGTGTGGCTGGCTCAGTTCAAAGGTGTCGCCAAAAAACGTGGCGTCGGTTGGGCTATCCTTTACTACGACCGTGATGCCGATCGTCTACTTAATACCTGGGTAGACGAACAACATCTGGGCCACCTGAATAGCGCTCAGTATATTGTTGGAATCGACATGTGGGAACATGCTTTTGTTGCCGACTATCAGCCATCAGGCAAAGGTCAGTACATCGAAGACTATTTTGCCAATCTAAACTGGAGCCACCCCGAAGGACTTTTTGTAACGGCCCAAAAATAATTTTTCTCAGAACTTATCAGATAAAAACCCGCCTTCGTGGCGGGTTTTTATATTCCAACACCAATCACCGCAAAAGGCAGTTTGGACAAAAGTTCAGTAATCCAAAGTACATATTCCAAAATACCAGCCGCCGGAAGCATTCCAATCTGGGCTAATGGCAACCAGGCAAACCCGAGCACCGCTGTCAAAAAAGTAAACAACATTCCGAGAGGAATAAAAGGCAATACTAAAACATTTGACAACGGAGCAACCAGAGACACCTCTCCCATAGCCGATACCAACAAGGGCAAAACAGCAATTTGGGCCGAGAGTGTCGCAGACAAATGATCACGCAATTGAAACTTGCCAGTGACCCAGCTTAATTTTTCTTCAATCAAGGGGTAAATAAAAATCAAACCAAGAGTGGCCAAAAATGATAATTGAAAAGAAATGTCATACCACAATATAAGCGGATTGTGGACGAGCATGATAATGCCTGCCAATGCCAACGATCGAACCGTTGCGGTTGGTCTTCCCAAGTAGCGCGCCAATAAAACCAAACCAGCCATGATGCTGGCACGAATAATAGTCGGCCCCGCCCCAACCATCAGAGCAAACATCATGATCCCAAAAGCTCCAACGAGATAGCTTGCCCCAACCCCCAGAAAAGCCAGGGAGCGCACCAGGGCATCAGCCACAATCGTCACATTGTATCCAGACAAAACCACAATATGCATTAATCCTGTGCGTCGAAATTGTTCAGACAAATCTTCCCCTAGGGCTTGTTTTTCTCCAAACACAATTCCAGCACCCAGGGCACCATGTGGTTGTGGCATAAACTCATTTAATTTTTCTACTAGATTTTTTTTCAATCGATACAATCGCCATTGCAAATTTTTAGGACCAGGATCTATTACTTCAAAATCTGGATAATAAATTAGTCCTCGGATTTTATCTTTGGCTAAATAATTTACGTAATCAAACTCTTTTCCCGCATCACTGACAAAATTTTCTGGTCGCTGTAATTTTCCTCGAACCCACACAGAGTCTCCGTACTGTGCAGAAACACCAGAACCGACCGAAACCAACACTCTCTGTTCACTTGTGATACACATATCAGTCGCACAAATCTCGTTTGGAATTATTGTCAATTTTGTATTGGCGATTCTTTCGTCAGGCTCAGATGCAACTCGCCCATACACTTCGACATCTTTGTTATATAGATAAAAAAAATCTTCTCGCAACAAATCATTCATCACAACCGAGGCTCGCAACCAACCTCCAACGAGGACCGTTCCAAATAAAAAAATACCGATCAAAAAAAATTTGTAATTAAATTTATTTCTAAAATAAAAAACAACACCACCACAAAACACCAAACTTATCACCCCAGAAACCCCCAACGAAATATCCGCCGTACGTAGTCCAATTGAAAAAAGAAGCCCCAAAGTGAGACTCCAAAAAATCAAACCTCCCACCAAGCGAGTCATGTTATTTTTTTCTTTCGCGCTTACTGTAACGCAAAGCTAATTTTCCAAACAAAACAGAAATCATTGCCGCCAGAAAAGTAATTGCAACAGCATAGTAAATTTTCTGTACCATCGAACTTTCTGCTCCCAAAAACTCAGCAAAAATCTGTCGCAACACATCATCCCAAGCCAGCGCTGTCACCAGTCCAAGCGACGCAATTACGATGGTAAAAAGTCGATTAAAAAATTCACTCTGCACTCGATCGAGCTCGGCCTCTTGAAGAAAAGTTTTGATATCTTCGATGCTGACTTTTATTTCAGGTGATGATGGTTTTTGTTTCGTCATGATTCAATCATACCCCAACCAGCCAAGGTGGTTTTTTCTTCTGCTAAATTTTTTACTTTTTTAAACTTGGCGGATTTTCCCTTCACTCGTGTTTCGCACTCTTTCCAAGTTTCATGTCTCTCTAATTGACCACCAATCAAAGACAGATATTTTGGATATCCTGACTCTGTTGAGGACATGTCTTTTTGTGCAGTTGGTTCAGTCAAAATATCTAGATCATAGCCAGCCAAATTTCCTCGGTACAAAGTTATGTCTTGCCCCTCGGCCAGACCCCTGGCGATATCATCGACTCGCTCGTTCCCAGGAACGCCCTGATGACCGGGAACGTATTGCCATGTAACTTTTCCCTGTTCGCCACGAGCGGTCACGAGAGAAACCATTTGCTCCCAGATTGCCCGATGAGTGACCGGTTGCTTGCTAGCCGTTTGCCAACCATTTTTCTGCCAACCATGAACCCATTTTGTAATCCCATTAATAACAAATTTTGAATCAGTGTAGAGCGTAATCGGCATCGTGTTGATGGCACTGTATGAGAGCCCGGCCACGACCGCCGTCATTTCCATTTCATTGTTCGTCGTGTTTGGCTTGGCGCCACCAAGTTCAATCACTTCTTCTAACTTGGGTGACACAATAACTACTCCATACCCACCCGGACCTGGATTGCCAAGGGAAGAGCCATCTGTATAAATAATCAATCGTTCGTCTTTCATATGTCATCACTCTACGTGACAAGACACCATCATGCAAAAATAAACTTTCGTGAATAACGTGTCACGGATGAGTCGTTTTATCCTAACCACTCAGGCGACCACTCTCCAAAAAATACGAATCAAGTTCTCCGCTCCCCAGAACCTGCAAGGCATCGGTTCTGGGTCCGCGAGCTTTTTTAGAGAGTGGCCATCTGAACAAATAATCCACTCGCGGTTTACTCCGGCAAAATATCTATCAAGGACAATCGCAATTCCTCTTTACCCAAGAAACGGTTAAGCGTTACATTCCCCACAACCCTTATTCCTTCGCCTATTTGTGGTGTGTAACTATAGTTATTCGCAGTTTTATAAAAAGCCACAGCTTTTAAAAAACGTCCTTTACTGTCTTTTATTGTGACCTCAATGTGCTCCTCGTGTTTGCCAAATTGCCGCAGACCGTGCAGGATTCCATCCGAAAAAATAAACACCGGCTCCGGATTCCCCATCCCAAACGGGGCTAGTTGTCTGATCATTTTGTGGGTAGCCGGAGAGCATTCCGAGAACAATAATTCACCATCCACCTGATACGCCACGGCTTTGCTTTTTACTTTTTTTCCATACAAATCGGCGTGTACCGCGCGCAACTTTCCCTCGAGAGTATGAATGTTTTCTCGCACACAAGTGAATCCACCGGCTGCCTGATGGCCGCCAAATTTTATAAATTGATCCGCCAGCGGGTGCATCAAATCGAGCACACTTTCGCCCTCGGCAGCTCGTACCGAGCCTTTGATTTTTTCCGAACCATGAATAGTCCAGACAAAGGTCGAGCGATTATATTGCTCCGAAAGTTTGCCAGACAGAATGGAAAGGATGCCAGGATTCCAGTCAGGATGACCGATGACTAGAACCTCTTCTACGGTTCGTTCGGACAGCATTTTTTTCGCTTGCTTGACGGTGGTCGCGGTTACACGTTTTCGCTTGTCATTCAGACTGGATAATTTTTTTGCTTGCTCCAGGGCAATCGCCGGATCGCTCGTCGATAATAATTTGAAAGATTCGAAAGCATGCTCCATGCGTGACGCCGAATTTATTCGTGGCGCAATCGTAAAACCAATGTCGGTTTCATCGAGTGTGCGGAGATTAAAACGCGCATGTCGAGACAGCGCGATCAATCCCGGTCGCCGCGTTTTCCGACCAACCAACAATCCGTACCGAGCCAAGATTCGGTTCTCTCCGACCAATGGAACCATGTCGGCAATCGTCGAAAGTCCGACCAAATCGAGCCACCATTTTTCGTACCCTTCGGGCCAAGCGGAAACTTTTTCTGAAATCTCTAAAAGTGATTTGGGTAACTTTTTTTCTGAATCTCGCAGGGTAAAAATCATGGCTCGGACTAATTGAAAAATCACCGCCGCCCCGCACAGCATCCGATCGGGATAGTCACCCAATTTTGGGTTCACGATGGCGACGGCTTTGGGCAAGCCATGAGCTGGTTCGTGATGGTCGGTGATGACCACGTCCACCCCGAGTTCACTAGCTCGATCCACTGCTGCCTCGGCACTGGTACCAAGGTCGATGGTGATGATTAATTTTGTCCCGTCGGCCGCCAGTTGTTCGATGGCCGCAATATGAAAACCATACCCCTCGTCATGACGATGAGGAATGTATACGGAAAAATTTGCATATCCAATTTGGGTAAAAAAATCTGCCAACACCGCCGCGCCGGGCACGCCATCGGCATCGTAGTCAGCGTAGATAGCAATGGTCTGATTTTCTGCCATCGCCGACAAAATGCGGTCAATGGCAGTCTGCATGTCATGCATCAAGAAAGGATCGGCCAGGTCATCATAGTCCGGCGCCAAGAATTTTCTCACTTGGTTGATACTGGTCAGACCGCGATTGGCGAGGAGCACTTGGAGGAGTTTTGGTAAATCTGAAATCTGATCGGGGAGTTTTTTGGGATTGGTCATGTACTGGCGATTGTACCACCAGCAAACAAAAAATATCCATGCCTCTTTATCTGAACATTCTTTCCCCGACCTGTATTCACCCCTATTGCCAAAATCGCCGCAACCGCTACAATTCCGACATCACTCTTTTTGAGTGATTATTTAGTCGTAGCATTTTATCGGTTAATCAACCGACGCAAACCATCATGACTTTGCAAAATGTTTCCGAGCTCTGGCTCGCACTTATGAGCGTCCTTAACCCAGGTTACGTCTTTAGTTGGAATGAAGACGACGAGGAAGAAGCTTCCGAAGACTGGGGAGATGACAGCTGGGGCTCTGACGATTCGGACGACGAGGAAGAAGAGTAATCACTCCAAGACCTCTCTAAACAAAAAGCCAGCTCATTATATGAGCTGGCTTTTTGTTTTTTCTACAGGCCACTGGTCGCTACAATCTACAGCCTCCAGTCAGTTACCTGCTCGGGGGCAAAACGCACCTTACGCACATCAGCCTGCTTGTCTTCGGCCGACCGATATCCCAGCGCCATATACACCACTGCCTGATAGCCAAGCTCCCTTAATCCCAAAATATCCGTTACCGCCCCAGCGTTGAATCCTTCCATCGGCGCCGCATCGATTCCCATCAGGGCAGCGGTCTCCAAACCAAACCCCAAAGCAATATATGCCTGCCGAGCCGCCCAAGCTGCTCGTTCCTCTGGAGTCTTGGCAGCAACAGCACCAACCATAACCGCGCGATACCCCGCCAAATCCTCCAGGGATTGTCCGGTCGCCCGAACGTGTGCCGCCAGGTAATTATCAATATCAACCTCGGCCACATCAGATCGGTGAGCCACCACCACCAAATGCGAGGCATCGGTAACCTGCGACTGCCCAAAAGAAGCTTCTTTCAATTTTGCCCGTAATTCTGAATTAGTAATGACCACAAATCGCCAAGGCTGCAATCCAAACGAAGACGGAGCCATGCGCATGGCCTCCACAATAGAATCGACCTGCTCATTGGTAAGTTTTTTTTCAGTATCAAATTTCTTGGTCGCGTAACGCCACTGCAGCTGCTGGTTCAAGTGTGACAAATCAAACATAAATATAAGAGTTAGGTATAAACGGCTCTAGTCTACTATAATAGCCCTATGAATACTCACCAAACTATTTTTGAAAAAATAATTGCCGGCGAAGTTCCCTGTACCAAAATATACGAGGACGAGAATTTGTTTGCTTTTCTCGATATCAACCCCGTGCACAAAGGCCATACACTGCTGATCACCAAACAAGCCTTCCCTTGGATACAAGACGTACCCGACCAATTACTAGCCAAAGCCTTTGTTGCTACCAAGCCGATCATCAACTCCATGAAACAAACCATTGGCTGCGATTATGTCCAGGTAAGCGTAATGGGCAAAGACGTGCCTCATTTTCACATTCACCTCATCCCCCGCTGGCTGGATGACAATGTCGGCCCCATGCCGCACACCCCCTACGAATCCCCCGCAGAACAGGCTGAGTATGCCGCCAAAATTGTTTCCGGTCTGGTTTAGGGCTTGAATTTTTGGATATGTAGCATCGATGGGTCTCCCATCGGTAAGCAGACCTGGATCGATGCAAAACGGCCCAATCATGTTTTTTTCATCAAACTGGAAGAGGCAAAATGGTGAAGGCCCAAAAGAAATTGCCCGATGATCTCAGATCATCGGGCAATTTTTCTTGGTTGCTGGCTTTTTATTCCATGAAGTCAGCAACTTCTTTTGTTCCTAGAAGCCGCCAAAAAGAAAGCCCCTTGAGATGCTCCGTCAGAGCCATATCAAGGAGCTCCAAATCTACCTGCTCCTTTTGGGCAATCCCCCAAAGGTCTGGATTTTCTTCATCTTGATAATAAGAAAGACAAGACTCCCTGTATTCTACAAATTTCCAACACAGCAGAAAATCCACTAAGGACCTCCACTTAAACTTTTGTTTTTTTGCAAGCCTCCTCATCTGGCTTGCCTTCCCCTGGTTTTTTCTTAAAAGTTTGGTCACCTTAGGCAAATAAGGCAGCTCGGTGCCCGCAGCCGTTAATCCTGTCTTAAGGATAAGGGCAAGCACCTGGTCAAATCTTTGCTCAGTTTTTTGAAACATAGATATTTTTTGCCAACATACCAAATCCAAAGACAAGCACAAGTATTTTTTGCAAAAAACAAGACCGCGCTTCCCTTGCGCGGTCATTTTTTTTAATGAAAATATTAGAAGAGCTCTGTCTGGCAATGCCGTGGACAAAGCAGACAAATAAAATATCTCCCGAGCACCGTAGTGCCGCGGCGAGGCCCATAGCCTTGTTGAGGCTTTTCTTTTTTGCCCTTGTGCCCTTTGGGGCAAGGACGGTTGGTCCAGACATCCATCGGGATGCCATGTCTCACTATTGCCTCCATGATTTATTTTTTTAGAGTGTTTTCCCGCAGTATACTCCTCGCAAAAATCAGTTCAATTTTATGACCTGCTTTTACTGCTCCAGTGCCCGCAGACCCGGCAAATCACCACTGACCAAAAAATCAAGCATCGCGCCACCAGCCATAGAAACAAAGGCATACCCATCCATCAGGTTATCCATTTGCAACACTGTGACGGTGTCTCCCCCGCCGGCGTATACATCAGCGGAAACGCTCGCCAAATCACGTGCCAATTGCTTGGTGCTCTCTGCAAAACCAATCTCGTAATTTCCTAGTGGCCCGTTCCAAATTACCGTAGCCATAGCAGCCGCTCGCTCGCGCAACATACCAAGCGTCGCTGGGCCGCAATCCGTAATCACTTCGTCTGCCTGAATATCATCCTCAATCAGGTTAGCTATTCGAGTTTCGCCGGCGGGATTTTGCACAGTCACGTCTATCGGCAAAAGAATCTTGGTATTTTCTATCAAATGAGAAATGTCTGCCTGATCATCTACCAGAGAATCACCAACAGATAGCCCCTTAGCTTTAAAAAAATTATTTGCTAATGCTCCGCCAACAAAGGCCACCTCTGTTTTATTCAAAAAATCCTTTAGCAAGGCCAACTTGGTGCCAAATTTTGCCCCCGCCAGAATCAGCATGGCTGGTTGATTAGGATTGCGGGCGTCTTTGAGATTGTCATATTCGTCTGCGAACTGCATTCCCGCATAGGCCGGAAGCAATCTGGGCAATCCCACCACACTCGCATGTTCGCGGTGAGAAACAGAAAAAGCGTCATTCACAAAAATATCACCGTAGGTTGATAATTCTTCAGCAAACATAGCATCATTTTCCTTTTCACCTGGATGTTGACGCAAATTTTCCAGCAGAACCACCCCGCCATGTGGCAAAGCATTCACTATGTCGTGAACCAAATCACCTGTTATTTGCGGAACAAAACCAATATCAAAACCTAACACCTGATTAATGTATTCCGCCACCGGCAACAATGATTGCCCTTCGCGACCCAAATGACTTATCACCACCACTCGCGCCCCAGCCTCCGACAAATACCGCACAGTTTTCATACCCTGTTCTATCCGAGCAGCTTCGGCCCTGTCTACTATCCCGTCAGAACCCAAGGGAACATTAAAATCTGCTCTAACAAGTACTTTCTTCCCCAACAGGTCTGTCTTGGAAATATCTACTAGCTTCTTCATCTTCTCTTTCTAAGCCTCAGAGGCCTCTAGTTGTTTTATGGCCACGTCTTCGGCGACTTTGAGCATGAGACCAATCATGCGAGGATCCAGACTGGCACGACCAGGCAATACACCGTCAACACCACCATCCTCGAGATAACTGCGGATATTCTTGTCATCAGTCGAACCACCATAAATAATGGTTGCTCCTTGGCCGGTATTTTTGTTGCCTCGTTTGTCTAAGTATTCTCGCATCATATCAATCACTTCTTTGCACTCTTCGGTGGTGCACTGTCTTTGGGCTTTGCTACCCACGGCCCAAATGGGTTCATAAGCAAAAATAATAGAACTAATGTCTTTTTTGGGAATTTTATCGAGAGCAGTATCCAGCTGTTTTTTGATAGTGTTGAGATATGATTTTGTTTTTCCACGCTCTTCTTCGCCCACTATTAAAATAGGAAACATCTCGCGGGCAAGGGCGTCTTTTAGCTTTTCGTTGATGATTTCATCGGTATCACCGGCTGCGCGACGTTCAGAATGACCAATCAACACATGATCAATGCCTGCTTGCTTGAGCATTTCCATCGAAACAGCTCCCGTTTGTGAACCCGTATCTCCCGGAACAGCATCCTGGCCACCAACATGATAGTTTACATAGGTACGGCTTTTAATGGCCAATTCACGCAAATAAAGGTGAGGCACACACACCAGCGACGTCACATGCATCAATTGACGCGTCAAATTAGAAAGGGAATGCAGTAATGATTCTGCGTCTTCTCCAGAAACAGGATTCATCTTCCAATTACCAACAATCAAAAAGCGAGTTTTCATATAAAAAGATAATAGCACGTCGATACGTATTTATTTGACAAATCCCCCATTTTTATTAGCTTTAGTTATAGCTGCACTTGGTGTGGCGCTTTTCATAAGGACAATCTTGTGCAAAGTCGTCATGGTACACTAGCGGTGTTTATAACAAAAAAATAACGCCTCCGGGCACATACATATATATGTTTGACCTTAAAGCATTGCACGCCACCCTCGATCAACTCGAAGATGAGCGAAAAATTCCAAAAGAAAAGATAATTGAAGCCATTGAACAAGCTCTGGCTGCTGCCTACAAAAAAGACTTCGGCAAACGAGGTCAGATTGTGCGCGCGCATTTCAGTCTCGATACTGGTGACGTTGATTTTGAGCAAGTAAAAATCGCCGTAGACGAAACTCTTGCCAAGCCAGCCATGGTAGAAGGAGAGGTAGAGTCAGAAGAATCAGAAGACGAAACCGACGAACGATTCCGTTTTGACGCCGAAAAACACATCTGGCTAGAGGATGCTCGTCGTATCAAGGCTGACGCCGAACTCGAAAGCGAGGTTATCTTTCCTCTAGAAACCGAGGATGATTTTGGTCGCATTGCTGCCCAAACCGCTAAACAAGTAATTATTCAACGCATTCGCGAAGCCGAAAAAAGCTCAATTATGGGTGAATATGCCGAACGTGAAGGCACAATTGTGGTTGGCGTTATCCAAAAAGTAGATGGTCGAAGCGTGGTTGTTGATTTCAACCGAGCCACGGGTATTATGCCTAGCAATGAACAAATTCCAGGCGAATACTACCGCCAAGGACAACGCATTCGAAGCTATCTCGTAGCGGTCGAAGAAGGCGCGCGTGGAGTCAATCTTCGCCTCTCTCGTTCACATCCCAAATTTATCGAAGAGCTTTTCAAACTTGAAGCCCCAGAAATCGCCACCGGAACCGTAGAAATCAAAGCTATTGCCCGCGAGCCCGGTAGTCGATCAAAAATCGCCGTTTGGTCTAATGATGAAAACGTTGACGCCATTGGTGCTTGTGTTGGACAAAAAGGAATTCGAGTTGCTACCGTTATGAGCGAGTTAGCTGGAGAAAAAATCGATATTATCCCCTGGTCTCCGGACGAAATTGACTTTGTGGCATCTTCCCTGTCACCAGCACGTGTCGTAGATATCGAACTCAAAGACGAAGAACACACCGCTATGATTGATGTTCTTGACGACCAGCTGTCGCTAGCTATTGGAAAAGGAGGTCAAAACGTACGTCTAGCAGCCAAGCTTACCGGCTGGAGAATTGACATCAAGGGTGTAGACGAAGACGGCAACCCGGTAGCCATGGAGCCCAAAAAAGACCCTGCTACAGCCGCGCCAGCAACAGAAGAGACCGAAGAGTAAGTTTATTACTAAAATAATTTCACGCTTATGAACCTATGGCATGATGTTCCTCGTGGGAACAATGTTCCCAACGAACTTAACGTTATTATCGAAATCCCCAAGGGATCCCCAAATAAATACGAAATTGACAAAGAAACCGGCCTTATCGCTCTCGACAGAGCCAATTACAGCTCGGCTCCATACCCCTTTGATTATGGTTTTGTTCCCCAAACACTCTGGGACGACGGAGATGCCTTGGATGTTATTGTCTTAAGCACTTTCCCTCTACAAACCGGTATTCTCGTGCGTGTGCGCCCTGTAGCTCTCATGGAAATGATTGACGACGGTGAGTCTGATTACAAAGTAATCGCTGTCTTGGCTGACGACAAACGCTGGGACGATGTCAAAGACTTGGCCGACGTAAATAAGCACAATC
This sequence comes from uncultured Candidatus Saccharibacteria bacterium, assembly GCA_964350165.1. Classification (GTDB taxonomy): domain Bacteria; phylum Patescibacteriota; class Minisyncoccia; order Phycocordibacterales; family UBA1006; genus CAYGJA01. The sequence continues at coordinate 63,164 of CAYGJA010000002.1, read as the reverse complement.
TCAAAGAATACAAACATTTTTTTGAAACCTACAAAGAACTCAAAGAAAAAGACGTAATCGTGACTATTAACGACACCAAAGGCAAAATTTCCGCCATAGAAGCTATTGAAAAATCAATCAAGCTCTATGGCGAAAAATTTGCAAAATAAGCCTAATTGGAGCACAATGCCCCTAGTTTTGCTTGAAAGTAAACAATAATTCGTAACAATATATGAAACCAACAACAATAATCTTAGCAGCTATCCTTTTGATGGGAACACCTGCTTTTGCTCAGGATATGGAGGCAACTACAGATGTTCAAGTCCGCCCAATCCAAGTTCGCGCAGAACTTCGAGCAGAAAATCGCTCCGAAATGCGTGATG
>CAYGJA010000002.1:0-62702 GCA_964350165.1 uncultured Candidatus Saccharibacteria bacterium | reverse complement strand
AGATGAAAGAAGATCGCGAAGAAATGCGTGATGACATGGAAGAAAAACGAGAAGATACTCGTGAAGCCATGACCGAAATCCGTGACGAGATGAAAGAAACAAGAGAAAGTCATCAGGAAAACATGGAAGAAAAACGTGCCGAGCTTTATAGCGAAACCGACAGCGAAGCTCGCTCCGAAATGCGTGATGAGATGAAAGAAGATCGCGAAGAAATGCGTGATGACATGGAAGAAAAACGAGAAGAACGACAAGAAATCGTACGCAAAAAACGAGGTGACGTAGTCGCAAGATTGTCCAACAACATTGTGCTCCGTCTCGAAAGCGGCGTCCGAAAAATCACCCAAATCGAAGGACGAACTCAAACAGCCATTGATAACATGACCGCAAAAGGAGAGGACATGTCCGTCGCCCAAATCGAACTAGACAATGCATCTACTTTTTTGGTATCTGCAGAAACCGACATTACAGCCATCAAAGCACTTGTTAGCACCTGGTCAGAATTTGATGTAAGCAGTGATACTTTTGCCGAAGAACTCAACAACCAAAAGGAAAACTTGCGCGAACTTATGCGTTCCGCACATGAAAACCTAAAAAGTGCTGGTTCTTCTATCCGCACAGCCATCAAGGCTATCAAAGAAGTCCGCACATCAGTGGCAACGACCACCGAAGCTGAAGTAGAGACCGAATAACTAAATTACTAACCTTACTCATTTGTAAAAAACATGAAACCAAATCAAGAAGGAAAATCAACCGGAGCTATTATTGGCGCAATTGTCGTCATAATTATTCTCCTCGTCGGAGGTGTGCTCTTGTCACAAAAAGAGAACGTCAACCAGGCCGATGACGCTCTAGTAGAGAACATCGATATGCTTCCAACCGAAAGCGAAGTTGCAAACGAAACCGCTACCAACGAAGCCGCCCTCAGCACCTCTACCGAAGTCGTAGACATTGAGGCAGACCTTGATGCAGCTGCAGATCTAAGCCAGCTCGATGCAGAACTACAGGCCCTCGAAGCCGAACTGAACCAATAATAACCGGTTCTAATTGTCTCAACAAAAACCCAGCCATTCGGCTGGGTTTTTGTATGCAAAAGTTTTGGTACAATCAACATAATGAAAAAACAATTATCATGCTTTCTTGTTCTGACACTATTAGCAGTTACTTTTTTGCCTGCTTTTGCTCAGGCCCAAAACAGGACCGCGGCCGATGCAGCTGCTATCAAAACCGAACGCCAGAACGCCCGCACGGTCGAAACAACTGCTCGAGAGCTGGCTCGCATGAAAGAAATCAATGAACGCTTTCGTGAACACTACTATACCCGAGTTATCCCTCAGATAGACGCTTATTCCATAGACCTCTACGCTGCTTTTTTGCCAGTTGTTCGCCGTCTGGCCAACGTAGAAATGCGCATGTACAACCTGATTTACAATGTCATGCGCAGTCGTGGCATTGCCCTTTCTTCTCCAGCCGGCAACCTACCCGACGGAGTTGTCCCTTTTGATGTTCAGGACAAATTCTACAACGCCCAGAATTGTCTCGACGGAAGGCACTACCCCAATGGCAATAACTTTGGATCAGGCTGGCTCAACCAAAACTCCGGCCGCTGTTTGCTCTACGACGTACCCGCCAGTGGAGTAGCCGGTACCAATACCGACAACGGTTTGCCAGTAATTTTCTCCCCTCGCCTCCTCAGTGTTGCCTGGGAAAACTTTAGCGACGGCATGGCCTCTATTCCGGGAGGATTTAATATTGGCTTTGGTCGTGATGGGAATGGTGGCTGGAGCCCACCAATCACCCTTTTGCCCTTTTTACCGCCGCCATTTTTGCCAGATGGCAGTGCGCGAATTATTTTCGATAGTGATGGTAACCCGGTAATTCTTCCTAATTACGGACCCCAAAGCACCCAGATTGTCACAGGTTATGCTAGTCAATGCTTGAATAATGTTCCGGCTCGCTATTTTCCCAATTATTACCTAATGCAAAATCCAAACACCCCCCTAGAAATAGAAGATGTGCTAGCCTTACCGCTGGACGTCACCATTAGCACTCCTTGCAATCTGCTCATTCTTCTTCCACAACAAGCAATCAACATTCTCACGGATTTGCTCAATGATATTCTTAACCTTAATCCTCCTATCTCTTCTTTCAACATCACCCCCTTCCCAGAATACGAAAAACTATCCGAAACAATCGACCAACTTCCTCCCTGGGTAGCGCCACCCTATCCTTCAATTGACTATTGTTCACCGCTTGTTTGTGAATTCGTTGATAATTCCCCCTTTCGCTTTGCCGTAGATTTGCAAATTCAAGGCTTCAAAAAACAAGTTAACGACATGAGGATTTCATTAGAAATCATCCGCCAAGCTTATCGCGCTCTTAATTACGATATTCTCGAGGCTCTGGAGTACCACGCCAAAACTCAATAGTCCACACGGGGCCCACTTTATATTTGGGCCTTATCGCCAAAGTGGTATACTTTTCGTGTCTACTATTAGATTTAACAACGTAGGTTTATTGTTATGAAATATAAATACATTGCAGCGGCGCTGTTGGTTGCAATTGGGTTCTTGCCACTCTATCAGGCAACGGCTCAATCGTCAGCTACTACTCGCGCCCAAGAAATCCTTAACCGCAACAACGCTCGCAACGTGGAAATCCTAGATCGTGACGCCAAGCGTCTTCAGGAAATCGACGACCGACTCGAAGTTGATTATGAGGGCCGACTTTTGGCTCAGGTAAACGCTAGCTCCCAAGATATTCAGGCTACTCTTTTTCCTTTTTGGCGTCTCTTTACCAACATCTCAGACCGGCTAACTAATGTTGTCACGGTTTTGCGAGACCTGGATATTGCCTTGGCAGTAGACGCAGCCACCGCCCAAGCAACAGGAATAGAAGGGTTGGTTGCTTTTGACGTTGTCCAAAAATACGAAAACTTCCTTAATTGTTTTGACGGTACCGGCAACCAAACCGGCTGTATTGTCTACGAAATTCCAGCCAGTGGAGTTGAACTTATTGATGGTTTACAGCCGTCCTCAAATCAACCCATGTCTGCTTCTACTCACTTTATAGCTCAGATTGAGTGGATTGGTGGCCCTTCATCTGTGGCGCCAACCACTGTTGGCACAGGATATACTAATCACACTACCAACCAGGTCTGGATTACTGGTCCATTCCAAACTGATTATCGAAAATTACGTGACGAGGCTTTTGCAGCCGGAGCCGTTCTCCAGATTGACCAATATGTCGATTGTGGACGAGATAATGGCACCGCCACCGATAGCGAGTGTGAATTTACCGACCCAGAAAGCATGAGCAAGGCTGTTCAGGTCCAGGTTGACAAGCTTCGCACCGAACTATCAATCCTCGAAGGAACCTTTATTAACGTGCGCCAATCTGTTCGAGCACTTATCTATGACGTTCTAAAGGCGCTTGAGTTCTACCAAAAGACCCAAGATACCTATGACCCACGCGATGGTAATCCTAGCTTTACCCCAACTGGACGCCAAGGCGCTCAATAAAAATTACTAACTATCATTCGTTATTATGGAATTCCAAAATCCACAACAACCCAATAGTCCCAACACACCGAACCCAAATGTTGGCCAACCACCAGTCGGTGGAATGCCTCCAGTTGGACAAGCTCCTCAGATGTCCAACATGCAAAACGCACCAATGTTCTCTGATGCACCTGCCAAAAAATCTAACGCAGCCATTATTATCCTTGTCGTTGTTATCGTGCTTGTCATTGCCGCTGGTGCTATCTTCTTTATGCTTTCCAAGCAAGGAGCGAGCACTTCACCAGTAGTAGATGGTCAACAGGCCACCACCACCACCGAGCAACAAAGCGGAGCCTTTGGTCAACAGCAAGCATCCAATCGAAACCTCAACAGCGAGTCTGACATTGCGGCTGAGCTTAATGACGTTAACGCCGAATTGGAACAACTCAATATCGATGAATTCGAGCAAGAATTCGCAGAAATCGACAAAATCCTAGAAGATATTAATTTCTAGAGTTTTTCTCCTATAAACCTACGCAAAAACCCGCCTTTTGGCGGGTTTTTTGTTGACTGGCATCACCAGCCTGGTACACTGCACCCACTATGACGGACAAAAAACAAACCAATCAACCAACCATTACTAAGCAAGAAAACAGCCAAGTCACCATTACCGGAGAAATAACCGCAGAGGCACTTGAAAAACATCGACCAGCTGCTCTCAAAACTTTTTCGAAAAAGATAAAAGTAGACGGTTTTCGATCGGGAAACATTCCTGAGGCCATCGTGGAAAAAGAAGTTGGCGCCATGGCAATTCTGGACGAAATGGCTCAAATGGCTCTGGCAGAATGGTACCCAGCCGTACTCACAGAGCACAATATCCAGGCTATTGGTCGCCCCCAGGTAAACATTACTAAACTTGCTGCTGGTAATCCTCTAGAATTCAACATCACCACGGCCGTACTTCCTGAGATAATCCTAGGTGATTATAAAAAAATCGCCAAAGAGGCCAACACCAAAGAAAGAGCGGTTACTGTCACTGACGACGAAGTAACCGAAGCCATCACCCAATTACGAAAATTCCGCGCCCAAGCCCGACGCGATGAAGAAAAAGCCAAAGAAGCTAAAGAAAAAGGTGAACAATTCGTACCCACCAAACTAGAAGAAATCACCGACGATGAACTTCCAGAATTAACTCTTGACTACGTACAGGCCATGGGTGACTTTGCTAGCGTGGAAGATTTCACTAAAAAACTAAAGGAAAATCTGGGCGAAGAAAAAGAAAAACGAGCTCAAGAAGAACGACACATGGAAATTATTGATACTGTGCTCGAAACATCAACCATAGATATGCCTGAACTCTTAACGAATTATGAAATAGACCGTGCTATGGCTCAGTTGCAACACGACATTGCGATGAGCGGACTAGAATTCAAAGACTATCTAGAAAGTATCAAAAAATCCGAAGGAGAGGTACGTGAAGACATGCGTGAAGCGGCTGAAAAACGAGCCAAAACCAGACTTATCATCGAAACAATCGCTCGTGACGAAGATATCAAGCCAGACGAAGAGCTTTTCCACAAAGAAGTCGATACCCTCATGGAAATGTACAAAGATAACCCCAACGCTTCTAAGCAAAGCATCCAAGCTTACGTAGCCGAAGTCATGCAAAACCAGGCGGTATTTTCTTTCTTGGATGGTATAAAATAAAATCACCTATCAACTAGCCTATCTCATCTATGCTTATTCCAACCGTAATCGAAAAGACACAAAATGGAGAACGCGCCTATGATATCTATTCTCGCCTACTCAAAGAGCGCATTATTTTCCTGGGTGAAGACGTCAACGACCATACAGCCAACCTGATCGTTGCTCAATTACTCTTTTTAGAATCTTCTGACCCCAAGAAAGACATTTTTCTGTATGTGAACTCCCCTGGCGGACATGTTCATGCGGGTATGGCCATTATTGACACCATGAATCACGTCAAACCCGATATTTCTACAGTATGTGTCGGAATGGCTGCCTCCATGGGAGCAATGATTCTATCACACGGAGCCAAGGGTAAGCGTTTTGTGCTACCTAACGCCGAGGTCATGATTCATCAACCGCTAGGCGGTGCTCAGGGACAAGCCAGTGATATTGAAATTACAGCAAAACAAATCATCAAGACCCGCAACAAACTAGCACAGATGCTTGCTGATAATTGTAACCAAGACCTGAGCAAAATAATGACAGACATGGATCGCGACTATTGGATGGACGCAGACGAAGCTCTGGCATATGGAATTGTTGACAAAATCATGATCAACAACTCTTCCAAATAATCAGGGCCCCCTTTGAGAAAACACTTCAGCCTGATAAACTGACAATATCCCGATCGAGAAACCATTCAGAGCTCTCGTTATTTACCAGCTTGTCCTTCGGAAATGCTCTTTCCTGACTTCTTTTCTCCGAACCTTCCTCATGTTTTGCATCCTCAAAAGAACATATGATTTTTCTGTGCCACCCTATTCGGTTGGCCACTAGTTGTTGGTAGAGCAAATCTGAATACTACTATGACCGAACAATTTTTATTGGTACTCCTTTTGGTTACCATCGGTGGCGTTGCTGGTTATGTGTTTCGCATGGCCATGGCACTTACCAACAAAAAAACCGCTGAACAGCAGATAGAACAAAAAATAGAAGAAGCCGAACAACAAGCGAGATCAATCGTAAAAGAAGCCGAAGCAAAAGCAGAGCAACTTCTGCAGGAAAATAAAGCAGAAGCCAAAGAGCTTCGCACTACCCTACAACAAGCAGAACAACGCTTGTCCAAAAAAGAAATTTCCTTGGAAACAAAACTAAAAGAGCTTGAACAAAAAGAAAAACAGAACCAAGACTTTCGTTCCGCTCTCGAAGAAATTAAAAAAAAGATCATCGAAAAAGAAAGCACTATTCTAGAAAAACTCAGCTCTGTTAGTGGCTACACACCAGAGCAAGCCAAACAAGAGCTTTTGACAAAAATAGAAAAACAAGCCGAATTGGATCTTTTGCAGAGCATCCAAAAACTAGAACAAACCAATCAATCAGCTCTCGAGGAGCGCGCCAAAGACATCCTGGCAACCGTAGTGCAACGATATGCCGCCTCCACTGCCCAAGACCTCACCACCACCTCGGTATCTATTTCTAGTGAAGAAATGAAGGGGAAAATTATCGGAAAAGAAGGTCGCAATATTCGCGCCTTTGAACGAGAGTCTGGTGTGGAACTGATTGTTGACGATACTCCTGGAGCAATCGTCATCTCCTCCTTTGACCCTATTAGGCGCCAAATCGCTCGCCTAGCTCTCGAAAACTTACTTTTGGATGGTCGCATCCAACCCGCAAAAATAGAAGAATTTGTCGAAGAAGCCAAGCATGAAATTAATAAAATCATAAAAACCAAAGGCGAAGAGGCGGTCTACGAATTAGGGATTATTGACTTGGATCCTCGCATCATAGCCATTCTAGGTAGGCTTCATTTTCGTACCAGTTACGGACAGAATGTCTTGCAACATTCTATCGAAATGGCCCACATAGCCGGCATGCTCGCCGAAGAAATCGGAGCCAATGTTGCTGTCGCCAAAACAGGCGCCCTCGTGCACGACATCGGTAAAGCCCTCGATCACGAAATGCCTGGTGGCCACGTCAAAATCGGCATGCGTATTCTGGAAAAATTTGGTGCTGACCCAAGAATTATTGATGCCATGAAATCTCACCATGATGACTGGCCTCATGCCTCCATCGAAGCGGTGCTGGTTCAAGCCGCCGACAATATATCTGGTGGCCGTCCTGGTGCTCGCCGTGATAGTGTCGAGAATTACCTCAAGCGCCTCGAAGAATTAGAAAACGTAGCCAATACTTTTGCGGGAGTAGAAAAAACCTATGCCCTCCAAGCTGGCCGAGAAATTCGCGTTTTTGTCTCCCCTACTGCATTGTCAGATTTGGAGTCAAAAAACCTAGCCAGAAACTTGGCCGACAAGATTCAGACCGACCTCAAATATCCTGGTGAGATCAAAGTAACAGTGATTCGCGAAAGTCGAGTTATCGAGTTTGCACGCTAAATTGACTTGGTATGCCTGGAACGTTGCTATATAATACTTTTAGACGTTCTTCACCGTGCCTAGCACGAAGAAGTCTCGTCAAACATTATGAGTCTAGCTCACCGGTCGGTACTCACCTACCGTTCGGACTCACACATGAAAAAAGCAGATCTAGCTGCAATGCTCCAAGACGAACTAGACACCACCAAAGCGCAAGCTGAACGTGTTGTCCAGATGTTCTGGGACGCAATCGCAGACACCCTTGCAAAAGGGGAAGACGTTGATATCGCTGGCTTTGGTAAATTCACAGTCAACCGTCGAGCCGCTCGTACTGCGCGTAACCCACGCACAGGCGAAGCTGTCGAGGTAAAAGCCATGAATGTACCAAAATTCAAAGCTGGCAAGGCTCTGAAGGACGCCGTAAAATAACCTTCACACATCATTCCACGTAAGGGGCCGCCATAGTGCGGCCTTTTACGCGGGTCAAATAGTATTGAAAAAAATAGTCGAGACTGCTATGATGGCAGTACTTGCGGGCGTAGTTTAGTGGTAGAATGTCTGCCTTCCAAGCAGAAGATGGGAGTTCGATTCTCCCCGCCCGCACATATGACATTAGGTCCAGGAGCGACAGCTTCTGGACCTTTTGTTATATGTGAAAAATGACGACAGTGAGAGTAGCTTATCGTTTGTCTTTCACGAAAAAGACCAGAAAAGCAATAGCTGCTGCTGCTGACGTACCAATGATCACCCAAAAAGCTGCTCCGTTGGTGTTCCCAAAAGGCAGCTGTACATTCATTCCAAAAAAACTCGCGATCATGGTTGGCACGGTGAGAACAATCGTCAAGGCCGTTAGCAGCTTGATAGTCTGGTTCAGATTATTAGTCATGATTGTCGAATAGGCATTGCGAACATTCCCAATGGTTTTCAGATTATTAGAACAAGCCGCAATCAACTGCCCATTAGACAGTGACAAGTCCTCGATCAATTCGCTATCGTCTTCGTACAAGCGAAACAGCTTCCCTTCTAGGATAGTATTCATGGCATTGTTAGTCGGCACCAGGGCGTTAATGAATTCGTTCAACGTCCGCTCGAACCGCACGAACCGCACGATGTCGTCGTTGGCAATACGCTCCAGGTTGACCGAGGTGCGCTGGATTTCTTTGCGAATACCGGTCAAAAACTTCTGGTATTCTTTGTTGATTTCTCGAAAAAACAAAAAGAAAAGCGTCGTGCGTTGCGTGGTTAAAAAATCAATACCCGTAGTCACAAATGGCTTCCAAAGGTCTAGCTTGCGCTGTGAGATGGTGACAATTATTGCCGGCGTAACCACCACGGTTACTGGCACCGTTTCCACGTCACTTCCCTCTTTGATGGGCACCCGGGTGAACATGTACACTGACCTCCCTTCTTTTTCTACTCGCGGTACCTCGTACGGATCGGTGGCGTCAGCAAGCATACCCATATCAAGCCCGGCTTCGTCCACTAGTCGCTGCAACTCATCGGCCGTAGGGCTTTCGACATGCACCCAAGTACCCGGTTGCATGGTTTCTATCTTTCGGAACTCGAGATCTTTATTCCGTTTTGCACGATGAAAAATGGTAATCATACTATCGATTTAATTTATCTGAAGCGGCGTAGTCGACACCTCTTTTGTTTCTGGCCTACTCACTACCCCGCCAGAATTCGCCGCGTTAAAAAAACCCACTCCAGCCGTCATATCTTCTCGAGGAGAATCTTCCTGAGGAACCATCCAGAACATGATCCCCACCGCAGCCAGAACAACCCCAACAATAAGTAGCTTCTTCATACAAAGATTATAGATTACCGACCAATATTAACCAACCCAAGAGATCTTAACTTTGTCGGGACGCCGGGATTCGAACCCGGAGTCACTCCGTCCCAAACGGAGCATGTTAGCCGTTACACCACGTCCCGATAACACGTCTGATAGTACCAAGTTTACCTACGAAAAACAACTAGTCCCACACTGCCTAAAAAGAAGTTCCACTACCCCACCAGCGGCACCAATTCGCATTTGGCGCGACGTGTTTCTTGATCCAGATAGACAGTGATTCCCATCAGGGAAATTTGATCTAGAACAAGTCCGCGCTGCTTTGCGTATAACTGAGCGGTTTGTTGCAAGCGTCGCAATTTGGCCGGGGTAAAGTTTTGCCAGACTGGCCATGTTTCACGTTGCCGTGAAACATTAACAGCTTTGACTTCACAGAAAAAGTACTGATTGTTTTCACGTGCAACAATATCCACCTCACCACCACGCACTGTGTAGTTCCTTTCTACGATCTGAAATCCTTTTTTCTCTAAAAACCGCACGGCTACGGTTTCGCCAATTTCACCCGTCTTTTGTGTGGGAGAAGTAAAGCGTTTCATCTGAATACCAGTATAGCGCACAACCAGCTCATGGCGAGATAAAAGACAAAAGTCTTGTTTATAAGTCAAAAAACTGTCTTTTATCCCGTTCGTCCACAGAGTTATCCCCAGTTATACGCCAAATGGGGGATAACTAGGGGGATAAAGTGGAAAAGGACGTCGTTTTTAGCAAAAATTGTCCCTGACTTTTATTTACTAACAGGCAATAGAAGGTGTGTCTTGTAAAGATAGAAACAACCTCGCAAAGAGGATCGTCTCCCAAACAAAAGGCCCAAAAGCTAGCGCTTCTGGACCTAATGCCATAACAAGTGCGGGTAGGGAGAATCGAACTCCCGTCTCATCCTTGGCAAGGACGTATTCTACCACTTAACTATACCCGCTCGGTGTGCAGCAATTATAGACCAACTAACCACCATCGGCAAGTTGCCGAAATGCCCTTTTTAAGTATACTTGGGGCACGCTCTTGTGGTGAAATGGATATCATTACGGTCTTCGGAACCGTCGTTCCAGGTTCGAGTCCTGGCGGGAGCACACAACACCTAAACAAAACTCTTTATAAAAAAGCTTGCGGACCCAGAACCATTGCTTCCTAGGTTCTGGGGAGCAGAGAACTTGATTCGTATTTTTTCTAAAGAGTTTTGTGTTTTAATTGCTTGTACGGAATCTAAATGCAAACCAGCATCCCCAAAAACGTAATATCCGTGTTACACGTGCTACAGACAGCTGGCTACGAGGCTTTTGTCGTAGGTGGATCAGTCCGAGACCTGTTGCTGAACGTAGAGCCCAAAGACTGGGACATCACCACCAACGCCACTCCGGAGCAAATGATTCCGCTGTTTCCCAAAGCCGTCTACGAGAACACCTTTGGTACGGTAGCCGTGGTATTCGAGGAAGAACCCCTGGAATCACCGGTCCGCACGATCGAAGTCACCACCTATCGCTCCGAATCCAGCTATACCGATGGCCGCCACCCAGACCAGGTGAAGTTCTCCAAAACAATCGAAGAAGACCTAAAAAGACGCGATTTTACCGTTAACGCCATGGCCTATGACCCTATGTCCGATAGACTGATTGACCTTTACGAAGGACAAAAAGACATTGAGGACAAAATCATAAGGACAGTAGGAGATCCCAACGAACGTTTTGGCGAGGACGCCTTGCGCCTGCTGCGAGCAGTGCGTTTTTCGGTACAGCTCGGCTTTACCTTGGAACCAGTCACCGAACGAGCCATCATGTTACATGCGAAACATCTGGCCCAAGTATCCCAGGAGCGCATTCGGGACGAATTCAACAAGATAATCATGTCCAAAAACCCCAAAGACGGCATCGAATTGCTTCGATTGACTGAATTGTTGGTACACGTGGCACCAGAACTGCTGGATTCGTTATACGTGGAACAAAACAAAAGCCATATTTTTGATGTGTACACGCACCTCATCAATTCGCTGCAACACGGCGCAGACAAGGACTATCCGTTACACGTGCGACTTGCGGCCCTATTCCACGACATTGGCAAGCCTGCTACTAGACGTTTTGATAAAAAGACAAAGGACTATACCTTTTACGGACACGAAGTCGTAGGAGCCAGAATAGTAAAAGACATTTTTAAAAGACTCCGTTATCCCAAAAAGACACTAGATGACGTCTGGACGCTTGTCCGTTATCATATGTTTTTCTCGGATCCGGAATTAATAACCTTGTCTGCTGTTCGCCGAATTATTACGAACGTAGGGGAGGAAAGGATTTGGGACTTAATGCACGTCCGCTATTGTGACCGAATTGGCATGGGGAGGCCCAAGGAAGACCCGTATCGACTACGCAAATATGAAGCCATGATCGAAGAAGCCCTGCGTGACCCCATCAGCGTCAAAATGCTCAAAATCAACGGGGATTATATGATAAAGGAGTTACACCTGACGCCTGGCAGGGAAATGGGGTGGATATTGCACGCCTTGCTCGAGGAAGTCCTGGACGATCCTGCCAAAAACACCGAGGAGTTTCTCGTGAAACGCGCCCTAGAACTAGCCGAACTACCTAGAGAAGAGCTACAAAAGCTGGGCGAACAGGGAAAAGAGACGGGAGAATCAGCCGACCAGGCCGAAGTCAAAAAAATCCGCCAAAACCGCCATGTAAAATAAAAAAACAGAGGAGAGAATAATCTTCCTCTGTGTTTGATGACACTTCATCAATTTTGACGTTTTTTTGCCTTCTTTGAGGCCAACACAATCTGTGCTGGTTCTAAGTGGGTAGCCAAAGCGTCCGCAACAGCCGCTAACCAGTAATTCCTTCTGCCATCAAATGATGGCGTTTTTTGGAATTCTGGCAAATCTACGACTTTTTTTATTATCTCTAAGTCAAGTATGAGATCGTCTACCGCCTGAGCCATCTCACTCAACTTGTTTGCAACCAGTATGCCAATATCGTTGATGGTTTGGCCAGGCACAAAGATAGGTTGCTCCGTCAGATAATATTGTCCACCGACAATCCGAGTGGTCGGATTGTCGATAATATTGGCACAAATACCAATATACACCTCATTCTTGCGAGGCATGAAAAAATTACCATCCCAGACTACTTCCCAGCCCTGTACGTTATAGCGAGCCGTCTCGGCAATCAGTCTTTCGCGACCACCAGTGCCGACAACAGGATTACCCTGAATGTAAACACGGCGAGCAGAACTGGGCCGACGATTCAAAAGATCTCGATTTTGAGCGTACCTCATGGCCGCCTCCTGGTCATTGATTGATCCACCTTGCGGCGTGCCCCGCCAGTAAGGTTCCTCGTTAGTCAAAGTACGCACAGAACGTTCCCGACGACGGCGCATCACCGGAATCAACAGGAGAAGTAGAGGGAGAAGTAGGAGTAGCCACCAGGGTGAAATACCTGAGTCGGTAGAGAGAGTAGGTAATGCAGCCACCTCAGCTTTAACTGTGTCCTTTTGGAAGGTAAAAGCTTCACGGGGAACACGCAGCACAACCTCGGTCTCACCAGTAGTTCCGGCTGGATAGAGGCCGTCATCAAGCCAATCGGCTTGGGGTGTGCGATAGATGGAGCCTGAAGGCTGATCAGTCACAAACTCAGCGAGGCGACGATTGGCATCTGCCGGGTAGTAACCCAAAAGGGAGTCATCCAGCATTGCCTGCATTGGCGAAGCGCCGGGCAGCTGCTGTAGAGTAAAGGTTTTGGACACAAAAGCAGTGTCCTGAGCGTTCAGCTGGAGGCCGCAAAAGAGGGCCAGCATCAACATCACACTCGCGATTTTAAATCGGAGATTTTTCATTTTGCTTCTTTAATAAGATTGATGGAATTTGATACAGCCCCAGGTCCGAGCCAAGCTCAGACAAAAAGCAGTACCAAATTCCAACGCAAAAGAAAAACCTCCGTAATTGAAGAATAGATTAGGAAGGTACTTTCTGGGTGCATTATAGCACTATTTAACTGTCTTGTCAACTCTACTCCTCGGCCAATTCAAGCACCAGCGGGCAGTGATCCGACCCTATAAAGTCCACCAACGGCTCGATATTGGTTACACGTGCCACGGCCGGGGGAGTAGCCAGGAAATAATCAATCCGCCAACCAACATTCCTATCCCTGGCGCCGGTCTTTTGGTCCCAATACGTATAAACATCGGTTACATCAGGGTTATTCAGCCGCCACACATCCGACCAACCGGCAGCTAGATAACCATCTATCCAGGCGCGTTCTTCGGGGAGGAAACCAATGGTATTCGCGTTTTCCTTTGGCCTGGCGAGGTCTATTTCGGTATGAGCGACATTGAGGTCGCCACAGATCACTACCGCGCCGTGCTGGGCCCGCAGGGACTCTACGTGGCGTAGGAATTCGGCATAGTAGGCGCGTTTGTAGTCCAAATTCGAGGTTTTGCTCTTGCCATTGGGAAAATAGCCCGTCACCACCACCACATCAGCGAATACCGCCGTCAGGGTGCGCCCATGGCGATCCAGCTCCTGATTACCCGGCAATCCATAAATAACCTCCTCGGGTTCCCATTTGGAATATATCGCTGTCCCAGCATAGCCGCGCCGCTCCTGGGAGGAATGAAAGAATCCTACATAACCAGCAGGGGATTGCAAATCATCCGACAACTGCTCTTTTTCGGCCTTTATTTCTTGCAAACAAATAACATCTGGGTCCTCGGCCAGGACATTGGCCCAGGCGCCTTTACGCTCGATTGCTCGTATTCCATTGACATTCCAAGAAAAAATCTTCACTACTGCCTAAAAATAACACACAATACAGGTATTCAGAAAACGAGCTGACTCACTCCTTTTTTCGTTTCCCGTGGAACATCTGGTGGACTTCTTTCAATCTACGGTCGGTCACATGGGTATACACCTGCGTGGTTGTGATGTTGGCATGGCCCAGCAAGGTCTGCACCGCACGCATGTCGGCCCCATTAGATAACAAATCAGTAGCAAAACTGTGCCGAATAACATGCGGGGTGACTTTTTTGGTTATTCCGGCCTCGATGGCCATTTTTTTGATAATACGTTCTATCGAGCGGGGAGTCAGGCGGACCTGGTTGCCGCGTTCGATATCTGATTCTGCCCGGGGACCAACCGGGACAAACAAGGCCTGTTCTAGGTCTTTTCTTTTGGCCAGATAATTCTTGACTGCCTTTTTGGCATCAGGAGAGAGGAAAACCAAGCGCACCTTGTCACCCTTGCCGCGCACGGTCAATTCATCCTGGTCCAGATCGAGGTCTCGGTTGAGGCTGCACAGTTCCGACACACGCAGACCGGTCGAAAACAGCATTTCGAGCATAGCCTGATTACGGGCTCCGACCAATTTGCCCGTGTCTGACACAGACATCAGGCGATTGAGTTCCTGGCTGGTAATCAAATCCAGGCTCCGGTCCGAGACTTTGGCCAGTTCGATACGGTCAGGGGCCAGGACCTCATAGCCGCGCTTGATTAGGTATTTGAGGAATACCCGCAGAGCAATCAGGTGATAGTTCTGGGTCTTTTTCTTGAGCGTGCCGGCTATTTGCCCTTTGGCTTTGGCTCCGGGCTGGCGATTGAGGTACAAGCGGAATTTGCGTACTGATTCGTCGGTAATCTTGGAAATCTTGGTGATATTCATTTCATCAAAAAAACGTTCTAGATAACGGTCGTAGTTCTCGACCGTGCGCAACGAAAGCCCTTTTTCGATTTCCAGGTATTCCAAAAATTCGGTTTTGAGCGCGCGAGCATCAGAAGACATGATACAAACAGTATACCGGAGTAGTTACAAGGAAAAAGCTTTTTGTTGCTTGCATCAAAACAAAAAACATGATAACTTTGGCCCATGCCAATTACAAAAGCAGCAAAAGCAAAGACGATTAAAAAGCACGGGAAAAGCGACGTGGACACTGGTTCATTGCCCGTAACTATTGCCTTGCTTTCTCAACAAATCGACGAACTTGCCTCTCATCTCCAAACCCACAAAAAAGATAAACATTCTCGACGTGGACTAATGGGGATGGTGACCAGACGTCGCAAGTTGCTTTTGACCCTTATGGAATCTGACCGAAAACTCTACGAAAAGGTCACCAAGGACCTCGGTCTCAAAACCAAAGAAGCCTAGCAATAATTCGCACCTAGGTGCGAATTATTGTTTAGAGTAATTTGCTATACTGTTAGTCAGCAATGACAGGCCGTATGGCTGGCATCGTTTTTATATTGTAATTCCCTTATTTTTTTATATGTCTATAGTAAAACATTCATCACAGCGCGTTGCTGTGTTTATCGATACGCAGAATTTGTATCACAGCGCCAAGAATCTGTTTGGCAAACACGTTAATTTTGGCAATATCCTCGACGAAGCCGTCGGCGGAAGACAGCTTATTCGAGCTTTGGCCTATGTTATTAGCACCGAGGACGGCACCGAACAGAACTTTTTTGAAGCCCTGGCCAAAGTCGGCATCGAAACCAAAACCAAAGATATTCAGATATTTCTCGGTGGAGCCAAAAAAGCCGACT
This sequence comes from uncultured Candidatus Saccharibacteria bacterium, assembly GCA_964350165.1. GTDB lineage: Bacteria > Patescibacteriota > Minisyncoccia > Phycocordibacterales > UBA1006 > CAYGJA01. The sequence continues at coordinate 46,781 of CAYGJA010000002.1, read as the reverse complement.
GGGATGTTGGCATGGCTGTTGACGCCATCACCATGGCCCCAAAGCTAGACGCCGTAGTTATTATCAGTGGTGACGGAGACTTTGTGCCCCTGGTGCAGTATCTCAAAATTCACTCTGGTCTCCAGGTAGAAGCCATGTCGTTCCGCAAATCCACTTCGAGCATGCTGGTTGAAGCAGTCGATGACTTTACTGATCTCTCCGAAGATCCGCGCCGTTTCCTTTTGGGTGGCAACAAAAAGCGCCCAATCAAGCGTCACACCTCTGCTGCAAAAAAGTAAGAGGCCTTTCTCCACCAAGTCCAGCTAGGAGAAAGCTCAAAAAACTCGTACCATAGAAGATATGGACGAAGAACAGCAGAAAAAAAGTGAGGGACTGCGTACGTTCTATCGCGATCTCCAAGTCATAGAAACCCAATACCAAAACGGGGTTCTTCGTTCGGTTATCCAAGAACAAAACGAAGAACGAAGACGAGAAAAAACTCTCGAGCGTCGCAAAAAAATGTCCATTATCTGGCTGATAGCGGCTATTGTATTGGTGGTTGGGGGAGTAGGGGCTGTGGTTTTTACCGACAGCCTCCTAACACCACCACCATTAGAAAATGGCCCCAAACTACCTAGCCTCTTTCCAGTAGATTACAACCTCCAATTGCACGCCGTTGATCCCACCGAAGCCCAAACAAATCTAGCCGTCATGGCGACCCAGACCTACATCAGTCCCAGTGTCGTACGCATTGTTCCAGAAAATGGCACCATTATGAATCTGCGCGAAACGGCGGCTATTTTTTGGCCAGAAACCCCTTTGCTGGTCACTACTTCGGCTCAGCCTGATTTTGTGTTGGGGTATCACACCACCAAAGGCATCACCAAACCCTTCCTCGTGCTCCAAGCCAGAAATTTTGCCGGCCTACAAGAGGGAATGAGTTTTTGGGAAAAAACCCTCTACCAAGATATGCTGGTACCCTTTAACCTTCCTTCCGAGGCATCAATTCGCACCGAATTCAAAGACGAACTCATCAACAATATTCCTGTACGAAGCCTCTATAAAGGAACAGTTATAGAAGAACAAGAAATCATTCGAATACCAATCATTCAACCAGCGCCGACTGTTGTAATTGCGTCTTCTTCTCTAGATCTGACCACCACAACCACAGCGACAGACACTGAACCAGAATTAGAACCAGCACCCCTACCAGAGCCAGTTATTACCTATACCGAAGAAGTCATTACCACTCGGTCACCAGGACCAGAAGAGCGCGTTTTCTTTTACACCATCATTAACGGTGCTTATGTGGTAATAACCAGCAGTCCTGAAACCCTGAACGAAATCATCGACCGCTTGGCAAGGCAGTAGACTACTGTTTCCTTTGAATACTTGGTAAACTATGTCCATATGAACGAAACAGATCTACAGCATTTCAAAAACAAATTAGAAGTCGAATTGGCCGATATTACCAAACAGCTCTCTTCGATGGGACGACAGCTCAATGACGCCGGCGACTGGATTGTGGTACCAGAACCTATGGACCAAGAAACTCCAGAATTTGACGAGATCGCCGATCGCATCGAATCTTTCCAAGAAGACATTGCTGTTCTAAACGTAATCGAATCGCGCTATGGCAACATAAAAGACGCTCTAAACAGAATCGAATCAGGCGATTACGGCATCTGTGTTGTGAGCGGAGAACCAATCGAACGCGAACGCCTCGAAGCAGATCCAACCGCCACTACCAACATTGCCAACATGGAAAACACAAAAGAAGCCTAACAAATTCGGTATACTGCAAACAGTGACCAATCAATTTGCTCGTGTTCATAGTGCCCAACCACAAAACCTAGCCGGCGAAATCATCACGGTCGAAATAGACATCAGCCGGGGTCTCCACGCTTTTTCCATTGTGGGCCTGGCAGACAAAGCGGTAGAAGAATCTCGAGACAGGGTAGGGTCCGCCCTCAAACACGCCAATGTCTCTAGCCCCAAACATCACAACGAAAAAACCATTGTCTCCTTGGCGCCAGCCAACACCAAAAAACAAGGTGTCTATTTTGACCTAGCGATTGCAATTGGATACCTGATAGCCAAAGGTGAATTACCACCCCAATCAGCTGATGGGGTGGTTTTTGTTGGGGAGCTTTCTCTCAACGGCGAACTGCGCCCAATCCCGGGGGTCATTATCCTTGCTCTTGCAGCCCAAAAAGCTGGTTTTTCGACAATTATTGTTCCTCAAGCAAACCTTGCCGAAGCCCAATTATTGCCCAATATTACTGCTCTGGGGGCCAACACTTTGATCGAGGTTATTGATTTTATAAGAAATCCCAAAACACAACCGCTTGCAAGCACGAGCCAACCACCCAAACCCACAAAAACAAACCATTCTATTTGTTTTTCAGAAATAAAAGGCCAGGCAGATACCAAGCGTGCTTTGCAGATTGCAGCTGCAGGCGGACACAACCTTCTCATGTATGGTCCGCCCGGCACCGGCAAAAGCATGCTAGCCAAGGCTTTTGCCGGTATTTTGCCAGAACTTACCGACGAAGAATCTCTTATTGTCACCTCTATTCACAGCTTGTCTGGTCACCAAATATCCGACCTTGTGCGCCAGCGTCCTTTTGAAAGTCCCCACCACACCAGTAGCCACACCGCTATTCTCGGTGGGGGAGCCCATCCCAAACCTGGCTCTATTACCATGGCCCATCACGGAGTACTGTTTATGGATGAATTTCCAGAATTCGATCGACGCGTGCTCGAAGGCTTGCGTCAACCACTAGAAGACAGGGTGGTGCACATTGCGCGCGCTCAAGGCAAGGCTTCGTTTCCTGCCAACATTATTCTTTTGGCTGCCATGAACCCGCCAGACCCCAACGCCACCCCGACAGATATTCGTCGTTTGGAACGCAAATTATCTGGTCCCATTATGGACCGCATTGATTTGTGGTCAGCCGTAGAACACGTTGATTACCAAAGCCTTTCTGATACCTCACCCGCAGGAGAAAGTTCAAAAACAATTCAAAAACAAGTAATGCTTGGTAGAAAAAATCAATCCCAAAGAAAACAAGAACGAGGTCAAGATTGGCCAAGCACAAACAACGAACTCCAAGCCAAACACATCGACCAACTATCCATCGTCCCAGAGGCACTGAGCCTCCTTCAAACGCACGCTGGTCGACTTCGGCTATCACCCAGGAGCTATCATCGAGTAATCAAAGTAGCCCAAACCATAGCCGATCTATCCGACGAACGACACATCACAACCGAACACATGCTGGAAGCTCTTAGTTATCGCAACAAAAAAGACGCCGCTACGACGCCTTATCACACCAATAGTTAATTTTTTAGTAATTCAAGTGTTGCTGGTAGAACTCATGTCCCACAAACTGTGTACCATCTGCGCTCCTGATTTCGAAATGAAGGTGTACTCCGGTAGCTCGACCAGTAGCCCCCATTTTTCCAATCTGTTCACCGGCTTTTACCACCTGATTCTTGGTTACACTGTAGGAATTGAGGTGCCCATAACGCGTGAACACTGTCCGCCCCTTAGCGTCCTTACCCTTGATATAAATTACTTTTCCATATCCATTCTGAGTACCGACAAAAGTAACCGTACCGTCATGAGCTGAATAAATAGGTGTGTTAAGTGAGTTTCCAATATCCACACCGCCATGGTGGTTGTTGGTGTAATAACCACTACGCACCGCAAAACTAGTCTGGCCGTAACCCTGAGTGACGATTCCAGTCGTTGGCATCATTATTCCATCGATCATCTGGCCAGCCACTACGTTTTTGCTTCCTGTCGCAGAAACACCAACCGCTCGAGCCGCAATCCTAGGAGCAGTAATCACACCGGTACCCCCTGGAATAATCAATGTTTTTCCCACCGAAAGCTTGCTCGGGTCAATTGTATTAAAAGAAGAGATTTCATCAGCACTGGCCTTGTACCGAGTAGCAATCCCCGACAAAGTATCACCACTAGCAACCTTGTGCTCAACACCGTCTACTGGCAGGATTCGCAGTTCTTTTCCAGCTCTCAGAGTACTTTTTGAGGTAAGGTCATTGGCCCACAAAATAGTATCCAACTTCAAACCATACTGATCAGCAATTCCTGACAAGGTTTCTCCCGGTGCCACGACGTGAATAAGTACTTCGTTGTTTGCTTTTTGTGCTGGTGGAAGGTTGATTTCGGGAGCATCCTCGACAAAACCACTGTCATTTAGGGTATAAATACCCAAATCAGGCTGAATAGCGTTATCTACCACCACCATTTCCAAAAAAGAAGCCGACGCCACCAGAGAGGCACCGCCCTCATAAGAAAGCAATTGAGTTGTCTGCGCATTGGTCTGATCTGCATTTACGTCCGGAGCCGCCACCGCAGTAGGGAGCCAAGCAAGCGTGATAGCATAAGCCACCATCCCAGCTACGATAAAAGAAAAGCTTCCAGCAATAGTGGAGATTGTTTTTCCTTGATGTGTCGGTTTCGAGCGCTTATGTCCCGGAACTTCTTGTGGATTGTTTGCAATAAGCCAAATGCGCAAGGAGTATCCTTACGTGATACAAATGGTAGCAATGGGCTACAAATTCGCAATAGCTAATACAAAAAACCACAAAAAACCTGTGGATGTCAAATTATTATCTGTACACAGAAGTCAAGCGCCTGACGTGTAATCGGGCTAGAATAAGCACAGATGGAAGAAGTCAAATCCCGTGAAAAAATTCCGACCAAACCCGAAAGTCCCGAAACATTTGTGACTAATTTTGAACGTGGCGAAAGCATCACCATCAACCATGAATTACTGGGGGACATAAACGCCGTTGTTATCTATCAAGAAACAACCCCTGCTGGCAACCAATGTGTCTGGTTCGAAATGCCAAGTGGCAAGATTGATTTTGTATTTCCGGGAAGCACTCCAATAACTAAAAAAAAGGAGGGGATTGGGGAACAAAAACCGACCACACTGCCTGGTGCAACAAAACTAGCCGAAACCATGTTTGATTCGGAAACATCTTTCCATGTTGTTCTCCAAGAAAAAAACCGAGAGTTAAGCGCCCTGATAAGGGCCCTCAAAACAGCTGGAATCATACATCGCCCCGCCATACTAGAACTAGGCACAGATTATAATGATTCAATAGAGAGACAGCAGGATTATCCAAAGGTTATTTTCTCAAAAACACTTCCAACAAACGAAAAAGGGGAGCAGGTTTCCGTTCTTTTAGACACAAGAGGGGGAGAAACAACTATCTATCCACCGACCAAAAACACAGATGGCCTCGAAACATACAACGGAAATCACACCACGCAATTAATTCAGCTCCTTCTCCAGTCAGGCCTGCTTGATAGCAATACACCCCCGGCGCTTCAGGGACTTCAGGAAAAACTTCCCCAACTACTCCAAATAGCTAGACTATCCCTTCTTTTTTCCAAACTCGTCGAACACAGAATACGACTAATTCCTCAAGAAGCACTAAACATTCTTGCAAAACAAGAAGAGTCTGGCTTTTTAAAAAACCTAAAAGAATCTTGGGAAAAACCCCTCGAGTCGTGGCTACTCAACGCTCAAAAAATGCCCAACACCCTGTATCAAATGGCGGCCGATCCAAAATTTTGCCGAAATTTCTTGGGATTATCGACAGAAGAGACACTTCCAGACTTTAGCGAAGACTGGTTGCGAGACAATCAGATTCCAAAACAAGAAACCCAGAAAAAGAACACTCTAAAAAAAACCAATCCATTCCTTTCTTTATTTCAAAAACAAGCCACTCTCACCAGTGATCCTTTTGTAAAACAAGAGCTAGGCTCAATAGCACAAACCACCAGAAACAGACAGCGCCAAATTCCGATTTCCTTATATACCTATATTCACCAAACAGAAGCACTGGGTCAGCATCCAGGCCTTGGTGAAGCAATCATCGAGTCCACTCACCCATTATTACAAAACACAGCTATCTTTATTCCCGGGAATCTACAGGCAAAAATACAAGACCCAGACAAGAGAAAAATACTTCTTCAGTATTTTCCTTCTGTGATGGAAGACTTGATTGGAACCCCAAGCTTTCCAATTCATTCCCAAATTCAATTCTATTCAAAACCTAGCTCAGACAATTCTAATCAATCCTATTCTGGCTTTAGCTTGCTTTCTCCAGTAATAACAAATAAACAAAACCAGCCCGCACCTACCAAAAAGTTACTTGATTATTTAACCAAAAACCAATCCAGCTGGGCCGGACCCTTTAGCACTTTGCAACAATCTGGAAAGCTTTTCACTTCTGGGGACCATTATATCGGTTGCAACGCCTCGACCCTTGACCAACAAGGTGCAGAATTAGTCCACCCCAGAAATCTACTCGAAATTCTAGGGATGGTGAATCCCAAAACGTTTCCAGAAGGACAACAGCGGAATATTTACGAAAAATACAAATTACCAAACCTCTTTGGCTACGGCGATACTGAACAATAAACTTGCTATACTATTATCATGTCGCTTCGAGATGCCTTGGCAAAATTACCTCCCAAACAACAAGAGTACATCATTACTCGTTTGGCAGAGAGTATTGTTCGACATTATCAAGAAAACAAAAACCTAATTCAACAACAACAAAAAGCCACTTTGTTAGAAAAAGACAACACAGCTCACGTCCAACAGTTGCGAACAGAGATAGAGAGTCTTTATTAGTTATCACCACCCAAGGGTAGCAATATTTATGCCAACAGAAGAAACCACACAGAAGATTAAACCATTAGAAAAAATCTCAACACCCTCCGAACTCGCTGAGGTGGTTGCACAAATAGACAAGCTTCTAACTAATGAGCAAGATTTTGATGTTGTTATTAAAGAAATAAAAACACTTATCCAAGGAAATAACACCTTCCAAGCTCTCCAAGCCTTGCTAGAAGGGAGAAACATCACCCCTCCGATGATTCGGGCAGCTCTTATAGACACAAAACAAGACATCCTCACTCTGTCATCCGAAGAAACTTCAGCTGTTATCAATATTCCCGAGGTGGAGCTAGGAGCAGTAGCCCCACTAACAGAAACAAAAACTGAAGCATCCATCCATCCAAACATACAATCAGTGATTGATGCTGTAAACAACGCCTCGGACAATGTTGAGGCCATTCTAGAAGCCGTAAACACACTAACTAGCAAAATTCCTGATAATTTTGCTCAAATGGAGATTGCCGAAGAGCTACAAAAATTCATTGATCTATTTAAAAAAGTGCAATCCAATGGAGGCACTTTTAATTTCACCAAAGGAAAGCAAAACTTGATAAGGAATATCGGAAATATCAAAGTAGTCTCTACGAAAACCCCTAACAAGCAAACCGCCCTTAACATTCCCAAGAATGCCAAAACAAAACGTCCAACACGCATGGTTGACATGGGAACACCGGTCACAACTGATGCTGGTGGGGCCAAACATGTAACAGTAGAAGACCCCTCGGAAGAAGTATCGGATCCAGTACCGACAGACGAGGGCCCCCAACCAGAAGATTTAGTAAGCAGTGAGGTTGCTATAGAATTCGATTTGCTGAGTAGTTTAGAAACAGGAACACCCGCCGATGAAGGACAGGTTGAAAAAACCAAAACCCTAGAAAAACCAAATCGCGATTACATCGACAAGGGAAGAGACGCAAAAATCGAAAAGAAGCAAAAACTTCTCAAGCGAATTTCTACAAGTATCGATAACGCCCTGACTGACCCAGAAAAAAAATGGACCACTGACTATGCCCTCGAAAAAGCCGAAAAAGACTGGAACAAACAAACAACCAACCTCCAAGCAAAATGTGCCATTCTAAACTTCATCCCCGAACTACAAAACATGGCGGCAAACTGGAGCACCCTGCCAGCTGAAGAAAAATTAAATAAGGAAGAGCTTGACGCGGTCTACTCCTACTTTAAACAGAGATATAAAGCAGATACGGCAGAAATTGTCGAGGATGTCAATCTTGAAAAAATAGACGAAAATACTGAAACCCCTGAACAAAAAGCAGAACGACTCCAAGATAGACTTGATCTATTGTGGGAATCAGACTCTCTTCTTCTTAACTATTTAGAAGATGTTTCCAATCTGATACAAAAAAAAGATTCTGAATCCTTAAGTGCAGCAGAGTCTCTACTGAATGAATTTGTAGAACAATTCGCCCTAGCAGAAGTTTTCCACAACAAAATAACAGAAATTATTGCCAAAATTGATGATCTTTCAGAGGTTGATACCAAGGAAATCCTTGCCACACAGGCAGAAGAACTGAACCAAGAATTTGAAGATATTCTTATCGCAATAGACAAGTCTGCGGCCAATTCCAACACAAAACAGATCATGCGCTCGTGGGTCAGGGAGGCCCAATTAAACCTCACGGAAACAAAGTGGGACATCAATGAAACTAAAGCCTGGAAAACATCAGATGAATTGGCTGCGAAACAAGAACGAGAAGAATCTGGTCGACTAATGCTTCGACTTCAGTCTATTGGCGAGGAATTACTAGAGACAGCTAGACTTTACAAAGAAGCTGGACTCACAAGAAAAGCTCAAGAAATTGAGTATATTGTTCAACCTAAAATAGTAGCTTTGTTCAAAAAGCTTAGCAGTAATCCAGACCAAAGGAAAGAAATTCGGAAAGAATTTGAAGGGATCCTCATAGAACACAAGGAATATTTAAGTAGTTACGACTCAGCTGGGCTATCCAAAATGCCTGATTTCGGTCTGAATTCTGAACCAGCAAAAGAAGCCGTCGTTGCGCCACTTTCTCCAGAAGAATTAAAGGAGAAACGTCTGGCTGAAATAGTCAAAGAGCTAGAAGCACGGTGGGAAGAAAAAAATGGCCCAATGGAAAGGTCAATGACTGAAAAAGAAATCAAAGAGGCCAAAGAGTGGGCAGAAACTTCGGGTAAAGAATGGGACGGCTCCACTACACGCTTGACCGAGAAGGGATCCGAGTTCTACTTTGACCACAAGGGAAAAGGCAGGAACGCAGTTCCTAAACAAGCAAAAAAAATCCTAGCCGAACGGTATCCTGAATACAAAGAAGATCAGAAACCTCCAGCAGAGCAACGAGAGACCCTACCTACCGATGCCGAAATCATTGCCAAAATTGATGATTACGTAAACAAGATCAGAGGCTACATCAAGATCGACGGTGCCTACGAAGACCTAGACCAAGGCCTGGCTGAGGCAGGATTGGTTCTAGCTCGCAAGGAAGCTGAAGAAATAAAGGACGATACAGAAAAGGGAGACCAGCAGGTGCGCCTCAATGATTTAGCGGTAGAAATACAAAAAGTTAAAGAAGTCCTTATAGAATCACGCCGACTAGCGGCTGACTACGAACTATTAGCTGGAAAAACAATTAAATTTAAACAACGGGAAAACCAGACCAATATCGGAGAATTAACTTTGCCTGATGACGTCAAACTAGGAGGAGAATACTTTAATGGTAGGTTGACGCAAATAACCGAATCAGACGGAAAGTGCATCCTGCATATTGATAGAGTGGGTGAATTTGAAGTAAAGGTCAAAAAAACCAGCGAAGAGGAAGGGCCTTCTCTGGAAATGTCTCTTGAGGAACGCGAAGAAGAAGCAGCTAACATAGTGGCAAAAGCTGGTTTTGTAGCGGGGACAACGATGATATTCGAAACGCCTGCAGGAGAGAGGCTGCCTGCTGATTTGCAATACGACTTAAGCCTAGACACTTTTAAGCTAAAAGGAAGCGATATACATCGGATCTATGAAGAAAACGGAGAATATTTTGCCCAATCAGCCACCGGTGTAGTTTACAAAATATACAAGGATGAAATTTCTCCAGAAACCCCAGAATCATCATCAAGCCCGGAGACAACTGTAGCTGCGGCGCGATATGACTATGTTAACGCCGAACGTGAATACCGAAAAGCAACTCGTATCTGGAAAAAATTTGGTAGCCGAGAGAAAAAAGCAGTCTTTGAACAAACCAAACAAGAGCTCCAAAAAAAGCTCCAAGAAGAAAAAGGTGCCTATCACGCGGCCCTGCGCACAGCTGCCATAAAACAACAAGAAGGGAGGAATTCTAATAGCAATACTAATGAAGAAGCTCTCAAAGCCGAATTGTTCCAGACGTTTGTTGTTGACGAACTGCAAAACCTAGACCAAGAACGCTTTAACCAAAAGAGCATACTCGGCAAACTATGGGAAAAATACCAAAAAATGCCAGTCTGGAAACGACGAACAATTAGCTTCTTTGTATTTGCTCTAATTAGCGGGGTTGCCACCGGTGGCGTCAGCTTTACCGCTCTTGGACTCAAAGCACTCTACTCGGGTGCGAGTGCTGGGCTTGGCGAAGTGGCGTCCGCCCGCCTAGTAAAAGACAAGACGGAGGAACTCATCGAAAAACAGACAGAAACACACAGAGAAAAAGCTCAAGAAATGGCCAGTGACATTTTGGCCGATAAGATGGACGAAATTAGCACCAAATATCTAGCCGATGTAGCCAAAGCAAAACACAGCCAGAGACATCAAAAGCTAAAGAAGGCTGGGGTCAAGATACTTGTGTCTTCACTAACGACTGGTATCGCTTATGGAGCAGATGCGGTGCACGATTGGTATTGGGACGAAGATGGCAATGCGCCGGAGGTGGAGGCGGACAGTGGAGAATCAATAACCAACCCCGGAGCATCTACGAAAGAAGATTCCACCATAAAAGCAGTCGTCAAAGCAAAACCAGACGGCACCGAGACTTCAGGATCGCCTACCAAAATGGAGGCAAAAGCAGGCGAGACAGGAACAGGTGATAGTGACCCAGCAATCGAACCTACTTCTTCCACAGAAAAAATAGCAAACCTAGCCACGGTTCGTCCCGGCGATGGTATCAGCCAGATCGTAGCCAGAGTATTGCGGGCCGATCCAGACAAAATGAAACGATTCGCTGAATTTGCCGCCAAGAACGGCTTCGAAGGCAAGCCAGACACTCCAGCCTTCTATAAATTCATTATGGAAAATACTGGCTACATGAATGCCGACGGGGGAGACCAAATCCGTCTCACTGCCGATGCTATTGGTAAGACCCAATATGTGCCACAAATAGACGACCAGGGGAAGATGTTCATCCAAGAAATCCGCGGAGATGACATCGAAAACCATGCATTCGGCGCAAAATTTGAAAACTCAGACTTCGAATCAGATGAATACGTCTGGGGCAAATCGGGCGATATCCCTAAACAAAACACAACTGTTCAGGACGAATACCTAGATGCGAATAAATACGAAGTCATTGAACCTACTGATTTTGGTATTTATGATGATGGAGCTATTGATGAAGATCCTTTTTCTGATGGAGAAAAAGCCGGGGACGCCTACCTAAATACGAATAAATACGAAGCCGCCTCAGAGGGAGCAGTAGCAGGAGGGGCGGGTGCACTCCTGCTACTTAACACCAAGGTTGACAAACTCAAAAGAAAAGACGACTTTAATAGAAATTGGGAAGAACTCGTCGGTACCCAGTCTCCCCAAACAGACAATTTACCCGAACCAGGACAAGCGACTGGTCCAGAAACCTATCCCGGCACAAACGGCGGGGAGACGTACTACCAAGAAACAAAGATAATACCAGGCCAAATCGACAAAGAACTGACTAAAGCATTCCGAGGCAAACCAGTAACTATCGACGGCACCAAAATAAATCCCACCTGGGACATCAAGCCCGCCGACGCTGCCCAAACCTGGGGAGACCTCAGCCACAAACCAGTACCGACTAGTTTTCTAGGAGACAATTCAACCTCACTAAACATGGCAAAGACTAATCCCGAGGGTGCCCTCGTCCAATTCACAAACAGGATAAATGCCGGAATTACCGACCCCGCCAAACAGTTCTCTCCAGGTCAGGCAAAACTTCTCTTTAACTTAACCGAAACCTATGGAGGCATTATCAAAAAAATGGGCCTTTCCGAAAAGACATACCCTACTTTTGCTCATTTGTATGAAGAACTCAAAAAAATCCGCGCCAGCCAAGAAATAGTTGAAAAGTTACGTTAAAATACAGTTATTATCTAATCAAGAATTTTTATGGATCAAACAATACGCCAACAAATAATCGAATTATTCAATCTCGAAAGTCTTCCCGCCGAAAAACAAGAACAAATGCTTGTCCAACTAGGCGAACTCGTATTCCAGGGAGCCATGACTCGAGTACTGGCCGACATGGAAGAAGACCAACAAACAGCCTTTGAAGCCAAGTTCAGCGAAGACATGTCCCCAGAAGAACTCATGAACATGCTCCAGGAAGCAGCTCCAAATTTCCAAGAAATCCTACGCGAAGAATTGGTAAAAATAAAAGAACACGCTGACGCAGTCTTGCCTCAATAAACAAAAACAAAATAGTCGGTTCCCAAGGGGTAGTGGTATACTGCCCCTTGTGTCGTATTTGGAAGAATTAAACGAAGAACAGCGCGCCGCCGCCGGTCACACCAGCGGACCATTATTGGTTGTGGCTGGCGCCGGAACCGGCAAAACCCGCACTTTGACCTATCGTATTCGCCACCTAATAGAAAGTGGTGTCAGGCCAGATCAAATCCTCGCCATTACCTTTACCAACAAGGCTGCGGCCGAGATGCGCGAACGTCTAGCGGCCCTGCTTCGCGCCGACGATGGACTACCTTTTACCAGTACTTTTCACGCCCTGGGAGTGCATATATTGCGCGAGAACCATCACGAATTGGGATTACCGAAATATTTTACGATTCTCGATGGGGGAGACGGTCTGGCCCTAATCAAAGAAGCCATGGAACAAGAAGGCGTTAACCCCAAAGAATGGGACCCAAAACAAATCCGCAACCGCATCAGCCTTCACAAAGGCAAGGGACTCAACGCCGAAGCCATTCTGGGCGAAGGCTCTGCTATTGATGACATCATGTCTCCGGTGTGGTCCACCTATGAAAAACTAAAAACCCAACAAAAGAGCCTAGATTTTAGCGATCTTCTCCTCAAAAGCTATCAACTCCTCAAGGACCGCCCCGATATCCGAGAAAAATATCAAAAACGCTGGAGCCATGTGCACGTTGATGAATACCAAGATACCAATGATATTCAGTACCAATTATGCAAACTTCTTCTAAATGATAATCAGAACATTTGTGCCGTGGGGGACAGTGACCAGACTATTTACAGCTGGCGTGGTGCCACCATCCGCAATATCCTGCAATTCGAACGTGATTTTCCCGGCTCAAAAGTCGTAATTCTGGAACAAAACTACCGCTCTAGCAAAAACATCCTCGACGCTGCCCACGAAATCATCAGGAAGAACAGCAGTCGTTTTGACAAAGCGCTTCGGGCCACCAAAGCTGGCGGGGAACAGATATCCATCTACCAGGCCATGTCCGCCCCATCCGAAGCAGGCTGGATTGCTCGCCAAATCAACACCTTGGTTAAAAACGGCCATAAACCAGGCGATATTTGTATTTTGTACCGCACCAATTTCCAATCGCGCCTCATCGAAGAAGCCCTAATGCGCACCGGTGTACCGTATCAATTATTAGGCACCAAGTTCTTTGAACGACGAGAAGTAAAAGATGTGATTAGTTATGTACGCTACGTTCTCAATCAGGATTCATTGGGTGATCTCAAGCGAATCGTTAATTTCCCCAAACGAGGCATCGGCAACACTTCTATTGCTCACATTATGAGTGGTCACCCCGAATCACTCACCAAAAAAGCCAAAGAGAGCTTTGCTCATTTCACAGAAATAATCGAGAACCTCAAACAGCAAGCAACCGAAGCAACCACTAGCGAATTTCTCCAATCATTACTGCTCACCACCGGCATTCAGACCAGTCTCCAGGAGGGTAGTACGGATGACCAAGAACGTTTTGAAAACATCAAAGAATTAGTAAGTTTTGCCGCTCAGTACGACCATTTGCCAGCCCCAGATGGGCTACAACAGCTGGTAGAAGATGCGGCTCTCTTGGGCGAACAAGACAATCTGGACACCGACGATACCTATGGTGCTGTTCGCATGATGACTATTCACGCCGCCAAAGGCCTAGAGTTTCCCATTGTATTCGTAGCCGGTATGGAGCAGGGGCTATTTCCAAGCGATCGTGGCAATGACGACCGCGACAAGGAGGAAGAGCGCCGACTGTGTTACGTTGCTTTTACTCGCGCCAAAGAAAAGCTCTATCTGTCCTGGGCCCAAATTCGGCGTATTTTTGGCCAGGATGTGGTCCAGAGCCCTTCTGAATTCTTGCATGATATCCCTGATCATCTCGTAGAAACTGATTCTATCTACCAACAATACGACCAGACCGACCATTCCGAAGGAACTAATTACCTAGACTGGTAGAATACCAACATGATACGCGCCAAAAAAAGCCTGGGGCAGAATTTTTTGACCAACACCACCGTAGTTACCAAAATGATTGACGCGCTGGATATTCAGACGGGGGACACAGTGGTCGAAATCGGTCCAGGTAAAGGGTTTTTGACGCGGGAACTAGTCCAAACCAAAGCTAAGCACATCCAAGCCATCGAAATGGATCAACGCATGATAGAAGTCCTGCAAACAGAACTTCAGTCAGCGATACAAACAAACAAGCTATCTCTCCAACACCAAGACATCCTCGAATGGACCCCAAAAACAAACAATTACAAGGTTATTGGCAATATTCCTTTTTATATTACGGGGGCCATTATCAAACATATCCTTGATTCAGAACAGCCACCTATCCAAATGGTGCTTTTGATGCAAAAAGAAGTAGCCGAACGTATTGTGATGCGCGACGGAAAAAACTCAATCCTAGGCACAGCCGTATCTATCTATTGTCAGCCCAAAATAATCTGCACCGTAAAACCAGGCTCTTTTAGCCCGCCACCCAAGGTTTCTTCGGCAGTGGTTCATTTTTCCCATATTTTACAACCTTTTCATACCCAGAAAGACCGCGAGGATTTTTTTGTCTTTTTGCGACAAGTCTTTGCTGGTAAACGAAAAATGCTCACCACCAACCTCAAACCTTTCTTTCCACTAGAAAAAATCCAAGAAACATTAACCCAAGCAGGACACACTCTATCGGTACGCGCAGAAGATTTAACCCCAAAACAAATACTCGCTCTCTGGAAAACAATAAAAAATCCACAGGAGTATCCACAGTTCTTCAAAAAATAGTACAATCAAGACACATATGGCAAAACCTAACAACATAAAGTCCGGCAAGTCTTTTGGTAAAAAAGAATTATTAATTATTGTCCTAGCTCTTTTCCTTTTACTCATGGGGTTGGCGGGCTTGGTTATGCAAAAAAAGAACACCGCTCCTTCAACAAAAATCCTCGACAACCGTACTGCAGATGAAATCAGTGAAACAGATAGTGATGGAGACGGTATACCAGACTGGCGAGAACTCTTGCTCGGAACCAATCCTCTCGCCTTTGACACCAACAGCGACGGGGTAGGTGATGATTCTGTTCTTGCGGTAACAGAAAACACACTTGGGATTCTTGAACTACAAAGACTGCGTGCCCAGTATCCCGAAGCAAGTGACGCAGAACTAGCACAACTACAACAAAACCAAAGCCTCGAAAGTGGCCAGACCATAACTGACCAGGTGGCACAGGACGTCTATCTCAAAACTCAGATTCTTGAAAAATTAGGAGAACTGACCCCTGAACTAGAACAAGAAATAGTAAATGGTTATGTGGAAGGTTTAATCTACAACCATTCGTACCCACTACGATCCGAAACTGACTTTATTATATTAGACGAATATGATCCCAATCGAGAGCAATCTTATATTGAGCTTGTTCTTGAAGTAACTTCTGTAAATTTTATTGAGACAGACCCTTTGCTTATTTTTGAAAACTACACAACCAATCGAGATGCCGCCTTCCTTAAAAAAGGCATTGACGTAAGCCTAAGCGAAGTAATTGAAATGATAGGAAAACTAGAAAGTATAGAGATACCTAGCCGTTACGTATCTCAACACCTGCTTCTTACGAATGCCCTTGTTCGCGTGGCAGTAGACCTGGCGGGTATTCGAAACTACGAAGAAGATGCTTTGCCGGGCTATGCCGCCCTGCTTCGATATCAGGCCAATATTGTTACCTACGCCAATGAATTGCAGTGGTATATTACCAACATAGAAACAGCTCTCTAATCTTTTATGAATAAAAAAACAATTTTCAAATTCCTTCTTACACTCACGCTTCTTTTGACTAGTGGTTTTGTTTGGCCAGGAAACATTGTGGTTTTTGCTCAAGCAGCAGGACCCGATTTTGACGATGCGCAAAATCTGGCAGAAACAGGGAACAGGGCAAAAGAATCAGTAGAGAGCACAACCAGAACAGCTAACAGTATCTACGAGCGCTATGTAAAAGAAGTACTAGACGCTGTTGCCATTAATGCAGCACAGATTGCAGGCCAAAAACTCAGCAACGCCACCTATCAATGGATTGCTGGTGGCTTCAAGGGAGGCAACCAGCTGTTTGTGAATGCTTTTGATCAATTCATTGCAGAAGCCCCCAATGCTGCCTTGCGTCAAGGTCTCTCTGAGCTAACAAAAGCGATTACTGCAAGCTCCTATGATGCTGGAGCGAAAGGCCAAAGAGAGTTTTTTGGAACCGCATACGAAACACCAGTCTGGATACAGAACTATCTTGCCAGTGCTTATAATCGCAATCCCCAAACAGACGCCACCGCCTTTGATGATTTTGTTACTGGCGTCTACTTCAAAGAAATAACTGATTACTGTGACGGCTATGAGCCAGACGGATCGTGCGCAAGTACTGCGAACCCAAACAGGCCCACAACCATCTGCCAACCTGGTATATCCCAGGAACGTTGCACCATGTCAGACACACAATGGGAATTTACTTTTACACTTATCAACTCCGAGGCTTTGACTTTCCAAACAACCGGCTGGGACACAGGTAATCCAGAGAACGCTCGACCTATTGGCCAGTCCGTACTTAACGCCAATGATGGTACCGGAAAACCCGTACGAGCAGAAACACTTCCCGGCAAAGATGTCAATGCTTTTGCTACCAGGCTTGCCCAAAATACCGTTCGTGAGTATGGATCAACACTAGCCGGAACAGTCGAAACAACCCTCGAGAGCATCCTCGGAGAACAGTGGTTAAATTATGGAAAAGACGCCACGATAGGATTTGACCCACTTGACCCTTATGGTGGCTGGGATGCTTTATTGCTACCAGGAAACAATGCTATTGGAACTGCTTTTACCGTAGCAAACAGGGTTGCATTATCCGCTGATAGACGTCTGAAAGCGGCTTTGACAGAAGCAACCTCTGGAGGAATACTCCCAGAAAAAACCTGCGAAAGAGAAGGGCAGCAACTTTTTAGAGATGGAACAGCGCAGTCAATTTGTAAAGCCTTTACAACAAATTCCCCAAGTGCAGCCGTAGGAGAGACACTGGCTGGTGCTATTACAAAATCTTTTGCAGTCACTGGTGAAGTAGACACTTGGCAAAAATTAGGCGGAGAGCTTTTGGCCGAAGCGGCTTCGGCTGTGATCAGGGGGGGTATTCAAGCAGCTGCAGGAGAAATTCGTAATCGTTCCCAAGAGGTGGTTGCTCAAGTCACACAACTGGGTCCCTTTTCTTATCTTTACGGAAAAGTCGCCGACAATCTCACTACTGGTGATGACCAAGCCTGGCAATTACTAGGCAATCGAGATATTGATTTTTCACTTATTAATAAACAAATAAACGCCACTTCTCGTCAAGCTAACGCTCTTCGTCAAGCAGGGGAAGTGTTCCAGGCCGCGGGAGCACCCTTACTCGTGCTCGACCAAGAATGCGTACTGGGTCCAGATTTTGGCTGGGAACAACGTTTGCGTAGTAATTTTAGAAACGACACCAGAGCACTGTTTGAAGAAGTTAATCAAAACATAAATAGCAATACCGATAAGCGTAGAGCGCAAAGACAGTTCATGAAAGACCTAGAAGAAGAACTCGACCGACAAGTAAGCCTTGTTAACGAAGCCATGCCCGACAGCCCCTTTGCGCTTCAATTCGAATTCTCCACCATTGTAGATGCTGCCATCAAAGAAGTAGGTCAAGGTTCTCAGATCCTAGAAGAAGCAAGTCAAAAACAAAACGCAGTATCAACCATGATACGAGTACGAGAGCTAATAGAAGACCTGGGACCAGAAGCAAGTATTCTAACCAAGCAACCACCAACCTGGGAAGATGATCCCGAGCTTGTCTTTGGTTCAGGTGTCAATGATCTTGGTAATCTAGAAATCTCAGAAGACAGACTAACCAAAGACGAACTCAAAGATTTTGGAAGTACTGAGTCCGGATCAACATCGAACGCCTTTAGTAAGCCAAGGATTATTGTGTCTGGAACAAACATCACCGTTCCTCATCAAGAAGACGACTATGCATTTAACATCATGCAAAACATAGCCGTGGTTGATGCAGAGGACAGCCAAAACGCCACCCTCCAAGCAGACCTCAATAGTCAACTTGTCGACAACATAACCGTAACCAGAATCGTCCCTGGGAACCCAGCTCTCAATACCCCCGCCACTTTAACGACTATTCCAAATCAACCAGGTGTCTTTATTAATATTAGCGAAAGCTATACTGCTCCAGCGGTTCCAGAAGTAGTTGCTCAGCCAGCACAATACGCCGGCAACGGAGCACTTATTTCGGAACAAATTCCAGGTAGCCCGGGTCAACCAGAGATGGAAAAAGGTTACCAATATCGGATTACGTATTCAGTAACAGACTCTGATGGAAACACTTCTACAGCAAATCGTGTCCTTCATGTCCAAACATACGAACAACACCTCAGTGAGCTTACTGATTTCAATCGCAAACTCCAGGCATTTATTGCTAGCGTTCCCAGCGCAGATAATACCTTCAAGCTAAAACTTAGCCGTATCATCAATCTCTATCTCAGCATAGAAGAAGATATTGGTTCTGATGCTGGTGTAAGAAATGCCGAAGCAGAACTACAGCGAGCAGAACAATTATTTGCAGATCTCTACGACAATCTTGATCGCTGTTACGTTGCATTGTGGAAATTGGATAAATTGATTCCAGAAAACCTCATGCCAGGAAACCATTTGACCATCAACAATCTTCCTTTTGATTTCGACACTCCTAGTGGAAAAATCCAGGTAACTCCTAATATTAACTCACTCACCACCAGCAATAATCCTGGCTGGAGTGCTCTGCAAGATATCCTTGAAGACAATATTAGAATTGATTCTAGGGTTCCCTATGTAATGAGAGCCATAGAAAGAGAAGGGAGACCAGAACCAGCAAACACAGACGGAGCTCCTTCCCGAGATATCTTACAAACTGCAACCAATATTTCCTCATTTGGTGGCGACTCTGTGACTGGTTATCTATGGGATACCGTGGGAAGCTTTTCCAACAACAACGAGGCCCTTCGTATTGTACAGTTCTTTGCCCGACCAAATATCGTAGAGTTTGCCACGCCTGATTTCCAGTGTTCATTGGATACTGATATTCTTGAAAAACTAAAACAAAACGGCTACACCAACGCTCAGATCAGAACCCTGCTAATTGATTATCAGAATCACTTTTGTATTTCCAAACTTAATACCGATGCGGTTTTCCAAACCAATCGAGATATTAGAAGGATCGACAACACCAACAGCAACAGTGATAGCAAACTTAGCAATGCTTATAGCTTGGGAAGATATGGAATCGGTCAATTTGACTGGTATTTAGATCAACCAGAAGGAATTTTCCCTCAAAGCCAGAGTGTTTCGGAAAACAACATCCTGTTCCGTAATCCTCAAGGGTGTAACAACAGCTATCCGAGTTTCCGCAGAGACGTCTTGGGATCAACAATTAACTGTAACCATTTTGGTGGGACGTTGGTACACAGTTCTCCGGCTTATCCGGACGAAGCGGTTCTCGAAGGATTGGCGGTAGATTATGATCCTTATGCCATATTCCACCCCTATGTACTGACCAATCCAGGAGCAAATGAAAACACAAATGCAAATGTTAGTCCAAACCTAGCCCGCAGAAACAACTACACCTATCCCTATACTGCAGAGGTAAGTTTTGATGATCCTCCTTATATCTACGGAGAACCAGAAAAACGATCTGTAAAAATGTTTTCAGTTGATGTATACAGAGAACACACCGAACGACGTCTCTATTGTAGGCACCGGAGTATCTTGTTTCAGCCTCTCAAAAACTTCAACTCTTTGTTTGATATTGACAACAATGGAGGTGGTGGAGTAGACAGGTGGTGGACCGGAGACCTTAGAAACGACGGAACACCAGAAACAAACGACATCGGAAATGCCGGAAATCTATGGACGGATGTACAGCGATGTGCGGATTGGACATTGTCAGATCTTTCGACCTATCTGGACTATCCAAAACAGGAATCGACCTTGTAGTAAAAACAAATAACACAAAAGCCCCTCGACTGTGTGTCGAAGGGCTTTTGTGTTGCAAACACCCTTGTATTTAGACAGGTGGAAGGGTAGGGTATACTTATTGTATCAATACAGGGCTCACTGTAATAAATATGCACCTGAGAAAAATTAGCACCAAAATCATCTTATCTCTTGTTCTGGCGGCTTTTGTCTTGGGTCCTTTTTCTATCTCTTTGTCTCAAGAAAAAATAGCGATCACCTCTTCGTCTGCTCTGGCTCAATCTTACAACCCACAAAACGAAGAAACATTGGCTTCAACTTATGCACTGCCTTCTTGTTTTAACTTGGCTGAGGGTTTTTCCGTAACTGGCTGTGGTGGTCAATTTCTTTACTTTGTCGTATGGACACCGACCTACTGGTTGGCGGGTAGGGCGGCTGGTTTTCTTGATTTTTTTATATTCTTTTCAATAGACGCCGGAACCTATCGAGGAGTACCTATTAAAGACGCCAATCAGCTTCCTACGAGTTTTATTCTCGAGGGTTGGAAAATCGTTAGAGATATTACCAATATACTTTTTATTTTTGGCCTCATTTATATAGCTTTTTCTTTTGTACTTAAAGCAAGTATTGGTGGCGCAGATGGCAAAAAACTCTTGATTTATCTTATAGTAATGGCGTTGCTTATTAACTTTAGCCTTTTCTTTTCGAGAATAATTGTTGATGCCGGAAACATTTTGGCCCGAACACTCTACAACCAAATAGAACTTGTCGGAAGGGGAAACGCCAACGAAGATCTAACTGGTGCAGATGGAATCAAAAGTGTTGGATTAATGCTTACCAGTCTCGCCAACCCGCAAGCACTGCTTGCTCCAAATCAAAGCGGTGGTATTAATTTTTCAAACAAAGAAGATAATGGGAATATCTTTATCCTTACCATTGTTGGTTCTATTATTTTCAATATTTTTCTTATTTATATTTTTATTTCGGTTTCGGTTTATTTCTTGGCCAGAATAGTAGGTCTTTACTATTCTATGATTTTTTCTCCTTTTGCTTTTGTGAGTCTGGCCTTACCCAAAGCAAACGCAATACCTTATATTGGATTCCAAAGCTGGATTGGTGCTCTCATAAACTATTCTTTTATGGCGCCGCTTTTCATATTCTTCATGTATTTGACCATCAAATTCCTGGCGATTGGAATACCTATAAACCCAAACGTAACCGGCGGTTCATCATTGTCACAAATTTTTATGAGCGTAGCTATTCCTTTTGCTTTGGTTATTGGGTTCCTCGTGCTGGGGAGGTCTCAAGCAAAAAAAATGTCGGGCAAAGTTGGAGAAGTGGTAGCCAGTGTGGTGACAAAATCAATTACCACTACAGCTGGCATAGCTGTTGGTGGGGCTGCCTTGGCAGGAACCACGGTAATAGGAGGAGCAGCTGGAGCTCTTTCGAAAAGTGGAGAACTCAAAAATATTGCCAGAAACGGACTCAAAATGAAGGTAGGGGGTAGGGAGTTTAACTTCGGCGGTAAAAACATAGCCAGAAGAACCCTTGGTGCCAGTGAGCGAGTATCGAGATCTAATTTCGATCTTAGAGACAACAAGATCGCTCAGTCTTTTGGGTCGGCAGTACGAACAGGGGGAGCTTTAACCGGAACAGCGGCGCCATCCATAGGAGGAACTCGTTTTATGGGTGGCCAAAGCTATGACGAACGCTACGAAGGCAGGAAAAAGAAAAGAAAAGAACAACTGGAACGACGAGAACAAAGACTTCTACTGACCGGTAACGAGGCTGGGAGAAGAGATGAAGAAGCCAAGGAACACAACCGAGCACTTGATCCTAATGCATCAAGACAATACGAGTCAGCTAAAGCCACTGCCGAAGCAAGCTTTACAGCGACAAGTTATTACAAAAACCTCAACCAAGAAGACCAGTTCTTGGAATTACAGAACATGCGTCGAGAATTTGATGAAAATTACGAACAAGGAAAAGAGATCAAAGGATATGATAATGATACTGGTGCAATTGACCCTACACAAACAGGAGACATCATTGGTGAACGTGTCGCCGACCGTCTTCGAGAAGTACGCTTTGAACACCTTCAGGAACAGCTCGAACAGTCTACTTATTGGAATAATGCCACCACCACAGACGCAGACCGAGCATATCTAGCAACAGAACTTCGACGAGATTTTGATGCGAGCTATAACAATGGTCAGGTGCTCAGGAATGTTGATGCAGATGGAATAGCCAGTGATACTGGATCCATCGCAGTTACCGACAGAACCGACGTTGCAGCTAATTGGGAAAACGAGGAAAGAGAGCGACAACAAAATAATCTTCCCAAAGCATCTACTTATCGAAGAATGCAGACTTCTGCCGAGATAAACTCTGAAACCAGAAGCATGCTAGCTGCTGAACAAAGAGATGCCATTAATCGTACAGACGATTTTGCTAGGGGGTCAAGAGCAAGTGCCAGTGAAGAATACGCACGCAGAACCCAAGCCGAGCTAGCAAAAGACAGCCGAAATCAAAACCTCATATCAACCCTGAGCACTCAACTAGAAGATCTAAACGATACCTTGGGGAGATACTATCATCTACAACAAACATTCACCGAGGATCAATTGATAAATATGACCCCTTCACAGCTTCGTGCTGCCTTAGATTCAGTACAGCCCGATCAGCTCAAAAAAGCTAAACGATTGCTGAACCAGCCAGCCGAGCGTGATGCTGTTCGTGCGGGAATGAGACAGTTAACAGCTACTGTAAGTGGAAAAATCAGCGCTATTGACGTTGAAATCAGAGCTATTTCTGAAGCTGTAGCAAATAGCGCAACCGGTACTCTCGACGCCGATCAAAGACGCAGGCTCAACCGACTTAACCGAGAACGAAGTCTTTTGTCTAGCGAACAAACAAATCTTTCACAAAATCTAGACCAACAGGCAAACCTAACTACCAGAATTAACGCTGCCAGGAGTTAATAGTCATGAGATCATTCACCGCCAAAGAAATAAACGATGCCTACGCAAACGTTGACCAACGAGTAATCCTTGCTATGGACCAAATCAATATTGATCAAGCGATTATTAACCTCAAGGAAACTTTTCATTTTCACTTAGACAAGTTAGACGAACTCCGCACGGTTATTGATTTTGTTCTCGTTGGTCTTGCTTCTGCTCGAGAATTAAACGAAGAAGTGAAAAATCTTTTTCCAGAAAAAAATAATGAAGTTATTAAATTGTTAAACAAAGAAGTATTTGTTCCAGTGCTCGAGTATGTAAAAAGCAGACAACCAATCGAAGGTCTTTCTGTTCAAAAAACAGACACGCAACAAAAAACCGACCCCTTCGCCGCTTCAAACATTACCATCATGCCAAACAATCAAGTGGACTGGGGAGAGAAGCCGGAGGAAACGGACCTAGAGAGTGTATTAAAAGGAATTCCAAACAAGCCGGGATTTGTACCCGAAGAGAAACAACCAACAGACCCCTACCAAGAGACAGTGTAGCGATGCTATACTGTCTGTATGCAACAGTTTCAGGTACCTCAATTTATTGACGTAGAAGACAAACTCTTTGGACCTCTCACCATAAAACAATTCGTCTACCTTGCCGGGGGAGGGGGGCTTATCTATCTTTATATTCAACTTACCCCTCAGGTCATAGCCTTTATCCTCGCCCTCCCTACGGCTGCACTCACTCTGGCATTGGCTTTTCATAAAATTAATGGGCAATCCTTTATCAAAATAGTGCAGGCGTATGTTCAGCATCTTTTTTCGGCAAAAATGTTTTTATGGCAAAAAGATTACAATAACAAAAATATCAAAAAAGAAGTATTGGCTCCCTCGATTGAATTAGCCCCAAAACACAAACAACAGCCACAAAGTAATTTACGAGAATTATCCTGGAGTCTTGATGTTCTGGACGATAGCAAAAAATAAATATGAGCGCTCCCACACAAAACTTTATTCCGATAGATGAGGTTCGCGATGGAGTCGTTGTTCTCAAAGACGGCGGATTAAGAAGCATTATCATGATATCTTCAGTGAATTTTGAGCTGAAATCCGATGAAGAACAGAACGCCCTAATAAATCAATTTCAAAGGCTACTTAATTCTTTGGAGTTTCCCATTCAATTCTTTATAAAATCAAGAAATTTAAACATCGCCCCTTATCTTGCTACTCTAGAAAAAAGGTCTAAAGAAATCCCTGAAGAATTACTTCAAATACAAATAAAAGAATATATCGAATTCATTCGCTGGTTCACCGATCAAACAAACATCATGCGCAAGAGTTTTTTTGTTGTTATTCCTTATGATGCTGCAATCACCAAAAAAGAAGGGGGGGTTTTTGGGTTTATAAGCAAACTGGGAGGAACAAGCCAAACTGACACTTTTCGTTTTGAAGAAGCCAGAACACAACTAGAACAGCGTGCGGAAATTGTTCAACAGGGACTGGCGAGCGTTGGATTACGAGGTGTCCAATTAGGAACCCAGGAATTAATCGAGGTTTATTATCAGATCTACAACCCCGGAGAACAACAGGGAGGAGGGGCTCGTTTTGAAGAAAAAGTAAAATAAATATGAGTTTTCTATCTAATATATTCAAAAAAAAGGATACTTCTGCAGAGAGTGCGCAAATAATGCCCGTTCTACCCCAAGAAGTATACGAAACAGCAAAACTAGAGCTCCAGGATATTCTAGCCCCTTCTGCTATAAAAATAGACACCAAGGCACTAACCATCGGTGACCAATTGGCTCGTAGCTACTTTATAATTTCTTACCCGCGCTTTCTGGTTTCTGGTTGGCTTGGGCCAGTAATTAATCTTGACCAAAAATTTGACCTTTCTATTCAAATAAACCCCATTCCAACCGAAAAAATTCTTCGTAAGTTTCAAAAAAAAGTAGCCGAGGTCCAGAGTCAGATTAATCTTCGACAAGAAAAAGGTATGGTGCGTGATCCAATGTTGGATACCGCCGTGCGTGACCTAGAACAGCTTCGCAATCAGCTACAACAAGCTCAAGAAAAAATGTTTGATGTTGGTCTTTATGTAACAATCTACGCCAACAATGAAAAAGAATTGAGCGCCCTAGAAAATGAAATCAAAACAATTTTTGAATCAAGGTTGGTATACGTAAAACCCGCCTTGTATCAACAGGTCCAAGGATTTCATTCAGTAAACCCTATTGCCCGGGATGAATTAGGGGTAAATATAAAAATGAACTCTGGTCCTTTGTCGTCTTTTTTTCCTTTTATTTCATCAGATCTTTCTTCGGAACAGGGGATTTTGTACGGCATCAATCGCCACAACAATGGCTTGATTTTATTTGATCGCTTTTCTCTCGAAAACTACAACTCGGTTATTTTCGCAAAATCTGGCGCCGGAAAATCATACACCACCAAACTAGAAATTCTGCGCACGATGATGTTCGACACCGAAGTTATTATCATCGACCCAGAAAGAGAATACGAATTCCTTGCCGAAGCAGTAGGGGGGAGGTACTTTAATATTTCGCTGTCTTCAGAACACCACATCAATCCCTTCGACCTACCTCAGCCCTTGCCAGACGAGTCTCCGGAAGACGTCCTTCGTTCTCATGTTATTCATCTAGTTGGTCTTTTCCGCATCTTGCTTGGTGGACTTTCGCCAGAAGAAGACTCTGTGGTAGATAGAGCCATCACCGAAACTTACGCCCTTAAAGACATCACCCCCAACAAAGACTTTAGCAATCTAGAGCCGCCACTGATGTCTGACTTTGAAATGGTACTCAACAGCATGGAGGGCAGTGAATCGCTTTCGGCTCGATTGGAGAAATACACCAAGGGTTCTTGGGCTGGTTTCATCAACTCACCCAGCAACGTCAGTATCAATAAAAAACTAGTTGTTTTTTCTATTCGCGACATGGAGGACGAACTAAAACCAGCGGCGATGTACATTATCACCAACTATATCTGGTCTGCGGTTCGCAAAGACTTGCGCAAACGCCTTCTGGTGGTAGATGAAGCTTGGTGGATGATGAAAAACGACGACACTGCCTCGTTCCTGTTTAGCCTAGCCAAGCGTGGTCGTAAATACTATCTCGGGCTAGCCACCATCACCCAAGACGTGGGAGACTTTATGAAGTCAAAATATGGCGTGCCTATTATCACAAACTCTTCTATTCAGATTCTTCTCAAGCAGTCACCATCCACAATAGACGATCTACAAAAAGTCTTTAACCTGACTGAGGAAGAAAAATATCTTTTACTGGAATCCAACAGGGGAGAGGGGATTTTCTTTGCCGGCCTCAAGCACGCAGCCATTAAAATAATAGCGAGCTACACCGAGGATCAGATTATTACCTCTGACCCAGCCCAGCTCATGTCCATCAGTAAATCAAAAGACGAATATCGAGAAAATGTGGATACAAAAAATGATTTTGTAAACTAACAAGGTCGGCTTATAATAACGTCATGATAAGGGCTAGAAAAAAAATCATTCTATGTGTAGCCATGACAGTGTTTGGTTCGCTGTTTTCTTTTCTTTTTTTGCATTCGGCATACGCGCAGAATTTTGGCTCGACCATTGAAGCTCGAGACATCTCCATGAACATTGACCCCAAAACTCCGGGAACAAACGAAAAAATAACGGTTTCTCTAGAAAGCTATATTATTAATGTTAATAGATTGCGTATTACCTGGTTTGTTAATGGGGAGATAGTCCTTAGTGGCACAGGAGAAACAGAGATACAAACAACAACCGGTTCTCAGGGGGAATTAACCTCAATTGAGGCCTATATCCAAGTAGACAGTGGTACCAATCTTAGAAAATGGATTCAAATTGCTCCAGCCGATCTCGATATTCTTTGGCAAGCAGACACCTATACCCCTCCTTTTTATCGAGGCAAAGCCCTGCCAACCCCCGAAAGCTTTATTAAAATAGTAGGACTTCCAAATCTAAAAAACGAAGGCGCCCAATCTCAAGAAAAAAAAATTGTATTCAATTGGACACAGAACAACACTAATCTACCCGATTCGTCTGGTTTTGGGGAAAACCCATTGGTAATTAGAAACGACTTCTTGACTAGAGAAGAAATTATAGACCTCAAAGTGGTTCATAGGGACGGCCTCACCACAGCCGAAGCAAGTGTGGCCATCAACATAGTTGATCCTGAAGTTGTTTTGTATAAACAAGGTGTCGGTCTTAGAAATGCCAACACCCTAACGCCAGCAACAAACAATCAGGACCTGGTTCTACGAGCTGAGCCCTACTTTTTTTCTGCAAAAAGAGAACTCTTAGGCCTTCTTAACTTTGATTGGATCGTAAATGCGAAAACTATCGGAAAAACATCTTCACCAATACCAAATGAGCTTCCAGTAGAATTCACAGGACAGCAAGTTGCCGAAATCGGCGTAGCTGTTTCTAATCGGTCTAAACCTTTTCAAATATCACCAGTAGCCACAGCTCGCGTGATACAATAACGATATGATTTTTGCACAAAAAAAACCATCTTACGCCACCAGCCTTGGTTTTCTGGTACTATTTTTTTTGTTTTTTTTCTCTTTTATAGGATCGGCTCAAGCTCAAAACGACCCTTGCGCCTTTGGTAACGACTCCCTGACCTATAATGTTAATTTTGATAGAGAAACAATTCACCCTAGTCAGTTCTACAATTCGAACCATCTCCCCGAGGTTCAGATGTTCGCCCATTTTGAAGGAGACTGCGAGGGAATCACCATGCAGTTTCAAGTTTTTGAAATAAATAGTGGAGAACTAGTGTTTCAAAGAGACTATGTAAGTCCTTATAGTTATGGAACTCTAAAAACAAATTTTCAAATAACCAACAAAGGATGTGCTTCTAACCCCACCTCCGTAGTAAGTTGCAAATACGAAGGTATTGCAAAGATATTTGATGCGGACGGGAACTTGCAAGCCGACGACGACACCGACGAAATTAAATTCAAATTAACACCAGGAGAAGTAATTAGTACCGCAGACTGGAACGTAGTAGGGGGTCAAATTTGGGAAAAAAATGAAGATTTTGTTGTTTGTAGGACAAAGAATCTACAGTTATTCAACGTAAACAAAGAAACCGGCGCAGAGACCCCTTTAACGCCAGGCATGCAGTCATCAGGTTTTTACTCAGATGACGACCAGCCCGTTGTAAAAGTGCGCGCTATTTTTAAAGATTGCGACAAATCTGTTGGGCAAATTGGTTATGGTTGGTACCAGAATACATACGAACCATTGTTTGGAACCGCCCCTTTGCCTTATCGTTTTAGATTGAAAATAATCCCAGGTAGAAGCGAGTTTGTAAGAAATAGTTCTAACGTCTTTGTTTATGAATCAGCTTACACTCTTGGTGATGAAGGCTGTGGGCCAGCGGTAGGAAATGGTATTCGTCAGTGTAGAATAAATTTCCTTAGCAATGATCAGGCTGATGCTAATTGGTTTAGCCAGAACAGGCCAGTTACCGATCCAGAAAAATTTGGATTAACATTGGGTTCACCACTCTTTACTGCCACCCAAGAAACAGGTGGTCACATAGTATATTTCTGTGATGATGAATGTGACACTGAATGGGGAGAGCAGGGTAAGCCTCAAGGCTTTGAGTGTTTGGACGAAGAATGCACCAAGGTTTCGCCTATCCAAATAGCAGATAACCCTTTTTTGTCTGGCTATATAACTTCCATCAAAAACTCGCCTTGCTATATCCCTCCAGTTAATCAAAACGATCCAACCGATTACGGCAGATTAAAACCAGACTGTTACGAACTTCTTGCGCCACTTCCAGGCCTAGAGGCGATTGGCGTCCCCGATTCTCAAGCGGGGGAGAACAGAATTACCGGTCAGTTTTCTATTGGTTTCTGGGTAAACAGAATGGTGACCTTTCTAATTGGCCTAGTGGGTCTTTTGGCAGTTATTATGATAATCATTGCAGGGGTTCAGTACATGACCACTGATGTCATTGGACAAAAATCAAATGCAAAAGAAAGAATCATTCAGTCTCTTTTGGGTCTAGTAATAGCCCTAGGAGTCTTTGTTATCTTAAACACCATCAACCCAGACCTTCTTCGAATTAACCCCAACATAGAACAGGTGAGTCTCGAGTACGAACTACGAGATGAGGGTATTGTTCTTAATGGAATATCCCCTGAAGATATTCCTAACGACGGTAACAGTTGCACCGACCCCGCCTTTATTAGATGGGCACAGCAGAACGTACCAGACATACAACTTACTGATAAAAACACCGGACAAAGCTACTCGGTACCAGCATGTGATCCAAGTGCCGTTGATATTGTCACTATTGGCAACGGTGGTGCCACTAAGGTGCACAAAAGTCTAACCCCAAGCATCAACAGAATCAACGCCGCTCTTCGGGCGGCTGGACAGTCATACGATATTACACAGGTAGGCGGATACTGCTGTCGAATGATCAAAAAACCAGATGGAACACAACACACACCACCAAAAATATCAAAACATGCATTTGGTGTTGCTATTGATATTAACTGGTCAACAAACCCTTTTGAGGAAACCACACTCAAGACAGACATGCCCGCCTGGTTTGTGAATATCTGGAAAGCAGAAGGTTGGGGATGGGGTGGGGAATGGAATTCATCCAAAGACGCCATGCACTTTAGTAAATATCAAAACGAAGGAGGCGATGGCAAAGGAGAGCTCTAAACCAAACAAGTTATTCTATGGAAAATAAAAACAAAAAGAAAAAAAAGATTGTCATTATTCTTATAATAATACTTATTGCCATAGTCTTATCCTGGTTTCTTTTTCTTAGAGATTTTCTTAGCGATGAACTAAATATTAGTCCAGACAATCTTTTTCCTTTTGGGAACCCTTCACAAAGAGAGCCGGAGCCAACACCAACGGAGCCAGGTAACCAAAGTGGCGGCCCGCTAAGACCTGACGAATTTCAACCATTATTTAGAAACAGACTCCGCTTAATATCAAACAGGGACACTTCAAATTTTGTCCCCATTGTTACTGATATTTTTTATCCCACCCAAAACAGTATTGTCACATACAACGAAGCTAGAGGAGAGATTCCAATTGATACCTTAGCTGTATTGCGAGCACCAAAAATACGCATCAACGAAAGAACTAGTGGCCATATTTATGATATCCGACAAGGAACAAGCGTCACAGAAGAACAAGTGTCTTCTACACAAATACCCGATATTGGAGAATCTTTTTTTAATCAAAATGGAGACATTCTTGTTGCCAGAAGGTACGATCGAAGATCTAGCCTCATAGAAACCTTTGTAGGGGAGGTGCCGGAAACAAACAACCAGCTAACCTGTGAAATACCTGTAGACCGAAGTTTTTCATTCGGCGACACTCATCCCGGGATAGCCGGCACTAAAAATGCGCTAGCTGGTTTATATGGATACACCATTGAACCCGGAGATGTTTTTGACGAAAGCCTCGGCCTGGCCATGACTACTTTTATAGAGAACATGGACTTATTGCAAGATTCCACTAGTACAGCAGACGCTTTAAGTAGTACAAGTACAATCACCAGCCTCAACTTACAAGAACTTAAAAATATTTGTGAAGAAGCAAAAAATAGGGAAATCGCAACCAGGTCCTCTCTAATGAGCGGAGATTTTATTTCGGCCAACATAGACACTGCGCTCTTGAACACCGATGGCCCTGAGCTTTTGACCATTCGAAAAAAAACACCAGTAGAACCTTATCACATAGAATCTTATCACACCGTTTTTCAAACAAACAAAACCATCCTCTCAACAGAATTTGGTGAATGGATTGGCCATTGGATAAACAACGATCTGGTAATCCTCCAAACAAAACCGTCAAACGAAGTAGCTGGCTATGCTTATATTCTAGACACCCAAACAGGGAGGTTCGACAAGATTTTGGGAGACAAGCTGGGTCTACTGGTTCTTGTGAGTCCTGACGGCACACACATTCTCTATAGTGCGAATACAGGCAACAGGCAGACTCGAACCCGTCTTTACAACATACAGAGCAAAAAAGAAACTTCTCTACCTTTCTCTACGTTGGCAGACAAATGTACCTGGAGCACTGATAGCTCGCAAGTATTCTGCGCCGCTCCAATAAATGGCCTCGGCGTTGGGGAACCAGATCAATGGTTTCAGGGTAAGAGTACATACAGTGATCAATTCTGGTACACCAATACGGTTGACGCTCAGTCGTTTCGACTCTACGATCCAATCAGAGAAAACAATCAAAATTTGGATGTCACAAGCCTACAATACGATCCTTTTGAAGGAAACTATCTCTACTTTATAGACAAAAACACAGGCAGACCTTGGAGCCTCGAAATAGACGGTATTGACGGTCGTTTAGAATAGGGGAAGGGGGATTTTCTTTAAAGAGGTTTTACAATTATTCTGCGCTCGAAACCTTCTCCGACGGATTCGGTTTGCACGTCGGGCTGGTAGGACAAAAAGGTGTGCACCATCAAGCGTTCATACGAGCTCATGGGCTCTAATTCCATCGGTGTGGATGCTTTTCGCACAGATTCGACCACTGAACGCAAGCGCGCCTTTAAGTCTGCTAGGCGCCTTGTTTGCTCGCTGTTTACGTCTAAAACATACCCAAGACCTTCTGATTCGGAACCCTCTAGGCTTTTTTCCACTAATCGACGCAATAGGTGATTCATTGCCTTGAGTAATTCGCCATAATTATAAGAAAAAAGACCATGTTCAGGGGTCTTGATGTCAATGACTATTGTCTGCAATTCGTGGTCCGTAACCACCTGGATATCCTGAATGTGAATACCGGTGAGAGTGAAGAGGTTTTTTGCTAGTGCTTGTACTTCCTTAATCTTATTCATATCCTTCTGGCATAACTACTGCACTGGTTTTGATTCTATTCACCACAACAACCTCCTGGATAATAGTGAATAAGTTGCTCACGAGCCAGTAAAGCGCTACGGCCGCCGGAACCAATGTGGCAAAAAAAGTAATCATTACCGGCACAAAGTAACGCATACCTTTTTGTACTTTTTTCATAAGAGCAGCTTGCATTTCATCAGGGTTATCCATGTCACGCAAACTTTTTGTTTCTTTCTTTTCTTCGTTATCATTTCGGAATGTAGGAGAAAATTGAACTTGAACCAACTGCACTAGTCCGGTAAGCACAGCTACAAAAATACTGGCTTCGGCCAAATCAAGAGCGCCGCCCAAATACACAGTTCCCAGCACTTGCGGGGCCTGTACAAAGTTATACAGCAAGTCAGGATTAGCATCAACGCCACGCAAAAAAGTCTGGTACAGAGCGAGGATAATAGGCAGTTGTACCAAGACCAACAGACAACCAGAGAAAGGGTTGGTTTTATTTAGTTTGTAGAACTCCATCAGCTTTGCTGCCTGTTCTTGTTTATCGGAAAAACGAGCTCTTATTTTTTCAACATAAGGCTGTAGGCGTTTTTGGATGATTTGGTTTTTCAATGCCTGCTGAGAAAGAGGGAAGAGGATGAGTTTGACCACAATAGTCAAAACCACAATTGCCAAAGCCAGACTACCTCCAGGCAGAACATCAACCAAAAAAATAAGGGCATTGTAGAGTGGTTGATAAAAAATTGTGTTCCAGAACTGCATCATTGTTTCATCTTATACAAAAAGCCCAAAGAATGAAAGACTTCTTATTGTTTTCTTGGTGGCACAGGATCCCAGCCTTTGTTTTTTTGCCAAGGGTGACAGCGACCAATTCTTTTTAGGGCCAACCAAAAACCACGAAACAGTCCATGGGTCTCAAGAGCTGTTATCGCATAAGCAGAACAAGTAGGCTCAAACACACAAGTCTTATAGGGAGATTGATATTTTTTTAGCCACTGATAGAGCTTGATTATTTTTGTTGCCAATCTAGTTAGCATGTAGTTTGTCCAGCACGGCAATTACATCTTTTTTAAAAAGACCCTCGTTCTCAACCTGAGCATGGACCCGAAGCACCAAAGAAAATACAGCTGTCTCTGTCTGATGATTGAGGTAATCTTGGTATAGACCATAGAGGACCCTCCTAATTCTATTACGCGTGCTAGCTTGTTTGATTTTCTTTTTAGGAACGACAATCCCCAGTCGTGGCTGGGGAGAGGGGACCGCATGAGCCGTCACATACACACCTCTCAACACTTTTCCAGAACGAAGAATATTCTGGAATTTATTTCGAGAAATGCGATTTTGTTTAGGAATCATACGGTTGGCTAACTACCATTAGTGTAGCCTGTATTATTTTTTTGTTGAAACAGCCAGGCGGGCACGACCTTTTCGTCGTCGACGAACAAGAATATGCATGGCGTGCGCCAAACGAGCCCGGAATCCGTGCTTGTTTCTTCGTTTCGTATTACTTGGCTGGTATGTTCTCTTTGGCATACAAATAGTGTAATAACTTAATGCCTGTTGACTATACCTCAATACTGCAAAATGGCAAGGATTTACCTGCCGAAAGTCTTTGCCTTAGGGGCGATTCACAGTTATCACCATCTTTTCCACAGTTTTGCAAGGTTATCCCCATATTATAATCAAACCAGTTACATGATTAGTTAGCTCGGGAGGCAATGATAGATACAAAAAAAATCTGGGATGACACGTTAGCTGAAATAGAATTAACCGTATCACCCGCAAACTTTACAACCTGGTTCAAGAACACCCACATCACCAAAGAAGATAGGGGAACTATCTACGTGGGAGTTCCTAATGATTTCGTAAAAGAATGGCTACACACGAAGTACCACGCTAATATATTGCGAGCACTGCGTAATTGCAACGACAAAGTAAGAAGTGTTGAATATGTGGTCACCAAAAAAGGAAAATCTAGACAGCAACGCAGAACACCAAGCCCTCAGGCTCACGAACTGCCGTTGCGTAGCCACTTCATCAACAAAAAAGACAATCTGAACCCACGTTATCAATTCGATAACTTTATTATCGGGCCCTTTAATGAACTAGCCTATTCGGCCTCAAAGGCAATTATTGCCAAGCCAGGTATCTACAACCCTCTATTCATCTATGGACCAACCGGCCTCGGAAAAACCCACCTTATTCAAGCAGTAGGGAACACCATCAAACAACACCACCCCGAAGCAACTATCTACTATACTAGTTCAGAGAACTTCACCATGGAGCTGGTCAGTGCCATTCGTAATGACAAAATAAACAGCTTTAAAGACAAATATCGCAAATTTGATGTCTTGATCATGGACGACATTCAATTTTTGTCAGGAAAAGATAAAACCCAAGAAGAACTCTTTCATCTCTTCAATATTCTCTACGACAAAAACAAGCAAATTATCTTTTCTTCTGACAAACACCCGAACTTCATTATCGGCCTTGAAGAACGCCTAAAATCACGCTTTAGTGCTGGAATGATTGTTGATGTGCAAAGCCCAGAATTCGAATCAAAGTTAGCCATCTTGCGAGCCAAAGCCCAAGAAAGTGGTTTTATTATTGATGCTGACGTGCTTGACCACATTGCCTCGAGTGTACAAGGGAACATACGAGAACTAGAGGGGATACTCAATTCGCTTATGGTACAGACTCAAGTAAAAGGCCGCACCCCCAACCTCCGTGAAGTAAAATCACTCATCAAAAACAACGTTAAACCCAAGCGAAACATATCTATTCGAGAAGTTGTAAAAATAATAGCCGACTATTACAACATCGAAGAGGAGATGATTTATGAAAAAACCAGAAGAAAAGAGGTCGTTCTCTCGCGACAGGTTGTGATGTATCTTCTCCGAGAAGACTTCAATATCTCGTACCCAATGATAGGCAAAGAGCTCGGTGGAAGAGATCACACCACGGTGATTCATTCTTATACAAAAATTAAAGGAGATCTCGATAACAATCCTAATCTCAACCAAGACATCGAGCAGTTACGCGCAATGTTAACAACCTAGGGGATAACTCGTAAAAAAATGTTTATAAACCGTACAAAATATGTGTGTCCATTGTTAAAAAGAACGGACTTATCCCCATCGAACAGCTTTGTACCCAATCTCATCCACACTATCCCCACACTGCTCCCAAGAAAACCCAGGACTTATCCCAACCAACCAGAAAGAAATCGGCTTGATAAATAAAACCGCCAGCAGTTTATCCACTTCATCCACAGGGCTAATAGTAGTAATAGTAAATAAATTAATTAAATAATATAAAAGTTATGCAGATAGAATGTAGTCGAGAAAAATTAATACAAGCCCTTCAAAATACCGAAAAGGTTTCTCGCAAAAATCTGAGTCTTCCAATACTCACCAAGGTTCTTTTGGAAACAGAAGGGAATCAGTTACAGCTAAAGGCTACAAATCTGGGGGTAGGGGTAGAGGTCTCTTTATCCGCCAAAGTATCCGAGCAAGGACGTGTAGCCATAGATGGTGGCCTGCTGTTGCAGATATTGCAGCAAGTAAAGCGGGTGGACAAAATATTACTACTGGCCACAGAAGGAGAGATGAAGATTTCTTCCGAAGGGCTCAAGGCTTCTATCCAGATCTATCCAGCTGACGACTTTCCAACGCTTCCGCATGTCGAAGAAGGAGACAAGGTGGAATTGCCGGTCGAAGTTCTGGTTGGTGGAGTAAAATCAGTTGCCTACAGTGCCGCCACCAATGATATTAAGCCAGAGATTGCTAGTGTTTATATATATAAAGACAACGAGGATGTGGTTTTTGTGGCTACTGACTCCTTTCGTTTGGCAGAGAAGCGTTTTTCTGATGTTTTAAATGGAGTAGAGATTGACCCCCTTCTACTGTCGGCTGCTTCTATTCAGGAAGTGGTTCGTATTTTTGAAAATGAAGACGAAGTGCTTCAGGTTGTGGTTGGGGACAACCTAGTGGAATTTGTGGGGCGTACTGCACGAGTAACACAGCGGTTGGTGGATGGATCGTTCCCTGATTATCGACTCATTATTCCGTCGGAGTTTCAGTCAGAGGGGGTGGTGCTCAAGCAAGAATTGGTTGACCAGCTTAAATTGGTTACTTTGTTTTCTGACAAGTTCCAACAATTGGATATTGAAATTAATCCTGAGCAGAAAAAATTCACCATCAGTGCTGCTAATTCTGATACAGGATCGGGAAGTGTGAGTGTCGTGGCTGCGCTCAAGGGACAAGAGCTAACCGCTCGATTAAATCACCGCTATTTACTGGATGGTTTTCAGTCTATCCATGATGACAGTGTAGAAATTCTTTTTGCTGGTGAAAGAAAGCCAGTTGTCGTGCGTGGTGTCTCTGACAAGACCTTTACGTACCTTGTTATGCCAATGAATCGTTAGTTCGGTTAATCTTTTGTGAATAATTTTGAAACAAAGAAAAAATATTTCTCTGAAGAAATTGTCGTGAGAGATGTGGTGGTTGCTTTTTTATTGCAAGAATATGAATACTCACTAGAGAGAAAAGCAATCTCTCTCAAGGGCGGTGTTCTTTTTGTTGCAGCTCAGCCTCTTATTAAAAAAAGGCTTTTACAAGATGGGAGGCGCTTGTGTGAACATCTTGCAACCAAAGGAATCACCATTTTGGCTATTCGTTGATTTTTTAGTTAACAACTACCGTGCTTTCTGTTGTGTATAGGATGGCGTCAGTGAGAATTGCCTTGATGGTGTTGGGTCCTTCTGTGAGGATGTCGTTTTCTTGGGGGACATAAGTAATGGCAAAAGGTTCATTAATCGAACTGCCAATGAATTTGTTGTTGAGGTAATAAGATACTTTGGAGACTGGCTGTTGAGAATCGATAACGGGTTGCAAGGTAATAGGATTTCCAGCCAGAAGAATCGTGCTCTGTAGATGGGAGATGTCTATTTTTGGCTCCTTGCCAGGGACATGAACATCATCATATTCGCTGGGGATTGCGGTTGTGGACGTTAGTAATTCTGGCTCATTTTCTTGAAGCCATTTTTGTACGCCGTATTCCCATCGTAAGTATTGGGCACTGCTTGGGTTTTCTGGGGCTGGCCCGGTTGGGTCACCTGGCTGTATCCAGTGCAGAATAGAGTGAGGGTTGGTTATTACTAGATCGAAACGAGCCGCAGAAGGGGTGTATTCGGTCGCTAGCTTGCCGCTAATGACGTCTATGGTGTAGGTGTCACCTCCACGCCATTCTCCGCGGAGAATGGGTTTTGTGGCCGTATTGAGACTGGGTTTGGTAAATGCTTTTGGAGGGTATTTTTTATTTGCCTCCAGGAAGAATTCTCGCCAGCTTTTTCCGGAGATGGAAGAACCCTTGGTCATCTTGCTGTTGTCGTTGTTTCCTGACCATACCCCAACCGCCAGTTCGCTACTGTAACCAACAAGCCAGGCGTCTCGGTTGTCGTTGGTGGTACCTGTTTTGGCTGCGATATCAGTGTTTTCGCCAAAATACATAAAAGAACGACTACCAAATAGTGGGCTGCGGGCTGTATTGTCAGATAATATGCTGTTAAGAGTGCGGACTGCTTCCTGATCAAGTACTTGTCTTTTGTTGGGAATGAATTCTTCGAGCAGTTCTCCGGTGTGGTTTTCTACGCGAAGAATAATTTTTGGTTCTACTCGCATGCCTTCGTTGGCAAAGGTGGTATAGGCGGAAGTCATGTCGAGCAAGCTGACTTCACCGCCTCCCAAAACAAGTGTTAGTCCATATTGATCGGGGTCAGAAGAAAGTGTGGTGATACCTGCGGATCTTGCTGTGGCAATGGCGTCTTTAATACCAACCAGATAGAGAAGTTTTACAGCTGGTATGTTTCTTGATTGAGCTAAGGCGTTGCGAAGGGTTAAGGGGCCCTGTTCTTTGCCGTCATAGTTGCTTGGTGAATAGCAATCTCCACCACTGGTTAGATTTTCTGGAGAACAACCACTTGCAGTTGAGAATTGCGTCTTGGTGTCGAACAGAATGGTTTCGTCGGTGTATCCTTCAGAAAAAGCAGTTGCATAGATAAAAGGTTTAAAAGAAGAACCAGGCTGTCGTTTGGCCAGGGCAATATTGAAATTACCATCAATGGCGCTGTCTTCGTAATCACGAGAACCCACCATGGTTATTACTTGACCGGTTTTTGCTTCGATGGCGACGAGGCCTTGGTTTTCGGCATCATAGACTTCTTCGTTTTCTAGGGCATTTCTCAAAACAAGTTCTTCTGCTTTTTGTTGCAATTCAAAATCAAGAGTTGTGATTACTCGCAAACCATCGTTGAGCACTGCGTCTCGGCCATATTTTGATTCTAGATATTCACGCACGTACTGCACAAAATGAAGAGCGCTGTTCTGTGAAAAAGTTGGCGCAGAAAAAGTAACTTCTTCGGCTTCAGCGGCCTCACGTTCTTCGGCGGTGATAAAGCCGAGATTTTCCATGTTACGTAATACTGTATTTTTTCTTGCGTCGAGTATTTCGGTATTGTTTCCAAAGGGGGAGTATCGAGTTGGTGCTTGGGGTATGGCCGCCAAGTATGCCGATTCGGCTAGGGTGAGGTCGAGTGCTGGTTTTCTAAAAAAACCCTGACTAGCTTCTTCGATGCCATAGATTGTTCCCCCATAGGGAATTTCGTTGAGATAAAGGGCTAGGATCTGGTCTTTGTTGTATTCTTGTTCCAGACGAAGCGAAAGCACCCATTCTTTGAGTTTTCGAGAGACTCGTTTGTCGCTGGTAAGCAATGCGTTCTTGATTACCTGCTGGGTAATGGTCGACCCCCCTTGTCCACCCAAGAGGTTTCCGTTTTTGATGTTGGTCAGGATGGCTCTGGCAATAGCTCTTGGTTCTACTCCTTTATGTTGATAAAAACGAGCGTCTTCGATGGCCACTGCTGCTTGTTTGGCGTAAGTGCTTATTTTGTCAGCGGTGACTACGGTTCTGGTTACGTCTTCGTGGAAGTCAAAAAGCAGAGTTTCTCCAGTTCGGTCATATATTTTTGTGGAAGTAGTAACTCTTCGTTGGTCAAAAGTGTCTAGGTTGGGGAGTGTTAACCCGCTAAACCAAATAAGAAGCGCGCTAATACTCAATAGTCCAATACCAAAAAGTATTAAAAAACCATTAAGGAGTAAGTGTTTAGTTCGGTTTTTTTTGTTGGGCATAAACCTGTGGAAAAAGTGGTGATTAGAGTGGATACCGTACTAGTGTACTACGAAAAGTGTATGTTCTTTTGGGAAAATGAGCAAACAAAAAACGAGCTGGATGCTCGTTTTTTGTTTGCTCATTATTCTAGATCTTCACCAAACACGAGATCTTCGTCTAGATCATCGTCATCTTCAGTCAAGATATCATCTTCATCTTCGTCATCAAACCAATCATCGTCATCGGTTTTCTTAACTGGTGTTTTTGTTTCCTCATCATCTGTTTCTTCTGGATACAGATCAATGTCTTCTGGGTTGAATTCTTCGTCCATCATCATGGTGTGCAAAATATTAAATTACGAATAATTTTTGCTGCACCATTAGTATCAAAACCTCGGGCTTGATGCAAGCTTTTAATTTTTTGAATGGGGAATAGTGTTGCGAGCAATATGAAAACCAGTGATAGCCGTGGCTACTGCGTCATATTCATCATCGTACTTTGCTTGTTTGAGTGTGGTCGTAAGTTGAATCATTTTGATTACTTCGTTTTTATTGGCCCGACCGTTCCCGGTGACTGAAAGCTTGATAGTGCCGGGTCCAATTTCAAAAATAGAGAGATTATTTTTCTTTGCTATATACAGAATAACCCCACGGGCTTCGGCTACTTGCATCGCAGTCGTTTTGTTGGTCTGAAAAAAGAGCTTCTCGATGGCAAGGGCAGTGGGTTTCCAGGTGGTGATTACTGTCTGGATATGGTCGGCAATAGTAACCAATCTGGCGGAAAACTCTTGGTTTCTGCTGGTCACAATACATTCGGAGTGCAGAATGGTTTCTTTGCGATTTTCTTCTGTGACGATTGCTACGCCAATTCGGTCAAAACCCGGGTCAATACCAAGAATTATCATGAGCTAAGAGGCGTTGGTAAAAACGTCTTGGGTATCGTCATGGTCTTCGATGGCTTCTACTAATATTGAGAGTTTCTCCAGGTCTTCGTCTTCTAAGTCAATCATTTGCAAAGGTTTCCATTCAAAGGTTTCTGTGTCACGAGTAAAATTCCAGGAAACTGAACCTGGTCCAGCCAATGAAGTACCCTGCTTGCTTAGTAGGTGTTTCATTTCTGAACTAGTGCGATTGTTGTTGTCGGTCAAGGCTTCGATAATAATACCAACCCCGCCTGGGCCGTACACTTCAAAAGTTACTGGGTGGGCATCGCTTGCCTCAGAAGCTTTTTTGATGGCTCGCTCAATGTTGTCGTTGGGCATGTTTTCTTTTCTGGCTTTTTCTATGGCCGCTCGCAGGCTTGGAGACTCAATATCACCGCCACTTTTCTTGGCTTCTACTTGAATAAGGCGCACAAGTTTTCCAAAAATCTTGGATTTTTTGGAATCAGTAAGCGCTTTTTTGTGCTTTATTTTTGACCATTTATTGTGTCCTGACATATGCAAACAGGTTACCGCTTTAAGAAAAACCTGGCAACTATTTATTTTTATTTTTCTGAAGATGTGTTTGGGCGTGTTCGGTGGTGATGCGGCCGCGCGGGGTACGCTCCAAAAGGCCTCGTTGGATGAGATAGGGTTCAATTACTTCTTCGATAGTAGAATCTTCTTCTCCGGTGGCCGCAGCTAGTGTTTTGAGTCCAATCGGGCCTCCGCCGAATTTGTCTTGAATGGTTTCGAGAATATGCCGATCGCTATGGGTAAGCCCCAAATGGTCTACCCCTAATAGTTGCAGTGTTTTTGAAACAACGTCGTCATTTACTATTGCGTTGTTGTGTACCTCGGCGTAATCACGAATTCGTTTTAGAAAATAATTGGCAGTACGAGGAGTGTAGCGACTTCTTTCGGCAATCATTGCTAGTGACGCATCTGGTACGGCGATATCTAGAAGGCGAGCGGAACGAGCTAGGATAGTGGCTATTTCTTCTTCACTATAAAATTGCAGACGATGAACTCCACCAGAAAATCGCGAACGAAGCGGGGAGGACAAAAGGGCAATGCGTGTTGTGGCCGCAATAAGGGTAAAAGGAGGCAGTTCCAATTGAATGGTGCGCGCTGAAGGCCCCTTGCCGATAATAATATCGAGCACCCCTGATTCCATGGCTGGATACAGGATTTCTTCTACCATTTTATTAAGACGATGAATCTCATCAATAAAAACAACATCACCAGGTTGAATATTGGTGAGAATGCTAGCCAAATCACCAACTTTTTCAATCGCTGGACCAGAAGTTATTT
The DNA here is from genome assembly GCA_964350165.1 of uncultured Candidatus Saccharibacteria bacterium. Lineage (GTDB taxonomy): Bacteria > Patescibacteriota > Minisyncoccia > Phycocordibacterales > UBA1006 > CAYGJA01. Next base: position 5,227 of record CAYGJA010000002.1, on the reverse strand, counting down.
TCATGTGAGCATCCAGCTCCTTGGCTACCAGGTGGGCGAGAGTGGTTTTTCCTAGTCCAGGAGGGCCATAAAGGAGAATGTGTTCTGGAGGATGGCTGCGCCCCTTGGCGGCGGTCAATAAAATATGTAGATTTGCTTTGATTACGTCTTGACCAACATAATCATCCCAGACATCAGGTCGCAAAGTATAGTCCAAATAGCCTTTTCCTGAATTCTGGTTGTCTGTAGACATAATTATATAGAGAGTATAGCTCAAAAAAGAAGGGAGGTGAACAAAAAAACTTGACAAAAAAAATATGTCATGCTAAGATACCTCCATATTGAGTTCTTTTGGCAGGTGTTATCCCTGTCTTCCTTTTCTTTCTAGATATAAATCTCTAAGCAATCAGGTCTCCCGACTTATTGGGTTTTCAGCAAGGACTGCGTGGTGCCTGTCCTTGTAGACAAGATTTCTGCAATGCTCCTCAGCTGCCTACCCGTGCCTTCTTCCGCATGGTTTAAGGTCGATTACTTAGGGATTTATATCTGACAAAGAAAGGAACCGATTGGCCGAAAGGCCTTTTTTATTGGGTCGAGTATAACATGCTCGCCGTAGAGAATTCCGGTTCTACGAAATAGTGAGCTTTTCGTCAATATGTGATTTGATGGCTTGGAGCTTGTCGGCGGCGCTTGTTTCTGGATTTGCTATCTGGTCACGTTCGACTTCAAAAAGGTGGTCGAGTATAACGCCAAGCTCTTGCTTGAGAATCGGTCCAGCTGACCCTAGATTGTTTTTTGGGTTTTGAGGTGGATTTGCTTTTATGATTTCGATTACTGTTTCTCGGGCCTTTCTTATTTGCTCGGTAATATTTTTTGAAGGGTGTTCACGCTGTTCTTGTTCTAGTTTGTCGATGGTATCTAATAGTGCCAATAGTTCTAGGTCTCGAATACTGTCCGCTATTGAAGCCACTGTAGAATCATCTGTTTCTCCTGTGTTGTTTAGATGATCCCCGAGTTCAGCGAGGCTTGCCTGGTGAGCCCGCTCTGCTTTTCTTGTCTCCCTGAGAACGGCAAGTGGTCTGGCTTGAGAAAGGGGAGGTTGGAATACGAGGTGATTTGTTGTTTTTTCCATTAGGCCGGCTAATTTCCCAAGCGAATTCTCAATATTAGCCATGCGTTCTTCGAGTTCTTTTTGTCTCTTTTTCGCATCGAGATCCATATCATCTAGTATAGCCCGTGGTGATGATTGTTCTTTTTCTTCTGTGACTACTGGTGCAGAAGGAATCACAAAACCCGGCAAATCATCAAAGGCTGGATTTTTCTCCGGAACTGATTGCTTTTTGGTGGTTGGAATGTTTTTTTGTGGCTCTAGTTTGGCTGGAGTTTTTTGGGTAGTTTCTTTTTTAGGCTCTTCGTCTTCAAGTAATTCGGTAAGGTCTACTACTTTTTGAATTTCTTCGAGAGAGGTGACCCCAGCCAAGGCTTTCAGAACCCCGTCTTCTTGCATGGAAAGAATACCTTGTTTGTCAGCCAGGCGACGGATTTCGCGCTCTGATGGGTTGTCGGTAATTATTTTTTCGATAGCTTCATCGAGAAGAATTGCCTCAAAAAGACCGATTCGACCTTTGTAACCAGTGCCATTACCTTTGGCACAAGTTTCTTTTTTGGGTCGATAAAGGATTATTTCTTGATCAGCAGAAACACCATAGCTGGCGAGGTCTTTGCCGTTTCGGTCTGCTTGTTTCAATATTTTTCTGATAAGGTCTTGGGTTGCTTGATCTGGAGTGTAAGCTTCGGCACATTCTGGAACAAGTTTTCGAACGAGGCGCTGAGCAATCGAAACCGATAGGGCAGAGGGGAGGACCTTGGGATTAATGCCAAGGTCTAACATGCGAGGAATAGCACCGGCTGCGTTGTTGGTGTGCAGAGTAGAAAGCACAATGTGTCCGGTAAGGGACGCATTAACGGCAATCTCCGCTGTTTCGGTGTCTCTAATTTCTCCCACCATGATTGCGTCAGGGTCTTGTCGCAAGGCGCCACGCAATCCACTAAGAAAGGTATAGCCTTTTTCTTTTTCTACTTGGGTTTGGGTTATCCCTTGGAGGTGGTATTCGATAGGGTCTTCGATGGTCAGGATTTTTATTTCTGGTGTGTAGATTTCTTTTAGGAAGGCATACAAGGTGGTGGTTTTACCAGAACCGGTTGGTCCAGTAGTAAGAATAAGGCCATTTGGCTTGTGAACTTCTCGTCGCAAAATTTCAAAAAGTTTTGGTTCAATTCCTAGTGATTTCATTTCAATAGAAATAATATCCGGGTTTAGGATACGCATAACGATTGATTCTCCATAAGCACCGGGAACGATGGATGTTCTGATTTCGATTTCTTGATCTTTGTAATCGATAGTAAAACGGCCGTCTTGGGCTTGCTTGTCTTGGGTTAACTTGAGCCGAGATAGGATTTTGATGCGGGAATTTATTTTTTTGTAGGTGTCGTGGTCTAATTTGGTGATGTCTCGAAGTACTCCGTCTTGGCGAAAGCGAATTTGTACTTCTTCTTCTTGGGGTTCGATGTGTACGTCAGAAGAACCAGTGGCAATAGAACTACCTAGCATAATTTCTATTAGTTGAGTGACACGCTTGAGCCCCTCGCTATTTTCGGTTTCTTCTATCATGGCCGCAATGTCCTCGTTCTTTTTTGTTCGTTTAGAAATCTCATCGAGAGCGGCTGGAGAAATATCAAGGAAGCTAGAGCGACTCTTGCTGGAAATAGCAATATCGGCATAACGATCCCAGGCTTTTTCTAGACTACGTCGAGATGCCAGATATACCCCCACCACAAAACCATCATTCTGTAGGCGAAAGAGTTCTTCACGGAGGCCTGGTTTTTCTGGGCTACGTACCGCCACATAGAGATCTTTTCCTACGAGTTTGAAACAAGCGGCTTCTATTTTTTCGGAAACCTCTTTTTTTATAGTCGCTAGAGCATCCGTCTCGATGGTCATTGAATTCAGATCAACATAAGGAATATTTGTCTTTTGGGACATGCGTTGCACAGCTTCTTCTTCTTCTTTTCTGCGAAGCATGAGAAGTTGCTTGTTTTGTTTTTCTTCTTGAAATTGGATAGCCACGATATACCAATAATAGCACTAAAATAATGAGGTTGGGTACTAGAGAAAAGAGAACGAGATGGTTGACTAATTATAAAATAAGTGCTATAATTAAAATATGAATACGAAGATGGTTTATATAAAAAACACCTTATTTTTAGCACTAATTCTGGTTGGGGTAGCTATTCCTTTTGGTTTTGCGCATGCTCAAACTGACTTTTTCAAAGAAATTGATCAGCTTTTGGGAGAAATAAACACGGTTGAGCGCCTGGCTCAGTCCGACAACAATACTACGTCAGTGGTTACTACTAGTGCGACCCAGACACAGACCACGACCACAAATCAAACAAACACCAATAATCAGGCTTTTTTGGTTGGAACCTCTCCCGTGTCAGCTGTTACCAAGAACTCTGCCACTTTTTCTGGATTTTTAGACCCAAAAGGCCTGGTAACAAAGTCATATTTTGAATACGGAAAAACAGTTGCTTTTGGAACGAGCACATCTCGCGATAATAAAATAAATGCTGGTTTGGTGCAGGTGGATATTACTGACCTAGAACCAAATACTCGATATTATGTGCGTCATTGTGCCACTAATACTTTGGCTACCAAGTGTGGTGTTACTACTTCGTTTGTTACCAAGAAAAATGAAACAACCCCAGCTGTAACCGACGACACTTCGTCTAAAGATAATCAGAACACAGAGGTCGATGGGGAAGCCGTATCTGAAGAAAACAAAGAGGTTGCTATTGAATTCTTTGAAATATTAGTGCCAGTGCCTTCTACGTTTGTTACGCTTGGAATCCAAAATGGAGTTTCTGCTATGCAAACCAGTGATGTGGTTACGTATGAAATTAATTATGAAAACACCAGTAATCGAACTCTAAGGGATGGTGTGCTTTACGTTGAATTGCCTGCTGATTTGAATTTTCTCGACACTACGCGCGGTGATTATTCCGCCGTTGACCATGCTATTTCTTATGAGTTTGGTGTAATCGGAATTGATGAAATCGGAACTATTTTTGTTACCATGCAGGTTCCAGAACTTGCCGACGATCGCGTACCGGTAATTGCTATGGTGCGCTTGGTTCATCAGAATCCAGACAATGGTGCCCGTGAGGGAGCCACTGCTTATGATGTAGATACGCGTTATCACACGTTGGCAGAAGAGCGAGCGGAAGCCTTGGCGGCCTCAGCTTTTGGAGCCATGGGGACCGGAACTACTTTGTTTATGGTTGCTTTGTCTATCTTGGCATTGGGGATGATTTTCTACTACTTGCAGATGGAAGGTTATCTGTCTAAAACCAAACGAGAAATCGTCTATAAATACGTACCCATTCCAGCCCAGATTCCTGTTTATGAAGAGAAGGAGGTTGTGAGCGAGTCTGAATCTGTAGAAATACAGCAAACAGAAGTCACTCACCCTCCGGCTTTGATTGATCAGGTCTATCAGGGACATCTCGGATAATAACCACCAAAAAACCACCTTGCCGGGTGGTTTTTTGGTGGTACAGTATTTTGCAATGAATACAAAAACACAGCAGACACACTCCCTCCAAGAATTTCAAGTAGCCGTTGATAGCTGGTTCACAGAATTGAAGCCAAATCAAAATGAAGCCACGGTGATTGCTCTGTCTGGAGATTTGGGGGTGGGGAAGACCACTCTGGTGCAACGACTGGCACAGCTGCTTGGAAACACGGTTCCGGTTACAAGTCCTACTTTTACGATTGCTCAATTTTATCGAGGTGTTACTCATCCGGTGTGGCAGCAGCTTGTTCATATTGATGCTTATCGCCTGGATTCTTATGCAGAACTAGAAAAGATTCAATTCGAAACATATAAAAAAGAAAAAACCAATCTGATTTGTATAGAGTGGCCCGAACTGGTGGGGCTAGAGAGCTTTGATTACAAAATCAGCATTGAACACGGGGACACCAACGAAGATAGGATAATTACTTTTTGGTCCCAATAAGAAAGCTGGCTACCCGGGGATTTGGATAGACAGCTGATGTGTGGGTGATGCTCTGGCGAGCATCGTTTTTTTTGTGGGGCGGGGGAGGGCGGGGGCCGAAGGGAGCAGAAAGGAAAAGAAGATTTATTCCAAAGATACAATAGGTGTTTTTGGAAAAATTCAAAAGTAC
>CAYGJA010000001.1:0-377332 GCA_964350165.1 uncultured Candidatus Saccharibacteria bacterium | reverse complement strand
CTCCAGCTCCAGCTCCAGCTCCAGCTCCAGCTCCAGCTCCAGCTCCAGCTCCAGCCATGGCCACACCTCCTCCGCTAATTCAACCGATGGGCATGCAAACAGCTATTTCTCAGAACGTTGCCGGACAACAACCCAAAAAGAAGCGCACGGGTCTTGTTATCTTTTTGATTGTTTTGATTTTGCTTATGGTCGCCGCCGCTCTGCAATTGTTTGGAATTATCAGTATCCCTGGCTTACCAACCCTTGCTCCTAGCCCTCAAATCGCTTGGAATCAGGCTACTCGACAAATGCTCAGTCCACGCGAAATCCAAGCCTATGAATATAGACTGACGCTCCAGCTCGCCAACACTGCTGATCCAAATGATCGCTTGGCCATAAACATGGACGCCAAACACGAATTTTTTGCTCCGGAAAACCAAATTGGAAATTATATTTTTGATATTACTTCAGGAGCCGAAAGCGTGTCTGGAGAGATACGTTTCCAAGGTGGGGAAGTAATGTTTCGACCAACTCGAGCCACCGCTGGAATACAGTTGGCAGATTTGTCATTAGCACAATACGAGGGTGACTGGTTTTTGTTTTCTGGAGAAGGCCTCAAACAAAATGCTAGCTTGTTTTTTGACACAGACAGTCTGACCACCGCCGGTACCGGTGGATCCGTTGGAGGCACGCTGGCTGGTTTTTTAGGTTCGCTTCAAGGGCAATCGGTTAGTATTTATGAATTGGCCGAAAATCAAGACCTGTTTACGACGTTGGTTGTTCCAATCCCAGAGGAATCTGTTACTGGTTTGATTGCAGGGCTAAGCAACCTGGTCGAACCGTATGTTCAGGGATACCTTGATGCTGACCCGATTTCTTCTGTATTGGCTAGTATGCAAATCAATCAGGCGATTATCGCTATTAACAAAGAAACAGGTCTAATCAGTACTATGGAGTTGCCCTTGTTGGCGCAAGCCGGCGGGTACGAAGGGTCGTTGGTTATTGATGTTACTAGTGTAAATCAACCAGTCGAAACCAGTATGGCTATGCTCGAGCCAATCCCTCTTGCCGATTACACTGTGGCAAAAAGTAGTGGTACCGATGTATCAAGACAAGCGATTGACGGTGACCGACTGTTGGTAGAATTGCGCCAAAACGCTCGCATTAACGTTGCGATTAACCTATTGGCAGAAGGGCAACGACAAGCTCAAATTTATGGTGTCGAACAGGAGAGTTTTGCCGGTGTGTGCGACAGCTTGCCGGTTAACCAGTCTCTGGCCGAACTAACCGAAGTATTTTCTGGCATCAATGTGGCTTGCCAAGAAAACGGAACCAGTTTTTCATTATCTAGTCCATTTGACGTTGGCTATTTGTGTGCCGATTCCAGTCAGTTTATTAATATTATCGAAACTCCTCCCGGGGAAGCGGTGTGTGTTCCTGATGTCGAAACAGCATCAACCACTACCGATACAACAATGTTAGAATAGGTAGCATGATGGAATTCTTGCCAAGCATCCTTAAATTATTGGTTATTTTTTCGGCTTTTGTTGGGTTTGTAATCGCTTTTAATATTCATTCAAAAAAGAAATCCAAGCGCCCGATGGTTTGTCCGCTCAATGGCAAGTGCGACACGGTAGTGAATAGCAAATATGCCCAATTCCTAGGCGTTGATCTTGCGGTGGGTGGTATGGGGTACTATGCCCTAATTGCTCTTGTGTATGGAGGTTTACTTGTTTTTGGTGAGGCGGTACCAGAGGTGGTGACCTTTTTGGTGCTAGGTCTCTCGTTGGGTGCTTTTTTGTTTTCGGCATACCTTACTGGTATCCAAGCCTTTGTACTCAAGAGTTGGTGTACGTGGTGTCTATGTTCGGCAGCCATTTCAACCCTGATTGCTATCTTTAGTTTGCTCGGATTGCAGGTGGATATTTTGCCAATATTGGCCGAGTACAAATGGTTAATTGTTATTGTTCATGCTTTGGCGGCCGCTATTGGGGTGGGGGCCACTACGGTAACTGATATTTCTTTTACAAAATTCCTCAAAGATTTCCGAGTAGATCAAGCCGAATCAAAAACCATGCGCATGTATTCCCAGATCATTTGGGTGGCACTAGGAGTGCTTATTCTCACGGGGGTTGGTTTGTATCTACCAGAAGCCGCAAGGCTCAATGAGTCAAGCAAATTTTTGGTAAAAGTAATTGTGGTAGCCGTAATTACTCTCAATGGTTTGGCCCTTAATTTCTTTGTGACACCACGGTTGACCAAGGTAAAGTTCGAGGCCAAACCAGGAGATATCTCGCCAAGGGCTCGCTTTGTGCGGCAACTCATCTATGCCAGCGGTTCTGTTTCGATTATTTCCTGGTACGTAGTCTTTATTTTGGGATCGGTATCAAGCGTTCCACTGCCTTTTATGAATGTCCTGTTGATTTACTTGGGATTACTTTTGTTTGGCTTGGTTGGTAGCCAGTTGTACGAGCGAATAATTATTCGTAAAGCAACAAAAAACCTGGCCGAAGAATAGAAAATCTGGTATAAAGCATCCGTCTACTGCTTGCGGTGGGCGACATGGTGGTTATGGTATAAAGGTTATTACTCCGGTTTGTGGTACCGGCAATCCGGGTTCGATTCCCGGTAACCACCCAACAACACACAAAGGTCAGAGCGCAGCTCTGGCCTTTTGTGTTGTACTCGGGTGAGGCTACGAGAAAACGAAGTTTTCGAGAGGGAATCGAAAGGCGGAGCGACGAAGTCTGGCGTAGCGAAGCGGAGCCAGCCGCGAGCCAGGGTCGTGAGCGATATATTTTCAAGGAGTGGTAGCGACTATGAAAATAATCGACTCCTGACCGATTCCCGGTAACCACCCATCAGAAAAAACATCCAAAAACGCCTTGCTTTGCAAGGTGTTTTTGGTTCTGACATTTCAGAAAATAAACCAAGAGAAAAGTCTGTAAGAGACGATTCTCTTACAGACTTCATACAATCAATACAAAATAACTACCTCAATCAGGCCAGCTCATATTTGAACATGCCCGATAAATTGCTGGTCAGAAAGACCAAAAAAATAGTTACGATGCTCGTAAAGAAGCTGAAACCTGCCAACATCAAGCCCAAAGAGCCGATTATCCCAATGATGACAACCATGAAAGGCAAGACCTCTTGGGTAAGGAATAATCCTTCCTGCCCTCGGTGATATAACCATTTCGTTGTTGTGACGATCCAAAGAATTGACACAATAATAGAGGGGGTCAACAGGTTTTCGTAGTTGCTGGGAAAAAACACAGCTCCAATTATAAGGGCTAATGTTGCAAGAGTCGTGATTACGAGTAACTTTGTCATGACAATTTGATTTAGGTAATTTAATTTCCGGAAATAAATCGTTCCTGCTTGAAGTGGGCAGAAGCGAATGTACTACTCCTATCGTGGAGTTCAGTACGCCGAGGATGTGGTGTAGTCGCGCCCGCCACCCAAAATGTCAAAACCGGCCCGACAAAACCTGTCGGGCCGCTTCATTTTGGTCTGGTGCCGTGTTCTCCTGAGTAAAACAAACACCACTCTAACAACGGAAAAATCATGAACCTTACAACGAAAAACAACGTCATCGTGTACGGCATCAAGGATGTCCAAGTTGACGAATTCGAAATGCTGGTCGCTTGTGGTCTCTATGACCTCTCGCCCGACCAAATGACCCCCATGTTGGCCTATGGTCAGCGGAATATGGTGGGTCAGGAGATCCGTCATTACTATTTTGACCTGGCTCGTGAGGAGTCTGGGCGACTGAATCCTGAGCCTGTACTGCGGAGCTTGCCAGCGACGGAAGGCAACCTGTTGAAATACCTGCCTGTCACGCGCATATTTTCGTTTGGGCAGTGCAATGTGGCGTGCCCGTATTGCAAGCGTGATGTGCAGTTTATCGACGACCAGGGGCGCCCCATTGTGGCTGTAGATGTTGAATTGCGACATCTGTTCGCCATGGCTCATCGCGCCGCTGAGCGCGGCGAGATTGTCCGCTTTTCCGGCGGGGATCCGGTTATGTTCCAAAAGCATTGCCTGGCGCTGACCTATTATGTACGGTCTGTGTTTGGTGCCAAAACGAGTATTGCTCATAATGGTACCGGCACGCGCTGGGTGCGGCAGATGCTCCCGCTGATGGATTCGGCTGCCATTGACCTCAAGGCCGTGCCTGAGCGCATGGGTGAGATTATGGGGGTCGGCCAGAAGGCTGGCGAGCGCATGTATCATCAGTCGCTGGCAACTCAGGCGCTGTTTAGTAATCCAGAGACCAACCCTCACGGAGCAATCCTGGATGTGCGGACGCCGGTTTTTGGCGATACCACGTTGAAGGACATGCTTCGTCTGGCGAATGACATTTGTCAGGGTGATCCTACTACGGTGTTCTGGACCTGGCGCCTCTACAAGGAGGTAAAGGGGTGCACCTGGCAGGTGCCCGACAAGGATATCGTGACCGGCATGCTGGCAGAGGTATCACGCCGCTATCCTCGGCACTGGATGGGAATCCGGGCCAAGTGGAATGGTGGCGGTATGCTGTACTTTCGGGGTGGACAAGTTGTCAATCCAACTACCAAGTTCGACACGAGCGAGGTTGCTGGGAGCGGCAACTTTGACACCGCCCAAGAGGAAGGGGGTTGGCATGCCTAATCATTCGGAAACTTGGGATTGGGCTGCGTCTGGGTCGAACGACTTTTGGACGCAGCCCTCGTTGGTGGCACAAGGCTGCTTGCTGCGCTGGAAAGAGAAGGGTTTCACCGCCTTCCTTGATCACTGTTGTGGGCGCGGACGACATGCGCTGTACTTTGCCAAGCACGGCTTCCAGGTGCGAGCGTTTGACGCCGCTCTATCGGGTATACAGATCCTCGAGGCCGAGGCGGATCGTCTGGGCTTGGTGATAGATTCCCAGGTGAGCGACATGCATCAGTTGCCGTACCTTGATAATTCGGTGGACTGCATGGTGTCCTATCATGGCATCTATCACAGCACCTATCCTGGGCTCATCGACTGCCTGCGTGAAGCGCGTCGAGTGCTGAGGCCCAGTGGAGAACTCTTTCTCACGCTCAATTCGCAGGCAAACGCCAAGTTTGTGGTTGCTGAGCGGGAGGAACGGGTCGTGGACGGTCGCACCGTCTACAAAAATGAACCTGGGCATCCCGAAGAGGGGGTGCCCCATACGTACCTTGATGAGCACGATGTTCTGGGTGTCGCGAAGCAAGGTGGCTTTCGGGTTGCCAAGCTTCAGCACATAGAGGACATCTATGTAGTGAACGGCCAGCCCAAGCGAGGCTGGCACTATTACTGCATTTTTGAATAGAACAACCGGAAGGCTTCCTAGGAAATCTTCCGGTTTTTTAATTTCCCGAACTTGATTTGGTATACTTGCAGCATATGATCGAAAAATTTGAAGCACCTGCATCTCCTGAAAAGCCACCACTCTATGAAAAAACCGTCTTTGGGCACTGGTTCCATGAATTCGATCGCGATCAGTTCCTCACGTATTACCTGGCGCTCCGCGGGGGAGTTGTTTCGGCTTCAAGCGGTTTTGAATTTACTCCAAAGGTGAAAGAACTCGATCTGAAAGATCCAAAAGTGTTTGTCGTTGAGGGGGTTCCAGATGGATACAAAGGGGTCAATTCGAAAGATACTGGTAATTTTGATAACAACCCCCTGACTGACGCGCCAGCGGTGGCGGAATTTGCACAACAATGCCGTGATGAATTTTTGGATACTTTTACACCATACGCTGTCGATATCGCTCGGTGGGCACGAAGTGCAGAGACTGGAAAAAAACTTAAAAAACAACTCAAGCTCCTTCAGAAAGATGACCTTGACCTTGCGACCAAGAAAGTCTTTTATGGGCTGAAGTTGCAGTTTGCTGATGACAAAGACGGTTTTTTGTTGGCGGCAGTTCAGATGATGGATACAGTCCTGAACCCAAGCCGTACGTCATCAGTGGCAGAGCTATACCAAGAAGAGATACGACTTGCCCAGCAGGCCGAGGCTGAGGCTCGGAACCGTTTGATGGAAAAAGCTACACAGTCTGAGGCGATTCGTGCCATCACTACCGATACTGGTGTGGGTCTCGTTATGTTTGATGTGCGTGGCACGAATACTGACAGCGGAGCGCCTGGTATTGCCCAAGCGCACGCAGAGGCAAATGGGGTTGTGCCACACCTGATGATGATTGTTGGTGATGCTAAAGATGACAACGGAAATATAATTGGCAACAAGGTGCTGCTGAAAGTTCCAAAGACCAAGGAGGGCGAGGAAGAAAGCTCGCTGGCTGACTTGCGTGAAATTCTTGGTGACCGTTTAAATCATGTTGAAGCACTTTTCGGGAATGGGTACGTAGCTGAGTTTGGTGGGCACCCAGAAGTAATCGCCTCAGACCGGGCCTTGGGTTCGGGGATTAATCCCGATGAACTATGGGTGTCTCTGCAGGGTTTTTTTGCAGTTCCGCGCTATACAAAGGACGAGTTTACAGGCGTTGCCCAAAGCTTTGCACGGCAGTTCGCTGATATTAATCGAGTCTTCGCTCAGTCGCCAGAATCGCCACACAGCCCTTATGACCTGCCGGAGCGCCATATTGATATTGTCGTCTCAGTTGATAGTGAGCGTCGCCTGGTAAGTATCCCCGAAGCTGATATCCCACTGTACCAGAAAGCCTTCACCGAGGTGTGTGACGGCGATCAGGTACAGTTCCGCTCCCTCTTGGCTGAAAAAACGCGCGTAAGCGAGCATCCTGCCGTTGCTAAGTTGCGCCTAGAGCAGGCCGAATTACGACTTGGTGACGTGCTCGAAGCAAAAAACACCGATGCAGCCTTGCGACTCATTGAAGATTTGAATCCTGAACATATCCGCACAATGCAGCCAAAATATCTTGCTCAGTTGTTCGGGATGATTGCAGATAATGCAACGGCAATTGATCAGATATGGAACAAAGATAATTTGCGTTTTCAAATTGCACCAAATGATGTTTTGCCATGGATGCGCGGAAATATTGAAAAATACAAAGCCGCACGTTACAAAGCGCTTACACTCCCCAAAAAGATCGATCGGTATGTCATGGAAAGAGTTCATGATCTAGTTTGTGATGATCAGACAGAGGCAGCCGAGAGGCACCGACTCCTGGAGCAGTCGGTGCAGATTTTGTGTTCGGAGGCGTATACATCGTCGCATCAGGAGAAAATTTATGATCGCTACCTTCACTCTGTCCTTAAAGTGCTGGTGGCCAGTAAAACAAATGCAGCGCTCAAAGATCCTGCCGAAAGACTCATTGACCAGATTGCTGCTCAGTATGGATCCTCCCAAAAAGCCCACTGGCAACGTCTGGCTGATACTGACCAATTATTATTTTCTCAAGTGTGTAACAGCTATCCAGTAATCGCCAATCTGATGAGCGAACTGGACATCCAGGTAGAAGTCGGCGATCCAGAATTTTACCCACGACTTTGGAGTGCGGTTGCGGTGACTCCGCCGGACGCGGCGCAGATACGTGCTTCGCTAGAAAAGCAGCAAGAAAAAGGCATGGTACCCCCAATAGTGAACGCCTTTTTTGAGGTTGGTCGACCGGTGGAGCATCTGATCCAAGAGGATGGTATCCTCCGAGCAGATGGCACCACAGAGGCCAGTGTCGTATTTGCGGGCGCCGTCAAGGTCGAAGACCTGCTTGACTTATCACTCGGCAGTCAGGAAGCCGACGAAATGGCGCGCGTGATTGTTGCCTATATGAAGGCCCTATATCACGAGGCGACGACGGTTGACCCTACAGCAAAGGTTCGTATTATTACCGGTGGCTTTCCTGGGCAATTGGCAACCCAAATGATTGCTGCCCTGGATCAGGCGGCTGGAAAAGGGGAAATGAGTACTGAAGAAGTACTTGCCATTAAGCGTTCGCTCGTTTTTTCTAATTTTAATCTCCAAGAGAGGCGGTTTATCGATCGAAGCTATCTCTAGGGCGCTAATCTCCAAATTCCCACAACAAATCAAAGAGCACTCGAAGCGTAGTGGCAATAACAGGATTTTCGATAATCGTCGTTCCTGACAGGTCGTCAAAGGTGGTTATGCCAACCTTGTTGCTATAGACAATGATTTGGGCGGGTAGTAGAAATTTGTCACGGGGCAGAGACCGGCGCTCAACGAGTCGCTCTTTGTCTTCGGTGACTATATCCCGACGATGCCCGCCAGCATAGGTAGGCACCAGCGCACGGGTATGAATCCGCTTTCTCACCTGTTCTTGTATTTGATTTGCTACGAGCTTTCGCAGTCCTGGGATATCGTTATCAAGATGAGACCGAAATAAGAGTATGTCCTCGCCTTCGCGTAAGATATCGGTATACAGCTGTTCGAGTCCGGAGAGCCCCTCAAAAAAGCGCACGTTTGGTTCGCCGCGCAGGTAATTGTATTGGCTCTGCAAGGAACCAATAAGGCTGTCCAAGGCGTCAATTTTTGCATCCGAAGCCTGTTTGGTGGCTGATTTCAGGTTGCCAAATGCTTGCTTGGGTTTGGTGGCGGTATAGCGCGCCACCTGACCGGGTTTGTCGATTTTGGCTACCAGGCCCATGGATTCGAGCTGATCCAGGGCATAGTAGACGTTTGTCCGTCCGGCGTTGGTTGATTTTGCGAGACTACTGGCCCGTTCCAGTGGGCGAGATAGGAGGCGCAAATATAGCTCTGCCTCTAATGGGGAGCATCCAACAGAAAGCAGGTGCTGGTAATTTGGATTACTATCTAAATTGTCAGTCATATACCTACAAAATAGCACAGAAAAAGCCGGTTTTTCAAAAAAATAAATATTTTGTGGATTATAAATGACAAAATGTCGATGATTGCTAGACAGAACGTGTCTTTTTCCGTAATGTCGCAACAAATAGTTGTATTTGTATAGACTTGACAAGTTGACTAAAAAGTGCTATTATTCACGCAGACTACTACTCCCGTTCTTTCCATATCGAAAACTCTTTCTGCAATGTCATGGCAGGTAAAGGTTTTTTGGTGAAGCAGTATATTGCTCTTCGGACATCAGAGTATTGGTGTTTGGTGAGCAATATATTGTTGAATCATTAAACCAAAATTTGTTATGGCAAATGTATTTTCTTGCAGTCAGTTTTCTGGAGCAGGTGTACTGACACACACAATGAACACCCCTCCCACCCTCGACGCCAGCATGCCTGAACTGGTCGCTGCCTATATCGCCGAACACGGCGCTGAAATCAAGGCCGCTGAAAAGCTGGTCCTGCCGGGCCAGGGTCATGCTGCTGTGACCTTGATCGCCCAGGGCGAGCTCCGTTGGGGGCTTCCCAAGGCAGCGGGGATGTGTACGCCAGGTACCGATCCGGTATTTGTTGATCTCAATGATTGGGGTCACAATATCACCCGGAACTATCGTCCGCAACGTCTCCAGGGCGAATTGACCGGAAAGTACTACGTACTGGTCACGGGTCATCCGCTCAGCCAGCTAGCTCTTCAGCAGCTGGGCGAACGTCTACCCGGTGGTCTACCTGTCCAGCCTGTAAATTTCGCTGAAAACGTCGATGGTCAATGGGTAAACCCCATCAACACCATAGACAACAAGGCGATTGCCGGCGAGGGTAAAAACAAGATCATCGACGTGATTCTGGAAAAGGCCAATGCCGTTGGAATCACGGTGGCCGACTGGGAGTCCGGTCGAGTATTGCTGTACCATTCCGGTCTTGGGGCATTGACGGTCCTTCACACCATGGTCGTGTACCGCCTGGCTGGCGCCTGGCCTAATCTGGTCCGATGCGCCGCAAAAGAGCGCGGAGCCCCATTCGAGGTCGCTGAGATCATTGACCTCCAAGCCGAGCGTCAACGAGGCAAGGAGATCAAGCTGGTTGGTGCGCCTCTCGTTGTCGCCCGAGACTTGGCTAACCGGGTCCTGGCTGACCTGCCGGCCGACGCGCCCAGCCGCGAAGAGCTGGAAAAACTTTTGAAGTAACAACTTGGTGAATTTATCTCCATTTTTGCTCCACTGCGAATGCGAAAGCTAGTAGCACTGTTGCAAAACATGGGTACAGATAGTCCACCTACTTCAAAGAAGCAGAAAGAGTTTTCGATCCCGTCGCCCCCGCGCAAGCGGCCTGGCTGACACTACAAAAATTCTTGTCCGGGTCCTAATGAATTTCATTAGCCCGGCTGCTATCAGGATGTGTATCCTGACTGATGATTCCAAAAGGATGAAAGCAGATAGTTCTTTACATTCTTGTGCCATTGGTGCGAGTTGGGAAAAGTAATGATCTTGAGTGATCGAGAGTGTTACTTTTCTCAACTCAATAAATACATTTACCATGGCTATTTTAAATATGATTAAAAAAAACCTCTCCATTTTGGTTTGGGGTATCGCTGGCTTTATCATTATGGTCGCCGTAGTCTGGATCTTTGATGGATGGCAAGGCTTATGGGGAACTATCCTCGAGCCGGGTCTTTCGGGAGGTACTATCGGCGCACTGGCAAGAGCTTTTGTCTTTACCGAGAAGGAAAAGAAAAAAGCTTATGCCAAAAAGGCTACCAATAATGATTACGTTCTAATCGTTAAGGTAAGCCGACCTGTCGTTCAGGCAATGAAGTCCGTACTCGGAGCCGGGATTGAACCAGATGATATTGTTGATGCCCAAGTGTTGCTTGGACGAAGCGATCTCACTGATTCTGACATGAAGAAAATGGTAGTTGAAGCAGTTAGGTTGATTAACCAACATCAGCACTGCAAAATCCACCTTTTCCTTCAAGGTCCCCAGTATTTAGGGTTCCATATTGGAAAACTTACTGGACTCAGCTTTGATCTGACCTTCTACACCTATAATCCTGTCACGGGGAATTATGAGTGTGGCGAACAGTCAGACCGCACCTGGATGATACACTAAAATTGCCGACAACTTGGATTACGTACGTCAGCCCAGACATTGTCACTCCCGAATCAAGTACGGACTGGCAACAGGTGGAATCACTGACATGATCCCGGCAAGATAGACACATCGAGGGCGTAAAGCGCTCTCCTGAAGAAGGCCGCATTTGTGTACGCACAAATATATGTTAGGCCGAAATGTGTCTTCAGAAAAAAATGATTCGGCGAGGTTATAAATTAGCTTCGCCCTTTTTTTTGAGGGTTTGAGCAAGCTTGAACCCTCATCGAAAGTTCGTTCTTTGATAAAAATTACAGGATAAACTATTTTGGGCATTCGATATGAAGTAAGAGAATGCCGAGGAGTGATGGCGTTGGGTTTCGGACCGCGCCTCACTCCACAGGCTTCTTTGCCGTCTATCCTAGCAGGGAGCTTGCCCTGGAGCATGCCGCGGTGATGCTGAATAAATAGGTTCTTTCGTACCAAGCCCAGGCACACTATTCACAACCCAATAAGGCGCCGAGCAATCGGAGAAATGGGGTTTTTAAAAATAATAGAAGAAGTCGTTTACCAATTGGTCGCGACTTCTTTTTTTTTTATGCAGAAAATAGCTTCAAGACCCTCTGCGACTCCATCTAAATGGAAACAGAAATAAAAAAGCAATAGAATCCTTCCCTATAATTAAATATCTGCTGGTATAATTGACGTATGCATCAACCCGAAACACCACCCGCATCGCCACCTGAGCGCCCAGAAGCAAGAAGTCCGGCTGTAATTTTTGAGACATGCAAAGGTATGGATGCAGCTGAAATAGCTGGCACATTAGATAGGCTTGATTCGGCCGAGAAAGATCAGCTCTATCTACACACACTGGCATTGCCGGAAACAGATCAGCGCTTATTCGCGGCACAATACATTCGTAACTATTTGCGGGAGAAGGTGTCGGCCCAAACCATGCTTGACGCCTTGTTTCAATCAGAGATAGCGCCTGAGGACACCGTGCAGCATCGTCTTTTGGGTGAGTTGGCTCATAATTTTAGTTATCGTTTTACGTTTGATAATAACGCCACGGAGAAAGCAGTGAAAGAGCTGGTTGATGAGGGTGATTTTTTTCGCTTAGGGATGCTCCTAGACACGCTACTTAATGCTTATCGTGCTAGTCACAGTGCTCCCAACCCTACTGCTCGCACTGGCAACATGCACTGGCTTGTAGATGACATTCTTAGCGAACCCAAGCTGTCACCACTGTTAAAGTTCCGCGCCGAAGCTTTACTGATAGCCATGAAGAAAGAATCCGATAATGGACCTACGGAGATCCATGCGGATATTGCTCCTTTTAGGCTCTCTGGAAATCATTATGGCTGGGTGAATAGTCATCGGGTTTTTTTGATTGATCGTCAATCGAGAGAAAAGGCGGTAAAGCTTTCTGAGCAGGCCCAAGAAATCGAAGCAGGACGTATTCCAACTGATACGCCACAAAAGTTTGAGTTTGGAAATATTGATATGGGTGGTGAATTCATTCCTATCCCTACCAAGCGCACGGCTCAGAGTCGGCTGTATCGTGCCACCAAAGAACTTTCTATGCAGCCTATTTCAAAAGAGCTTGTATCTGTTGTTGCTCAAAAAGATTCTCTGAGAGATCAAGATATGTATGACTTTGCGTATATCCTCTCTAAACCAATGCGCGAACGGCTCGAGGTGGAGCTCAGGGTCTCCTTGGCTGACTTGTCACTTCCGGCGCAATATCAGTTTTTGCAATTTATCAAGCAGCACCCAGATGCATCTGGCGTTTCTTTCGAGCAGATTAAGGCGCTTGCACATAATTATGGAACAGAGGGGGTCCAGTCTTTTCTTGCGTTGGCACATGGAGATGAGCAAACAGGCAAGCATATTCTTACAATTTCAGAAAAACTTCCAAAGCCAGCAGTAGAAAAGATTTTTTCTACGTATGCAGCAATTGTCGAGGCCGTTGATGGGGTGACTGAGATACTACAAGATCAGCCTGACTCTACGCTAGAGAGAATAAAAGATGTGAAGCTTCATCTGTACACGCAGGGAGTGCGTTTGCTAAGGGAATATGGGGCAGCCGCAAAAGAATGCGTTGACGAAACTTGCCAAGATATCGGACGCGAACTTGCTCAGCGTCTTGCTTTGGCCAAGTCCTCGGTGTTTGCCATGGGGGCAGTGACGCGCCAATTGGTAAAAGAAGAGAGTTTTGATTTTGAAAAATTCAGTCAGTTGGAGCTGGTGCAAGAAACCCCGCCTTTATCAGATAATTTTGCGGAGCAAATCCGCACCATGCATCAGTCTAATACCGAGCAGTACCCCGAAAAACTAAAGGAGTATTGGCGAGGGACACTGGCCGAGGCACTTGCCTCCGAGAATCCTGAGCAAAAGTTTGTGTACGTAAAAATGGGCGAGGATGTCTTGGCAGTTATGCGCGTAATTGATGATGGGGGGGCGTGGTATGGGGCGTCGTTTAATGTTAATCCAACCATCCAAGGATCACGAGTGGGGTCCGAGCTTTTGAAAAAAGTGATTGCTGATATGGGAAGCCAGAAGCCTTTTGTGGCTGATGTGTATGCAGAGAATCCTATGTTGCAGAATTATCTCGATACTTTTGGTTTTGAAATCACCAAGACCACGGAAGACTATCATGGCACCGGTGCCACCGTGCATGAGATTACTTGGACGGAGCCGGAGTAGCCGCCAGCCAAGCGGTATCAAAGATAGCTTTCATGGTGGTGGCAATCGCCGGGTCCTGGATTATCACGCCAACCGCGCTGGTCTCGGTTACGGTAAGGATGGCGACAGTATTGTCGTATACCTGGATGGCTGTTGGAAGATTAGTGGTATTGGTGATACGAAATTCTGTTTTTGGTGAACCGGTTGTTGCATAACTAATACTTTGGGGATTATCTGGCACCAACATTCGTTTGGTGATGTCTTTTTTAATACGGATTTTGAGATACGAAATCACTTCTTTTCCCATGTGGGGAAGAGTGGCGCCGAGGTCCATCCACTGACGAATCTCGGTTTCATGAACAGGGTAGTCGCTTGTGATTTCTCTGATGGCTTCTTTCCCTTCAAAAAACCGCACGTTTGGTTTGCCTCCGGCCAGGTTATAGAGCGACGCCATCGATCCCAATTGATGCTGTAATTCCAGTTCGGCCCGGCTAATACGGGCTTTTTTTTGTTCCAGAATCCGGGCTAGCTCGGCTGGATGAGCGGGAGTAAACAGGCTGACGGCGCCGTCGGGGTCGTTGCGGGTTACAACACCTTGTTTTTCGAGCTCGCCCAGATGGCGATAGGTAATAACGCGGGACAGTTCTAGGTATTTGGCAATGCTGCTGGCTTTCATGGGGCCTTTTTCCAGTAATAATTCATAGATTTTTGCTTCGCTGATACCCAAACCAAGGTCCAAAAGGGTGTCCAGGAACCGCCAAGCGAGGGTTTTGGGTGCGAGATTGGTAGTTTTTTTGCTGTTTTTGTCGTTTTTCATGTAAAAAATGTAACATATTAGGTTAACAAAATCAAGTAAACTGTGGAAAAGTGTTGTAAAATAGCACGTTTGTGTAATTAGTACTGTAAATCACAGTATGGACAATATGTCAAATAAGTGGCATAATGCAGGCAGATAAAAAACTTTGAAAAACGAAATGAAATGAAAAAGCAATTATTTGTTCTTGGGGGAAACGATGGGGAAATGACCCTCATCAAAACTCTCCTCAACATGGCTGGGAAGTTCACTATCCAGCCAAAAACCGACTGGGGGAATCACCTTTATGCCCCCGCTGATGTGAAGTTAGAGGTAAGAGAAGTCGTCAGTGGCTTCTCGAAGTACTACTACAACGGCACTCCCATAGAGGAGGTGGTTTTTGTAGAGTGCTTTCCTGCGACGGGAGCCTGGGAGCAATCCCAACAGCTTCGGGTAAACATCTCCATCGTGGATCATCACGCAGGTGACAGTTGGGAAGCGGCATCGGTGATGCAAGTCCTACGAGACTACGCATCTGATGTGGTAATCAGCGAAGCCATGCGCCGCATGGTAGAGCTGAGTGCTGCAAATGACACGGGGTATATCCCCGCCATGGAGGCGCTTTTTGCGTCGCCGCAGGAGATTGCAGCGGTCCGCAAGGCCGATCGCCAGGCGCAAGGAATCACTCCAGCGCATGAGGTTGAGGCTGAGCGGGCCATCGCCGAAGCGGTCACCGAGGCTAGGCTGACCATCGTAAAGATGGCTCACTCCAAATCCGCCACCGTGGCTGACCGTTTATACGGTAGCTATGAAAACCTCCTGATTCTTTCGGCTGATGGAGAGGTAAACTTTTTCGGAAACGGAGCACTCTGTGCAACGTTGAAGAAAAAGTTCGAAGGAGGGAACGGTGGAGCGGGGCTCGGAAAGCCCAATGAGTCAGCCTTCTGGGTTGGCTACCCCAACCAGAAAGAAGTTCTCGACTTTATCAAGTCAGAACTGATTAAGTAATGATCACGTCCACCGGTTTTTCTTTGCCCGGACGCAAAACATATATGGAGTTCGCCTCGGCGAATAGACCATGAAAAGAAACAAAAAACAGTGCAGGCGAAGGATCAATTCCTTCGCCTCTCTTGTAGAGAACATTTCACACTGGAGTGTTTTCTTTGGAGCTGAACTTTGTAAACAAAATCAAATACAGATGAGATTCTTAACCGTTCGACACCTGAGTGACCAGAACGTTCTTAAAACCTATGGTCAAGACGGACCATTGGTTCCTGGTCAGGATAAGTTACTGATGACCACGGCGGACAAGGTACTGTCCAAACTGGGGGCATCTGGAAAGAATACAATTCGTATTCTCTACACCGAGAAAACCAGACGGATCAAGGATACTGCTGGGCTGTTGGTAGCCATATTCCAAGAGAAAGGTATCAATGTTGTATTTCAACACGATAATCGCCTGGAGGTAATGGATCAGGGGGATTTAATCCTTCCCGAGACTTATCAGGATGGTGATTGGTTTGATCCACTCGACACCGCCTGGGATGCAATCTGTGATGAGGCATATGTGCATCAAAACATTTTCTATCGTTTTGGTGATCACATGGATGGAAAGTATCCAATCTTAGGAACTGCCTTTTCACGACCTGGCGCTAGCATGGGCTGGTCATTGATTCAGAAGTATTCGCTGATTAGTGATCTGATCAATGGTCAATTTGCTCATCCAGAAGAGTTATTGGTAATTGTTGCCCAGAGTGACCTACCGCTGATTCTGCTGGAGCTAATTGTCCTTACGAAATGGTCTGACGTAATAGCCGAGAACCTGCCATACAAATGTTGGGAGGTCTACAAATCAGGCCTTCAGGACGAAATGTATGACGATACAGCCATTGGGGATGGAAATTTTGATATTCCCATGGGCTACGTAGGAAGTTTTGATCTATCCAACTTTATTACGAACGGATTCGATCAAATTGTAAAAAATGCACAACTTTTTCTTCAAAAACAACAAAAACTTAAGTAATGAAAAAGATACCTATCGTTTTTACATTTGATGACAACTACGCCTTGCCGGCTGCCGTTGCCATCAAGTCCTTGGTCCACAAGGGCAACCCTGACACCTGGTATGAGATTTACGTTCTGTATAACAACTTGTCAGAGCAAAGTCGAAAAACCCTTGATCGTGTCGCCAAAATCAACTGGGTAAAGCTTGACGAAAGTCTCTTTGCCGATGTTCCTGCGACCTCTGAGTATCCGGTAGATGTTTATTATCGCCTGGCGATTCATGACATCCTGCCTCAGTACGATCGGATCATTTACAGCGATGTGGATGTTCTGTTCGAAGGCGACCTCGCAGAAGTCTTCGAAATGGATCTGGAAGACTGTTACTGGGCTGGAGTTCCCCTTGAAAGGAATGAAGAGCCGAGCAAAGAAACTTTAGCCACTCAAATTGGTAATCCTGGTGATCCCAACCATATGACGGGACACACCAAGTTTGACGAAAATCAGAACGAATTGATCTACGCCTCTGGATTTATGGTGATCAACGCCAAAAAGATGCGCGAAGATCGGATGACTGAAAAGTTTATCCATACGATCAAACGATTCGAGGATAAGCTCAAAATGTTCGACCTGGAAGTTTTGAACTTGGCTTGCCAAGGCACAATCAAAGCTATCCCGTTCGAATATTGCGTCTTGGAAGATTTGGCTGTTGCCAGTGACTACCACGAAACGAACCTGTACCCGTTCCTGGCTCGCGTATTTTCTGATAAAGAGTTGGAATACGCCATCGAGAATCCTATCATTATGCACTATACCGGTGCTAATGAAGTAAGGGTTTGGAATCGGGAGGAGAAAAAACAGCCCCGGAACTACAGAAACTTTTTCACTATGGTTGCAGCAGTAATGCTTGCCGCCTAAACACAGAAATAATGAAAGAACTAAAATTCAAGGAGTCAGACCGAATACTGGTCTTGGCTCCTCACCCGGATGATGAGTCGATTGGTTGTGGTGGAATACTGTTGAAGTATGCCAGTCAATGCGATGTTGTCGTCCTTACAGACGGACGTCATGGGGGTCCCCCAGGGCAAAACAATGAAGAAGTAATTGCAATACGCAATGCTGAAATGGCTAAGGCCATGAGTTATGTGGGAGTAAACAATTTTCAATTCCTTGGTATTGAAGACGGTAAGCTAAGTGAAAACTTTGCAACCTTTGCCAAAATTGATACTGATAGCTATAACGTTATCGTTTGCCCTCACAAGAACGACAACCATTCTGATCACTCTTGTGTATATGAATATTTGCAGAGGTTGCAACCTAGAGCAAGAATCATTGCGTATGAGGTGTGGTCAGCTATCGCGAGCCCTACACACTACATTGACCTGACTGATGTAGTAGAAGAGAAAAAGAGATTGATTGGTTTTCACAAATCACAAATCGAACAAGTCGATTATGTGTCCAAGACAATTGGTCTCAACTGCTACCGCGGAATGCTGGTATACCCAGCTATTCAATATGCGGAAGCATATGAAGAGATGTACCTTACTAAAATGGCTTTATGAGATTTGTGCCATACAAATCTCTTTTCTTGAGAAAATGAATACCAATTCGTTTTTTGAAGAAAATATAGTGAATAGCAGGGCGGTTACCCTCCAACGTACTTCCTATTGGAGTCCAGAGATGTATACTTACATTTATTAAGATGATTAAAATATCAAAACATTAATGTCAAGTTACTAGTTAATCTTAGGTGGACATGGAAAAAAGAGAGAGCGGTGCGCAACAAAATCTAGATGTTCTTGCTCAAGAGGCGAAAGTAGAAACAGATGAAGTTTTAAATAAATATCAGCCAGATACAGTGAAAGCAGAATTTCTTGCCAAGGAAGAGGCGGGAGGTGGTTTGGCATCAAGCAACCCACTCGAATCAGACCTATATAGGAGACAACTTAACGAAAAGCTTAGAGTCCAGCTTGATCAAGCGCATGTGACCTTGAATGAATACACTCAACTTCTCAAGCGGGTTTCCGATGATGAGAAGGAAAAAAGCCTACAAGAGATGGAGCTACATGAAAAAGAGATCATTGAACTGCTTTCCATGAGCGAAAAATGGGAAGAGGAAGAAAACCAAGCATTCACAGAAGAGTATCAAGCACAAATGGAGAAGGATATTATACAAACTCTAGATTCTAGTGGTTCTTTTGGGTGGCTAGGTGAAGAACAAAAAAAGTATTTATCGGCTCATCCTGAAACGATTAGAGAATTTGTAGAAAAAGAAGGGATACATTTAGTCCGCGAAATAGAAAACCCGCAAGACGAGGGGGGTGACACGGGCATTAGGATTATGAATGATTACTTTACTTATGGTGATAAGGTGTTTCGCAAAACAACAAACTTTCCTCTGAAGGTTGTTGTCGAGAACTTGAATCTGGATACAATTGAAAAATTGGAGAACGAGCCAGTTGTAAGCAAGATTAAAGAGGGTATGACAATCTTTCTCAATGAGATTGATTATGAGCGCCAGCCGGTGGTTTACTTCAGTGAAACTACTCGAGATGAATTTTTGGCAATGGCGCTACAAGAGCACTCGATTGATAAAAGTAAATTACTAGAATTGTTCTCTAGCCAAGACCCGAGTTTTATAGAAGTGAATACTAGTAGTACTGAAAAGTTTGAAATCATTCAACCTTCTGTAATCAAGTCGTTTAATGAGCTAGAAGCAAAGGAGGGTGAAAAGCTAGTTGGTGCCATTTCTAAAAATCCGGAACTACTCAAATTCTTGAAATATGGACATCTTAAATTCAAGTCAGGTGGTGATCATAAAGATACAGACAAATTAAACTATTTGGGAAAGCTGCTTGATGTTATCGAGGTCAATACAGAGTCGGTTCCAAATTTGATTGAGGAGTTCCCTGGTGAGAGTTCATATCACAAAAACAGTGAGCACCATTTTACTTGGACATTATTGGAGTCAAAAGAGATGGACATTAGGTTTCTCAAAAGTGTCTATCACAAGCGACAAGTAGCCCGTACTGAAGTAAGAAGGGGGCCAACGAGAAGCCATGAACATAAAATTTATGGTGAAATTGATCCGCAAACTCGAGAGATTGATATTTTCTTCCTCCCTCAAGAAAATCCTAGTGCATTCATAAGGTACAACAGTTATCATAAACAAGGCTTAAAGCTGCTTGAGGAGTTGGAAAAAAAAGATGGATCCTCTAGTTAAAGAGACAACATTACTTGATAATAGTATTAAAGAAAGTGTTCCTGCGCTCCTGTTTGAGCACATTACCCAAGGGTCCGCTATTGTTGCCGGGGGTTTTATCAGGTCTTTTTTTGAAAAATCTACACCGAGAGATATTGATGTTTGGTTTCTCGATCGAGCTAAATTTACAAGCTCTGTTGAACGACTCACCAGGTCTGGATGGTTAATTGCTGAGGAAAATTTGAATGAGGATTTTTACAATATTGCTCTCAAGAAAGGGGGTCTATTATCTATTGACCTAGTTCACCATAAGCATATTGGTAGTTTCAATGATTTACGTAACTCACTGTTTGACTTTACTATAACCAAAGCATTTTTTACCGAAAACAGACTTTGGCATGATGAGTATTTTCTTAGAGATGTGCAAAGAAGGCGCTTAACGTACCTAGGTTCTCCGTTCCCAACGCATAGTTACCAACGCATGCTAAAGTTTGTAAATAAAAATGGCTACAGCATATCAGAAAAGGAGGTAAGGAAAATTATTTCTGACATTCAGCACGAAGATAAACAAATTAAACACAGATAATTTGTACTGAAAGGGCAAATCTTTCGGCTAATATTTTTGTACTTGGATACGAGTTAACTTACCTGCTTTTCAGCTAAAATCAGGTAAACCAAACACCCCTCATTGCCAAGGCAATGAGGGGTGTTTCACTGGGAAATTTTTATAAATTGGCACTTGATGCGTCAATTTTTTCAAATAAAAAGTTTTGCACCTCTGTTTTTATGTCATCAGTGTTCAGATTGTCCTGGTAGATTTTATTAATGGCTTCTTCGACCAGGTCTATGTACTGAGCTGGATTTTTTTGGAGCAAGGATTGCCAATCAGCTAATTGCTGTGAGTCGAATAAATCGGTAAAGTCTTCCGGGGGTGATTTTAGTATTTGTTCTACATTAACAGCGATCTCTTTGGCTGTATCTATTAGAGATCTTATTTTTGGATTATTATCAGCCATTTTCTTATGAGTTGCCAAGTGATCTAAGGCCCCTCGGGTTGTTCGACTAAAGTTACGGTTAATTGCACCTTTTATTTTGTCATAATCAGCGAGCGTCAAGTCGGATTCTGACTTTTCCCAAAAAGTTTCTATGGCACTCATTAGGTCAGTTAGGTTTTTCCATTCTTTTATTCTGTTTGCCAATTCATTTTTTTCTCGAGCCAAGTGTTTGGAGAGGTATTTGGCGACGGCAGACAAAGTTATTTCGCGTTCAACGTCTTTGATTTGTTGAGGGGACAGTTTTTGTTCAGCTGGATTTATTTCCACTTTTAGATTGCCATTAACGGTTTTTGGTTGTTCTTGTTTTTTTGGTAATTTTTCTTGTTTTTTTGCATTAAACAAATCGCGTAAAGTTTCTCCGGTGGTTTTGTCGCCAATTATTAGTTCGCCTTCTTCCCAGGCGTAATCATTGTCTGGCAGACTGTTTGGTGAAGCAAAGTCGGTGATCAGGAATGGATTTATTTTTAGATCGCTGTCATCAGAATTGTCAGCGATTGCTTTATTTTTGAGGACAATTTGAAGATCGAAATTGTCTGAATTCAGGTTCTGCAGCCAAGTTGCCGGCGGCATGAGATTATTTTTGTTGTAGTATTCGATGCCCCTAAAAACAAGACTGAGATGTGAGTAGTATTCCGAGTTTTTGTATTCCACGGTTACCGCACCAACGATATCGCCAGCCTGGGTTTTGATTTGTGCCAAGGTGACAGGCTGTTCACCATGTATTTCTGTTTGGTTTAATAGTTGAAAGATCTTCTCTCTTAGGGTTGGATCGGCCACATTGTTGATTATTATTTCTTCGCCTTTGGTAATCAGATAACGCAAATCTAATGAAGTATCTAACGGCAAAACAGGTGATTGCGCTAGTTTTTCCCAGGCCTCAGATTGTTTTTTTAAAAATTCTTCGTATTTGTTCCGATAATCAAAAGTTTTTTCGACTAAACTTTTTTGTTGCTGGAACAAAGACACTGCATCATAGTCTCTTTTGTTTTCGGTATGTATTTCTATTTGATTTATCAGGCGCATGAAATCTGTAGTTTCATTTCTGGAAGAAAAACCCCAGCGTTGGAGATTAAAATCCGGAAAGTCGTCATCAGCCATGAAATCAAGCATCTGTCGGATAATTTTTACTTCGTTTTTAACAGATTCATTCAATTCTATGTAAATTCGTCTTTTGTAGTGATCAAGGTTGATTTTGTGTTCTTGTTCTAGGTTCTCGTATGTTTGATGTTTTGTTATAGGTAAAATCTTCCAAAAAAGTTTGTCTTCTTTGTAATCGAGTATCCAGCAGGCTTGGATAGGTTGGTTTTTGACTGGGTGAATTCCTATTTGTACTCTTTGTGGTTTGTAGCTTTCGAGAGAGTCTGGCCTGGTGTCAGTTTCTGGAAGAGGGGGAGGATCTTGTTCTTCCTCGGCTGATTGCAGTAATGTGTTGGAATACTCTTCTTCTATCAAATCGACAGCCCAATCTTGAAGCGGTGATTTAAGGGTTATGTCATCTTGGTTAGAGGCTGGTTTTAATGATATTTCGGAAAGAACTTGCCCGTTTGGGAAGATGGGAAATTCAAAAATAAGTGCTTCGGCGGGTGATAATGAATTTTTTAATACTGGAACATAGCTAGTCGCAGATTGACCATAGTTTCTTACTGGACGATATTCTGTCTCCAGATCACCGATATTGGTTTTGATTTTATTGGGAATAAATTCTTGTAAATAGTCTTCATATAATGATTCGTGTTCTTTTTCTATGGCGATTTGGATTAGGTTTTCATTGTCGATCAATTTAAAAATTTCTTTTATGTCCATTCCTTGAAAAGACTTATTCTCTAGCTGTTGCTGGAGTGCTTCTAGAACGTTGTCTTTGTTTGGTTTTTTAAGGTCCTCAAGTAAAAATTCACCACTGCTTCCTTTTACCATCTGATGTACTAGTAGATATCTTTGTTCTACTTTGTTAAGGTTTTGCTTAAAGTCCTGGCGCGCTCTGTTGATCAGGGCGGAAAGATTTAATTCTTGCCCATTTTCGACGGAGGTCCTTTCGTTTGAGTTGTTAAAATCCCAATCTTTTTCCAGGCAGGCTTTTAGGGTTTGGAAAAATTTTTTACCCGATTCGGCTTCTCGCTGCTCATTTTTTATTGTTGTTGAGTCTATTTTGTAACTGTCAATAAAAATTAATTTTTGCTCAGTTTCTTCGTAAGTTAGGTCTATTTTAGACGTAATTGTCTTCAAGTGATCGGGCATATGTTCCCATATTTCATCAGGGCTAATTTCATGCAAACCCTGTACATAAGTAGAAGAGACCCCGGCCGTTTCGGCTGGCTTGTGTCTCTGTAGATAAGTACAGTAGCAACCGTCGCTGTTTTTGTAGTCTGAAGACCGAGATACTTTTAAATGAAGAGATTTCTGCATTCCTGTATGCACGGGAACAGCTTTAATATACGGATAACTTTTTTTGGGATTTATTTTTTCTAATCTAACGACGTGGTCAGGAAAGCAGGTTATCATTAGTTTGGTTATCTCTTCGTAGGTTTTGTCTCTTGTCTCCGGGTCAGAAATTAATAACAAAAACTTATTTACTTGTTCCTGAGTTATTCCTTTCCCAGCTTGATGCAGGATATCGGTCGCCTGAGTTGGCGTGCCCGAGGAACGACTTGTTGCCCATTTTTTTAAACTAGATCGTTGATTGTGGACGATTTTATACATTTTACTGAGCCCTACCGGAGATATTCCATAATCTCGGCACCATTGTTGAAATATTTTAGATTTTTGTTGATCATGTGCTCCTACTGGTTGCTTACGGTGTTCTCTGTTTCTGGCTCGTTCGTAATCAGCTAAACCATTTGCTAGACCGCTGGCAAATAGGTTTATTTGGCTGAGTGCATCCGAGCGCTTTACTTGGCGTAGTTTTTGCACCAAATTAATTATATTGCTGACGGCATAGGCGGGATAGGTATCGTAGCTAATGGCTGATATTTCTTCCTCCAAGTCTACGTTCGGTGGCAGGGTTATTTCAAGTCCATTGGTAATATAGCTGGCAATTGAACTAGGACTTAGGCTATTTTTTTCTTTTTCTGTCTCTAGATAAGAAAGTAGTTGACTCCTTTTGGGAAGATCAAAACCACCAGGTAAGGTATCGCGAATTATTTGTCTTACAATTTCGAAAGCGTAATTTTTATCTCGTTGTTCCCGGCCTTCTTCCACCAATTCTTTAGGCGGTTTTAAATAAGTATTTTCTTCACCATGTAAAGCCGAGATAGCCATGGCCAGTGGTACCGTTTTGCTTTTAGTTGATTCTAGAAATAATCTAGACAGCCTGGGACTAAAGGGAAGTTCGGCGTAGGTGCGACCTTCAGCAGTCAAAGATCCACCAGAAGTTGTTGCACCTACGTAATATAATTCTTGCTTGGCTTGATTAATCGAATCTGTGTTAAAAGGGTTTTCCATAAAAGGAAAGTTTTCTAGGTCGTAGCCAATTTTTTTTGTCGAAAGCATGAGTTTTGCCAGATTGATGTATGCCAAATCAGTCTTGCGATAAGGGTCTATTATTTCTGCGTTGTTTGCGGCCCATTCTGGCAAGGCAACCCACGCTTTGCCTGGGAAGTTTCGACCAGCCCGACCAGCTCGTTGGATCATTTCTTCGAGAGAAATAAGTGATATGTGTGATTCGTCGGTCTGGTTTTGGGGATTATAGACATCGTGCTTTCGGCGACCACAATCAACCACATATCCACATTGAGGGATAGTTATACCTGTTTCGGTCGCATTAGTAGAAAGAATAATACGTCTTTGTCCGGCTCTAACGTTTTTTCTGTTTTCAACATCGTCTTTTATAGATTCGTTGGCGTCTCGGTAATATTGAATAATATTAAAATCATTGAGGTCTAGTACTTTTTGTAATTCAATTGATATTTCGTCCAGTTCTCTTTTGCCAGTCAAAAACACCAGAATATCGCCGTTATTTTCGTTTTCCGGAATTTCGTTGGCAAATTCTACTATTTTGTTAAAAACATGCGGAAGATATTTTTTGTTCTCAAGTTCTTTTCGTAGATCGGCGTTGTTTTTGGTTGTTTGATATTCTTCGTGTTCGTTATTATTAGGTTCTTCGATTTCTGTATCTAAAAATGACTGCTCTATCGGGTGCAGGCGAGACGCTATCTCTTCTACTGAACCGCTACTGAAGGCTGTTTTGAATTTTTCTACGTCAAACTCGGCACTAGTAAAAATAGTTGGAGGCAAGCGGTCTTGTTCTTGCATTACTTTGAGTGCTCCAATGATAAATGCGTATTGTTCAGATTTGTTATGTACTTCGTCAATTACAAAACCCGCATAACGCCCTAGACCGGCGACACCTTCTTTCATTAAGATGCTATAGAGTACCCCTGGAGTGGATATCTGAACAGAACATTTTTGGCCATTGCTGATTCGAGAGGTCATGATTCCGACTTTTTCTTCCGCATGATGTTCGGCGCCTAGACAGGCTGCCAGCCCCTTTTGGGCATTGATTGCCGCTGCCACAGTTGGCTGAAGAACCAGAATTGGTTTGTTCTTGGTATTTTTTTCTAATGTATCTAATAGGATTCGTGGCGCGTACATTGTTTTGCCCGATCCGGTTGGGGCTTTTAGAATCAAGGGTTCCAGTTTTCCATCAGGAGCTTGTTTGAGACGCCAGTTTTCTAGAATTGTAGGACTTTGGTTTTTTAGAACAAGATCTTGATTGTTTATTTTTTCCCCCAATCTGACCAAGGGACCAGTCGGATACCTTTCTCTTTTTTGTTTATTTCCATCGAACATACAATATTATTTTATATCCAAAATAAAAGATAATTTAGAATTAATAACGCCAGCCATAACCACTATTAATTCCAGGTAGTTGTGACGGTATCCACTAATGGTGATATTTTTTGGATTTCTTTTGCTCAAATTGTTTACAAAATGGTGACTTATCTCTAAAATTTTTTCTGGCTTAATTGCTTCTGGAAATTTGTCTAAATAGATCGACGTATTCTGATTTGGTTTGGCCGGGACAATGATGTTTACTGGAGACACGATCGTTAGATCGTAAGCTATTGTCGGATTTGCATAAATATTTGGGTCGTTGTCATTATAAAAAATACGTATTGGTCTATCAAATTCTGGGGTTGTTACCATGACAGAAGTGGCTTCGTGATTTTGTGAAGAGAGCAGGTTCTGTATTGTTAGTCCATCAAGTAGACTGTCTTGGCTAGAGACAATAAGAATCTCTTGCCCTGCCAAGCTGTTGGGTATTTCTTGCCACCAGTGTTGTAATTCTTCAGAAGTTATGAATTTGGGGATTTTTATTTCAACTACTTCTAGGCTATTCATGCCTAAATTATACACCAAGAATTTTCGTTCTTAGCTTGCCTCAGGGTTATCTTTCCCTTCAATTTTGTGAACAGATAGCTTGTGGTCAGGGATCTTCGTCACTATCACTAGCTTTTCTGGAGTTTTGTTCATCGTCCTGTCATTTAAAAAAAGAGATAAACAAGAGTGGGTACTTTTTTATCGTTCGCGGTGGCGCATTATTACTGACGAAACTGTTGCCCTCGAAAAAGCTCACTCTCGCCAAAATGTGTATTTGTCCTGATGAGTCCAAAAGGACGAAAAGAGTGGTCTGGTTAGTATTTTTTTAATAGAAACCTATCCAAAAAAATAATCATGTTTGGGTTTTTTATATAAAAAGATGATTTTTATTTTTGCTATACTGCCTCAAGTTTTATGTCATTGTCGCTGGTAAGTCTAAATTGTGAAGGCGATCGCCACCTGGACCGAGTCCGGGATTTTTTGATTGATGCAGAGGCGGACGCTATCTGTCTACAGGAGGTCTTTGTGTCTGATGCCTATCAGATCGGGGCAGAACTCGGATATCAAGCGATGGTTGTTCCGCACGACCAGCATCCTCGGAGCACGAATGGCCAGTTAGATATGCGTGGAATTGCTATTCTTTCCAAAACAACCCCCCAAAAGGGAGGGCTGTTTTACTATCATCTGGCTGGGAATGTCTTGCCGGTATTTGATTCGGCGGATAGGTTTAGTTCTTATGAACATTGTTCCCATCATGCTGTCTTGTGGGTAGAAGTTGCTGATCAGGATAATCAAGTGATGCAAATTGGCACCTTGCATCATACCGTCGTCCCAAAAGGAGTAGAAAATGAAGTTCAGACCAGGCACACCCAAAAACTCCTGGCCATGCTTGCCGAGATGCCACCGATGGTGTTGTGTGGTGATTTTAATATTCCACGCGGATACAACACAAACTATAAATTGTTCGTCGAGGCTGGTTATGCGGATGCTATTCCAAAAGAATATACTTGCAGTTTGGATCCATTGCATCGAGCTTGGAAAAAGGTGCCGGCGATTCAACAATATATGGTGGATTATGTTTGGACACCAAAAGAGTTCGTTGCCAGTGATGTCACGCTCGTACCCAATATCAGCGACCACAGAGCGGTGGTGGGGGAGATTTCGAGATGGTAGTATCTTTTGTTTTGATGTATACTCAGAGTCACATAAAAAAATTTTAAAAGCTCCATGACAAAAGCGAGACCTTATAGACTAGTTGAATATGATGATCAGTGGGCTTTGGATTTTCAAGCAGAGAGTCTTTTGTTGCGGAAAATTTTTGGCAAAGAGGTTGTTGCCATCGAGCACATCGGAAGCACTTCTCTGGTCGGAATGTTTGCTAAGCCACAGATAGATATTATGATTATAGTTAAGGATTTATCTGTTGTTGTTGATTTCTATAAAAAAATGGAAGAACTTGGTTTTGTTTGCAGGGGTAACTACACTGGTATTGGCGAAGAATATTTTACAAAAGATAATGAGCAAGGATTTCGAACTTTCAGCATTCACGTTCTACCCAGAGGGTCTTCTGCTATAAGGCCAATTTTGGCTTTTCGCAATTATCTTCGAGCGCACAAGGATATGTTTGATAAATATGTTCAGATTAAGCGAGAGCTTTATGAAAAATATCCTAATGACTACAGGGCTTATGATTCAGAAAAAGGAAAAAAAATTCAACCAATGATAACAGCTGCCGTTGAATGGGAAGAGAGCCTCTAGTTTAAGATTCTCGAATCTAGAATTTTTCAAAAAGAAAAAAATATCTAAAAAAGACCAGACAATATTGGTATTATTGGCTATAATCAACCTCATATGAACGAATCGTCAATGATAATTTTCTATGTGCTGGCGGCAGCTACGATAATCGCAGCTACTAGTTTTTCGGGAGTCCTGCTTACTGCCAAATTATTCCAAAAGGGCTATCGCAAATATCAGGCAGTGCTGGTTTCTTTTGCAGCGGGGGTTTTTATTATTGCTGGCGGAAGCGTTGTTCTCGAGGCGCTCGAATTGATTTCGGCCGTGGAGGCGATTTTTTATTTTTTGGGTAGTGTTGTTTTTTTTCACCTTCTTTCATTGGCTTGGCCAGAGCATCATTATCATCGCGAAGAAAGCGACGACCACTGTGTAGATTGCAAACCACAGACTGGTACCGCCAAGCGTATGCTGGTGGGGGATTCCATTCACAATATTGTTGACGGCATGTTGTTGGTGCCGGCTTTTTTGGTGGGGGTCGAGTTTGGGTTTTTTACAGTGCTGGCTATTTGGCTTCACGAAATTGTCCAGGAGATTTCTGAGTTTATTGTGTTCAAGGAGGCTGGATATACCACAAAAAGAGCCTTGTTTTTGAATGGGCTATCTTCTTTGACTATTTTTATTGGGGTTGCAATTGCTTTTGTGGCGGCCGAATTGGTGCATGATCTAGAGGGTCCGTTGCTAGCTGTCGCGGGTGGTGCTTTTTTGTATATTGCCCTCAAGGACCTGGTGCCACATTCGGTGCGACATGGGCGCAAGCATGACAAGTACACGGCTCACATAGCTGCTTTTTTGCTTGGTTTGTTGCTCATGGTGATGACTGGCCAATTGGCTGGACATAGTCATGCAGAAGATGGGCATGACCACCACCTGGAAGAGCACGCTGATTAGCTTTCGATACTTTCTTTTTTTATGGTTTCTTGGCAAGAATTTTTTCAGATTGAAAAACAAAAACCATATTTTCAATCCGCTACTGATTTTGTGGCCGCGGAACGAAAGGCTGGGAAGGTTGTTTACCCGGAGGAGGATCTCGTTTTTTCTGCTTTGGATATGACTCCATTGGAAAAAGTGCGCGTAATTATTCTAGGGCAGGATCCTTATCATGGTCTTGGTCAGGCTCATGGTTTGGCTTTCTCGGTTTTGTCTGGTGTGCAAATACCGCCATCACTCAGAAATATTTTTAAGGAAATAAAGGATGACATTGGCGGTGATGTTCCTGTTTCTGGATGTCTGAATAGCTGGGCTGGGCAGGGGGTGTTGTTGTTGAATACCGTTCTGACCGTCGAGGCTGGTCGTCCAGCTTCGCATGTCGGAATTGGGTGGGAAGAATTTACTGATCAGGTGATAGCTGTTTTGAATGACACAAAAAAAGATTTGGTTTTTTTGTTGTGGGGGGCTCATGCTCAAAAAAAAGGAAAACATATTAATCGAGATAAGCACTTGGTGCTAGAGGCTCCGCACCCATCACCTCTGTCAGCCCACCGAGGTTTTTTTGGGTGTGGTCATTTTTCAAAAACTAATACCTGGTTGATGGAGCGCAGTTTGGAACCGATTGATTGGTCGCTGTGATACCATGGTGTATATGATAAAAGTAGGAGAACAGGCCGTAGATTTTCAATTACAAGATCAAGCGGGTGTAACCCATCAACTGAGTGACTACCGTGGTCGTTGGGTACTCTTGTATTTTTACCCAAAAGACGACACTCCTGGCTGCACCAAAGAAGCCTGCATGATTCGTGATGCTTGGACCGAATTCAAGACTGCTGGAGTTGTGGTTTTGGGTGTTAGTGCGGACACCACCGAAAGTCATCAAAAATTCGCAGACAAGCACAATCTCCCGTTTCCATTATTGGCAGATACCGAGAAAAAAGTACTCCAAGAATACGGTGCCTTTAAAGAAAAAAGCATGTTTGGGAAGAGTTTTCTCGGTATTCAGCGCATGTCGTACTTGATTGGTCCAGATGGAGCTGTCGCCAAAGTCTATCCAAAGGTAAAGCCAGATGTCCATGCCGATGAAGTGTTGGCGGATATTGCCGACCTGAAAAAATAACGTACAGTGCTTGGGTATGCCAGAGCTCCCCGAAGTAGAAGTGGTGCGGCTTCAATTGCAACAGCGAATTCTAGGAAAAAAGATTCAGTCTGTGCAAGCCGAGCCGAATAAAATTGTAAATTTTGATACAAAAATCTCTACCAAATTACGAGGGTTAGAGTTTGTTGCGGTTGAGCGAGTAGGGAAACTGCTTATTTTTAGAACTTCAAAGCCAGATATTTTTGTTTTGTGTCATCTCAAAATGACGGGACAGCTTATTTTTTCAGATCAAGGAAGCCTGGCGGGGGGAGGGCACACATTGGCAAAGAGTGATTTGGAATTGCCACACAAGCATACTCACGTCGTCGTCGAATTTGAGGATAAGTCGCGATTGTACTTTAACGACATGCGCAAGTTTGGCTATTTTAAAATAGCTAGTTTGGTTGAGGTTGAAAAAGAAAAAAATAAATTTGGTGTTGAGCCAATTTCTGAGCAATATGATTTTGGGCATTTTCAAAAAATTCTCAAACATAAAAAAACAAGCATCAAGGCTTTTTTATTAAATCAAAAATACCTAGCAGGTCTTGGGAATATTTATGTCGACGAGGCTTGTTTTCGAGCAAAAATAGCTCCGCAGCGCATTGCTGGTAATTTGAACAGAGCAGAGCAAAAAGATTTGTTCGAAGCTTGTCGTCAAGTATTGCTGGATTCTATTCGCGAAGGGGGGACTACTTTTTATAATTTTATGGATACGACTGAGGGAAAAGGGGGCTATTCTCGATTTTTGCAAGTTTTCCAGCGAGAAGGGCAATCTTGTTTGCGTTGCGGAGGAATCGTTCAAAAAGAGAAACTAGCAGGCAGGGGAACACACTGGTGTTCTGAATGTCAAAAATAAAAAGGATGTTAACAGGGGCTCCAGCATAATATTTGTCAGGGTTCTATAATTGAAACATATGTTGTTTGCTAATCGCTCTTTTTCTATGTACACACTTTTAAAATTAATCGCTGTTTTGTTATTGGTTTTGCCTGTTTCTTTTGTTTCTGCCCAAGAAGTAGTCGCTGACGATGCTGAAGGTGCGGCCGCTGTCGTTACCTCTGTTGCCTCCGAAGAAATAGACCTAGCCCCAGAAGAATCTCAGACTGTCACCGAAGCTCCAGATATCGTTATTAGTGGAGTAAAGAGCACAAAGCACGCAAATGGCTCGACCGAACTCACTTGGCAAACTAATCGTTTGTCCGCAGGGGCAGTGACGGTGCTGTATCGAGAGGGGGCTGGATACCCGGATCAGCTTGTGCAACAACGTCTTACTAGTGGAGAACTATCTACTGAGCATCGCTATGTCCTAAGGGGGTTGGAGCCGGGAGATTATGCTGTGGTAATAGAAGTGGTGGGGGTTGATATGCAGTACGACCGTTTTACTGGCACGGTGACTGTTCCCGAGATGACCCCAGAAAAATCCCCAATAGGATTTTTGCTGGCCTGGTTTGTTAGTTTGTCATTTTTGATTGCATTAGTGGTTTTGTACGAAGTAATTCGTCATCGTAGTGACTTTGCCAAGGCAATGAAAGAACTCAAAAAACCTCAAGTAAAACCAGCAACCAAAAAAACCACCCGACGAAAGGCGGCAACCAAGGCGACCACAAAACCAGCAACCAAAAAAACCACCAAAAAAGCCGCTCCTAAAAAGTAATTTTTAGGTATGTATTTTTTGAATACAAACAAAGCAAAAAAACGTGAGCCTGGCTCGCGTTTTTTTGCTTTGTTCCAAAGAAGAATGCATGGAGTTCTCTTTGACAGATTATCGTTACGTTTTGTTGATAAGAAAAACGAAGCCAAATATGTAGAAGCACATTATTTACAAAACCTGCAGCACATCCGAGTCTCGTTATTAATGGCGGTTTTTTTATTCATGCTTTTGGGGGCATTGGATTATTATTTGTTCCCAGGTGACCATTGGCGAATGTGGTCGATTCGTTTGATTACAATGGCTCCTTTTACACTTTTTCTGGTTCTTCTGTCCTATACAAAAGAGTGGAGAATCGTTCAGCCGGCGGCTGCTTTTGCCATGCTCATTGCTGGCGTCACCAACATTGCAATTATTGTTGATGACGCCAGTTATTTGGGCTCTGTTTATTTTATCGGTATGATTCTCTTTTTATTGTACGGCTACACAGTTCTCAGGTTGCGCTATCTGTGGATGGTTCGAGCTGGATTGGGCATGATTTTGTTTTATGAAATCATCGCATTGTTCGTGGTCCACCTTGATGCTGAAGTCTTTTTGATTAATAACGTTTTTTTGATAGCTGCAAATGTTAGTGGAATGTTTGCTTCATACATGATTGAATATTTTTCTCGACGAGATTTTGTGCAAAGCATGCTACTGGCAAAAAGTGCAGACGGTTTGGCTTTGTCGTTATCAGAAAGAAACACTCATTTGCGTGAATTTATTTCTAGGACAAAAGACGCTGTCTTGTTTCAGCTTAGTATTCGAAATGAAAATGTTTGGGTAGTAGAGGTGAGCCCTATTCTTGCAGAAAAACTACAATTAAATTCTAAAGAAATAAAAAGCATTACAAATTGGTTTGCTCGAGTAGAAAAGGGTGGTGAGCTTGTTTCGGAAATAAAAAGAATTTCTCAGGATGGTGACGGGCTAGATAAAGAAATAAAGAACATGCTTCCTGATGGCTCGGTGTCGTGGTTTCGACTAATTACTCTAGCGGCAAATGACGAACGTAGTCAGAGTGTAAGTGTGCTCGGAATGATGATTGATATTACCGGTGAAAAAGAAAGTCTTCGAAAGCAGGCTGATTTGTTGGAACAAAAAAATAGATTTTTGAATGTGTTAAGTCACCAATTCAACACACCACTCAATGTTGTAAAATGGGCAATAGAAACACTTCAAGAAGAAGAGGTTGGTGAACTCAAGCCACAACAAGAAGCACTGGTTACTGGAATGCAACAAGCATCTGACCGAATGATTGCTGTTTTACGAGACGTGATGGCCGGCATGGCTATTCTGGATGGGCATAGTCTGCCGTTGCGAAAAGAAACATTTACCGTGGCTGATTTCATATTACCCGAAATACACCGACTCGATGCTCGATTAAAAAAAAGAAAATTCCAGTTAGTCGGAGATAAGCCGGAAGTTTTTTTTCTAGAAGGAGATATAGAAAAAATACAAATTGCTTTTGCCAAGATTCTAGAGAATGCTTTGGATTATAGTGACTTGGGTCAAAAAATAACGATCAGGCTTTCCTCCGAAGAAGGCTCGGTTGTTATTGGTATAAAAAATGAAGGAATTGGTTTGCCAGATAATGAAAAAGCAAAAGTTTTTGATTTGTTTTATCGGGGAGAGCTTGCGATTCGCAAGCAACCAAATCGATCGGGGGTTGGACTTTCGGTGGCTCGTTTTTATGTTGAAGCGCATGGTGGTACCATTATGATAACTAGCGAGAAGAACGAAGTAGCTGTTCGCTTGTCGTTACCACTATTCTAGGAAGTATCATTATTAAAATGAGAACCATGAAGAATACACTACAATCATTACTGAGGTTTATTGTATCCGTTCTGGTTGTGACAGGGATTGTTTTTGGTGTATATCGAGGAATAACGAGAGGCTTTTTTTCTCAAGAGGTTCATCCTATTTTTGAGGAGCAGGCAGTCTCGTCGATGTTTAGTTCGGCAAAGAACATCCCGGAAGAGTATTTTTTTGATGCTGAAAATGCTGGGCCGTTGCGGCTTGGTATGTTGATATCTGACATAAAAACAAGTGCCAGTCCTTGGTGGATTGATGTGTTGTTGACCCGTCAGAATGGCGCCTTGTTCGAAGAATATGTGGCTCACGATGTTGACTCGGTGCCGTTGCTTCGGATTGTTCCCGTTTGTAGTATTGAGGATGTCTGTCGAGTAAAAAGCATAGAAATACTATCTTCTCGTTTCAAGACTAATCTTGGAATTGGTGTAGGGAGCGCGTACGCTGATCTTAGAGAAACTAATATTTCTAGCAATATTAGTCACAATGGAACAAGCCTCTTGGTCCAGACTTCAGAAGGAAGTGTTTTTGTTTTTAGTGGTTCTTACGCAGTAGCTGGAAAAGATTTCTATGCGGCAACGGACTTGCCCGATCGAGCCGTTATCGAGAGCGTGATATTGACCACAAAAGATTGACATTCATTTTTGGTCCACTACTATGGTCCCTGTATCCGTAGTCTCCTTATAATATAATGACTCAGAAAAATTTCTATTTGCATAGGCTCTGGAAAGATGTGAAACATCTTTCTTTAAAGAACAAGATTATTGTGGGTGGTTTTTTGACTATTTTAATAGTCGGCGGTTTCTTTTTGGGTTCAAAAATGGGCGCACCCGCAAACACCACCGAACTGGTTGATGATTATCGTCCCAACCAAGTAAGCGTTGCCTCAGTGAGAGAGCTTAGCCAAAACAAAGACCCAATTCGGATTTTGGGTGAGGTTTCTTCGCAATCAGAAGCAACTTTGCGAACAGAAGCACAGGGAAGAGTGACATCGGTTCGGGTGACCGAAGGACAGCGTGTTCAGCGGGGGCAAGTCATTGCCACCATAGAAAACGCCACCCAGGTTGCAGGTGTTGCACAAGCACAAGCGGCAGTTACGGCTGCTAGAGCCGCAATTGGAACCTCACAGACACTTAACCAGGTCGGTTTGGAAAATGCAGAGCAGGTATTACGAGAAGCAAAGATTGCCGCATTGAATGCGATAAAAACAGCTTATGCTCAGGTTGATGATGCTGTTCGAGGACAAGCAGATACTTTGTTTTTTAATCCAGAAACAACGAATCCTGCATTGGCTTTTGTTGTTAGCAATAATCAACAGTTAGGTGAAAGACTAGGAGCAGAGCGTCAAAACATAACCAAGATTCTTGCTCAATGGAAATTATCGATAGAAGGACTCAGTGACGAATCCGTGTCTGCGTCTGATTTGAATATCGCTGAGGGGTATGCAGAACAGGTGCGAGTTTTTTTGTCTAGTTTGGTAACTGCCTCTCTTGGGGCGCAAGGATCGGAATCTTTGAGCGCGGCTCAGATTACAGCCTGGAGAGCCGCTGCTAGTGGTTCGAGAAGTATTGTAAATGGGGTTGTTAACTCGCTGTCCGGTGTGCGTGGTGGGTTGGTTCAGGCTGAAACAGCTGTGCAGATTTCTGCAGAGCAGACTAATCAGTCGAGCCTGACTGGCAATACCACCGCCCAAGCTTCCGTGGCACAAGCCGAAGCCGCTCTTCGTTCTGCTCAATTGAATCTCGCAAAAACAACCATATCCGCGCCGATTGATGGAGTGGTTACTCGTCTAGATATTGAGACAGGGGATTTTGTTTCAATGCTGGAGCCAGTTGCCTTGATTGCTAATGGCCAAGCTTTGGAGATAATTGCTTATTTGAATGATTCAGAAATAGAATTTGTGGGAAAAGGGTCTTTGGTGACCATTGGCTCAAGCGCTATTCCTGGTGAGGTGATTCAGGTTGCTCCAACCATAGACGCGGCTACTCAAAAAATCGAAGTCAAAATTTTACCCAACACTACTGTTGGACTGACTGATGGTCAGACAGTAAAAATATCCATTCAGCGCTCACTAGAAGACCCTGAACAAGTATTAGTTCCTTTGGCTGCTCTCAAGGTTCTGGCTGATGGTTTTTCTGTGTTAACTATAAATGAAGATGGAATTACCGAGGCGGTATCGGTTGAGGTTGGTCCCGTTGTGGGGGATAGAGTGCTGGTGTACGAAGGTTTGTCGTTGGATACGAAAATCATTACCGATGTGCGTGGCGTTAAAATAGGAGAAAAGGTTACTCTCGAATCTGCCCAGTAATATGTATAGTTTCTGGAAATTTTTTATAGAAAAATTTAACTTCACCTATCTGTTGACGGTGGCTCTTTTGCTTGTTGGTTTTGGCGCTCTGGTTGCTATTCCTAAAGAATCAGCGCCAGAAGTTCGTATTCCGATTGCGGTGGTAACCACTGTACTGCCTGGTGCTTCTGCTGAAGACGTTGAGCAGTTGCTTTCCATCCCCATCGAAGACCAGTTGGCGAGCGGTTTGTCCGAAATAAAACAAATCACCTCTACATCACGCGAAGGAGTCTCCGTAGTTGTGGCAGAGTTTTTACCGAGTGCTAATCTGGATGATTCGATTCAGGAAGCAAAAGACGAGGTGGACAAAGTTACGGGGCTGCCGAGTGACGCCACCGACCCCAACGTGGCAGAGGTTAACTTTGTAGACCAGCCTATTGTTGAATTTTCGGTATCTAGCCAACTTCCTTTGGTTGATCTGCTGTCTTTGGCTGATTTTGTTGAAAACGAGATAGAAAGAATTCCGGGAGTTTCTCGTGTCGCCAGCAGTGGTGTGGCTGGTCGAGAAGTTCAGATTATTGCTGAGCGTGAAAAATTGGAACGTTATGATATTGGTCTTTCAGAATTAGTTGCGGCTATTCGGTCTGCTAATCAGTCTTTGCCAGTTGGGGGAATCACTGTTGGAGGTATTCAATATGCGGTTAATTTTGAAGGTGAAATTGCTGACGTTTCAATGATTCGCGATGTTCCGATTACGACACGAGGTGGGGTCCCTGTGTATGTTAGGGACGTTGCTTTTGTTTCTGACGGTCTAGGTTCAACTGATAGCTTGGCCCGACTGAGTCTTGATGGTCAGGCTCCTCAGCAAGCAATTTCCTTTTCTGTATTCAAACAGGCCGGGTCTGATGTTACCCGAGTTGCCAATGAGGTGGTTGCAAAAATAGAAACCCTGAAAGAAACAGAACTGTCAGAATCAGAAACTTTTATTTTGTTTAATACCGGAGATGATGTCCGTGATGATTTGCGACAACTATCTAGTTCGGGTCTTCAGACGGTACTGTTGGTTGTGATTGTTTTGATGGTGGCCTTGGGAACAAGAGAGGCTTTGTTGGCTGGTTTTGCGATACCGATTTCATTTCTGATTGCTTTTATTGGCTTGAATGGTTCTGGTAATACTATTAATTTCGTAAGTCTGTTTTCTTTGATTTTGGCAGTAGGAATTCTGGTTGACTCTGCGATTGTGGTGACCGAGGGGATTTATACCAATCTTAGAGATGGACTGCCTCCCAAAAAAGCAACCCTACAAGCAATCAAAGAATTACACTGGCCGGTAGTTGCCGGAACGATGACCACCGTGGCTGTGTTTTTCCCGCTGTTCTTTATTTCTGGGGTAACCGGAAAATTTATTGCCAGTATTCCGTTTACAATGATATTCGTTTTGGTGGCATCTCTCTTTGTGGCTCTGGCGCTTTTGCCTGTTTTTGCGCAACGATTTTTGCGTATTACCGATAAAGCTGATTCCAAGTTCGCTGTTCGTCGTCGCCAGATAACCGAACAAATTCAGGATTGGTATCGCTCTCGCTTGAGCAGTATTGTTGGTAACAAGCAAAAAGAAAAACGTTTCCAGAGGGGGATCATTGTTCTGCTGGTGGTGAGTTTGTTTTTGCCTGCCACGGGGCTAGTAAAAACAGTATTTTTTCCCGGAGAAGATTCTGAGTATTTGTTTATTAATATTGAACAAAAACAGGGAACGATTTTGTCGGTAACTGATGCATCGGTTAGAGAGGCAGAAACTGTTCTTTTGGCTCAGCCTGATGTTGAGGCTTTTGTGACCACCGTCGGAGCACTTTCTTCTTTTACTGATGGCGACAGTGGCTCTAGTAAGGCCAATATTTCTGTGATTTTGAGCAAGAACCGCAAGCGTACCGGCACAAAAGCGGCCGAGCAGATTAGAAAAGAAATAGAAAAAGCCGCACCCCAGGCAGATGTTCGGATTGCCGAGCTATCTTCTGGTCCACCAGTAGGAGACCCTATTTCGGTTACTTTTTTGGGACAAGACGCGGAGCCTCTTGGGTTAGTGGCGGAACAGACAGTTGCTCTTTTAGCTGATATTGAAGGGGTTCGAGACATTAATACTAGCCTAGAGGATGATGGGGTTGATTTTGTTCTCACTATTGACCGACAACGAGCCGTTGCAGCTGGGCTTGATGTGGCTACGGTTGGGTCGTTCTTGAGAAATGCTGTGTACGGATTTGATGCTACTGCGATTCGTTTTGGTGGAGAAGACATTGACGTTCGTGTTCGCCTTGGTTTGAATGACAGAACAATTGACTTGCGTAGTAACGTGGAAACCACTATTGATACTATTGAAAACCTAACCATCAAGAATCGTTCAGGAGAGGATATATTACTCGGAACTGTTTTGAGTTCAGATATCGTAAAAGCAAACGCAAAGATTGACCGCAAAGATCAAAAACGAAAAATAGACGTAACGGCTG
Source organism: uncultured Candidatus Saccharibacteria bacterium (assembly GCA_964350165.1). GTDB lineage: Bacteria > Patescibacteriota > Minisyncoccia > Phycocordibacterales > UBA1006 > CAYGJA01. The sequence continues at coordinate 339,298 of CAYGJA010000001.1, read as the reverse complement.
ATCTTGATGATGGATACAACGTGCGAGAAGTCACGACGCTTTTGCAAAAAGAAATTCAAGAAAAAATATCTCTACCAGCTGGGGTTGAAATTGATTTTGGAGGCGAGAACGAAGAAACAAATCAATCTTTTGTTGATCTTGGTTTTGCGCTTATTTATGGAGTTTTACTTATTGTTGCCGTATTAGTAATTCAGTTTAATTCCTTCCGACAAGCTTTTATCATTATCTCTATTCTGCCATTTATTTTGATTGGTATTTTTGTCGGACTAGCATTGTCTCGTCAAGCAGTTTCGTTTCCTTCTATTATGGGATTCATTGCGGTCGCTGGTATTGCTGTGAATAATTCAATCATTTTGATTGATGTCATGAATAGCCTGCACGCAAAAAATCCAGACTGGTCTCCAAAAAAGATTGCAATCGAGGGTGCAGTACAACGTTTGCGTCCAATCTTGCTCACAACACTTACTACGGTTGTGGGAGTGGTTCCGCTTACTTATGCATCAGCTATTTGGGCACCGTTGGCTTGGTCTATTATTTTTGGACTTTCTTTTGCCGTTCTTTTGACGTTGGTGCTGATACCTGTTCTTTATCGAAAAAGCCTAGTAAAACAAAATCAAAAAATGAAAGAAAAATAGCAATGCTTGCGTACTAATAATTATGGGCGAAAAAGGGCCGGTGAATGTTGAGATAACTGACGAAAAATTGGTCGCTCTTTCTTTGCAAAACAAAGATTTTTTTGGATACATTATTGAGCGCTATCAAGAAAAGCTGAGGCGGTATATTAGGAGGATTACCAGTGTATCCGAAGAAGACGTGGTTGATATTTTGCAAGATGTTTTTGTGAAAACCTATATTAATCTGCGTGGTTTTGATAGTGGGCTGAGGTTTTCTACTTGGATATATCGTATTGCTTACAACGAAACCGTGAGTCGGTATCGTAAATATTCACGAAGACCAGAAGGCAACCGATACGAGCTCGAAGATGGAGATCTGAATGAGTTTGGCGACAGTTTCTCGCTAGAAGAATCTCTCGATACAAAAATAGACGCCCTGCTTTTGCAACAAGCTTTGGCGACTATTGATCACAAGTATCGGCAAGTTCTTGTTTTAAAATTTCTTGAGGGCCATAGCTATGAAGAGATCGGTGACATTATCAAGAAGCCACCAGGAACAATCGCCACCCTTATTCATCGGGCTAAAAAAAAGCTGAAATTGGCATTGGAAGAACATAATCCCAATCACCATGAACAATAATTTACAAAAAATAATTCAAGAGAAAATAAAGGAAAAGGAACCTACTCCTCGATATGTTTTTTTATTGAAAAATGGTTTTTTTTGGGCAACAGGGATGGTGGCCACTGTGGTTGGAGCCCTTTCCGTGGCAGTAAGTATTTTTATTTTTGTTAATCATGGAAAAAGCTTTCTTGTAGCAGCCGGAGTCTCGAGATTGTCCTTGTTTGCCAGCGTTGCGCCATATATCTGGATAATTGTCTTCCTTGTTTTCTTGATTGTGGCCGAGATGGGTGTTCGTCGTACTGACAAGGGATACCGCTATTCATTCGTTGTGCTCGTGAGTGTTCATTTGCTTGCTAGTTTCGTTTTTGGCCTAGTTCTGTATTTTTTGGGAGTCGGCTATGTTGTTGAAAAAATTACCGATAAACATTTCCCAAGATATCAAACTGTTTTGGAACAAAAGATATTATTCGAGAATAGTGCAGAGGATGGTTTGTTGGTGGGAATTGTTAATGAACATCTCGAGGATGGTCGGGTTGTGGTAATGACTCCCGGTGGAAAAGAGTGGCAAGTGTATATGTTGGTGGAGCACGAGCCGAGCCAGCGAGCTTTGGATGATTTTCGAATGGTTCGCGTTATTGGTTATTCTGTTGACGAAGACACTTTTGGTGCTTGTCGAGTTTCTCCTTTCTTTTTGCGAGGAGGCCCAAAAGAATTTCCTGTTCCAGGGGGTGGGTTTGGTAAAAACAAAAAAGACATATTGTTTAAAGTTGAAAGAAAAAAAGATTTCCTGCGTACTATAAAGTGTGGCTCGGCCGGGCTTCATTACGAAGACACTTTAATCAATCAGTAATATGAAAAACATCAACAAACCTTTAGTTATTAGTGCCCTGGTTTTGGGGGCCGTCCTTGGCTCTGTGGGAGTTACGCAAGCCGCCTTCCCGTCAGAAGACAATCGAGGAATTGGAAGAGCAGAGCATGCTCCATTTTTTGAAAATTTAACTCCAGAACAGAAAGCAGTAGCAGAACAAGCTCGAGAATTGCATCAGGCCGGCAATCATGAAGAAGCGCGAGCACTCATGGAGGCTTCTGACATAGAATTACCCGCACCTCATTTTGGTCAAAAGGGAGAGCGGGGCGAACTTTTCTAGAAACGTTGTCGGACGAAGATAGAGCCATCCTTGACGAAGCCAAAGCTTTGCGTCAGTCAGGAGAATACGAGCAAGCTCGGACACTTATCGAAACATCGGGCATTGATTTTCCAGGCAAGAAAATGAAACACGGATATGGTCAGCGTGAGCTTCAGCTCCAATCCTAGTTTTTTGCTCCGAGTATCGTGGCCAAACAAAAAACAGCCCAAAAGGCTGTTTTTTGTTTGGCCACACCTGCTTGCTGGCGTAAAGTTGACGATTGTACCTGTGTATTGCATTTTCTAAGGGAACCTTTTAATTTTTTTTCTCATGAAGAAAATAAAAAAAAGGAGCATTGTGCTGATTACGGCACTGCTCCTAATCATGTCTTCCGGACGTGCCCAATTTTGGGGACCCTCAGATTCCCAAAAAATAGAGGCTCTGATTCAGCGGGACTCTAGCTTGGTAAGAGTTTCGGTGGAGTATGGTTCTGCCGGTTTACTCCCAGAGGTCACGGTGAACATTAAGGGTCACATTTGGAGGAAAAACATCTTTAGATTCCAGGTTTTTTTCTGGAAGGGGAGATGGGCCCCAGAAGGCGACCCCAAAGCAGCCGAAGAAGCCCTGGATGCATTTTATGCGAAGGAGATGGTTGATTCTTCGTAAGAGGCACTAGGGTCCTTTTAATAAAAAACCCGGCGAGTTACGCTGGGTTTTTTGACACCAAGGAGGCGCTGATTTGTTATAGTAAGCAAGCAAATAATTTTTATCTATGAAAACACCTTTTCAAAACTACCTAGACAACCTGCGCACCACTGCCAAGATTTTCAATCTCTCTGACAATCTTGTGTCTGCTTTGTCTCAGCCAAATCAAATCATTGAAAAAGAAATCATGTATCAATCTGATCAGGGAGGGGAGCAGTCCTTGTCTGCTTATCGAGTTCAGTTTAATAATGCTCGGGGTCCTTATAAGGGTGGAATTCGCTTTCATCCTGACGCAGACCAAGATGAAGTAAAAGCCCTAGCCGCGCTCATGACCATAAAGTGCGCCGTAATTGCTATTCCTTTTGGTGGCGCCAAGGGTGGTGTCCAAGTTAACTCCAAAGAACTTTCTTCAAAAGAAATACAACAAATCTCGCGCGCTTGGATGCGTGCCATGTCTAACCATGTCGGGGTCGACAAAGACATTCCAGCGCCTGATGTTTATACAAATGCACAAATTATGTCTTGGATGTTAGATGAATATGAGCAAGTGATAGGCAAGAGTCAGCCTGGTGTAATCACGGGAAAGCCGATTGTCCTGGGCGGCAGCTTGGGTCGAGCCAGTGCTACAGCTCAAGGTGGGGTGTATGCCCTGGAAGAACTGTTGACAAAGAAGGGCTTGCTCGGCAAAAAATCAACTGTAGCTATACAAGGGTTTGGTAACGCTGGTTATTTGGTGGCCAAGTTATTGCATGGGCTTGGTTTTTCTGTGGTGGCCGTGGCTGATAGCCAAGGAGGGATATATGATGAGGGTGGACTTGATCCTGAGTCTGTTTTTGCCATCAAACAAGAAAAAGGATCAGTCGTGAATACTGCAGAAGCAGGAAAAATAAAAGTGGTTACCAGTGAAGAGTTCCTTGTTTTGCCAGTTGATATTTTGGTGCCAGCCGCTCTAGACGGAGTAATCACCAAAGACAACGTCCAGAATATTCAAGCACAAATAATCTTGGAACTTGCCAATGGTCCAATTACTCCGGAAGCCGATCGGGTTCTGGCAGAGAAGGGTGTGGTGGTTGTTCCTGATATTCTTGCTAATTCTGGGGGTGTGCTCGTTAGTTATTTTGAGTGGGTTCAGAACCGACAGCAGTGGTATTGGACAGAAACAGAAATCCAAGAAAAATTACAAGCAAAAATGAAAGTTGCTTTTTCTGACGTTTGGAATCTATCGCAAGAAAAAAACATAACCTTGCGACAAGCCGCTTTTGGAAAAGCTTTGCTAGAAATTAATACAGCCATGGATTTTCGTGGTTTACTCGGATAGTGTCAGGGTTGTTGGTATACTGTGGTTATGATCGAGCACATAGTACTGGGGGCCCTGCAGGGGGTTGTAGAGTGGTTGCCTTTTAGTTCAGAGGCTGTTTTGGTGTTGGCTCAGGTTCACTGGCTGGGGGAGTCGAATATTCAGTCGCTGATTCGAACTGCTCTTTTTTTTCATCTCGGAACGTTTTTGGCTGCAATTGTTTATTTTCGTCTAGAAGTTTTCAGGTTGGTGCAGGCCTGCTTTCAGTGGTCAAAACAAAATCAGACAACCCGAGAAGAGTTGAGGTTTTATGTTATTGCTACGCTTATTTCTGGCGGTTTTGGGTACGCCCTGCTTCGATTGCTTGAGTCGTTGACTTTTGATTTTGAGATAGCAGGAAGAGTCATAACCATTATGGTGGGAGTGATGCTCTTGTTCACAGCCGCGCTACAATTTGCCAGAACAAAAAGAAAAGAGCGTCAAAACCAAAGGTTAACAATCAAAGACGCGGTTGTTACTGGTTTTGGTCAGGCTTTAGCTGCTTTGCCTGGAGTGTCGCGTTCGGGGACTACAGTTTCACTACTTCTTTTGTTGGGAGTGGCGAAAAAGAACGCTCTACAGCTTTCTTTTATTATGAGTCTCCCTATTGTTTTGGGAGGTAATATTCTTCTTAATTTTGAAAGAGGAGTAATAACACCGGAAAGTGTAGTCGGACTTTTGTCTGCTTTTGTGTTTGGATTGCTTACCATTCATGTACTGATGCGTTTGGCGGAAAAAATTAAGTTCGGTTTGTTCGTGCTTGTGTTTGGAATAATGACATTATTGGCTGGTTTGTTCGTGATGTGATGACAAGTAGCTGGCTAAAAAAAATACTCGTTATTTCTCGTCCGCGTTTTTGGGTGTACGAAGTAGGCACATTGGTGCTGGGTATGTTTGCTGGAGGGCTGACATCTGAACATCTTTTCGAGCCCGCTGTTTTGGGGTCTCTTTTGTTTTTTTTGATACCGGCCAATATTCTTATCTATGGCATTAACGATATTTATGACTATGAAACAGATAGGCTAAATGCCAAAAAAGTAGAATACGAGGCACTGCTGTACCCCAAAGACCATCCTGTGGTCTGGAAGTGGATTGTGGGTACGTGCACCCCCTTTTTATTGTTGTTCTTTTTTGTTTCGTGGCCAGCTGCGCTCAGTTTGGTGCTCTTTGTTTTTTTTGCGACGTTTTATTCTGCCAAACCAATTCGTGCCAAAATCAGGCCAGGGTTAGATAGTTTTTTTTCAGCTAGCCACTATGTGGTGACGGGTGTGTATGGCTATTTTTTGGTTGGAGGTCAAGGGTTCCCAATCATGGGAATTGTGGCTGGATTGCTGTGGTCGATGGCTATGCACGCTTATTCGGCGGTGCCAGATATTATCGCAGATAAGCAGTCTGGTATTGAGACGATAGCTACCCGTTTAGGTGCAAGGGCAACAATCGTGTGGTCAGCTGTTTTTTATGTTGTGGCCGGAGGATTAGCTGCTGTATCTGTGGGTAAATGGTTAGTGCCCTTTACTTTGATATATCTGGGATTAATGTATCTGTCTTTTAAAAATGTCACGAGTCACCAAAAATTATTACGTATTTACGCTTGGTTTCCCAGGATTAATCTTCTCGTGGGCTTTTTAGTGACAGCCGCCTTTGTTTTGCGGTTGCCTGAAATTTCACGTTTAATCTTCTAGATTTTTCAGTGGATGTGGATGTTTGATGTCTTGGATGCGTTTGTAAACAAGCTCTGAAGAAATAAGACAAATAGGCATGCCGATGCCAGGATTGGTGCCTGCTCCAACGTAGTATAGGTTTTTTACTTTATTGCTTTTGTTTTTTGGTCTTAGGATAGTCTGCTTGAGGGTGTGGGCTAATCCCAGTGCAGTACCACGATAAGCGTTGTAGTCAGTTTTGAAATCTTCATGCCAATATGATGATTCGTAAGATATGCTTGATTCTAAATCTGGCAAATCAAAATCTTTGGCCATCATTGCGATTACTTGATCTCGAAAAGCTTTCTTTTTTTCTTCGGATACACTGAGGTCAGCCGCCAGGGGAACAAGCACAAAAAGCAAATCTTTGTCTTGAGGGGCAATCGTTGTGTCGGTCTTGGTGGGGCAACAAACATAATAAGAAGGGTCATCTGGTAGGGCTGGTTTGTCAAAGATAGCTTTGAAATTCTCTTTCCAGTTTTTTGCAAAACGAAGATTGTGATGGATTAGATTCGGTATTTTTTTATTAAGACCAAGATAAAGAATAAAAGCTGATGGTCCCATGACTTGTTTTTCCCAGAATTTTTCAGGGTAGGTTTGGTGTTTTTTGTCGAGTAATTGAGTTTCCGTAAACCAAAGGTCTGCGTTTGAAATAACAATATCTGCTTCGATAACAGTATCGTTGGCTAGTTGCACGCCGGTTGCTTTGTTGTTGGTAACGATTATTTTTTTGATAGAGGTGTTTGTTTCTAATTTTGCGCCATTTTTTTTGCCAATAGCTTCCAAGGCTTCAATGATTGCATAAATACCACCTTCGGGATAATAGACCCCCATATCAAAATCAATATGATTCATAATATTATAAAGCGCTGGTGTTTTTTTGGGCTCACTACCAAGAAAAACCAGAGTATATTCAAGGATTTTTTTGAGACGATCGTCGGTGAACCACTTGTCCAGGTATTGCTCCATGGTTTGAAGGGGGTTCATTTTGGTTCCTTCCTTGATAAAGTCTTTTTGCAAAAAATCTAGAGGAGAATTGTAGTTTCTATACATAAACAAGCGCTTGGCCAGTTCATATTGTTCTCCGGATCGCTCCAGGTATTTTTTGAATTTTGGTGTTACTCCTGGTTCTAATTTCTCTAGGGTGGGTAAGTCTTTTTCTAAATCAGAAAAAATGTCTAGTGAAGGATGGGTGGGATCGCCAGGGAAGAGAACGCGATAGCTCGGGCTGAGTTTGTGTAAGTGGAAGTGTTCTTTGATGTCTTCTCCAAGAAGAGAAAAAAAATGTTCAAAAATATCAGGCATAAGATACCAGGATGGCCCCATGTCAAAAGTGTAGCCCTCGGCCGAAAATATATTGGCCCGACCACCAAGTTTTTCATTTTTTTCGTAAAGAGTAACGTCGTGACCTTTTTTGGCTAATAAACAAGCCGCCCCTAATCCGCCAATACCGCCGCCGATAATGATAATCTTTTTTTTATTGACCATATATAAATATTTTTACACCGGTGGTGATTTTTTCTCTTAATTTTGTGTGGGCACGTTTTGTAAAGACGTCGTATCCATTATCTTCTATTTTATCAAGTATCCGTGCGTATAATTGCGAAGCAATCATGACCGGTTTTCGTCCTTTTTTATTGAGCATACCTATCCCTGGTTGTGCCTCTAGGTAGAGACTTTTGGCTTTGGCGATGAGTGATTGCATGAGAGCTGCAAATTCTGGTGTCACAATTCCATCAGAAATCATCTTGGTCGTTACACCAAAACGCTGCATTTCATCTTGGGGGAGATAGATTCGATTTCGCTCGCGCCAATCTTCACCAATATCACGCAAGAAATTTGTTAACTGCATGGCGTAGCCATTCGCTTCTGCATAGGGAAGCGCCTCGCCTGTATGGCCAATAATCTTTGTCATCATTAGCCCAACAACAGCTGCCGATCCGTACATGTACTGTTCTAATTCTTTGTAGTTGGCATAACTATCTTTGCGTAAGTCTTGCTCCATCGCATTCAAAAAAGCCTGATCCCAAGCCTGAGGGATTTTGTATTCTTCAAAAACAAGCAGGGCTAGTTTTTGAATGGGATGAGTAGCCAGACCACCCTGACGAGCTTTTTGCCATGCGGATGACCATGATTTAAGAAGCGCTTCTTTTTTTTCAAGAGAAAGAGTGCTGGAATCCACCCAATCATCAGGAATACGCATCCAAGCATAAAGAATACTGGTTGCATCGCGAACATGTTTCGGAAAAAAACGAGTTGCAAAATAATACGTCCTTCCGTTTTCTCTGTGTATGCGCTTTGCCCTTTTTAGGTCCCGATTTGCTTCGGGGTAACTCCGAAGATAATTAATGCTCACGGTTGGCTAAATATTCAATAAGACTAATAAGGTTGGTTTTTGTGTTGGTGGACAGCTCGCTGGTATCTATGAGTGTTATTGCGTCATCGTAAGATTTTTTAACCAAGTTCTGAGCATACATAATTGCTCCAGATGAAATGTAGAGTTCTCGTAGTATCGGCATAGACTCTGCTGTTACTTGTTTCCTCCAGTGATATTCTAGGGATTTTTTTTGTTCCTCGGTGCCATTTTCTCGAATATAGGCGGTCAATAGAGTGTGCTGTCCGTTACTGATATCCGCCATAATTGGTTTTTGGGTTTTTTCTGGATCACCAGTGATATCCAAGATGTCATCTTGAATTTGAAAACCAAGGCCTATTTTCTCGCCAAGACCGTATAATGACTGGACTTGATTTTCGTTGTAATTAGCCAGAATTCCTCCAATTTGCATGGGATAAGAAAAAGTATAATGTCCAGTTTTGTGGATTGTTTTTGTTTGAACCTCTTCGGCGCTTACTTGGGGGCGAAAGGCTTGGTCAAAATCTAACGCTTGCCCTAAGACAACACCATCAACAAGAAGTGTGAATCGATCGTGTATTTTTTTGTATTTCTCTGGCCCCATCGAAACTGCTGTTGTGGCTAGAAGAGTAGAAGCAGACCAAAAGACAATATCTCCAGCCAGCATAGCCAGCATTCTTCCTCCAAAAGCAAGGTCTCCCTGGTGGGCTTGTTCCATAAGTGTGCTTGATATCGCAGTGTGAACGGTTGGAACCCCTCTCCTGGTTGGAGATTGATCCATGAGATCGTCGTGAATAAGGGCAAAAAGATGAATGATTTCGATGGCAATAATAATATTCCATTCTGCTTCGCTTATTTGGTCAATCGGTTTATCTAAACAAATCCAAGCAACATAAGGTCTGACTCTTTTTCCTCCCGTGGCGGCCGCTCTGATTGTTTTGAAATACTGCTTTAGGTTGGGGTGAGGGAGTAGTTCGTGGTAATGATTTTGTTGAGTATCTAAAAAAGAAAAAAAATACTCATCAAATTTTTGATTAAATTCTGCAAATTGATACATATGAGGCCAAGTATAGCACCGGGTTTGCTACAATGGGAGTATGAAAAAAGTCATCATCGTGGGTGGTTCTGGATTTTTGGGAACGGCAATTACTAGGCGCTTGCTTGGTCAAAAATACGAAGTAGTAATTATGGATTTGCGTGCCCCGACAATTCAGCACGAGAACTTGCGCTTTGTTAAGGTCGATACAACAAAAGCACTACCACATGATCAGAATTTCAAGCGTCCTTTTGCGGTTATTAATTTAGCGGGTAAGCGTATTTTTGGGCGTTGGAACAAAAAATTCAAAGACCTTGTATACCAAACAAGAATAGAGGGGACTCGCAACTTGATAGATTTATGGAAAGAGGAGCTGTTTCGTCCACAAGTATTAGTTTCTGCTTCTGCGGTTGGTGTTTATGGTGAGCAGGGGACAGATGACGTGGATGAGAATTCTTCTTTTGGAGAGACTTTTTTGTCCATGGTGGCCAAAGACTGGGAGCAAACTGCTTGGCAGGCTGATCAGATGGGGGTTCGGGTTTGTCTGATGCGTAATGGGCATATTTTAGACCCTCATGGTGGGCTCATGGGCACCATCCTGCCGTTGTATCGCCTTGGTTTTGGAGGGCCGTTGGGGTCGGGCAAACAATTCTTTCCTTGGATCTCTCTTCAAGATGCTGTATCTGCTTATATTCAAGCTATCGAAAACTCTTCTTGGTCTGGGCCAGTCAATGTTGTATCTCCCCAGCCTGTGACCAATGCTCAATTTTCAGAAATGATTTCGGCTCGTCTTCGTCGGCCGCATTTGTTTTTTGTTCCCAAATTTGCTCTACGGATACTTTTTGGAGATTTTGCTGATGAGATTATTGTAAGCCAAAAAGTTTATCCACGTGAGCTTTTGCGCCTTGGTTTTGAGTGGCAGTGGCGCGACCTGGCTGATTATCTGCGAAAAGAGCTGTCTTGACTCGTAAAGAGCAAAAAATAGCAAAATTCAGACAGAACAGTATAATGACGAAACCTTCACGGCTTTCTCTCGGAGGAAAAAGGTTGAGAACAGTATAATTTGGGATTTTAAAGAATAAGAAAGATATGACCGATATGAAAACAAAAACAATAACAATGCCCCAGGCTATTCTTGCAGCTGGGGTATTGATTGCTGTCGCAATCTTGGGGAGCAGTTTCCTTGATAAAAGACAGCTTGATCAAGACCGGCCTACGCAATTTGCCGTCAGTGATAACCAGGTAGATCAGCTTGCTTTGCTCAAAAACGTAAATCCTATCGAACCAGGCGTAGATCATGTTCGCGGAGCTGCCAATGGTCAAATTGTAATTTATGAATATTCTGATTTGGATTGTCCTTTTTGTGGTCGTTTTCACGAGACCATGATTCGACTTGTAGAGGAGTATCCCGAAGATGTTTCTTGGGTGTATCGACATCTTCCGCTTGACGGTCTTCATCCCGAGGCTAGACCAAAGGCGATCGCCACTGAATGTGCTTTTCAGCAAAAGGGGGACGAGGTTTTTTGGGCCACTACGGATGTTTTATTTGAACAGAACTTAACCTTAGAAGAGTTAGGAACGTATCTTGTTGAGAATCAAGGGCTTGATTTGGACATGTATCAAGAATGCATCAGCAGTCAAGAGGCTTCGGAGCGAATCGACAGAGATCTGGCTAACGCCATCCAGACACTTGGCAGTACGGACCAGCTGTCTACGCCTTGGAGTATTCTGCAGCTGCCTGATGGCCAGCTGGTACCTATTCGTGGAGCACAGCCTTACGAAACCTTGGTGGCAGTGATAGAATCAGTTATCAATCAGTAATAATAAATTAGTTATATGAAAGGAGTATCTTATGTTTTGTTAGCCGCGGTTTTGGTTTTGGCGATTGTCTTTTTTGCACAAAGTCGAAAAACTTCTGATGATACGAGCTTGGAAGAATCTCTAGAAATGGAGGCAAAAAGATCTGACGCTTCTGGTACTCGTTTGGCGGGAGAGGCTTTGGTATTTCCCGATGGTTCTTACGAGGTAGACGGAGGTTCTAGCCAGATTCGTTGGATGGGGGAAAAGAAGATAGTAGATGCTAGTCATGAGGGAACCATTGCTATCAAGTCAGGTTCGTTCTCTGTTGTAGACGGCCTTGTTTCCGAAGGAAAAATAGTAGTGGATATGGATTCGATTGAATTAGTCGAGGGTGACAGCGGGGGAGATCGGCTTATGGGACATCTTCGTTCTGATGATTTCTTTAGTGTTTCTGAATATCCAGAAGCGATTCTTGATGTGACCGAGGTTTCTGGCACAAATGCAAAACAGCAGATTTCTGGAACACTCACCATAAAAGGAAAAACAAACCCAATCACTTTCGAAATGAGTCCAACCTTTGGCCCAGCAGACCAGCCGGCTTTGGGTGGGCAGATTGTTATCGACCGATCAGAATTTGACGTGCGCTTTGGATCGGAATCATTTTTTGATGATCTTGGAGATGCAATCATAAAGGATGAAATCACCTTGGACGTTCTCTTGATTGCCACACCAGTAATGGCCGAGCTTGAATAGGGGTATATGAAACTTCCTTCTATCGAGGGAAAATTGAGACGTAGACCGGGGGCTAGTCGAAAAACAAAACAGCCCATCTATGTTCCTGATGAGAAAAAATATCCAAAATTTTGGAGAGAATGGTACCAAGCACTAGATGCAACCAGGTTGTTTGAGCTACCTTTTGAAGATGCCGAACAATCAATTAATCCTTTCTTTGGCTATTATGGTTTCCGCTGGCACCCAGTGGCCCATGAGCCAGATTCGTTCCACACTGGACTTGATTTTTCTGCCAGTAAAAAAACAGACGTAGGCGCTGTCGCTAATGGAATTCTTGAATATTCAGGGTATGACGTAATGAACGGTAATTATGTGATGCTTTCTCACCCGGAAATAATCTTGGAAAATGAAGATCGGTTAATGACAATCTACATGCATCTGCGTTCTAATGTAGTCAAATTTACTTCGTATCAAAAAATGCTTCGAGAAATAAGCCTGCACACATATCCTGAGATTCCAATCAAAAAAGAGGAAACTATCGGAGAGGTCGGGAACTCTGGCGAGATTACAGGATCTGATATTCATTTGCACTTACAAGTGCAAATCAAAAGAAAGAAAGGAGGGGTGGTTGCTCTGGATCCCGCTCGAGTGCTCGGTATTATTCCAAAACAAAATATGACAGCCACTATCGAAAATGATCAGGATTTTTGTGATTTCTACAAGGAACATCAGTCCGAGCTAGAACGTTGGGATGTTGTTTCTTATTGGAAAGAGACGGATAAGGAATAATATTATTTTATCCAATCTTTGTTACGATAGAGAGGTGAACAAGAAAAGATTACGAATCTTATCTAAACAAGAGGAAAAAGAGGGGCCGGTTGTCTATTGGATGAATCGAGATTGTCGAGCAGAAGACAATTGGGCCATGCTTTATGCCTTAGAAAAAGCCAACCAAAAAAAAGCGCCTTTGCTTGTTGTGTATAATCTCGAGATTGGTTTTTTGGGGGGAGGTTATCGACAACATCATTTCAAAGTTCAGGGCTTACGAGAAATGGCCGAATCTTTGGCTGCAAAAAAGATTCCGTTTTTTCTTGTAAAAGGAAGTATTGCTGATTTGCAGACCTGGTTGAGATTGGTGAAGCCAGGTCTGCTTGTTACCGATTTTTCACCGTTAAACATCCAAAAGACATGGTTAGAAAAAATCACTACCGAGGCTGATTGTTCTGTGCATCAAGTTGATACCCATAACATTATTCCTGTTTGGGAGATTTCTGATAAACAAGAGTATGCGGCCAGGACAATTCGTCCCAAGATTTATAAAAAAATAAAAGAATTTTTGGATCCTTTCCCAAGACTTTCAACTCCTAAAACAAAATACGCAAAATCTGTTCCAAGTATTGCTTGGGGTGAGGTGCTTGATAATTTCCCAAACAAATCAATTTTGCCAGCTTCTTGGATTTTGCCGGGGGCCAAAGCGGGAAAACAAAAATTAGAGCTCTTTCTCGAGAAACGACTCGATCGTTATGCTGTCGATCGTAACAATGCTCTCAAAAAAGGGCAGTCTGACCTCTCTCCTTATTTGCACTATGGTCACATTGCACCACAACGAGTGGCCCTCGAAGTTTTAGAAAAAACCAATCAGTCTGTCGAGCAAATAATGCAAAAAGATAAAAATGGAGCAGCTACAGAAAACAGTAGCGCAGCTTTTTTGGAAGAACTAATCGTGCGAAGAGAATTGGCTGATAATTTTTGTCATTACAATAATAACTATGACAGTGTTCTTGGTTTTCCTGATTGGGCTCAGAAAACATTGCAAAAACACTTGTCTGACAAGCGCGCTTATCACTATTCTTTGATTGAATTTGAGCAAGCCAAGACTCATGATGAATTGTGGAATGCTGCCCAATTAGAGTTGTCCGAAACCGGCAAGATGCATGGTTACATGCGAATGTATTGGGCCAAAAAAATTCTAGAATGGACAAAGAGCCCAGAAGAGGCCATGAAAATTGCTATTTATTTGAACGATGCTTATAGTTTTGATGGTCGAGATCCAAATGGATATGCAGGTATTGCCTGGTCTATTGGGGGAGTGCACGATCGCCCTTGGTTTGAGCGTCCAATTTTTGGGACCATTCGATATTTGGCTGAGAGTGGGGTAAAAAAAAGGTTTAATATCAAAGAATATATAGAACAGCAAAAAGCAGGAAAACTTGACCTCTAAAGAGATTTTTAGCATTAGAATGGTATAATCTAAGTTATTAGTAACAATACGAATATATGTTTAAACGATTTGGAACAAAAGAAGGTTTGATGGCGTCTGGCTCGGTTTTTTTAACGGTGGCTACTTTTTTCATAGTGCTACTTGGTGTTGGAGCAGTCATTTCTTGGGGGTTGCTGACCACTGATCCCGCCAATCGAAACAATGTAATTACCGTAAGTGGTACCGGCGAAGCTTTCGCTGTACCAGACATCGCTACTTTTAGTTTTACCTCTCGATCTGAGGCTGCTACGGTAAAGGATGCACAAGCAAAAGTTTCTGAGCAGGTGTCCTCGGTGTTGGCAGTTTTGGAGAGTCTTGGTATCGCAGATAAAGACATTAAAACAACAAGCTACAATTCATATCCGCGCTACGAATGGAAACAACAAAAAACAATTTGTACGGAGTTTGGTTGTCCTCCGTCTTCGGGAGAGCGAGAGCTTGTTGGATATGAGCAATCTCAGTCAATCCAGATAAAAGTTCGTGATTTGGCTATGGTTGGAGACGTGCTCGAGACGCTAGGTGAACAGAACGTAGATTCGATGTACGGTCCCAATTTTACCGTTGATGATGAAGACGCCGTTTTGACCGAGGCCCGCAAGGATGCTATTGCCAAGGCGGAACAGAAAGCCCAAGAGTTGGCTGCTGAACTAGGAGTAAAACTTGGCAAAGTCATTAGTTTTTCTGATAATTCTGGCGGAGGTGTGTATCCAGTGATGGCTCGAAGCATGGCCGTTGCCGAAATGGGCTATGCCGACGAGGCCGTTTTTGCGCCAGAGATTCCGGCTGGAGAGAATCTGATAACCGCAAGTGTTTCTATTACCTACAAAATAAAATAAATAAGTAGAAAAACCCCGGCATTGACTTCGGTTAGTTCGAATAGTATGATAATCGCATTGACGCCTGCCGGGCGTTTTTCATTAGGGAGAAATACCGTATACTAATCTCATCTATTATTTTTATGAACATTGGACGTTTTCTAAAATCAGTGCGAGGAGAGTTTGACCATATTAATTGGCCAAGCAAAGAGCAGACCATTGCGTACACTGCGGCTGTAGTCGTGCTTACTTTGGCTGTTGCATATTATCTTGGACTGCTTGACTGGCTATTCTCGCTTGGTCTCGGAGTACTGCTTAGTAGCTAATATTGTTATATATGTCAAAACAAGAAATCAAGGGTGATCGTAATTGGTACGCAATCCACACATACGCCGGCTACGAAAATGCTGTTGAAAGAAATCTAAAACAGCGCGCAGAATCTTTGGGCATGCAAGACAAAATTTTTGATGTAGTGGTTCCAATTGAAAAAAAGATCAAAATAAAAGGTGGAAAAAGAGTAGAAGTTGAGGAGCGGATTTATCCAGGATATGTGTTGGTGGATATGATTGTTACTGATGATTCCTGGTATGTGGTTCGGAACACTCCTCGGGTGACTGGTTTTGTTGGGGCAGGGGTGACCCCAGTTCCTGTTTCTCAGGAAGAAATAGACTCTCTTTTTGCTCGCATGGGTGCCAAAACCACCAAGCACAACATTGATCTCGTCGTTGGTGATATGGTTTCTATTATTGATGGCCCATTTAAAGAATTCGAAGGCAAGGTCAATACGGTTGACGACGAGCGTGGGAACATCGAAGTGTTGGTGTCTATGTTTGGTCGGGAAACTCCGGTCGAGCTAGACTTCCTGCAAGTAAAGAAGCTGTAATTATTGACAGGGACTCGTTCTTGCGTTATTTTTTACGCACGTAATAAGTGCTTTTCGCACGCTTCTTTATTACTCCGCATGATTAGCTAAGTAGTACAGACATGGCAAAAAAATTAACCAAAAAAATGAAATTACAGGTACCGGCTGGAAAGGCGGTACCAGCACCACCACTTGGACCCGCTTTGGGACAGGCTGGAGTTAACATTGGAGAATTTGTTAACCAGTTTAATGACAAAACCCGAGAAATGAAGGGAATTGTTTCGGTTGTGCTTAGCGTGTATGATGATCGCTCTTTTGATTTTATTCTCAAAACAGCTCCAGCCTCGAGTTTGATTAAACAGACGGTTGGAATTGCTGCTGGTTCTCAGAAGCCGGGAGTTAAAAAAGCAGGTAAGCTCACCAGTGCACAAGTGCGAGAAATTGCTGAACACAAACTACCGGATCTGAACGCTCATGACGTAGAGGCTGCAATGAAGATCATCGAAGGTACTGCTCGTTCTATGGGGGTTGATGTAGTTGCTTAATTTTATAGAAACCACCCAAAACAAAAATCGCCACTGGCGATTTTTGTTTTGGGTGGTTTCGTAGTTGTATGTTAAAAAGTAATTATCAAAAAATATGAAAGCACAAAAAGTATTACTTATACAACTACGAAAAGATTTATTTACAAAACAAGAAGAATATTTGCGTTTTTTAGTGACTGGGGGACTCAGCCCAGCCCAATTGGATGTTTGGGATGTTTTTGAGAAAAGCATTTTTGATGAAAAAAAACTTGAAGAATATGATGCTGTTTTTGTGGGTGGATCTTCTAATGATCCTGATGATGAAGTTTATTTTACTCAAGAAAAATATCCCTTTACTGAAAGCGTCTTGACTGCCATCACTCATATCAAAAACAAAAAGATTCCTTTTTTGGCATCTTGTATGGGGTTCCACATGGTGAACCATGCTTTGGGGGGAGAGATTAAGATTGATAAGGAAAATCAAGAGTCTGGAACTTATAATTTTGTTTTAAATTCAGAGGGTATAAACGATGTTCTGTTTCGTGACCTGCCTAGAGAATTTTCGGTGATTGCATACCATAAAAAAATGTCAGTCCGTGTCCCAGAAGGTATGGTGAATTTGGGTTCTACAAAAAAATGTCCAATCCAAGCAATCAAGATTCCTAATCAGCTTTTCTATGCGTTTCAGTTTCATCCAGAATTAGATAAAGACACAGTTGTTCGTTGGGCTGAGCGCTATAAAGAAAAATATCAATTTTCTGACGAATACATTGAAAGTATTCGAAATGATTTTGTGAATACAAATGAGGCTAATTCGTTGGTGGAAAAGTTCTTGACTCTCGCAGGCTTTACTCGGATTTGATTTGAATATCATGGTTGCCACGCTTGGTGTCAAAACGATTTGGTTCATTGTCTAGATGAAGCACTAGGCCACAATCACTGAATTCTTGTTCAAGTATTTTTGCAATTTGTTGAGCCAGATTTGATAGGGTGGGGTGAACAAAGCGGGTGGCACGCAGTTCCACCAAATAAACCCAGGCAGGAAGTGGTCCGGTGACACGGTTGGCAACTTGGTATCCCATAGGAAGAAAATATTGTTTTTCTTCTGGTGACAAGTGTAGCTTGAGAAGAGAAAGGCTTTGTTTTTCAAGAAGTTCCTCTGCTTCTTTTTTTATGGGTGCCGGCAGTTGATCAAAGTACCAGGAGTGAAATCCGATATCTTCTGTGAGTAGTGGCATGCGTTGGGTAACGGCTCGGTGTCTCTGAAGGTCTCGGTAAGAGCCAAAATCAAGAGGAAATTCAAATTGGAGAGTACCCGCTTCTGCCAAATGCTTGGGAAGCTCTGTTTTTTGAGGCCGAGTTGCTAGAAGACTTTGGGAGAGTAGTTTTTTTTGAATCGAATTATTTGTTAAGGACAGTTCTGTGATTTGGTAATCAGGAGAGAAATAATACTCGGTCATGGTTTTGGCCAGGTATTCTTCGGTTTCTGGGTATTGTTTGTGATGGAAAGAGTTGGGATGAGCTTTTTGGAGCGCTTGTTCTATTGTTAATGCGATAGAGCGAACCTCGTTTAGTGGATGATGGCGAAGGGTCGCCAGCTTGTCCGCAGCCTGACGAAGATTGGTGTGCCAGGCCAGGTTAGTGGTAGCGCCGGCAGGTAAAAAACCGCGCAAGATATCAAAAGCTCGAGCTGCTACGGCCTTGATGTAAATACTTTCTTTTTCTGATTCTTTTTTCGGATATTGCTTTGAAACATGAGCCTGCACGGCTGGAAGTGATTTTGTATAAAAATCTCTCCATGTTTCTAGTATTTCTTTACCTGTTGGGCTGTCGGTGGGATCAAAAAAGGGTTGTGTTTGAAAATCTATATAACGCGTGGAAGCCTCTTGTCCGCTGTAGAGTGGCCAATCTTGGATTGCTTTGGCTGCCAGCATAGAAACGCCTTCTACAAAAATAGTGGTAGTGCCACAGTCTCCAATTGATTTGTGGCCATAGCCAACATAAAAATTAGCCATAAAATTATCCGCACCTTTTTCGGAAAGAACTTCTAGATGATTGCGCAGGCCTCCAATAGAGCGAGAGTGGAGGGCCTGAAGCATGGCTTCGGCCTCACTGTCGATAACACTGCCGGTATTTAGGATGATTACTTCACCTCCGGTTGGTATTGAAAGAAAGGTGTGAGATAGTTTTTTGATGCTCATGACTGGTGTTGTTATCTGCTGTCAGCGGTCAGTATACCACTATGGTTTATCGGCCATTTCTGGTACGTGATACCATACAAGTAATGTCGCGCAACAAAAAAGGATTTAGTTTGGTTGAGCTTTTGGTCGTAGTAGGATTTGTTGGCTTCTTGGCAACAGGTATATTTTTTGGCGATATTTTTTCTTTTCGAAAACGCGCAAATGAAGTCAAAGATCAGTCTGTTTTTCAATTAGCAGAACTTGCGTTAGAGCAATACGCAAATCTATGTGGCCAATATCCACCTCAGATGGGCGGAAGCGATACATTTCCTCTCGAGGCGAATGAAGGGTGCCCGTCCGGAACCACTTTAGCTGATTTGATTAGTGTGGGTGAAGCCGAAGACATGTCGTCGCTTCTGTATGTTCCGTATGCGTCATTATCTCCTACAAATTGTGTTGGTTATCATTTGGCTACCGTGTTGGATGCCGATAACTCACTCTTAGAAGAAGACCATGATGTTGATTCTGCCGTACAACCAGAAGGCGTTACGCATTGTGTTACTGATGCGTCTGTCTTGGATGGTATCAATGGGGCTGACCCTGTTTACGACATTATGAAACCTGCTGCATTGCGAAGACTTTTCTAGTATATGAACACAAGTAACAACAATCGAGGATTTACGTTAGTCGAACTGTTGGTGGTGATAGCACTAATTGCTATTATGTCGACTTTGATTGTTTTTAATGGGGACGGTGGACGTACTCGTCACACATTGCAGGCGGCTTATGGGGTTTTTGATGTTGCGTTTTCTCAGGCGTCAGTGTTGAGTCGATCCAAGCAGGACGATGATCGTGCCCAGCAGAACGTTCATGTTGTAATTTTGGCCGGCAATCCTCATCTGGTTGAGATTTATTTTGATTCTGGGGTAGGTAACCCCGGGGATTTTGATGTTAATGATTTGCTGGAAGAGCAATATGTTATGGGCAAAGAAGTTGAATTTTTGTATTGCTCGGCTTTGGATATTGGTTGTGTTGCCGTCGAATCGGATGTTGTCTTTACTTGGGCGAGTTCTTCGCCTTATTTTAAAATAGTTCAGGACGGCAGTGAGATTACCGGAGCATCTGGTTTTTATCAGCTAAAATTAAGAGATCAGACTATTGATTTTAGCGTAAATACTTTGGGAGTAATTGAAATAGCATCATGAGTAGGCAAATAAAAAAAACAAACCAAAAAGGTTTTACGTTGGTGGAAGTACTGGTTGCTATTAGTTTGTTTTTGCTGATTATCACGGTGGTGCTTGGAGGGTTAGTATCTGGTGTTGCCAGAGAACGAGAGTCCCGCTTCAAGACTTTACTACAAAGCGAAATGTATACCTTCTTGGATAGACTCGAGCGAGAGGTTCATTTGGCCCAAAGAATCGGTTGCGGTAGTTTGGAAAAAAACTGCACCGATGGTGGTCCTGTTTTTGTGCTTGAGGACGTAAACGGTGACATCATTAGCTATGAATTAGTTGATGGGGAGGTTCTGCGAAGTGTAAACGACGGCACGCCAGTCGTCGCAGCCTCTGGTTTTGGTGGCTCGATCCAAGAACTGACTTTTTTTGTGCGAGGAGCAATACTTGGCTTGAGTGAACCAGCCACAAATCAACACCTTGTGCTAGTGACCATGAATTCAGCTTTGAGTTCTGGCGGGGAAGTCTATGCTTTCCGTTACATCACATTGTACTCACTTGATGTTAATCAATAGCCTATAATGAACATACCCATGAAGCAAAACAAACAACAAGGTTTTACTCTTATAGAAGTAATTGCAGCTGCTTTTGTTTTGTCGGTTGCGGTTGCTTCTTTGTTTCTTGTTTCTGCTCGTTCTTTGGTCTTGAATAGTCAGGCGACCAAAACCCATGGCGCCATTCTTCTCGCCGAGGATGTTTTTGCTGGGGTGCAACGGGCTTTGTATGACAATGTTTTAGACGAGAAAGCTTTGTTTGAGGCTCCTTTTAATGGTTGCAAGGACGGCAAAACCTGCCAAATGAAAATCAATGCTTTTAATGCAGCTACTTTTCCTACGTGTGGCAGTGAATGTCAGCCCGTAGTGAGGGCCGAAGGTACTAATTTTTTTGTTCAGGACGTAGACGAAACAGACACTGGAGTAGACACTGGTTATGAAAGAGAGATCCGGATGACCATGCTTACTGATGCCGAAATGAAAGTATCGGTGACTGTTCGCTGGCAAGATAGGGCACGCACATTTGAAAAAACATACGAACGTACCTTTGTTAATTGGTATGACATGGGCGCCTATTCTAATTATGGTCGAGTAATCCTTAGCGTCGTCGAGTGTCCTACCGAAGCAGATTTGCCTAATTGGGCTATAGAAGGGCAAAGTCCTGCCGAAGGTATTGTAAAAGACACTGCCGTTAATTATGTCGACACTCATCCTGGTTGTTTTCTTTCGCCAGATTGGAAATTCCAGTGGGGCTTCCTTACTTGGGGTCACGAAGAAGGCGGAGCGATGTCCAGTATTGATGAAACCAGGTGGGTAGAAAACACTGCCCCTGACCTCGTTGGAGAGGCTGATGGCAGTGGTGGACCCGGAACTGACACCTGGGATCCCGTGCTTGACGCTGGTCGTGAACCAGCCACAAATGAGTGGCGTACTTTTGGAGACACAGACATCGAGGGACGCACAGCGATTTTTGTACCGAACCCCGCGGATTCTGCGGTTAACTTTGCTTTACGATTCGTTATGAAAGAGGGATATGTTCCGTTTTCTCATTATTTTGATGATGATAATCCTGACACTTGGGATGATCCACAAAGCGATTATTCGGCCGAAATGTACTGCGATGATGACATTATTAACTTTGATAATTATGAGCGCATTCAGATTCAACCGGGCGGAAATGTGTATTACTGTACTGCTTTTGTAGCCCCAGTAGAACCAATTGACTATGGAGAATGTCTTTATTTTGCCGAAGATGGCTCAGAAACGCTGGTGGCTCTGGGGGATCAGTTCCTAAATCCAGGCTGGGCGACCACTGGTCCGATTGTGGCGGCTTCTGTTCCTGCGGGTGACTACCGAGTTACTTTACAGGCTCACGACTATGGAGAATATCGAATAGAGCACGGAGATCAGCCATATGAACAATACTATGTGAGTTTTCTTGATTCTTCGGGTACCGAAATCGCTCGCACTGGAGACACTCAAGACATACCAGATGGCGTGGCCGATGCTGGCTGGGCTGGAGTGGTGAACGACCCACTGAGCGTGCCTTCTGGGGTTGCCAGTATTCAGGTCAAGCATTCCCATCCAGCATTAGCAGAGAACAACAGCATGTTTACGGTTTGTATGCATTTGCACCAGTATTAGTCTTATGAAATTTTCAGCAAAAAAAACTAATCAAAAAGGAGCCGCTCTGGCTATTACGGTGCTTGTTGTGGCCGTGCTGGCTGTCATTATTCAGTCTATGATTTTTTTAGCTCTCAGCCGGTCTCGTATCGCTGGTCAAATAGAAGACATTTACGAAGCAGAGCACATTGCTGTTAATGGTCTCGAGTGTGGATTGTCGCAAGCTATTTTCCAGCAGGCTTTTGCAGGAGGAAAAGTTGATACTTGCTTTGACCAAGCGATTGTTTTGGAGAATGCTGATTTCGAGGATTATGATTATAGGTTTCAGATAGACGGTAATCGACTTGCTTGTGCCACGGTGTACGTAAGAAAAAACAAAACTGATGACTACACAATACGTTCCGTGGGCAGTAATTTGGGATGTGGTAATTCTTTTGGTGCCCGACGTGTGATTCGAGTCATGAATGTAACCCAGACTGACGAAGGCAAAGTGAGTCGTTCGTTGGTATCTGATTAGCGACCTGTTGTGCTAAACTCATTTTGATGAAAGACCAAAATCTCTGGAATGCAATACAGTTAGAAGAGAAGCGCCAAAAAGAAGGGCTCGAGCTTATTCCTTCAGAAAATTACGCTTCCGCAGATGTTATGGCGGCGGCTGGTTCGGTGCTTACAAACAAATATTCTGAGGGGTATCCAGGTCGGAGATATTACGGAGGCCAGGCGCATACTGACCAGATTGAAACTCTGGCTATCGAGCGGGCAAAAGAGCTTTTTCGATGCAAATTTGCAAATGTGCAACCCCATTCTGGTTCTAATGCAAATTTGGCTATGTATTTTGCGCTTCTTCAGCCGGGTGACACCGTGCTCGGTATGGACTTGTCACACGGAGGGCATTTGACCCATGGTCATCCGGTTACGTATGTCACCAAAATTTTTAACTTTGTTCGCTACAAAATGAAAGACGTGACGACAGGGGAGATAGATTTTGAAGATTTGCGCAAAACCGCTCTTGAACATAAACCAAAGATAATCTTGGCTGGTTTTTCTGCCTACTCGAGAGAACTTGATTATGATCGCTTTGTTGCTATTGCCCGAGAAGTGGGAGCCCTAGCCGTGGCCGATGTTGCACACATTGCAGGGCTTATTGCCGGCGGTGCCGCCAAAAATCCTTTTGATGCTGGCTTTGATATTATGACCACCACCACTCACAAGAGCCTGCGTGGCCCACGTGGGGGTATGGTATTGGTGCGAGAAGATGCAGACCTGGCACAAAAAATAGACAAGTCTGTTTTTCCTGGTCTCCAGGGTGGCCCCTTGATGCATTTGATAGCCGCCAAAGCGGTTTGTTTTCATGAAGCTCTGCAACCTAGTTTTAAAATATATGCCGAACAGATTGTGAAGAACGCTCGTGCCATGGCTGAGGTTTTTTTGGAAAATGAAATTGCTCTGGTTGCTGGGGGAACCGATAATCATCTACTATTGGTCGATGTTTTTGGGGGGCTTGGTGTTTCGGGCAAAAGAGCCCAAGAGGTCCTCGATGAGGTTGGTATTACTTTGAATATGAACATGATTCCTGACGACCCTCGCTCGGCCATGGATCCTTCTGGGATTCGTTTAGGTACTCCTGCTTTGACCACGCGAGGCTTTGATGAGTCAGCTTGTGCCGAAGTTGCGCGCTTGATAATAGAAGTTCTTCGTGATCCTGAGGATGCAGAAACCAAGCAAAAAGTAGCCGGGCGCATAAAACAGCTAGCCCTTGCGTATCCTATTCCAACACACCATAACTAGCTCGCTCGGGCAATCTAATGGTCATGATATAATCACCTCGTGAGCGGGAGACTGATTGCTATTGAGGGGGTGGACGGTTCTGGAAAAACCACCCAATTTGCATTATTAAAAAAGTATTTTGAATCAGCCGGACACACTGTCCGGAGTATTCATTTTCCAAGACATCAAGAAAAGTTTTTTGGAGTCGTTGTTGACGATTATCTGAACGGAAAGTTTGGCGATGCCACCAAAATCGATCCACGTTTGGCTTCCATCCTGTATGCCTGTGATCGCTTTGAAGCAAAAGACACGTTGCTTCAGTGGTTGTCGGACGGTGACATTGTAATTCTTGATAGATATATGACTTCGAACAAAGGACATCAAGTGGGCAAGCTAGACAACGATGAAGAAAAAGCGGCCATGTTAACTTGGCTCGATGAGATGGAATATCAGGTCTTTGGAATCCCAAAACCTGATTTTGTGTTTTATCTGGACGTTGATTTTGAGCATGTTCAGGACATGTTGCAAACAAGGGGAAGAGCAGACAAAGAATATATCGACGGAGAATACGATCAACACGAAGGCAGTGATGATCATATAAAAAGAGCCCAATCTGCTTATCGATTCACTGCGGAGCGTTATCCCTATTGGCATACGATTACCTGTGTCAAAGAAGGTCAGCTGTTAACACCAGAACAAATTCATCAAAAAATCATTACTATTATAACTAGCTAATTCATGAATCTAAAAATACAAAAACTACATCCCAAAGCCCAACTGCCAACCTATGGACACGATGGGGACGCAGGACTGGATATTCGCACCGTAGAGGCTTTTGCACTTCAACCAGGAGAACGGAAAAGCGTGGCAACGGGTATTGCGGCTGCTATTCCTGATGGGTGCGTGGGATTGATTTGGGAAAAATCCGGCCTAGCTTTCAAGCACGGAATCAAGACTTTTGGCGGCGTGATTGACGCCACCTATCGTGGAGAAATCAAGATTGGGCTAATTAATGTTAGTGATGAGCCATATGAATTTGCAGCTGGTGATAAGGTCGCCCAGATGATTATCCAAAAATTCGAATCAGTAACAATAGAAGAAGCAGAGCTGGGGGATACAAATCGCGGTGCTGATGGTTTTGGGTCAACGGGATACTAGTCAGCACTGTTGCTTGCTTCGGCTTTCGCCTGCTCGAGTGATTGTTCGAGATTGGCTAATGCGGTCTTGAAATCTTTCAATTCTTCTAGGAGTTGCTCTAGTTGTGATGGTTCTATCATGGAATAAGGTTAGTTATAGAAAATATTAATATTACTCGTTGTTTGATTTGTTAAGTTTGGCCAATTCTCTCTCGATATGCTCAATCTCTTTCTTTGATTGTGAGAGAAGGCCTTCAATATCGACAATATAAGATTCCCCTCTGCCAGGGGTTGGGATTGATTGTTTCTTCAAAGCGTTTCTGATTATGTCAGGCGTGTTTCCATCTCCCATGGAGGACAGATTTTTCTGCTCTCTTAGAGATTCTACCCTTTCGAGCTCTTTCTCGATAGCAGTAACAATTCCATAAAGTTCTTGTTTGCGCTTGGTAATTTCTACAATTCTGTCTTTTTCTTTTTGTTCAGGAGTTCGCTTGTCAGCTTCTCTGTATTGATGAATGAGTACCTTTAGGTGGTTGGCTGTTTTTTGGGCTGATTGTTCTAATTCTTCCACGACACGGAGGACATTTGTTCGGGTGGCCTCTGTTTTTATGCTTTTGGTAAAAAGATCGAGAGCGCTTCCACCACGCAAGATGCCAAGAATAAACAAAAGGGCTTTTTGTCCCTTAGAAAAGCCAGGGCCAGCTAGAGCTAATTCCTTGTCTTTGAAAGATTTAATTGTGTCTGGTAAAGAAAACTGGGTTAGCATATGTGCTCGACTAAGAAGTCCTGCTAAGTCATCGTGGGCATAATCTCTTTTTGCAAATATTGTTTGAATTTCGGTGAGCAGAATTTCTACTTGTTCTTGCATAGCACGAACCTCAGCAAGTCCGCTTGTTATTGTACTTTCAAAATCTGGTAAATTTAATTTTTCTATATCATCAATTTTTTTAAGGTCACCATCGGGTGTGTCTTGCTTTTCAAAGTTATTAATCTTTTCCATAATAGAAAGCTTTATTTTAAAAATGTTTAATTATTAATCTAACTATATCATGACCCTGACAAACCAGACCGGCTGTGTATAATCAAGGCATGAGTATTCAGAACGAATTAAAGCATGCAATCCAAAACGTTGCGGACAAGCTAGGTTTTTCTGGAGCCGTGGTTGATTTGGAGATTATTTCTGAGACCAAATTTGGTGACTACAGTTGTAATATTGCCATGCAGCTAGCTAGTCAGGCTGGCAAAAACCCTCGTGATTTGGCGATTGATTTTTGTGAAAAATTAGGTGAAGAAGCGATTGCGACCAAGGTGGCAGCCATTGTTCCGGCGGGTCCCGGATTTATCAACATTACTCTTTCTCCGCAATCTTCTTTAGAAAATGTGCAATTGGCTTTACATGCAAAAGATTCTTTTGGGAAAAGCAACATTTTTGCCGATAAAAAAATTCTCGTAGAACACTCCAGCCCTAATTTGTTCAAACCTTTCCATATTGGTCATGTCATGAACAACACCGTGGGCGAATCGTTGGTGCGCCTGATGCGCGCAGCTGGTGCTACCGTGGTGCCTTTGTCATATCCATCTGATGTATCTCTGGGGATTGGCAAGGCTGTCTGGGCACTGTTGCAGAATGGCCACGAGGCCCTGACTGATGAATCAGTCCCCGCCAAAGACAAGCTTGCATTGATGGGTGATGCCTATGTGGCCGGTACCAACGCGTACGAAGAAAACGAAGCAGCCAAAGAAGAAATCCGAGCTATTACCCGGGAGATTTATGCTGGTGAGAAAAACCGCGCCTGGGAAGTGTATCAACAGGGGCGAGATTTTAATTTGGAATATTTTAAAGAAATCACCGCTCGCCTGGGATCGCATTTTGATGATTTTGTGTTCGAATCTGAAGCTGGCAGGGTTGGGAAAGCTATTGTAGAGGAATATGTTGGGTCCATTTTTGCCAAGAGCGACGGGGCGGTAATTTATGAAGGGGAAGCCGACGGATTGCATACGCGGGTATTTATTAACTCCGAAGGCAACCCAACCTACGAAGCCAAGGATATTGGCCTGATGAGCATCAAGAATGAGCGCTATCAGCCGGATATTTCGATTACGGTTACCGATCATGAACAAGCGGCTTATTTCAAAGTAGTAGCCAAAGCAGCGGGAAAAATAAATCCGGTTTGGGAGCAGAATTTTGTTCATGTTCCGCATGGTCGCATGCAGTTCAAGGGTAAAAAAATGTCTTCTCGGTTGGGCGGCGTCCCTCTGGCCGAGGACATTCTGGCGGTGGTGCACGAAGAAGTCGTCGAGCGAGCCGCAGACCGCAATCTGCCAGAATCTACTCTGGACCAGGTGGCCATTGCCGCACTCAAATTCGCCATCCTCAAAAGCGAGGCTGGAAAGAATATTAACTTTGATCCTGATACGTCGCTGTCCTTCGAGGGGGATTCGGGTCCGTACCTGCAGTACACTTATGCACGTACACAGAGCCTATTGCGAAAAGGCAAAGAACAGGGGATTGGGCCAATCCTAGATATGACTGCGGGAGAGGTTGGGCTGGTAGAACGAAAACTCCTGCACTATGCAGAGATTGTGGCCAAGTCCCAGCAGGCGTATGCACCGCATCACGTGGTGGGGTATTTGCTCGAATTGGCTCGGGAATTTAATTCTTGGTATGGGCGTGAGCGCATCTTGGACAGCGAACAGGCCAGCCATTCCTTGGCAATTGTGGCCGCGGTGGGCCAGGTACTGCACAATGGGCTCGCATTGCTCGCTATAGACACACCTTCTGAAATGTAGTATAATTAATAGATGCAGAAAATTCAACCAATCCAGATTGCTCTCTGGTTTGGGGTTATCGCCATTTTCTGCGTAATATTAGAGATCCTGTTTTTCTTTGAAACGGGATACGGGTTCGTTCCAGCAACGGCCCTTTGTATTTTGGCGAGTTTTCTCGCCGGGATCTCTAAGTAAGGAAAAAGGCCCCTTTGCACAAGCAGGGGCCTTTTTTATTTGTCTGATTTTTTCCGTTTGTGATGAGCAGGGAAGAGGTCTTCGAGATCTTCCTGGTCGTCCATGGCTTCGCGGAGGGCGACAATGTCTTCTTTGGCCAGCCGGACGGTTTTTGTTTTTTCCAGAGTGGTGTCATGCAGGTGCATAATCAGCTCTTTTACCTTGCGAGGAGATCGAGCATAAGGGATGACAATCTGAACATCAGCCGCGGCGCTTTGGACTTTTACCGTTCCAAAGCCAAGCAATGATGCCACCACGCCGCCTTCGCTAATGGTGCTGTCTTGGATGTTTTCGTGACGCAGGGCAGAGGTGGTGCGAGAAAAGAGCCCTTGTTGTTCGATGTCCACAATGCGCTTGTCGGTAATAATCCAGATGTCTAAATAAAAGTCAGTCCAAAATACAAAAAAACCAATCCACAGCGCCAGTAACCAGATAATATACGCCCCTCCCACCAGAATAGTCAGAGAAGAGGCCAGGTCTGGTTTAAAGAAAAAAGCTCCCGCACTCAGCGCCAAAGCAGGCGCCACAGCCAAACCAACAAAGACCAAGGACTCCACCAGGAGCACAAACCAGTGCTTGCGGAGTACGAGGATTATTTTTTCATCGCGGGGGATTTGAATCATGATGAGTAATTTAGGGTGTACATAATACCGCTAATAATCAGCGCAGATACACCAACAAACATACCAAGGTAATACATGCGAATCATCTTTTTTTCGGTTTTTGTGTTGAGGGCGTAACGTCGCCAGTGCCAGCGAAGCACCGCTGTCATGATGGCCACAAAAAGCAGTGCCAGAATAATTGCCAGCCAAAAAATACCCGGCGTAATAGCTTGCGACAGAGTGCTGTCGATTTTATCAATATCTATATTAGGCAGGGTGGGTCTAGGGATTTGTGTAGTCATTGCTACTGGTTCCATGCTTCTCATTATACGCTATTTACAAAAGGAGAAAAAAACATAGGTTCAAGGATGAGATATAATTATAGTGTCACACGACAAAAAATAACCTCTGTGTAGTATGTTTAATCTAGATGGTATAAAAAATATTTTTAGTAAAAAAATAGAAATCCCTTCCCTGGTCGAAGCACCCGGAAAGATAGTATTACCCGAGGAACAAAAAAAAATTTTAGAGGGATTTAAGTATTACTTCGAAGGAGGTTCACTCGAGATAGATGGCCAGAATCTTTCAAGATTAAAAGAAAAGTGGTTGCAATACATCAAAGAAAATTTGCCCGCTGTACGCAACCATGAGAAACAACTAGCCGAAAACAACAGTCAGAGTCTTCCAGATTGGTACAAACCTTTGTCGCTCTGGCGTCAAGTCATTGACCCTATGAATGAGGTGCTTGAAGTGTATAGAGATTTTAGGAACGCCCAAGAAGGCGCTAACCTCCCCAGTCTGCGGTCCATGGAAAAAACAGACGCTGATCAATTAGGCTATATCGCTCGTCTAGAGAGAGAACTTCGTGGTTTGATTGCGCGACAAAAAAATGGCGAAGAACTAACAAAAGAAATCGATTTAGTTCGGAATCGTCTTAAAGAAATTGATACTCATCCACTTCAAGCTGCTCGTCGCGCCTCGATTGATGGTGGGTTTCAAGAAGTTAAAACAAGAGCAGAAGAATATGCTTTTCTGGCTGAAACATGGTTTGATGGTTTATCCACAGCTGACGGAACTATTCCTAAAGCTACCCTAGAAATGATTGCAGCAGCTCGTATTGCACAAAACCTAGGGGGCCTGCTGAATTATGAAGCACCACCAAGCAGTAGTTCTTTGACTGAAAAAATGGATGCGGGCCGGTGGGATTTTGGGCTGCCCATACGGGAGGAGAGCCCGTCAGCCGGTGCAATAAAACAAATAGATGAAGCAATGGTTAACTTGATGGCGGCAACCCTGGGATCCGTTGCTGAAACAGATCCGAGGCATCAACCCAAGAAAACAGAACGTAAAAAAAAATGGGAAGCGGGTCGTAGGCGTATATTAAACATGTTGCCAGTCAAGGCGTAGAACAATCTTAGACTTGATGTCTGGCTTTGAATTCTTTTAATGCGACCTGGTTTTGTGTGCCAGAATAATTGCCAGCCAAAAAATACCCGGCGTAATTGCCTGCGACAAAGTGCTGTCGATTTTATCAATATCTATATTAGGCAGGGTGGGTTTTAGGTACCAATTACTTTTTTTGCTGGCAAAGCCACTTGTTTGGGTTATAGTAGGGCGTATATGCGGGACTATATTATTGCTATTGCAAATAAATTCAAAGATCCTCAAAACTCAGAGATGGGTTTCCGTACCGAGTTCGAAAACTTTCTTGGAACATTCTTTCCAAAAGATGCTGGCTATCATATTCATCACGACGCCAGGGCGGTGGGCGGCAACAAGCCTGACTTTGTTGTTCTCAAAAATAAAATATCTAACTATCAGGGCATCACCACGGTGTTGGTGGAAACTGATCGGATTATGAAGGAGATTGACGAAGTATGGTTATAAGCAGGATTTTGACGCCGGTAGGTGAATATATATTGTTTCAAGCTGATACAGCGACCTTTTTTCTGACGTTTATTGCTGTCGTTATTGCGATTCTTGCTTATCAGCAATCTATTATTGCGCGGTATCAGAATTTAAAATCTGTGGTGAGGGCATTTCAGGCAGAGTTAGATTATGCCAAAAACTGGATTGGGGCGCGCTATCCAGCGAATTATCATGATGCTGAGTGGTGGAATCCACATAAGCAGGTATACCCGCTCCATTTTACTGCTGGCCCAGAACTCTTGAAAATAGGCGGGTTTGCCCGCACAGCATTTGGTGCAAAAATTGTGCAGCAAAAAAAAATTGTGGATACCTTGGCCAGGTTTTTAGAGAGGGCAGAAGCATTTAATCGACAAGTAGACCATATCCATGCGATTGTAGCGTCCAATAGTGTGTTGGCAGAGAAATTGTGGATTTTATATAGGCAGCAAGAGCGTGCCGCAGAGAAGTGCGGGGGTAGAGAAAAAGATAAAAAGACTAATTTGTTTTTTTATTTTAATAATCGAATGCGCACATATGAGTGCTGTGACAACCAAGTGGAAAATCTGGACGAGAGAATTCTGCTAGCTTTTGCGCTCTATAAAGCCAATGAAGTTCTTCATATCCAGCTTATCGGTTCAGAAAATGAGTACACCGAGCTTAGTGCCATGTATCGCAAACTTCAGAAGGGTGTTGCTTATTTTGAGCAAAACTATAACAAAACCTTCCCTTCGATTTGGTTCCGTCCACTGGGGCCTCGAAAAAGTAGCGAATGAGGCGCAAAAGAATGAGTTATGTAAAAAGTTAATACACACCCTGTCTTTACTTTTTACACCCATTCTGTACAGTAAAGGCATATGGCTACATTAGGTGATGCAGTGTTGACGCTGCGAAAAGAAAAAAAGCTGACACAGGTCTCGATGGCGGAGGCGGTCGGACTTTCGCGTCCGTCGTATATTGCGATCGAAAAAGGCGCGCGCGATGTTTCGATTCAGGAGGCCGAACGGCTGGCGCGAGTATTGGGCGTAACCGTCGAAGAATTGGTGGCGGGAATTGCGCCGCGATTAGACGTCTACCGCGATATGATTATTGCAATGTTGCAGGCCGTCGCCCGCGGAGCGGGCGACGGCAAGGTGCCAAAAACAAAGTTGGCCAAACTTTTATATTTGGCTGATTTTGCTTGGTTTTATGAACATATGGACAGCATGAGTGGGCTTGGCTACCGCAAAATCCAATTTGGCCCCGTACCGGACACGTATTTTCGGATGATAGACGAGTTGGAAGAAAAAGGCCTGATTGAGGTCGAGCACAAGACCACCGACAAGGGGCCGGTATATCTACTCCGTGCGACGCGTCCTGGAAATCTGTATCAGTCTGCCCATTTGTCGAGTGAACAAATTACATTGATGAATGATATCGAGAAGAAGTGGCACGATGTCAGCACTAATGAAATCGTGGCTTTTACACACGGACAGCTGCCCTACAAGCTGGCCGGAGACGGTGAGCTCATCAGCTATGCTTTGATTGGTCAAGAAGACCATGACAATGTGTTCTAGGGGTTATGTCGACGTATCGTGTTGTTATTCATACCTTTGCGGAAAAACACTATTGCAAGGATTTGGCAAAAAAACATAAAAAGAGATGGCCACTGACTAGAGAGGCAATAATACGGCTTTTGCAGTTGCCCGATAAAACCATTCAAGAAACAAGTATTTTGGAGACCATTATTCACGAGGGAAATACTCGTATAGTGAAAGGTTATTTTAAGATTTTTGGTGAAAAAACCTCAGCCCTAAAGTCTGGTCATCGTTTTATTGCTCGGCTTGACGATAATCGGCAGAGTGCCGAAGTGTTATTGGTCTATCACAAAAACCATATTAAAGGCACAAAAGAAACAGCCTGGTGGCAAAAAACGTTAAAAAATAAAAAAATTCTAGACTAATCTGTGTTTCGAAAAGCGTTCCGAAACAAGACTCTGGGGCTAGTCGTGCAAGGCTTTTGTGCTAATATGGGGCAATATGAGCGATGCTAAAACTCCCAAAAAAATAGAAAAAAGCGATGTGGCGGAAAGCGAAGAGCAAATCCTACGTTTTTGGCAAGAACAAAAAATCTTTGAAAAAAGCCTAGAAAAAGAAGCACCCCAGGGAGAATTTGTGTTTTATGATGGCCCTCCTTATGGTACCGGTACTGCTCATCTGGGTAACCTTTTGGCTGGTACGATCAAGGACATTATTCCACGCTACAAAACCATGCAGGGCTATCGTGTGCCGCGCCGCTGGGGTTGGGATTGTCATGGATTGCCAATCGAGAATTTGATAGAAAAAGAACTTGATCTGAAATCAAAAAAAGACATCGAGGCATACGGTATCGACAAATTTAATGACGCTGCTCGGGCCAGTGTTTTGCGCTATGCGGCCGATTGGGAGGGGTTGGTCCCGCGTACCGGGCGTTGGGTAGATATGCAGGATCCGTATATGACCATGCAGGCTAGTTATATGGAATCGGTTTGGTGGGTGTTCCGGCAATTGCACGACAAGGGGCTAGTAAATCAGGGCTTTAAGCCAATGCATATTTGTCCCCGTTGCGAGACGCCACTGGCGAACTTTGAGGTTAATTTGGGCTATGCAGATGTTACCGATATTACGGTCACTGCAAAATTCGAACTGGTAGACGAGCCGGGGACTTATTTGCTCGCCTGGACTACCACGCCCTGGACATTGCCAGGAAACGTGGCGCTGGCGGTTGGGGAAGAAATTTCCTATGTCAAAATTTCATTTGAAGACCATAGCTATATTGTCGCCAAGGATTTGGCTGGGGAAGTGTTCAAAGACAAAGAACACCAGGTTGAATCAGAAATTTCTGGCAAGGAATTAGTGGGCAAATCTTATGTGCCTGTTTTTGATTATTACACCAATGACGAAACACTAGAGAACCGAGAGAATGGCTGGAAGGTCTACGCTGCTGATTTTGTTACTACCGAAGAAGGAACTGGTATTGTGCATATAGCGCCGGCTTTTGGTTCCGATGATATGGAGCTTGGCAAGCAATACCAGCTACCTTTTATTCAACACGTAGATATTGGTGGAAAATTCTTGAAACCAGTAACAGACTTTGCTGGTCTGTTGGTAAAGAAAAAAGGAGACACCATGTCGACCGATATCGAAATCGTCAAATGGCTTGCCCATAACGAAAAATTATTTTCAAAATACAAATACGTACACAGCTATCCATTGTGTTGGCGTTGTGACACACCGCTCCTTAATTATGCAACCAAGTCTTGGTTCGTTGATGTGCCCGCTATCAAAGACCGCTTGTTAGCCAACAATGCCAAAACAAATTGGGTGCCAGAGCATTTGCGAGACGGGAGATTTGGCAATTGGCTAGAGGGTGCTCGCGAATGGGCAGTATCTCGTAGTCGTTTTTGGGGAACACCATTGCCGGTGTGGGAAAACAAAGAAACAGGCAAACAAATCGTGATTGGTTCGATAGCCGAGCTAAAACAACACGTTCCGTCTGCCAAGAATACCTACTATGTAATGCGTCACGGTGAAGCCGAATCAAATGCTTTGGGTGTGATTAGTGCTTATGACAACACCATTCATCCTATTACTGATTTGGGCAAGGAACAGACAGTCGTGACCGCGCATGACCTCAAGGATCAGGATATTGATTTGATTATTACTTCTCCATTGTTGCGAACACGAGGAACCGCCGAAGTCTTGGCCACTGAACTGAGGCTAGCAAAGGAGTCCATCATTGTGGATGAGCGTTTGCGTGAGCAAGAGCCCGGAGAATTCGAAGGGGGAGCGTGGTCTGATTATCATGATTATATTGCCAGCCAATCAAAGAAAGATTGGTTTGCTACGCCGGTTCCGGGAGGAGAATCCTATCAAGACGTCAAAAACAGGCTAGGAGATTTTCTTTATGAAATAGAAAAAACTCATACCGATAAAAAAATAGTCATTGTGACACATGGTGGTGTATGTTGGTTGCTCAATGTCCTGGCGATGGAGCATTTGCCCAAAAACCAAGAATACAAAAAAGACACCAATGATATGGCTTTTGTAGCGGATTTTGTTCCGTTTAAAAATGCTGAACTTAGACCATTGCCTTTTGTTCCCATTCCTCATAACAATAATTATGATTTGGATTTGCAC
Source organism: uncultured Candidatus Saccharibacteria bacterium (assembly GCA_964350165.1). Lineage (GTDB taxonomy): Bacteria > Patescibacteriota > Minisyncoccia > Phycocordibacterales > UBA1006 > CAYGJA01. Next base: position 304,713 of record CAYGJA010000001.1, on the reverse strand, counting down.
CGTCCGTATATCGACGAAGTTGTCCTGAAAGACGCAGAAGGGAATGAATATCAGCGCATCGAAGACGTCTTTGATGTTTGGTTTGATTCTGGTTCGATGCCCTATGCACAACTGCATTATCCATTCGAAAACGAACAATTATTTGAAGAATCTCGTTTTCCGGCGAGCTTTATTGCCGAAGGGTTGGACCAGACCAGGGGGTGGTTTTATGTGTTGATGGTATTGGCTACCGCATTGTTTGACAAGCCTGCTTTCCAGCAAGTGGTGGTGAACGGTCTCGTGTTGGCCGAAGACGGACGAAAGATGTCCAAGAGCCTCAAAAATTATCCTGATCCGCGAGAGGTGTTTGATGCGTATGGCGCTGATGCTTTTCGGTTGTTTATGGTGTCCCTGCCCGTGGTTCGAGGAGAGAGCAGTAGTTTTACCGAAAAAGGCGTACAGGACGCTGGAAACAAAGTAATGCGACGATTGCGCAACGTGCTTTCTTTTTATCAGCTCTATAGTCAGGGAGAGCATGTCGACATCAACAACAGTGAAGATATTCTGGATCATTGGATGAGCGCTCGTTTGGCAGATTTTTCAAATGAAGTAACTGCGAGTTTGGATGGTTATGCTTTGGATCAGAGCGCGCGCGCTATCTTTGCTTTTGTGGACGATTTGTCTACTTGGTATGTGCGACGTAGTCGGGATCGTTTTAAAGATGGAGAAAGTAAAGACGCGGCGATGGCTCGAGGAGCACTTCGACACGTATTACTCGAATCTTCCAAGATATTGGCTCCATTTGTGCCTTTTGTAGCTGAGGAAATTTGGCAAGCTCTTAGAAAACAACAAGATATCGAAAGCGTGCACCTGTGCACCTGGCCCGACTCGAACAAGCCGGTAGACTCTGAATTATTGAGCACAATGCTCCAGATTCGAAATTTTGTGACGATGGGTCTCAATATCCGCAAACAAGAACAAATTAACGTCCGACAACCTCTACAGTCATTCTTTATAAAATCTTCTGTCGTGCCAAAATATTGGCAGGAGTGCGAGTATCTATTAAAAGACGAGCTGAACGTCAAAGAAATTGTTGTCGAACAAGGTGACCAAGACGGCTCTCCTTGTAGGTTTGACACTAATTTAACCAAAGAGCTCAAGCAGGAGGGGGGCGCACGAGAGCTCATTCGACATATCCAGGGTCTGCGCAAGACGGCCGGATTAGAACCTGCCGATGCTGTCAATATTCTAATTGCAACTAATGATGCCGGAAAAGAAGTGTTGGCCAATTACCAAGAGCACATTACAAATACCGTTAATGCTAATGGATTAGAAATTGCTGATTTGGCAAAAGAAGCCGAGGCTGAAGTAGTGGCTCACGAAGCTTTGTTCGCGGTCACCCTGCAGTAGCATGTATTCTGTTGTTTCGCTTCGAGGCATTGTCTTGAGGGAGTATCATCAGGCCGAAGATGACAGTAGTTTTTTGGTGTATACCCAGGAAATGGGCAAGGTGTACGTGCAAGCAAAAAGTGTTCGCAAGCTTTCTGCCAAGCATCGCAAAAACCTACAACCCTTGTCCTTGGTCCAAATTGACGTGGTCCGGGGAAGACATGGGTGGAGGCTTACAGGAAGTTCCCAGTTAAAAAGCTGGTGGACGAAACAAGATCTGGTTCGGGAATCTCTGTGGGGAAGAGTGATTAGAATCATTGGTGATTTGACGCCGATTGAACAGCCAGAGGTGATTTTGTTTGAGTTGTTAGAAAAAATGTTTCAGAATAGCGATTCTCTTGCTTCCACCAAAGAAGCTTCTTTGGTGGAAGCAAGAATCGTAGCCGAAATGCTAGAGGTACTCGGTTGGTGGCGCGGGGAGCTGTCGGTAAAGAAAACAATCGAGGCTGGTGTTCCGCCACGAGATTTTGTCCAGGTTGTTAATCAGAGTCTGGAGGCGGCTTATGAATAAAAGCGTTATACTAAAAGTGTTATGGTAGGAAAGAAGGCTAACCCAAACCCCGAAAGAGAAGAAGAGTCTTCGGTTGAGTCTCTGCGGCAGGATTTGTACCAGCCAGGAGCCACCGGGGTAAAAATTAGGGGCAGGTCTTATCTAAGGCCTCAGCGGGTAGAAGTTCCTTCTCGTTGGGGACAACCCAGGAATACTGCCGATACTGAGATGAAAAAACGCAAAAAAACAGCATTAGGAAGATTTTCATTAGGGCAAAAAATATTTTTGTTCTCTTTCTTGATATTTTTGTTTTCTGCTGGTTTTGCTTTTGTTACTTTTTATCAGAACAAAAATACCGTTTCGAGCCAGAATATCGAGGTCGTATTTGATCATGTGGCTTTTGTTGATGGCGGAGAGGAATTACAGGTATCTATAGATGTAACAAACAAAAACAACGCCCCTTTGGTGTTTACCAACGTGGTGCTGGAATATCCAAGCGTTACCGCTCTGAACGAGAACGGAGTGGGAAGATTGGATTACCCGCTTGATACGCTTCGGCCAGGGGAAACAAAAACAGCCGAATTTACCGTTGTGCTTTACGGCGAACAGGGCACACAAAACCCTTTAGAAACAATCTTTCAGTATCAGGTGGAAGGCTCTAACGCTACGTTTGAAAAACGACAAGGCTCTTTGGTGACCTTGCGATCTACGCCAGTTGATATTGTTTTGGAATCTAGAGATGAAATAATAGGAAGCCAAGAAGAGACCTATACTTTTTCTGTCATATCTCAATCAGAAGACCCTCTTCCAAACCTTGTGTTGCAACTGGATTTGCCACCTGGATTTAATGTAACAAAAGCAACACCGATTTCTTTGTTTGGCAATGACACCTGGTTGCTTGGAACACTTGATCCACTTGAAGAAAAAACAATTACCATTACGGGGATTTTGAGTGGCCAAGAAGGGCAGTCCAAGACAATTAGGGCTTATGTTGGTTCTGGCAGTTCTAGCCAAAACGGCGCTATTGCTACTGTTTTTAATTCTTTGAGCAAGACTGTTGATATTGTCCAGCCGTTTTTGCAGGCTAATATTTTTGTTAATCGTTCCAGCGACGACACTGTGTCGGTGGTTGCCGGGCAGAAAATCTCGGGAACGATTGAGTGGAAGAATACTCTTGATGAAGCAATCAAGAGCCCGGAGATTTTGCTGTTTATGTCGGGAGGAGCTTTTGATAAAGAAGCCGTCGAGCCACAATCTGGTTTTTATAGTTCTTCTGATAGTCGCATTATTTGGAGCAAAGAAACCCTCGATTCGTTGGCTGTGGTTGAACCAGGAGAATCAGGAACGGTGCGGTTTACGTTGACACCGCGACTGCTTAGCGGAGTTGGTTTTGGTAGTCCTGAGGTTAATTTGCGAGTTGGTGTGAAAGGGGTTGATGCTAGTGGGCAATTGCGAACAGCCGAACAGACTGACACCATAAAAATTCAAATCGGAACCGTGCTGGACGTTTTGGCAGAATCACTGCACTATACTGGGCCTTTTGATAATACTGGCGCCGTGCCACCACAAGTTGGTCGAGCCACAGATTATACTGTCAAATGGACTGTCACAAATTCTTCTAATGCAGTTGAGAGGGGGCGTATTACAGCCACCTTGCCACCTTATGTCGAGTGGGCAGGTCAGACGTCGCCAGCTAGCGAAAATATTCGTTACGAGCCAACTTCAAGAACGGTTATTTGGGATGTTGGAGCAATTAATCCTGGAGCTGGTTTTGGTGGTGCAGGCAAGACAGCCTATTTCCAAGTAAGCATCACCCCATCATTGAGTCAGATTGGAGAAACCGCAGATTTGACGTCGCGTGTTAGTGCTACTGGTATTGATGCTTATACCAAGCGCGAATTGTCGACCCAGGCCAGGGCCGCTACTACTAGGTTACTCAATGATGGTGCCAACACCAGTCAGTCAGGTGGGCGTATTGTAGAGTAGGCTTTTGGGTGGTATACAATACAACATATGAGTGAACAGATACAGAATATTGTTTCATTGGCGAAACGAAGAGGTTTTATTTTTGCAGGATCGGATATTTATGGAGGATTGGGGGGAACCTATGACTATGGCCCTTTGGGTTCTCGGTTGAAAAATAATATTAAAAATTTATGGTTGCAAAAATTTGTTGATACTCGAATCGACATGCAGTTACTAGATGCTGCTTTGTTGATGAACCCCAGCGTTTGGGAGGCTAGCGGTCACGTGGCTGGTTTTGTTGATCCTTTAGTAGAAGACTTAAAAACAAAAAAGCGTTATCGAGCCGATCACTTGCTCGAAGAGAATGGTGTTGACCCTCTGGGGATGGATATTGTAGCTATGAGTCAGGCTATACAGGAAAAAGGAATTTTGTCGCCCGAAGGAAACAAGCTGGGAGAGGTGAGAACGTTCAACATGATGTTCGCCACTCAGATTGGCGCAGTGGCTGATACCTCAAACACGACGTATTTGCGTCCCGAAACCGCCCAGGGGATTTTTGTAAACTTTAAAAACGTAGTAGATACCATTCGTCCCAAGCTTCCGTTCGGAATTGCTCAAATTGGAAAAGCCTTTCGAAACGAAATAACACCTCGGGATTTTATTTTTAGGGTTCGCGAATTTGAACAAATGGAAATAGAGTATTTTATTGCCGAACGTGATTGGGAAAAATACTTTCAATATTGGAAAGACGAAATGCTCGAATGGCTCGAGTGGATTGGGGTTGATATGAACAAGGTTCATGAAGTAGAGGTTGGCGAGGAAGACCGAGCTCATTATTCCAAGCGCACAATAGATTTTGAATTTGATTATTCATTTGGCCAAAAAGAACTCTATGGTTTGGCGTATCGAACAAACTATGATTTGACCAAGCACGCCGAAAAAAGTAAAACAAAACTTCAGATTGAAGACCCAGAAACCAATCAGTTAATCACTCCGCACGTGATCGAGCCTTCTATGGGGCTAGATCGTACGATTTTGGCTATTTTGGAAAGCGTATATCGAACCGAGCTAGACGAAAAAGGCGAAGAGCGGGTGTACCTGGCTTTTCCTCCTCATGTGGCTCCGTACAAAATTGCCGTCTCTCCACTGTTGAAAAACAAGTCTGATTTGGTAGAGGGGGCCGAAGGGGTGTTCCGTAACCTAAAAGCTCGCTTTGGAGCCGTGCTTTGGGATGATAACGGAAATATAGGGAAACGATATCGAAGACAAGACGAAATCGGTACGCCTTTTTGTGTGGTATTTGACTTTGAGTCTCTGGAGGATGGAGCCGTTACTGTTCGTCATCGAGACAGCATGAATCAGGAGCGAGTAAAATTGTCTGAGCTGGAAGAGTATTTTGTTGAAAAATTAACAATCTAGTTTGTTATTATGAAATTTCACTATCAGGAGTATGATTCTGGGTTGCGTTTGTTCGTGGCCCCAAGAGAAGACACTCAAGCTGCAACCATTCTGATACTTATTGGAGTTGGTTCTGATCACGAAAAACCGGGACAGTATGGGTTGGCTCATTTTTTGGAGCACATGTGTTTCAAGGGTACCAAGCGTCGTCCGCGAGCAATGGATATTGTTTCTGAGCTTGATGGTTTGGGGGCACAATACAATGCCTTTACTGGTCATGAAAAAACCGGTTATTACGTAACCATCAAAAAAGATCATCTGGCTCGCGCTGTGGATATTATTGCTGACATTTATCTCAACTCAACTTTTCCAGAAGAAGAAATGCAAAAAGAAAAGGGGGTGGTAATAGAAGAAATCAGGATGATGAATGACGACCCTCAGTCGATTGTGCATGAACAATATTTGGGCGCCATGTATCCTGAAGTTCCGGCAGGAAGGCCAATTGCTGGTACAGTCGAATCGGTTCGTGATTTTTCTCGATCTGATCTGCAGAATTTTCATCGTCAGTATCAGGGGGGCAATACGGTGATTGTGGTATCGGGGGCAGTAGAAAAACAAGAAGTGTATCGATTAATTGCTGATAATTTTAAAGATATTGCTTCTCGAAAACCAAAAAAAGCACCGAGCAGTAAAACAAAACAGACCGAACCGCAAGTAAAAGTTTTTTATAAAAAAACAGAACAAACGCATTTGATGCTCGGCTTTAAGGCTTTTGGTCGAGATCACAAAGACGCTTTGTCTTTGCGAGTACTGGCTAATATATTAGGGGGCAACATGAGTTCTCGATTGTTTGCTCGATTGCGAGAAGAAATGGGGGTTGCTTATTATGTTGGTGCGTATCCAGAAATAAATAGCGACCATGGAGCATTAACCTTGTACGCTGGAGTAGACAAAAAACGCCCGGTCGAAGTGATAGAAGCCCTTTTAGAAGAAGCACAAAAAATAAGAGACGATCTTGTTTGGCTAGGGGAGCTGGACAAAGCCAAAGAGTATATTTTGGGAAATCTAGCGCTTGACCTAGAATCATCAAGCTCTCTGGCAATGTTTTTGGGAACACAGGCTCTTTTCCAAGAAGCAGTTCTTACTCCACAGGCTTTTGATGAAAAAATTAGAGCCATTACCGCCGAAGATATCCAAATGGTGGCTCAGCAGATTTTTCAACCCAAAAACATGGTGCTATCGATAGTTGGTCCTCACAAAAGCGATGTCCAGTTCACAAAAGTGATAAAAAAATTCATATAGCAATCCTGTGCTAGGATTGAGATATGGAACCTTCTTCTAATCAAGAAAACAAGACGCTACATATCAAAACAAGCATTGCCGGCTTATTGCCGCTGGTTTCGATTGTGGTTCTTTTGTATGGTTTTTGGATGGTGCGCAGTTTTGTGCTGGTTCTTCTGGTGGCAGTGGTTTTGGCTTCGTTTATCGAGGGTATGACCGAATGGCTACAGGTAAAAAAAATCCCTAGAACAATATCAGTACTGTCTATTTACGCGATTACTATTGGTGTATTTGGTGGAATCGCCTATATGTTTTTGCCTATCTTTTTTGAAGAACTTTCAGGGGTATTAGCATTACTGCCTCCTGACTCTACTATCGCGGCTTTGTTTGGTGCTTTTTCGAGTGGTGGATCTTTGGCCAGTGGAGACCCTGTGGCGGTGATTGGTCAATTCAGGGATCTATACCAGTCTTCTTCTGGTGGTTTCTTGCAAAGCACTTCTTCGGTGTTTGGTGGAATTATCAACCTGCTCCTTATTCTGGTTATTTCTTTTTACCTCTCGGTGCAGGAGCGTGGAATTGAGCAGTTTTTGAGAATCGTAACCCCGTATCATCACGAGAAATACGTCATTGATGTTTGGCGACGTACTCGAAAAAAAATAGGACTGTGGTTCCAGGGGCAACTTTTGCTGGCTTTAATTATTGGCGTGCTTACGTATTTGGGTCTTCTCTTGATTGGGGTTCCTTATGCATTATTGTTATCGCTATTGTCTGGGGTGTTTGCACTTATTCCATTTGGAAATGTTATTGCCGGTATTCCTGCAGCTTTGATTGCCTATGCTGCCGGCGGAATTCCTATGACGCTCTATGTGCTAGGTCTTTTTATTATTATTCAACAGTTTGAGAATTATCTTTTCCAACCACTGATTATTCAGCGGGCCACGGGAGTGCCTTCGATTATTGTTTTGTTGTCGCTTGTTTTCGGGGTCAAGTTGTTTGGATTTTCGGGTTTGTTCCTAAGCATACCGGCCGCGGTGCTCATGCTGGAGCTACTATCTGATTACGAAAAAATAAAGCTTGCATCTCACAAGCAACCAAAGTAGAGTGGCCCCATCATAAAAATATGGAGCCATCATGGACAACCGAATTATTGCGGAATATTTGTGAAGAACAAGGTTATTCTTTGGAGCGACATTTCTCCCAGCCCTCCATGTGTCGCATTACTTTTCCGAATGGGACATCGACATTGTTTCATTCCTCAACTCTTAATATCAACGGCGCGGCTTCTCGGGTTGGTGCTGTCGACAAAGCTTTTACCAAGTTTTTTCTAGAAAGATCAGGGGTGTCAGTTCCTTTTGGTAAGGTTATTTTCTCTGAAGATTGGTGCCTTGCTTATGATTTGACTGACACCAAAGAAGCAGCCATGGCTTTCTATGAAGACGAAAATCTGTTTCCAGTAATAGTGAAGCCCAACAGGGGTTTTCAGGGGAGAAGCGTATACAAGGTTCACAATCATCGAGACTTGGGCCGAGCCATTGATTTGGTTTTGCAAACAAGTAGCGTTGTTCTGGTAGAAGAATGCGTTGTTGGTGAAGAGTATCGATTGGTTTGGTATCGGGGCCAACTTCAGGCTGCCTATCAAAAAACACCGTTGCGGGTTATTGGTGACGGTGTGTCTACTGTTGGTGCTTTGCTCGAAGACAAGAGAACCGAGCAGATCTTGCGAGGTCGAGGAGATGTTATTTTGCCTCATATGGATTTTATAACCGAACGTCTTCATGGTTTGGGTTACCGGCTTGATGCGGTCTTGCCAATTGATACCGTGCTTCATCTGCGCGACAATGCAAATTTGTCTACGGGTGGTGACGTGATTGATGTTTCTAATCAGGTTCATGCCGACTATCATTTGCTGGCAGCCAAAGTAGCCAAGGCCCTGGATCTCAATTTGGTGGGGATAGATATTATTTGTGCTAGTCCCATTCAAGAACCCATGTCTGCACACTGGGTATTAGAAGTCGCACACACCCCTGGTCTGCACCATTACGCTTCTTTGGGGCAACTTCAGTACGATAAGGTAAAAAGAATGTACACTAGTATTGTTGAGCAATTACGTCATGAAAGAAATTAACCTTTTTGATATTCATTCCCACGTAAATTTTTCTGCCTTTGATAAAGACCGAACGGAAGTTATCGAGCGTTCTTTGAATGCAGGGATAGGAATGATTAATGTGGGTACAAAATTTGAAACATCACGCTTGGCCGTAGAAATAGCCGAGCAGTATGAAGGCGTTTATGCCATCGTTGGTTTGCATCCCATCCATACCGTGCCTAGTTTTCATGATGCTGATGAATTGGGGGAGGGGGCAAAAGCTTTCGAAACGAAAGGTGAGGCTTTTGATGATGAAAAATTTAAAACAATAATCACGGGTAAGGTTGTAGGGGTAGGTGAGACGGGCCTTGATTATTTTCGTAACAACGCTGATTCAAAAGCTTTACAAGCAAAAGCCTTTCTCGCCCAGATTGAATTTGCCATAACTCATAATCTACCCCTAATGCTTCATGTTCGCGCTAGTGAGGGGTCAATGGACGCCTATTACGATGTCTATGATATTTTGATGTCGTATCGAAGCCAGTTCGAGCGAGACTTGATAGCCAACCTTCATTTTTTTGCTGGGGATACGGAGATTGCAAAAAAATTTCTCGATTTGGGCTGCACCATTTCTTTTACTGGTGTGATTACTTTTGCGCGGCAATACGAAAAACTAGTCAAATTTGTACCTCTTGATCGCATTATGGCTGAGACTGATTGTCCCTATGTCACACCGCATCCACACCGTGGACAGCGCAATGAACCGTTATATGTGCGCGAGGTTGCCGCCAAGATTGGACGCCTAAAGGGAATAGAAGAATTCGAAATGACAGCTATTCTTCTGCGTAATACAAAAAAATTCTTTCCGTCTTTGGCTTGACACACGGATTCTCCTGGCGTAGGGTAAAGATGCCTTATTATAAGGCCTCGATTATAAATTGACTCAAAAAACTATGAGTACAAACAGTCTAGAACCCCGCGTGTACGAAGTGGGGTACCACATTCTTCCTATTGTTGGAGAAGCTGATCTGGACGCAGAGGTCAATCTCATCAGAACCTTCGTTACCGAAAAAGAAGGAGAACTGATCAAAGAAGGAGCTCCACGTCTAATTGATCTTGCTTATCCAATGACCAAGGTCATTGAAAACAAGCGTAATGAATTCGATAAGGGTTACTTTGGTTGGATAAAGTTCGCAATTCAGCCAGCAGTTATTGCTGACATGAAGCGAATGCTCGATGAACATCCAAACATGCTTCGTTACATCATCCTTTCAACTGTCCGTGAAGACACGGTGGTTGGCGATATTCCTGGTCTTACTGAAAAAACAGATGAAGACAAAGAGGGGAAGAAATCAAAGACTAACACCAAGACGAAAGCCAAGGCAGAGGTTGATGAAAAAAAACTCGACCAGCAAATTGACGACCTGGTAAGTGAAGAGTAGTATAAAACTATCCACTAGTCGTCTAAACTGATATCATCACATGTATCTTAACAAAGCTCTTATTGCCGGAAATTTAACCAGAGACCCAGAATTACGATCACTTCCTTCGGGACAAAAAGTGGCTTCGTTCTCCGTAGCCACGAATCGTTTCTGGAAAGACCAGAACGGTCAACGTCAACAAGCAACCGATTATCACAATATTGTGGTCTTTGGTCCGCAGGGTGACAATGCAGCCAAATATCTTACCAAGGGTAGCCAGGTCCTTATTGAAGGTAGAATTCAAACCAGAAGCTGGGATGGCCAGGATGGCAAAAAAAACTACCGCACCGAAATCGTCGCTGACCGCGTACAATTTGGTCAAAAGGGTTCATCTGACTCAGCGCCTAGTCAATCAGGTGCCGGTAATGATTCAGGCTCAGATGACCAGGGTTCTCCGGAACAAAATACACCAACCATAGAGTATCCCGATGATGATATCGATCCAGAGGACATTCCTTTCTAATCGATAACCTACAACATTGTTATGGCAAAAAAAGTAAAGAAAGCCTGCTTCTTCAAGAAGAATGGCATCAAACACATTGACTACAAAGACATTGAGATTCTAAAAAAATTCATCTCACCCGCTGGCAAAATCATGGCTAGCAAACGAACGGGTGTTTCTGCAAAATATCAACGCCAACTCGCGAAAGCAATCAAACGCTCTCGCACGATGGGGCTTTTGCCATTCGTGGCACTCCAGGGGCGATAATAGAATCCCTCATACAAAAAACTCCCCTTATAGGGGAGTTTTTTGTATGAGGGAAGCTTTTCGAGTAAATTATGCTTTCTCTGCCCGTTCTACATATTCGCCGGTATCGGTATTGATGCGGAGGATGTCGCCTTCGGAAATAAAGAGGGGGACAGTGACCGAATATCCAGTCTCGAGAACGACTTTTTTGTCACCTCCACTGGCGGTGTTGCCCTTGATGGCAGGTGGGGCTTCGACGACTTTTAGCTCTACTTTGATGGGAAGCTTGATGCCAATGATCTGTTCATCGCCCGATCCTTGACTGGTAAAGACAAGTACATCGACTTTGCTTTGTTCCGGAACGTAGTTTGTCGCATTCCCAACAATAGTACTGTCTAGGGTAAAGCGGTCTTTTGGATTATCGAGACGAGAAAACCAGATTTCTCCATTTTTTGGGTTCTGGTATAGAAAAATAACAGTCTCGGAACGGAGATCAGCCTCGTTGGCTTTGTCAGATTGCTGGAATGTTTGTTCGACTACACGTCCAGTAATGAGGTTGCGTAGTTTTGTTTGGTTGACTGGTTTTCGTTGTTGTTTTCGGAAAATATGAGATTCCAGCACCTCATAAGGTTCGTCATCAACAATGATGTATTTTCGTTCTTTGATTTCGTTGTAGCTAAGCATGGTGATGTGGTGTTAGGCAGCATTCTCTTCTTTCATTTTTGCTTGAATTTCTTTCAATAATTGAGCGCGAATGGCTTTGTTTTCTTTGTCGCGCAAGAATTTGCGAGCATTGTCGTAACCATGACCAAGTTTTACCGAATCAGGTAGCTTTGCGCCTTCTCCTGGGTCATAGCTAAAGTGGGCTCCCGACTTACTAATGAGTTTGTATTTTTCTCCTAGGGCCAAGAATTCTCCTTCCTGAGAAATACCTTCGTTGTAGATGATGTCGAACTCGCTGACTCGGAAAGGGGGCCCAACTTTGTTTTTGACCACCTTGACTCTGGTTCGCGAACCTACCACTTCTTCGCCTTTTTTGATTTGGGCGATGCGACGAATGTCGATACGAACCGAGCTGTAGAACTTGAGGGCTTTTCCGCCAGTGGTTGTTTCGGGAGAGCCGAACATTACCCCGATTTTCATACGAATCTGGTTGATAAAGATAACCATAGTATGGCTTTTGGCGGTAATAGCGGTCAATTTGCGCAAAGCTTGGGACATGAGGCGGGCTTGTTTTCCGACATGATGAGCACCCATGTCTCCCTCGATTTCGTCTTTTGGGGTCAGAGCGGCCACGGAGTCAACAACAATAACAGCAATTTTTCCTGAGCGAACGAGAGTTTCTACAATTTCGAGCGCTTGTTCTCCGGTGTCTGGCTGAGAAATAAGAAGGTCGCTGGTCTGAACACCAAGTTTCTTTGCATATTCTGGATCTAGGGCATGTTCGGCATCAATAAAGGCACAAATACCTCCTTGTTTTTGTGATTCGGCAATAACGTGAAGGGTGAGGGTTGTTTTACCTGAAGATTCAGGGCCATATATTTCGATGACACGTCCAAGGGGCAGCCCACCGATTCCGAGCGCATTATCCAGCCCCAAGGATCCGGTGGGAATAACCCCAACGTCTACTTTTGGTGAATCACCAAGCTTCATGATGGCGCCTTCGCCGAATTTGGTTTGGATCATGTCGATGGTGTTTTGCAGATTATTATCCTCTTTTGGATTTTCTTTTGTGGTTGTTTTTTTCTTAGGCATGGCTGGATTTGATTAGGTTGAATAAGGTTACTCTTTTGCTGGCCCAACGATAGTGATCTGTTTTGAGGCTTTTTTGCCAAACCGATCAGTCGCCGTCACATTGATACTATTATAACCGCTGAGCAGTAATAAAGGAAAGCTAAAATCGCCGCTTTCGTTTAGGGCTATCTGAGCTCCGTTAACTGTTACCACTTCGGCTCTCTTGGCTGAGCCCACGAGGGTCACCATCTGGATAGCCGACGTGCCATTTTTGGGGTTTTCTATAACTAAATCGGGGCCGGTAACCAAATTTTGCATTTGATAACCAATGTATCCCAATATTCCAAAGCCAAACAAAACAAGCAGAATTCTTTTTACGAGCAGGGGGTAATTAGTAGTCGTCAGTTTCTTCATAGTCTTCGGTTACTTCGATATAATCAACCTCTTTTGGGGAATCAAAGCTGGCTTCTTGGGGTATGATTTGTTCGATTACGTCACGTGGTTTTGAGCCTTGGGCTGGTCCAATAACGCCGTTTTCTTCGAGCATATCCATGATTCTGGCGGCTCGCGCATAACCAACTCGTAGCTTTCTTTGCAGGTAAGAAGTGCTGGCTTTTCCGGCATGAAGCACCGTCTGTCGAGCGTCTTCGTAAAGCTCATCATCGTCACCATCACCGCCGTCTGTACTTGTGCTGAACATGGCCGAGCTGGTATCCACCTCGGAGAGATTTATTTCGTCGTACAGTTCGTTGTCATGATTTTTCTTGAGGAATTTGACTAGTTTTTTCACTTCGTCTTCTGACATAAAACCACACTGTACTCGAACTGGTTTGCCCATGTTTCCACCTCGATACAACATGTCTCCGGCTCCAAGTAGGTTCTCAGCACCGCTGGCGTCGAGAATGGTGCGAGAGTCGATTTGGGAGGTCACACGCAGAGCGACTCGGGCGGGGATATTGGCTTTGATAAGACCGGTAATGACGTTCACTTCGGGGCGCTGTGTCGAGAGGATAAGGTGAATTCCGACCGCACGGCTCATTTGGGCTAGGCGAACAATGCCCGCTTCTAGTTCTTTGGGATACATCTGCATGATGTCTGCCAATTCGTCGATAATAACCACAATATAAGGCATCTTTTCTGGGAGACTGACATCGTCGCCCTCCTCGGCGCTACGGCCTTCGTAGGCTGGTTTGACGATGTTGTCATGGTACGAAGAAATATCGCGTACGGCTTCTCCTTCGAGGACGTTATAACGGCGTTCCATTTCTTTTACTGCCCATTTGAGAACTGTGATGGCTTTTTGAGGTTCTTTGATGACGGGGGTGAGTAGATGAGGGATACCATTGTATAGTGTCAGCTCGACGCGCTTGGGGTCGACCATGATAAAGCGAAGATTCTCGGGAGCATTACGGTAGAGGAGCGAGGCAATGATGGCGTGTACAGTACCTGACTTTCCAGCTCCGGTCGCACCAGCAATCAGGATGTGTGGCATTTTGGCGATGTCCATCATTACTGTTTTTCCTGATACTCCGTGACCCATGTGTGCCAAAAGGGGTCGTTGGTCAGTGACAAATTCTTTTTCACCCAAAAGACTACCAAGGCCAAGCATGGTTTTGACGCTGTTTGGAATTTCGATACCAACCAGGGATTTGCCTGGAATAGGTGCTTCGATACGAATCGGGTGAGCAGCTAGGGCGAGGGCAAGTTCGTTTTTGAGACCAGAGATGCGAGAGAGTTTGACACCTTCGGCTGGCTTGATAGCAAAACGGGTCACAGTCGGCCCAATTGAGATTTCGTCGATTTCTACGTCGATACGGAAATTCTGAAGCGTTCGTTTGATGGTGTTTGCCGCTGCTTTGATGTCGCCAACGACGGGCTTGCCTTTGCTTTTGTTGAGCAGGTTAAGGGGTGGAAATTGATAGTCAGGATCGTGGTGCGAATGAATAATGGAGGACATTTCCAAATCTGTTTCCTCGGTCTTTTTTTTCTTGTCCATGCCAGTGATGGTGTAGTCTTTTGGTTTTGAATCCTGGATTGTTTCGGTAGATTCGTCGGAGCTTTCTTCGAGATCAGAATCGCTATTGGTCACCGCTGCTTCTACTACCATGTCGATGTCTTGTTCTTTTTTTCTGAATCGTTCCGGCAGTCTGAACTTGCCATCAAAAATAACAAACAGAGAGATAGCCGCTATTCCGCCCGTAACCACCGAACTGAGAATAGACCCAAAAAGTCGATTGGTAGGAGTAGCCAAACTACTGCCAATGAGACCGCCATATTCTCGGCCCGGAAGTAGGAGTTCGATAAAAACCATCGAAGACAAAAGCAAGGCAAAAAAACTAGCAATTTCTTTTTTGTCTGGGTCGGCGATTTTTTGTAAATATTTGCGCAAAGGGAGGGCGATCAAGAGGAGGGGAGTAAAGAAAAAAGCAAAGCCAAAAATTTTGTAATTGAAGTGATGGAGCTTGTTCCCGACACTTCCAGCTAGACCAAAGGCACCAAGCAGTAAGAGTAGTCCGAGCAGTGTCAGACTAATCATGAGGATTTTTTTTCGAGTTGCTGGCGTCAGCGTTGTGCCGGCGTCTCCAGACGCACGTGATCTTTTTTGTTTCTTTTTTTTGCCCACGGGAATATATGTTTAGCGATTACTGAATACATGAATTTTATCACAATGCATCAGGAGCCGTGAGTCGATACCATTGAAAACGCTTGCTTTTTGCTTGGGAGAGCGTACTATGTCTTTTACATAAGGACACGAAATTTATAAAAGTCAACGTGATTATTCATAAAGGACAAAACATAAAAGACACCAATAAAAGACACGTTTCTGGCCAAGAAATGCTTGCTGTTAAAGAGTCTTTTAAAAAAGACATGATGTATGTCTCGAAAAAAACCGAACGCATCGTGGCGGCAATTTTTGTCGTTATCGACCTCATAAAAGACAATCCTGATTTTATAAAAGTCATTCATGATCAGGCCTTGGTCGCTAGCGCTCGACCGATTGTTTTTGCTGGTATGGACAGTGTGGATGCACGAACTCGGATTTTGGAGCGACAATCAGACCTGATGGTCTTGGCTTCTTTGTTGCGAGTAGGGGGGTTGAGTGGCCGACTAAGCGTGGCCAATGTCCAAACCATTCAGGCTGAGATTTCTCAACTCATAGACTATTGCGAAGAACTGCTTGGGCAATTGGTTGTTGATTTGCCTTTTGCAAAAACAGCCTTTCAGCCTCGATTAGAACGGTACTTGTCAGAAGACTTTTTTGCGGTCACAAAGCCACAAAAAAACAACCAAATTCTTTCTGGTGAACGTAATGGTGAGACAGAAAAGGAAGCAACAAAAGAGGCGAATGCGTCTAGCCTGAACCGTGAGCTTGAGGTCACAGAAACAGATCGAAAAATAGCTTCCGTTGCTCCCGTCGGTAGCCCAACCAAAGCCTCTCCCGCAGTGGGGCGCACCGCAAAAATAATTGGTCTTTTGGCACGATTAGGTGAAGCCAATATTAAGGATATTGCTAATGAATTTCCGGGAGTAAGCGAAAAAACTATTCAGCGCGACATGGCGCGACTCATCGAAGAAAACAAGGTACGAACCGAAGGTAAACGTCGCTGGACAAAGTACTTTTTGAACTAGGTTTGTAACTTTTTTGGTTCACAAACGTCTTTGTATGTAGACACCATAATCATTGCGATTTGCCCTTGATTTTGCTATGATTATGGTGTGTGGGTAGCAAAGACCGCACATTTTCTTTTTGGGGAATGTGCGCTCTTATCCACAAAGTGCATGTAGGATAGCTTCCGACCTCTGTACTATAATTAACAGAGGCTCTGTACGTGTTTTGCGTACTTGCCTTTGTGAAGACCTTTGACAACCAAATACAGACTATTAAATGAATGTAGGTAGTGGTCAAAGGTAGTACTTACCCGCCAAACCCACTGACTCAATCAGAGCTTGCTCTAATTGACCAGCGGGGGAGGCAAAAATTATCAGTTAGAGTTTGCCTTTGTAAAATTAGGCAACTCTAAATTCTATGCGATCTTCGGATCGTCTCTAATGCATTAGTGAGAGATTAGCTATTAATTATGATGAAAAAAATTATTGCTGGTCTTCTAGTTGTAACTGGGTTCATGGCTATGGCCCCAGGAGCTTCTGCTGCGCTTACGCAGGTTCAGATCAATTCGATCTTGACTCTGCTCGACTCTTTTGGAGTTGATGCCGCAACAAAAGCTAGCGTGGAGGGCGCCCTTAACGGGACACCTGTTGTTTCAACAGGCACCACCACCGGTACAACTTGTACGACCACTTCAACATCTTATGTTCACACAACGACCTTGCGACGCGGAAGCCGCGGAGCCAAGGTTACCGAACTACAGATGACCCTTAACTCTCTTGGATACAACGTCGGTACTGCCGATGGTATCTTTGGGGGAATGACCGTAAACGGTGTTATGGCTTTCCAGTCAGCAAACAGCTTGACTGCGGACGGCATCGTTGGTCCAAACACTGGTAACAAGATTGCTGGAGCAACCGCTTCAAGCACTTGTACCACCACCACTGAGACCGGTACTTCTACCGGAACCCCAGTAACCACCGGGAACGTAAGTGTTTCCTTGGCAGCTTCAACTCCTGCTTCAACCGCTATCGTGGCTGGTTCAGGAATTGCTGACTTGGCACACTTTACCTTCTCTAACGGAACTGGTTCAGAAGTAAAGGTTACTAACCTTGTCTTCAACCGAACCGGTGTATCAGTCGACACCACTATCTCAAAGGCTTACATCTTTGACGCTATGGGTAAGCGACTAACCGATTCTGCTACTGTTTCTCAGGGCAAGATCACCTTCAACAGTCCTAACGGATTGTTCTCTGTTCCAGCTAACAGCGCTATGACGGTCTCATTCCGAGCCAACATTGCTGCTGGTACCGCTGGACAGTTCCTAGGCGTATCCCTAGCTTCTTACACCTCTATGGGTGGATCAGCTATGGCCGTCAACCTTATGGGTAACGTTCACACGATTGCTACGGCAACCATCGCGGGCGTTAACTTCGGCGCTACTACTTCACCTTCATCAGCTGCAACGATTGATGCACAGGACAACTTCCGACTATGGCAGAACACTGTTTCTGTTACCAACGAAGACGTCATGTTGTACAGCGTTACCTTCCGACAAACCGGATCAGCTGACTCAGGTGACCTAACCAACTTGAAGTTCTACGTAAAAGGTCAGCAGAAAGGGGCAACCATGCCTTCATTCGACATGACCAATCACGTAACCTTTGATTTCTCTTCAAGCCCAATTCTATTGAAGGCTGGTAGCAGCGAATTGAAATTGACTGGAGACATTACCGGTGATACCGCTAATGAAACCATCCAAGTTATGATCCGCGAAGCTGCTGACTTTGTTGTAAAAGACACACAGCTTGGTGTATTCGTAACTCCACAGGAAAACAGCTCTACCTTTGCTACGGTTGATACCGGCATTCAGACTGTTAACCAGGGAACCCTTACCTTTACCAAGGCTTCTGATTCACCATCAGGAACCGTTGTTGATGACGCTTCATCTGTTGTCTTTGGACGATGGGAAGTACGTGCATTCGGTGAGCAGGTAAAGATCGAGAATCTTGGATTTGACTTTGCTACCTCAACTGATACTGGTTCAGCTTTGAGCCACCTACGTAACGCTGCGGTATTCGTAGATGGTGTACAGGTTGGTTCTACTGCCTCATTGGCACAGTCAGGAAGCACCTACCAGTTTGGTTCTTCTTTCATTGTTAATCCAGGTACTTCTCGAGTTATCGAACTTCGCGGAGATATCTACGATGACAATGGATCAGAAGGAACAGATACTGGTGACGCCTTCCAGGTTCGCATCACTGCTGGTTCAAGCAATGTCGAACGATTGAGTTCTGCCGGATTCCTATCTGCTCCTACCGGAGTAGTAGCCGCTAACTCATTGACCATCGGTACTGGTGTTCCTACTTTGGCTGAGGACGTGACTTATGGTGACCGAACTACGGTTGCTCCAAAGACCGCGTACAAGATTGCAGACTTTGCTTTGCAAGCTGACTCAACCGAAGGAATCAACATTACTGGTCTTGACATTGACTTCACTACTGGTGGAGACGCTGGTATCGCTGACGCTTCAGATGACTTGCAGAACCTGTATGTAGTTATTGGCTCATACACTTCTACTATCAAGTCAGCTGTGTCTGATACTGGTAACAACTTCAGTGTGAACGTTGACGTTCCAGCTGGACAATCAGTAGAGGTTGCGGTGTACGCTGATGTTCTTTCATCAATCACCAACAATGCTTCTACAGATGAAACCTTGACCGTAAGCGACCTTGAGGTTTCTTACACCACTCTTGGTTCAAGTGCTTCTGGTATGGTTAACGCTGGTGCACAGACCATTACCTTTGGTTCTGGAGACCTTACTGTCACACTTGACGGTACTTCAGCTCTAGGCCGAATCGTAGCTGGTAACCAGACTGTTACCGCTGGTAAATTCCGATTTAATGGTGTTAGCGAAAACTACACCATCAAAGAACTTGGTGTCGAAGTACCAAGCGCAACTGCTGCCAAGAACGTGGGTTCAGCTGAATTGTACGTAAATGGCGCCAAGGTTGGAAACTCAGCTCAATTCCTATTGAACAGCGGCACTCGTGCTCTCTTCACCGGATTGAACATTGCAGTTCCTGCTAATGGTTCTGTAACAGTTGAAGTTCGTTACAACCTAGTTGCTGTCGGTGGAAACAACGGCGCTTCTGGTGTTGATACCTTTGTAAAACTTGACACTGGTACTACCAAGGTAGCTACCAGCCAGGGAGTGGAATCACTACTAAGTGCTGCTCCATTCTCAGAGGTTGACGCAAGCGGTAACGCACTCTTGGTATACCGAAGCATTCCTACGGTAAACAAGCAAGCAACCGGCGAATCAAGCTCACAGCCTGACAGCACAAAAACTGTCTACAAGTGGAGCGTTGCTGCCGATGCTGCTGGTTCACTTTCGATCAAGCAATTCCGACTAGACCTTAGCTGGGTTGATGCGGGTGCTACTAGCACGCTTGGTCTTGGTAACTTCAAGCTATACGAAAACGAATCAAACATCACCGACAAGGTGACGATTATGGACCAGGCCGGAAACAGTGTGGAAGCCTCAAATGCAACCGAAGCTGATACTGCTTTGTACATCGTTTGGGATGCTACTCAGGAATCAACTGTTAACGCTGGTGCGACAAACACTTATCGTCTAGAAGGTACGTTTAGTGGATTCGCAGAAAGTGGGGATTCAGTATCTTTGAGACTTGTTGGAGATGCAGACCCTCAGGATGCTAACCACACGTATCTAGCTACCACCACCGAAGGCTTCTACGAGTTGCACAACTCTGCGACCGCTACCGGTGATGTTGGTGACGATACGGCAAGAAACTTCATCTGGTCAGATCAATCAGCTATCACTCACTTGTTTAATGTGGGAGACAGCTCATCAGCTGACTGGACGAACGGATACAAGGTGCTTAATCTAGATCTCGGAACCGAGACCTGGAAGACACAATTCTAATCTCTTAGTCTGACTAAGTAACTAGAACTACTTGTTCCTCAAAAAACCCCGCTTCGGCGGGGTTTTTTGTTGGGTGATTTTTCTATATAATGAATTTCTATGAAGAAAACATACATTGTCCCAATAGTAGCGCTGATTGTCATTGTGGCCGGATTGGCTGGCTGGGCTATTTTTGGAGAAAAGAGTCCGACGACCAACGAATACATTGCTTTTCCTGTCGAGCGTGTCGAGCAGGTTGACCTTGGGATCACCGCGGAGAGCGTCGAATTTTTAGAAAATAGAATTGCTGAATATCAGATAGAGCTAGACAAAGAAGATCTCTCTACTCCTGACAGGATTACGTATCTCGTGGGTCAGGCTTTTGATTATCGAAATCTAGGGGAGTATGCCTTGATGGACAAAGTAATTAGCGAGGCTGCTGATCTGGCCCCAGATAGCCAGCCAGTACTCAAGACTTATTCCGAAATGCTATTTACTCAGGAGCGATATCAAGAGTCCTTGGATGTTGCGGAACGCACCATTGCTCTAGATCCAACTAGTTATTTGCCATGGTTGTGGCGTGCAGAACTCGAAGAGAAGCTCCTAGTAGAGCCAATTGGTGCTAGCGCTGTTTTTGAGCAAGCACTCGTCCAGACTAACTACGACGTAGACATTATGATCGCCTATGCCGAATTTCTAGAACGGCAGGGTGATACTGCTCGAGCCAAAGATATCTGGAATGATACTGCCGAGCGTTATCCAGAACGGGCTAGTGTTTTTGTTGAACGAGCCGAATTGCTCGAAGAATAAAAACCAACATGAAGATGTATCCAGACGTTAATCTATATCAATCCTATCGAGAACGTTTGGTGCTCCGAGATTTTTCTCAGGACTTGCCTAATGTCACCCTGAGAACCACGCTGAGGTATATGAACGCAGCTATCAATCTTTGCGAGCAGTGGGACTTTTGTGTTGATATTGGGGGAGGGAGTGGTCATTATGCTGTTGCCATGGCGTCTCGGTTCAAAGAAGTATTACTGCTGGAGCCAGAAGAATGGCCTGAACAAAAAATATTTCTCGCGAGGTACGACAATCTTTCGGTTGAAAATTCCTATATTGAGACTTTTCGTCAGGATAAAAAAGCTGATTTTATTTTACTAGCAGACGTGTACGAACATATTCCCGACATAAAGGCTTTTGTTGATAAAATAGGGAGAATGCAGACTGTTGGCGGAGTTGTATACGTACTTACTCCGAATCCGCTTCGTTGTGGTCCAGCCCCAGAATCAGCGCTGTGGCATGAACGCAAAAAAGATGGCCACATCAAGCACTACACACACCGGGAAATAACCACGCAGATGGCTCTGACTGGCTATAGCCTAGAAGCAATATTCTACGAAGAAGGACCCTGGCGACAAATTGCGAAAAGATTTATTTTTGCAATTTCTCGCCGAGATAAAAGCTGGTCCAAAAAAACACCCTACAAAATAGTGCGACCGGTGGTGTTGTTTTTTGCCAAGGCGTTGTTTTTCTTTTTTGACAAAACCGTCTTTTGGTCAGAAAAGAGACAGCGGGCAAACTCCTTGACGACCATCTCGCAAGGGCTTGTGTTCAAGAAGATTTCTTAGAGAAAGAGCACATAACTACCCAGATAAAGTAGAGAAAATTTGGAAAAAGAGGTTTGGTGATGGACTTCTTGTGCTTTATACTTAAAATCGTGAATATTATATTTGTCGCAGAAAAAGTGCGACACAAGTACGGTCTGCTTGTTAGGAAAGTCGCCAGAAGGCTTTTTCAGATAAAAATGAAAATAACAGGAAATCCAAGACCTGACGCTTATCCTTATGTGACCGGAGACTCATTTCGAGCAGTTGCTGACCATATATATGACAACCAGTCTTGTTGTGATCCATTGCGGGTAAAAAATGGTGACATTGTTTTTGTTGGTCAGGAATTTCTTTGTGAATATTTTGAAAAAATTCATCCGGATATCCAAGCAGTGTATATTCTGATTTGTCACAACGGTGATGCGTCGATTGATGGTGCTATTGCTGACCGATTAGACGACAAGATTGGTCATTTTTTTGCTCAAAATGCAGTCATTGAACATGAAAAAATAACCCCCATTCCTATAGGAATGGAAGACTTACATTATTATGTCAATGGTCCAACTTTTCTTTTTCGGAGACTACAAAAAAAGACGTTACAGCTACCGCCGGTACGAAAAAACAAAATTTTCTTTCGTTTTAGCGTCGAAACCAATCCCGCTGAACGAGAACCGGCCAAAAAGTATTTTTTGGAACATCCGCACATGGAAACGACGGCCTGGTTTTTGACTCCGTTTCGTCACGCAAAAACACTCACAGCTTATAAATTTGTTGCTTCTCCTCCGGGAAATGGAATAGACTGTATTCGGACCTGGGAGGCGTTGTATCTGAGAACTATTCCAATAGTCAAAGATTCTGTGGCTGTGCGATACTTTAAGTCTCTCGAGTTGCCGGTCTGGATTGTTCGAGATTGGAAGGAATTAGACGGTCTTACCGAAAAAGAAATAGCAACCAGATATAAAAAAATGATCACAGAAGCATCTTGGGAACCACTACATATGGATTTCTGGATAAAAAAAATCAAACTCGCACAAATTAGCCTTAGAAAATCGTAACATGCAATTAAAACTCCTCATCTATCGTTTTGTAGAAAACATCACCCCGCCAATTGTTTTTCGATTGATTCGAAAAAGTCCTCTCTATGGTGGCGTTGTTCGCTTGCTTAGGCTTTTTGAAAAACCCACACCGCTAAAAGAAATAGCGATTGTGAAAGGTGATTTGGCTGGTTTTAAATTAAAACTGAGCGGAGAGGGAGATTGGCAAAAAGAAATGATTGACGGTGATTATGACCAAGAATTATTTTCTTGTGTTAGGAAAATGAGTCTTGATGGAAAAGTTGTCTACGATATTGGCTCACACATTGGTTATCATTCACTTGCTTTTGCTACTTATGTTGGACAAAAAGGGCATGTTTATTCGTTTGAACCCAATCCAGCAAACATAAAAAGAACCCAAGAAATAGTAGAGCTTAACCGTAATCGTGAACTGAATATTACACCACTAAACCTGGCTCTCTCAAATGAGGTTGGAATTATTGAGTTTTTGAGCACGGACAATGTAGAAAACGGAACCAGCACAGGGGGATTTATCAAGACAGCCAAGACAATTTGGCCAAAACATGTTTTTGTTGAAAAAACAGGTTTTACTGCTTCTGCTGTGCCAGTAGATACAATTGATAATTTGATTCAAAACAAAAAAATATTACCACCTGACTTTATGAAGATTGATGTTGAGGGCGCTGAACAGTTGGTGTTGGCGGGAGCTGAAAAAACAATCACAAAACATCACCCAATAATTATTGTGGAATTTCATTCAATCTATTCCACTTATGCTTGTATGGAATTACTCAATAATTATGGCTACCAGACAAAGGTCTTAAAAGAGGAGGCAGATGGTCGAATCATGATTCTGGCTAAATAAAAATGGTTCAGTTATTTTTAAAAATTATAAAAAAACACACCCCATCTTGGTTTTCCAAGCATTTTTTGGCTCAAGATATTGCTGGGGTCGAAAAATATGCCAAAAATACCGGCTGGGCTTTTTTTGGGAAAATTGTTACTTTTGCAATTTCTTTTTTAACTGCCGCTATTGTCGTTAGATATTTGGGACCAGAGCAGTACGGTCAATTGAGCTATGCTCAGAATTTTGTCGCTATATTTTCTGTGTTTGCCGTATTGGGTCTTGATCAGGTTGTATATCGGGAACTCATTGCTCATCCTGAAAAAAGAAATGTATTGTTGGGAACGAGCATTGCCACAAAAACTTTTTTTGGCTTGTTGACCTTGGTTGTGGCCGTAGCTACTTCTTGGTTCACACAATCTGATCCGGTTCTTGTCTGGTTAGTTTTTGTTGTTGGTCTTACTCTTATTTTCCAGCCAATGAGCACCATTAGTCATTTTTTTAATGCTCAAGTAAAAACAAAATATGTAACCTACATCACCATTGCTATTGCTATTGTTTTGCCACTGCTCAAGCTTGTTTTTGTGTATTTGTCTTTTGATATTTTTGCTTTTGCTTTTTTGTTGGTATTAGAGGCAATTATCTTTAGTCTGGGGTATTGGTGGTTGTATGTGAGGGTCTTTCGTTATTCACCGCGAGAATGGAAAGTAAGCAAGCGCGTCTTTTGGTGGTTGCTTCGGCGGTCGTGGCCTTTGGCTCTGGCTAGCTTGTCTGGATATATTTATGGACGTATTGATCAGGTGATGATTCAGGGGCTGATTGATTCCGAATCTGTTGGTTGGTATGACATTGCGGTACGCATGTCGGAACTGCTTACTTTTTTTCCGGCAATTCTGGTGGGGTCATTGTTCCCAGCTATAATCAATGCTCGCAAAAATGATTTGGTCGAATACAAGAAAAGATTAAAAATGCTCAGCTTGCTGTGTGTTTCGTTAACGCTCGTGTCGGCATTGGTTCTGTTTGTGATTGCACCGATATTGGTAAAGTTTTTGTTTGGCGAAGATTTCTTGCCTTCTGTTGCGATATTGCGAGTTTATCTCTGGTCATCAGTGGGAACTATTTTTGTGGTGCTTATTCAGAATTATTTAATAGCTGAAAGCAAGGAGCTTCATTTTTTGTTCTATTCATTATTTGGAGCACTTCTTAATGTGGTATTAAACATTATTTTGATACCAGTTTGGGGGGTTTTGGGCGCAGCTTACGCAACACTCTTAACGCTGGCTGGTGTGTCGTTGGTTTTTTGGGGAGCACAAATATTTGCTTCCGAAAAAAATAATTGATTTTATTGAGTCGTTCGCCGTTGTCCCTGTGCAAGCGTTACGAAAAAAGATAAACTGAGTCTATTCTGATGTATTTCCTAATGTAATGAGCCAGTCAAATAAAAAAATTTCAATAATAATGCCTTGTTATAACAGTGAAGATACCCTGTTTGAGGCGGTTATGTCTTGCTATAACCAAGAACTAGATTCTCAAGAGTTTGAGATAATTATTGTAGATGATGGGTCTCGGGACACGACAAGAAATATAATTGAAGAACTTGCCAAAAAACACAAAGAGATTCGGTTTTTATTTCATGAAAAAAACCTCGGGGGAGGACAAGCAAGAAATACTGGAATAAGAGAATCCCAGGGAAAATATATATTTTGTCTTGATAGCGATAATTATTTTGCGCATGGAACTTTGCGCAAAATGCTTGTTGAGCTAGAAAAAAAAGAGATCGACGGTGTCGTGATTCATGAGCGGCGTTTTTTTAAAGATAAAAATCCAGCAAGCTATACTTCTCACTTTAATACAATCAAAGATCAGCCGTTTGTGTTGGATGACTTGCTTAATGGGAGCGGTCTTCTTTTGGATAATTTTCTTTTTACAAGAGAAGCTTATGACAAGACGCTTGGCTATCCTGTGCGTCATGGTTTTGATACGCAGTGTTTCGAGTTTAGATTCTTATCGGCTGGGAACAAGGTCGTCACGGTGCCTGGGGCCGTATTTTATCATCGGCAAATCACAAAAGGAAAGTCTTATTTCCAGAGGGTGTATGAACAAGGCATGTTTTCAATAAATTTTTATCTAATTTTTGAGGAGCTGCTTCAGTTGTTTAGTGACCAGGTAATTGGTGCCATTATTGATTATGATATTTTTTCACAAAATAAACTTGGGCGAAATAACATAAAAAGCCACCTAGAGAACTTGTACCAAGAATATGGAAAAGATTTCTTTAGAAAAGAGTATCAATCTTATTCAGGTAAGAATGGTTTGACTGCATACAGCGAACAAGCCGAAGATTCCTTTATTGATCGCTTTATCAAGGCCATTTCTTTTTATCGATTGGGCAAATTTGAGGATGCTCGTAATTTGTTTCTTGTTCTCCAAAAAGAAAAACCAGATTCAGTGGTGATTGCTTACAATATACAAAGATGCCTAATCGCATTGAGTGGAGATGGCAAGGACGTCACCGTTGAAGAGCAGGCCGCTTTTTCTGGAGATAAGCAACCTAGACGGAGAAAAATGATTTGGAATTCAGGGTGGTTGCATCGCCTAATTTTTTTCTTTAGAAAATTAACAAAATAATATGAACATATTCACAATAAAAAAAACAATAAAAAAAATACCAGGTTCGGTGTCTCTGTATATGTTTATGCGAAGACTGCTCGCACTTCCTTGGTTTTTTTCTGATTATTCAGCCTTTAAAAAAGCATTAAGCAGAGATGACCGTTTTGTGATGTCTCTTAGGGATATTACACCTGTTCTAATAGATAAAACAAACCTGACACAATTTGAACCTCATTATGTGTACCATCCGGCTTGGGCGGCTCGAATTATTGCCAAGAATAAACCAGAAAAACATATCGATATTGCTTCGATATTGCAATTCAGTACTATCGTGTCCGCTTTTGTGCCGGTGGAATTCTATGATTATCGTCCAGCTATATTAAATCTCTCCAGTTATACTTCTGGCCACACTGATTTAACTAATCTGCATTTTGAGTCCGACAGCATCGAATCTTTGTCCTGTATGCATACGGTCGAGCACGTTGGCTTGGGAAGGTATGGCGACCCCATTGATCCAAAAGGGGACAAAAAGGCCGCCGCCGAGTTGGCCAGAGTTTTGGCTCCAGGGGGCACTTTGATATTTGTGACGCCAGTAGGAAAACCAAAAATCGCTTTCAATGCGCATCGAATTTATTCGTATCAACAGGTGCTCGACCTGTTCCCAAGACTCACCTTAAAAGAATTCTCGTTGGTTCCTGACAACTTCCGGGCAGAAGGTTTTTTGGAGCGGGCAGACCCGGCGCTGGTAGAAAAACAAGACTGGGGTTGTGGATGCTTCTATTTCACCAAATAGTATATGTGTGGAATTTTTGGATACATAGGCAGTATAGAAAAAGAACAAGGACTTGCTTGTTTGCAAACCCTTGACCATCGTGGGCCAGATGGGGAGGGCGTGTATCACACCAAAGATGTTTTTCTGGGACATAAGCGCTTGGCTATATTAGATTTGTCAGATGCTGGGCGACAGCCTATGCCGTACGCAGAGGACAGGTATTGGCTTGTTTTTAACGGTGAGATTTATAACTTTATTGAACTGAAAGAAAAACTTGAGAAAAAGGGTCATTCTTTTGTAAGTCAATCTGACAGCGAAGTAATC
Organism: uncultured Candidatus Saccharibacteria bacterium; assembly: GCA_964350165.1. Classification (GTDB taxonomy): domain Bacteria; phylum Patescibacteriota; class Minisyncoccia; order Phycocordibacterales; family UBA1006; genus CAYGJA01. Next base: position 277,415 of record CAYGJA010000001.1, on the reverse strand, counting down.
CTGGCCGCTTTTGTGGAATGGGGAGAAGAGTGTGTGCATCAGTTTAACGGCATGTGGGCTTTGGCAATTTGGGATAACGTCGAAAAAAGTCTCTTTATCAGTAGGGATAGGTTTGGACAGAAGCCACTTTTTTATGCAGAACTAGAAAATGGCTTTGCGCTTGCCTCTGAGATGAAGGCAATTGCTCCACTGCTTTCTCGTGTCCGACCCAATATGAATATTTTTAATAATCTAAAACAGATTTTTTATTACGAAAGCACTCCTGATTGCATTATTGAAGGGGTAAAACATTTTCCAGCTGGTCATTCTGCTTTTTTGGTTGACGGGAAGCTTTCTTGTTATCGCTATTGGAACACTCTGGATCATATTGAAAAGGTTCCTGACAGTTACGAAGAACAGGTGCAAAAATTTCGAGAACTTTTTATGGATGCTTGTCGTATTCGAATGCGTTCTGATGTTCCAATCGGAACGGCTTTGAGCGGTGGTTTGGATTCGAGCGCTGTATTTTGTGCATTGTCAGAAATAAGCAAAGAGGGGGTTGAAGGCCGTGTGAGTAAGGATTGGCAACATGCATTCTCTGCTTCTTTTCCAGGGTCTCCGATAGACGAGGCTTATTGGGCCAGGCAGGTGGCGAGACACTGTGGTTCTCCTATAAAAATTGTGGAAGTAAATCCCACAAAACACTTATCTGATTTTGATTGGCACACATATCTTTTTGAAGATTTATATATTACGCCACATATCCCGTTTGTTGCTACCTACGGAGCCATGCGCCAAGAGGGAGTGTGTGTCACTCTGGACGGCCACGGAGCGGATGAATTATTTGGTGGGTATGGATTTGATTTTTTACACACACTATATAATCGACCTTTTGACTTTCGACGCGCAAAAAAGATTATTGATACCTATTACAAAACACAGACACAAGATGGCAAACAATTTTCAAAATTACCCGCCAAATGGATTTTTTGGTTAAGGCATTTTATAAAAAATATGGGTAAGCGTATTTTGAGACACCGGAACATTCACCCAGATACAAGCCATCCCAAATGGAAGACCTTGGATTATGCCACCCAGAAGTTATATATCTCTTTTCATCAGACAGTTTTACCAACTTTGCTTAGGAATTATGATCGCTACAGCATGATAAATGGCGTAGAAATCAGGATGCCCTTTATGGATTATCGCATTGTGACATATGCCTTCTCTTTGTCTTGGGATGCAAAAATTAGAAACGGATACACAAAGGCAATCATTCGAGACGCCTTGCGTGACATTATTCCGCCAGAGGTAGTGAATAGAAAAATAAAAATAGGTTTCAATTCACCGATGGTCGATTGGTTTAGGGGCCCTTTGCGTGGTTTTTTTGAGCAAACACTCGACTCAGTCTCTTTTGCTAAGAGCAAGATGATTGCTAGTGATGCTGTTCGTGCCCAGGTTGAATCTGTGATGAATTCAGAACAAGCGACTTTTCACCAGGCCGAAGCTGCCTGGATGGCGATTGCTCCTTATTTTTGGGAGCGAGGTTTTTTCGATAGGGTAAAGAATCATGAATCAGAATAACCCACCCGCCATTTTGTTGCTCATTTTTAACCGGCCAGAAAAAGTCCGGAAATTAATGCGTGCCCTAGAAAAGATAAGACCAGCTAAAATTTATGTTTCTGCGGATGGTCCACGTTCTGATAGGAAGGGTGAGGCTGAGCGATGTAATCAGGCCCGTCTGATAGCGACAGACCCTGGCTGGCCCTGCGAAGTAATAACCAATTTTTCAGAAAAAAATCTTGGTTGCAAGCTGGGGGTTTCAGGTGGTATTTCTTGGTTTTTTAGTCACGAGCAAGAGGGCGTCATCTTGGAGGATGACTGTATTCCGGACCCTTCTTTTTTTAGGTTCTGCGCGGAATTGCTTGAAAAATATCGAGCAGACGATCGGGTTATGCACATTAATGGAACGGTTTTTCTGGAATCAAATGATCTGCAGAGGGTTGCGGGGTCATATTACTTTTCAAGAATTCCTCATGTTTGGGGTTGGGCAACGTGGGCAAGATCTTGGAAACACTTTGATTCGGAAATGAAATATCGCCAGCAATTACTTGGAGACAAAGAATATCTTTCTCGTTTTTCTAAAAAGAAACACGCTCGTTATTGGCCTGGGCTGTTTGAGCATGTTTCTCGTCGAAACGTAGATTCTTGGGCTACGCCGTGGACGTATTCAATCATGAGGCGCGGCGGTTTTTGTGTGGCGCCGGTTGTAAACATGGTCTATAACATTGGTTTTGATGATGAAGCTACTCACACACATGGCGCAGCCTCCATATCTCCGTTTGCTCAAAAAATGCAATTTCCTTTAGTGTGTGCTGGAGAGATGAAAGAAGATAAAGGGTTGGATGCTCTTGTTATGAAGAAAATATTTGTAAAAAGCTTATGGCAACGAATCCAGAACAGGGTGCGATTATGCTATACTGAGTACATAAAACAGCTTCGCAAATGAGGCTAATGCCGACATGGATTCCTTTTTAAACAAGATAATAAAGTTGTTGCGCAGGATTAATGTGCGCTTGCATGATAGATTTGTTGTTTTTCAAACACGATATCCTGGGTTTCTTTGTACTGTTGCGGACAAATCTTCTTTTTTGTTTATGTACGATGAAATCTTTGGTAAGGAGATATATAAATTCAAAACCAATGCAAAAACTCCTTTTATTATCGACGGCGGCTCGAATATCGGCTTGTCGGTTGTTTTTTTTAAAAAACTATTTCCAGAGGCCGAAGTGTTGGCTTTTGAGCCCGATCCTGATATCTATGCAATCTTAAAGAAGAACATTGTTTCTGCGGGAGTTGCAGAAGGTGTGACTTGTATCGGCGCTTGTCTGGCGGCAGAAAAGGGCTCGGTCACTTTTTACTCTGATGGTTCTGACGGTGGATCAAAAATTAATCATGGACAGGCTACAAAGAAAATAGAAGTACCAGCTGTTGTTCTATCTGATTACATTACAAAACCAGTAGATTTTTTAAAACTAGACATCGAGGGGGCAGAGCTTGAAGTACTGGAAAGTAGTCGAGAAAATTTGAAAAAAGTAAAAAATATTTTTGTTGAATATCATTCTCAGTCCAATCAGCCTCAGGGGTTGGATAATATTCTTTTGCTATTGAAAGAAGCTGGTTTTCGATATTATATAGAGCACGTTGGAATTCGTTCTCCTTTTCCGTATATTTCACAAAACAGTGACCACGGCATGGATCTGCAGCTTAATATCTATGGTTATCGAATATGACGCTCTCTAGAATAAAAAAAATTAAAGATAAAATTATTGATGAAAGTTTTTTTCGTCCTGTTTGGTATTCAATTTTTATCAATCCATATTTTATCAATCGGTGGTCGTTGCTCCAGAATATATCATTATTTGCGGATGGAGTGCCGGCAGAAGCCCGAGTGCTGGATATTGGTTGCGGCCTCAAACCTTACCGCTCACTTTTTGTTGCCAAAGAATATATCGGTATCGACATCGAAGGCGGGGGACACAGCGATCAGGCAAAGGTTGTTGATGTTTATTACGATGGTCGCACTGTGCCATACCCGGATACTTCTTTTGACGTTGTGATTTGCACCCAAGTACTCGAGCATGCTGATAACGCCGACATGCTTGTTGCCGAGGCGGCGCGAGTCTTGCGTCCGGGTGGGAAAGCTTTTTTCTCGATGCCATTCATGTACCCCGAACACGAGGTGCCTTATGATTTTCGCCGTTATACTAGTTTTCAGCATAAGCGTATTTTTTCAAAATATGGTTTTCAGGATGTTTCCATTCAGAAAACTACCGGATTTTTTGGTACGTTTGGCCAACTGTTTGTGGTGTGGGTTTTTGAGTCAATAAAGTTTAGAGCGCCAGTGCTCAAGGCTCTGTTGGCTATTTTTCTCTTTGCGCCTATTCAGGCGCTGTCTTTGGGTCTAGACTGGTTGCTTGATAAATCTGGACCAACCATGGATTACATAATCATTGCAAAGAAATGAATATCTTAATCATAGGTACAACCGATATTCTGGGTGGCGCAGCCAAGGTTTCCTGGGAGATAAAAAAAGCTGCTGAAAAAAAGGGCCACACGGTGTCTATGTTCGTGGCGGACAAGAGAAGCAATGATCCATCGGTGCAAGTAATACCTAGGCAAACCTGGCGTAAATATGTGGGGCTCTTGTTGGGCACCGACAAATTACCTAGAACAGACTGGATACTCGATACCCCAGAATATAAAAACGCAGATATCATTCACTGCCACAATCTACATGGTCGTTTTTTTAATTTGGGCACTTTGGTAAAAATGTCTCAAGAAAAAACCATCATTTGGACACTGCATGATGAATGGGCGATTACGCCCCATTGTGCTTATACTCTGGAGGGTACAAAGATGAAGAACGGTTTGTATGTTTGTCCAAGCATTAACACACAGCCTCGAATTCTTTGGAACAATACCAAAAAACTGGCGTCAGATCGCCTCTATGTCTATCAGACTGCAAAAAATTTACACGTTGTTTCTCCTTCACTGTGGCTTAAGCATCGAGTTGAAAAAACACCGCTAGGAAGTCACACTCAGTACCACATTCCTAATGGTATTGATACCAAGGCTTTTGTTGGTAGCGATCAGACTGAGGCACGAAAAAAGCTTGCATTACCGCTAGATAAAAAAATAATCTTGTTTTTGGCCGTGGACGCCAAGAACAATACGTGGAAAGGTTGGAAATATACTCAAAAGGTTATTGATCATTTTTCTAAAGATACAGATACGGTGTTCCTCAGTGTTGGCAATTTGGTGAAACATGAGCAAGAAAAAAATGTTCTTTATCGAGGCCATGTCGCTTCTCCTCAGGAGCTTGCCCTATACTACAGTGCCGCCGATGCGCTTCTTTTTACTTCTATTGCCGAAAATTTTCCGTTAGTGATACTCGAGGCCATGAGTTGCGGTTTGCCAGTTGTTACCTTTGACGTTGGCGGCGTCAAAGAAGTCTTGGTTCATAAAGAACAAGGCTATGTTGGTCCTTATCAAAGTGTCCCAGATTTGATAAGGGGTGTTCAGTGGGTGCTGGCTCTGTCTAATTCAGAAAAAACAAAACTGTCCCAGTCTGCCGCCGGCAAGGTTCGAGAAAAATATGATGTCTCCAATATGACCAATGCCTACCTTCGTCTCTATCAACAAACATCAGCAACCAATGAATAACAGTGAACGAAAAAAAATAAGAGCAACTATTGTCGCTCGAGAAAAATTACGACCCCTGAGTCGCTGGAAAAGATTACTGCGAGCACCTTTGCGTACGCTTCCTTTTTATTTTTTAGCAGCCCTCAGTCGCCTTCGGCCGTATCAATTGCGGTTCAAGACACTCTGGGGTGACAGAATGCAGAGCTATTTGCCCGAAGGTAATACTTTTTATTATTACGGATATTGTGAGGCAAACCTCGCTAACTTTTTTCTTCGCTACGTACAGCCTGGCATGGTTTGTATTGATGTGGGGGCTCATGTTGGTTTTTACACGATGCTTTTTGCTCGTCTCGTGGACTCACGGGGAAAAGTGCTGGCTTTTGAGCCGACCCCTTGGACATACGCGCTATTGAAAAAAAACACAAAAGAAATGGATAATGTAAAAATTTTTCAAAAAGCGGTTTCTGATACTAGTGGAGAAATCACTTTGGCTGATTATGGTCCAGGATACGGTGCTTATAATAGCGCTCATGTTACTGGCGCCGCCGATTTGTCCAAGGAGTCTCGAAGTGTCCAGGTGGAAACAGTTATTCTGGATGATCATTTGAAGAACGGTAATCTAGCGGCCGATGTAATCAAGATTGATGCCGAAGGTTTTGAACATGAGGTTTTGTTGGGGTTGGACAAGACATTGTCCTCTGAGGAATTGAGACCGCTGGTGTCTATTGAAGTTGCTGGTGGTAAATCTTGGGCGGAGGGGAGGAGTAAGGCACTTCAATTGCTGCAACATCATCAATACCAGCTGTTCGAGATTGCGGTAGACGGGTTGCTCAAAGCGCACACTCCTCAGGAAAATTATGGATATGATAATCTGGTCGCCATTCCAAAAGAAAAGTTATCAAATATGGCAGAATACATATTATGATTGTCGTGAACATAAAAGGAGGGTTAGGTAATCAGATGTTTCAGTATGCACTAGGACGAAAGCTTTCGTTGCAGAACAATGATGAATTATTGCTAGACACGAGTGGTCTCGATCGAGCCAATCAGGTTGGTGATATTTATCGCCCTTTTTCGTTGGGACAGTTTTTAGTTGCAGGAAATATCGCCACCCCTCAGCAGATCCAGCAGTATAAAAATCAGTATGGAATATTTTCAAAAATACTGCGAAAATTTCGTTTCAAGATATTACGGCAAATGCACATAGGCTGGGAACCTGTTGTCTTAAAAACAAAGGGTACAAAATATCTAGATGGTTATTGGCAATCACCAAAGTATTTTGAAAGTATTCGAGATGTCTTGCTTGCTGACTTTTCTTTAAAGAAGGGCTTGTCTGCCACAGCAGAGCAGTTCTCGGACCAGATATCTCGAAGTGAAAGCATCGCTCTGCATGTTCGTCGTGGTGATTATGTTGCTAATGCTTCTGTGAACAAGGCTTATGGTGAGTGTGGTCTTGGTTATTATCAGTCAGCCATCGAAATGGTACGAGCAAAAACCAAAGATCCAGTTTTCTTTATTTTTTCTGATGATATCGATTGGGTAAAAGAAAACTTATTGATAGGAAAAAAAGTGGTCTTTGTTTCCGGGCAAGGCCTGACGGACGCAGAAGAGATTATTTTGATGAGCAAGTGTCGGCACAATATTATCGCCAACAGCACTTTTAGCTGGTGGGGTGCTTGGCTTAATCAAAACCCAAGCAAAATTGTTATTGCGCCCGAACCCTGGTTTGAAGTGAACGAAAAATTTTTTAAAGATTTAATCCCAAAAACATGGACACGTATCAACAAGAATCAGTAAAAAAACCGACAGTATCTGTCTGTATGGTTACGTATAATAGAGCCGATTTGATTGGTGCGGCGATTGCCAGTGTCCAAAAACAGCGTTACCAAGACTGGGAAATGATTATTGTTGATGATGCTTCTACTGATGATACAGAACAGATTGTGGCTGGTTTTAAGGACAACCGAATTCATTATTACAAAAACACAGTTAATCAAGATGTTGGACGAGCGCGCAATACCGCCTTGTCCTATGTGCGAGGTGTGTTCGTGGCGGTTATTGATAGTGATGACATCTGGCTAGATCCTGAAAAATTAGGCAAACAGGTTAGATACCTGGAGCAAAAACCAGAGGTGGCCCTTGTTGGGACAAGAGTTGTCACGATTGATAAGGATGGAGAAGGGTTGGAGCATTTAAAAAATCCAATCAGCGACAAAGATGTTCGCGCCACGATGCTCAAGAAAAACCCTTTTGTTCACTCCTCGGTAATGTTTCGAACTCAACAGGTGCTCGACCTTGGGGGATATGACAACAAGCTAACCACCGCCGAAGATTATGAATTATTTTTGCGTTTGGGTCGGATTGGAAAGTTAGTAAACTTGCCTCGGTATATGGTGGGGTACCGCATTCACCAAGGGAATATTATTGTAGCGAGGCGAGCCAATGCTATGAAAGGCGTATTGAGTATTATTCAAAAATTCAAAAAAGATTATCCCAATTTCTATATTGCTTGGGTGCGTCGTCTGGTCAGATATGTGGCGTATCGAGTTCTGTCTGGGCTTCGTTTGATGAAATAAATATGAAGATATTGCACGTCATTACAAAATCAAAATGGGGTGGAGCCCAACGTTATGTGTATGACTTGGCTGTGGCAATGAAAGAAAAAGGGCATTCTGTTGTGGTGGCAGCTGGGGGTGGTGGCCCTTTGTTGCAAAAACTAGAAGAACAAGGTGTGTCCACGTATGCTTTTGCTTCCGCTCAACGCGATGTAAGTCTGATAAAAGATATAAAAACTTTTTTAGAATTGACGCGACTTGCCAAAAAAACCAATGCCGACATTATTCATGTTAATAGTTCAAAACTTGGTGGAATTGGAGCAGTGGTTGGTTTTTTGTTACGGAAAAAAACAGTCTTTACGGCTCATGGCTGGCCTTTCCAAGAAAAAAGAAACAAACTGGCCACTGTGCTTATTTGGTTGCTCAGCTGGTTGACTGGCTTGTTTTCTTCGCAGGTAATTGTTCCAAGCATGAATGATTTTCGGTTGGCACAAAAAATGCCGCTGGTTGGGAGAAAAACTCGGTTGGTATATCTTGGTCGCGAAGTGGAATTTTTTGATAGAGAAACCTCGAGGAGACGATTACTTCCTTTAGTAAAAAAAGAACCAGTCAGAGAAAAACCTTGGATTGGTGTGGTGGCTGAACTTCATCCCAACAAGGGGCATCGGTTTTTGCTCGAAGTCGCTCGGTCCATAGAGGCCCAATTCTTTTTTGTTGGCGAAGGGGAGCTACGTGCAGAATTAGAAAAACAAGTAAACCGATTTGGTTTAGATAAAAAGGTATTTTTTTTGAGTCATGTCGATGGGGCTGCTTCTTATCTCAGGGCTTTTGATTGTCTGATGTTGCCTTCTTTGAAGGAAGGGCTACCATACACAATTATCGAAGCTGGTTTGGCGGGTGTTCCCGTGTTGGCCAGTCGGGTTGGTGGAGTTCCAGAAATTGTTACTAATCAAGACTGGCTTGTTGAACCAGGTTCTGTGGTTGGTTTAACAAAAGCGCTTGATACTTTTCTTGCCCAAGACGAATATTCTCGAAAAACAGCCGGATTAGAATTTGAAAAACAAACAAAAGAAAAATTTTCTCGAGAACACATGGTTGACGAGACGCTAAAGATTTATAGAAAGGTGCTCGATTGCTAGTGTTTGATGATGATATAGGCTGTCCGCACCAGAATAGCCATGTCCATGATTAAATTTCGGTTTTTGATGTAATACAGGTCGTATTGGAATTTTTCATAAGAGTCCATAACACTGCGAGCGTAGAGAAATTTGATCTGTGCCCAACCAGTAAAACCAGGTTTTACCATGTGTCGGGTTCGATAATGAGGAATCTCTTGTTCTAGTTTGTTAACAAATTCTGGTCGTTCCGCACGAGGGCCAATCAAGGCAATGTCTCCTTTAATAATATTAAGCATTTGCGGAATCTCATCGATATGTAGTTTGCGTAATATTTTTCCAATTTTAGTGATTCGCAAATCTTTTTTTCCCGCCGACCACTCAGCACCATTTTTTTCTGCATCGTTGTGCATTGATCGGAATTTGTAAATAAGAAAAGGCTTTCCATAGATACCTGTTCGAGTTTGGGTGTAGAAGATAGGGCCACGATCTTCTAGATAAATAAGTAGCGCCGAAATTAGAGTGACGGGTAGGGTGATTAGAATGATTACCATAGCCACAATCGGGTCAAGTATCGCGTGCACCAGTCGATAAAAAGGATTCGACCGAGGTTTTATGTTGTGAACAAGCCATTCTGTGTCAACAAGAGAAAGTGGTATTTTTTGAAAATATTGCTCATAAGCAGAAACAGAGCTCATTACTTGTTTGGGTGAATTGAGCAAGTCTTCGATGGCAACGGCTTCTAATCTATTGGCGTCTACGATCACGAATTGAGTGTCGGCTGGAATAAGGCTGGCTGACAAAAAACGAACCGGCGCACCTAGGCCAAGTTGAGGAGATTCTGCCAAAAGATTTTCCAACTCTTGTAGTTTATTTTTAGGATCGATGATGCTGGTTTTGATTGTAAAACGTTTTGCGATTTGCTGAGAAAAAAGCAATCGCCACAAGAGAAAAAAGATACCAAACACTGTGATGTTGATGGCTAGATTTGTTCGTGGAGAAATTCCATAAAAAGGCAATATGTAAAAAAAGGCGATAGAGGCCAGGAGGGCAGTCAGAAGAGCTTGGCTTATTTTGGCATAGAGCTGGATACCATGTCGATGATATTCGACGTCATAAAGTTCAAAAACATAAAAGATAAGTATCCAAACTCCATACAAAACACTAAATGGTCTGGCGTGAATGAGGATTGTTTCGGTTGGCACAGAGCCACCAAAACCAAAAATAAGTGTGGCCACAAAAGCGATAGCCATTGCTGCCAAATCTCCGGTCAATAATAGTCCAATGCGGGGTTGTTTCATGGTGGGTGCGTATCGATGTTATACTATTCGCGTTACACATTTGCAACGTATAAAACCATGAATGACCAACAAGACCTGCCCGACATCCTTGCTTCAGACGTAGAAAAAGTGGCTAGAAAAATATTTCTAGTACTTACCGCAGTCGTTGTTTTTGTTGTGCCACTCCTCGTTGCCAAAAAATTCTTCTTTCCTTTTATTGTCCCCAGATCAGTATTCTTTATGATCACCGTGGATCTGTTGGTAATTAATTGGGCGGTTTTGCATTATCTCAATCCAAAAAAATACCGTATTGATTTCAAGAATCCTATAATCCTAGCAACGCTAGGTCTTTTGGGGGTGTGGACTGTTTCTGGTATTTTTGGAGCCGATTGGACGCTTTCTTTTTGGTCAACCTATCAACGCATGACAGGTATTTTGTTGTTACTTCATCTGACCATGTGGCTCACGGTTTCGACAGCGGTGTTGCGAGGAAAGCATATCTGGAAGCGACTGTTGGGTGTTTTTAGTCTGACTGGGGTCATTGTGTCGGCGTATACGATTTTTGGTCCGCATGGTTTAAATATTTTTACTGGTCTTGATTTGTCTCGCGGCGGGGCGACGATTGGAAACACTTCTTTTTTGGGAACGTACGTATTGTTTACTTTTTTTGCAACCTTGTTGATTTTGGTGCAAGAGGGTAAAAAATCAAAAAAATTACGCATCTATTCCTGGTCGGCACTGGTGCTCATGATTTTTAGTCCAGCTATCTTTAATTTTGGAATTTTTTCCGGAGATGTTTCGATTGGAACACTGCTGTCTTCTCCTCAATTAATTTTGGGTCAAGCTAGGGCCGTTGCGGCTTCACTTTTTATTGGACTGTTCCTCGCTGGTGGATTATGGCTGCTGAGACAAAAACAGGCTTGGAAAAAAATTACCGGCACCCTGATCTCCTTTGGAATTTTGATAGCGAGCATGACGGCTCTGGTGATGCTCTTTACGCCAGGCACGCAAGTGCGAGAGGCTTTTGGGGACATGGCGGCTCGGGCACGTTTTCTGACCTGGAACGAATCAATGCAGGCTTTTTCTGAGCGACCGTTATTAGGGTGGGGGCCAGAATCTTTTGATTTGTTGCATCAGCGATTTTTTGATCCGTTGCTATATGTCGATGCCTATGGTGGAGAGCTTTGGTTTGACCGAGCTCATAATATTGTTGTTGATACGATGGTTTCGACCGGTATGCTCGGTCTTTTGGCATACGCTTTACTTTTTGCAGCCTTCTTTTTGGTGGTCTTTCGATTACGAAAAATGGGACGAGTTTCTGATGCGGAGTCAGCTATTTTAGGTGGGCTGATGTTTGCTTATCTTTTGCAGGGGATGACGGTGTTCGACATGACGGTTAGTTATGTAGCTTTCTTTTTTGTTCTTACGTATCTTGCCTCCAGGCTTCCTCGTCGCAACCAGGCCTCATTGGCCCCTTGTGCAGAAAAAGAAATTGCCTGGAAGAGCATGCACGGCCTGATTGCTATATCTGTACTGGTGCTTATCTTTGCGACATCAACTCGGATTTTGAACGCTTCCTGGGCAGTCAGTCGCAGCCTGGTGGTGAACACTCCGCAGGAGCGCATGGAATTGTACGATCAGGCTTTCAGCTTACCGGCTGGACGTACGTTGTTTTTGCGGACAGTCGCTACGCGGATGTACGACAGTATTCGTCAACAACCAGAACTGGTAAATCCTCAGTCTGCTCCAGCCATTAGGTCCGAAGCTGAATTTTTTGAACAAGCACTGCTCTACGAAGCCGAAAAGCGACCATATAACTATCGTGGATACATTACCGCTGCCAAAATGGCTCAGCTACGAGTCTTTATGGGAGAGACAGGAAAAATGAAAGATGCAATCGAATATGCCAACCAGGCAGTGGCGATTGCTCCTCAGAATGCCATGGCGTACCTTACTCTGGCCGAGTTATATACGATGGAGGGAGAATATGAAAAAGCTCGCGAAACCATCGATATTATGCTGGCAACGTCTCCGGATTCGACTTTTTTGCAGGATGCTCATTTCACGTCATTGCGAACACTGCGGGCACTAGAAGATGGCGAAGAACCACAATAATATGTTTAATCGAGATTTTTTTAAACACGTTTTTCTATTCGGGCTTTTGTTGTTGGCTGGGGTAGGGGCGATGTTGTTGGTTGAGGTTTTGTAGTGACTTTATTTTAATAAGTCTTGCAACAATCTCTCTGATTCTGATGCATATTCTAAAAACAATCCTAGCTCTTCCATGGTTAATTTTCGAGGGATGGTATCTTTAACGCAAAAAACACCAAGTGGTAGTCCTGTGTTTTTGTCCAGCAATCTCATGCCGGCATAGAAGCGCACGAATGGAACCCCGATAACATAAGGATTGTCTTTAAACCTTATATCTTCCAGCGTATCTTCAATAATTAAAACGTCCTCTTGTAATAAGGCGTGCCCACAAAAAGAAATATCTCGAGGGCCTCTTGAGTCAGAAGTGCCCGCACATGCCAAAAATATCTCTTCTTGTTTGTTGAGAATGGCCACTGTGCAAATTGCGACATTTAGGGTTTTTTTTGCTTTTTGGGTTATTTTGTTAAAGTGAGTATCGCTCGTTGGATTCTCTAAACCTTTTGATTTTAATAATTCAATTCGAGCTTCTTCGTTTTTATCGAAAGGGGCTTTTTTCATAATGATGTGATTTGTTTTTGGTGAGGTATTTTATTTTCTATTCCTACGAAAAATTGAATTTCTCCTGAAATATTTGTTACCGGAGAAATTCTGAGGTTAGCGAGATAGCTTTCACCGTTTTTTTTGACATTTCTGACGACACCTAAAAAAGTTTTTTTCTCGTTTTTGATAGTTTGCCAAAGGTTTTGGTAAAATTCTTTTGACATATTTCCGCCCCACAGGGCTGGAGTTTTGCCTAAGATTTCCTTTGCAGAGTAAAGAGTGTTGGCGAAGACGGCTTTGTTGGCAAACAAAATTACTCCATTCGGGTCAGTAATTATTATTTGGTCTACCGATCTTTCAAGAAAAGAATTGAAAGATCCACAACGCAGGCATTTTATTTCGATACCTGGACAGGTCATCAAATTCTTGCCAAGAAGTTTGTTACATTTTTTGCAACGAAATTGAGGTTCGCTAACTGGGTCTAAGGGATTAGAAATTTTCACCGTTCGGTTTTTAATAATAATTTTCGAACCTCAAGGGCTTCTAGTATTAATAGTATACAATAATAAAAAAGTAATTTTTCAGTATTGCAAATTGATTACGGTCATGAGCTGTAATTGACACACCATTGCTTGCGTGATACATTTTTGGGGCAAGCCGTAGAGACAGCAGGCATTCATAAGCCCTGCCGAGCGGTCGGTTGCTATCTCCAGAATACTGAGAGGTAGTGTCTCTCGGCGGCATAGCCGCTTTTTTATTTGAAGAAAAAACTATGGCAATTACCAAAGCAAAAAAGAAAGAGATTTTGGACGAAGTTACTTCGTCTTTGCAAAATTCTCAATCAGCAGTGTTTGTGAATTTTCACGGACTAACTGTTGATCACATCGATAGCTTGCGTAGCAAACTATACGAAGAAGGCATTGGGTACAAAGTACTCAAAAAAACTCTTCTTCGTTTGGCATTGTCTGACATGAACTACACCGGCGAACTTCCACCTCTCGAGGGGGAAATCGCGGTTGCCTATGCAGATGATTTGATTGCTCCAGCTCGCGAAGTGTATACCTTTTCAGAAGACCACAAGGGCAAAATTGCAATTGTTGGAGGAGTCTTCGAAGGAATGTACAAAAACCAAGACGAAATGATGGATATCGCAACCATTCCACCAGTACCAGTATTGCGAGGAATGTTTGTAAATGTCATCAATTCACCTATCCAAGGTTTTGTATCGGTTCTCGGACAGATTGCCGAAGCAAAAGCTTAATTACTAATCACAGAATAATCACATACGTATTATGATGTCAGAAGATGTAACAAAACCAGAAGGAGAAGAAGTTGCTCCAGAGGTAACCACTGAAGCTCCCGCTGCTGCAGAAGAAACTGCAACCGAGGAAGCTCCAAAAGAAGAAACCAAGACAGAAGATACTTCTGCCGATGATGCTAGCGATGACGCTGGTGCAGACGTAGAAGTTCCTGCCAAGTTCAAGGACCTAGTAGAACAAGTAGAGAATATGTCTGTTCTTGAATTGAATGAATTGGTCAAACTTCTAGAAAAGAAATTTGGTGTATCTGCTGCCGCTGTTGCCGTTGCTGGCCCAGCTGCTGGTGGAGCCGCCGAAGAACAGAGCGAGTTCACGGTCGAGCTTGTTTCTGACGGTGGTGCCAAGATCCCAACCATGAAAGCAGTCAAGGAAATCCTAGGTCTCGGCCTCAAGGAAGCCAAGGAATTGGTGGAAGGAATTCCTGCTGTGATCAAGGAAGGAGTCAAGAAAGAAGAAGCCGAAGCGATCAAAGCCAAGATCGAAGAAGCTGGTGGAAAGGTAGAATTGAAATAACTTTAATTCCATATCCCCCAAATCCCCAAAACAAAAACACCTCGCAAGAGGTTTTTTTGTTGCAAAAAAACACACCCCATGGTCACAAAGACCATAGGGCGGAGGTGGAGCGGGGAGCGGAGGATTGCTCTACTCCTTCATTATCTTGTCAAAGGCCTGACGAAGGCCCTTGATTGTTTTTTTTCTGTAGAGGGTCCGGATTAGATCTGGTGCCTTTTTCTCTATCCCGTATGGGAGGTGGAGAGCCAAACTGCGCGCGATCTCTTGGGGGGTGGAATCCCTTCCTCCGACGACAACTATGTCGACCTCTCCCAAGGTCACCTTTTTGGTTATGACCCCTTTTTTGCTTCCATGAATAAGGGGCCATGTCTCCCGTCCCTCCAGCTGATTTAACGCCTTGGGAAAGGTCGTTACTGCATAGCTTATTACTACAGTAACAACTCCTTTTCCTCGGTCGTTGTCTCGGTAGTAATACGAGTACTGACTGACTCCCTCGGGCAGTCGGGGCTCCTCTTGTTTCAAGAGTTTTTTGAAATGGCGCAAATTCCGCGCCCTTTCAAAGAAGGCGCGAAGAACGAAATTGGGACTTACGGACCCATAGTCCCCGAGTTTTAACACTAGGAGGTAACCGGCGGCAGAGCTGTCTCGGTAGATGGAGACCGTAGTCGCCTCCACTTCGACTTTAAAGCATGGGGAGGAGGAAGCCGTCGACCACCAGCCGGTGTTGTGGTCTGGGTCCTTGTCGGCCCAGGCTGGGACCGATTGGGCGGCGAAGGTCCAGACTCCGCCCTCAGCGTAGGCTAAAAAAACTACCCCTTCTTTCGAAAAGGTTTCCTGAGCGAGCAGCGACAAGGTCGCGCTCAAGCTCAAGAAGAGCGTGAAGAAGTATTTCATATCATAAACATTTAAAAAACCATACAATCTTTAACCTTGTAGGTCAAGAGAAAGATTTTTTAGATATTCAGGTACTCCTCGGCGATTTTGTTGTAGATGTCGTTGCGAAAAATTACGCCAATCAAATTGTCGTCATTGTCTACGACCGGCATGGCGTGGATACCACGAGCGAGCATTTTGCCACCAATACGGAGCACCGGGTCGTCTTGGTGGGCGCTGATGTGTCTGGCGGGAGCAAATTTGGTAATCACATCGCCTTTGATTTCTAGGATTTTTTGTTCGCGGTCTTCGAGATTGGTGTATTGCTCCGGTTGTTCGTAGTAGCTCTTGGCAAAAGGATAAAGGACCCGTAACAGGTCCTTTTCCGTAATCATCGAGATCATTTTTCCATTGTCGTCGACGATAGGAGCACCAAACAATTTGTGTTCCCGGAGCAATCGGGCAGTGTCCTCGTAGGTGTGACCGTGAGGAACGGTGACGATGTCGATTCTCATGACGTCCCGTACTTTCATGACACTAGTATATCACTAATACTATAAAAAATTCCAAAAAAAGCCCCGGGCGGGGGCTTTTGTCAGATTAACTTTGATTAGCTATCCAAAAAAAGTAGCTAGCTGTAGGTTATCGTTCGTATTTCAAAAACGAGAAATTCACAGGTAGAAAGGTGTGCTGTTCGAGATTAGGGGGGTGGACAGGTATACTGAAAACAGTGATGGATATTATCTCGCTTTCCTCTGGGCAACAGATTGCCTTGGCCATTGCCGTCAACATCCTGGCGGTGGTGATGTTGTGGGGGCCGTATGGTTGGTTCCGCTGGCATTATCGAAAAAAAGAACATGTTTCCTGGCGAGCGCGACTAGGAGTCTTTCTGGTTTTTGTTGTTTTGTTCGCCCTCTTTTGGTGGGGGTATTTGTGTTTAAATCGTTTGACGCTTGATAATGGTGAGACAATGCGTGAGGTTTTTAATTCAAATTTTTTTATAGAAATAATTACATTTTTCTCGCTTCCCGTATATTTTTATAATCTTTTTTTTAGCCACAAAAAAAAGGGTTCACATTTTTTAAGAATTTTAATAATAAGTAGTGGCTTTCTTATTGCTTTTGGTCTGTATATTTGGTTTGTTGGATATATGGGGGTTAGATTTTTTGGCTGATGAAAATAATAATATTCTTTTGCCTAATATTTTTTTCTTATGTGTTTTTTCCTTTGGGTGCAAAAGCTCAAGACAAGATTCCTGTAATTATTGTCCCAGGATATTTGGCTTCTTGGAATTGGGGTTTGTTTGTGGGGCATGGGCTAGAAAATAAATGGGAATTTTCATTAGGTGACGACACTTACGATCAACTTATTCAATCTTTTGAAGACGAGGGTTATGTTCGAGGCCAGGATCTCTTTGTGGCGTTTTATGATTGGCGACAATCTAATCAGGATAATTATCAGCAGTATTTGTTGCCGGTTATTGATCAGGCTCTATTCAATAATCCAGACGAAGACTGGGTGGATATTGTTGCCCACAGTATGGGAGGATTGTTTACTCGGGGATATATTCAGAGCGACGATTATCGAGACGATATTCGGAACTTTATTATGATCGCTACGCCGAATTATGGTTCGGTTGATGCGTATTATTTGTGGAGCGGTGGTCAGTTTCCGCCGAATATGAAAACGGGAGAGAAATCTCAAGCCGCAGCCTTTCTTTTCTACCGTGGTCTTACTTATGCTGGCCCCGACTTGGCTTTTTCTCGTCGCAAGTTAATTCAGCAAGATATTCCCTCTACTCAGGAACTACTTCCGACCAATGATTATCTCGTTGATTTTGCCACGGGCCTTGATTTGCCCATCGAGGGTATGCAAGCTCGAAACCCGCTCCTGCCAACCTGGAATGATTTGCACTCAGACGAAGGCATTCTCAATGTTGCTGACAGAGTAGGGCAACTGACCATTCTGGCTGGTCGCGGTTACGACACCATCGAGCGAATCGCGGTAGACACGAGCACCGTTGGGTCGGCACGTTGGCAGGACGGCCGACCAATAGATGGTGGAGTGGCCTATTCTCCAATTGGCGACGGTTCGGTATTGGGGCGCAGTGTGATGTTTCCATTGCCGCGCCCCAACTTTGATTGTTTTATTGGGCCGCCGCCCGTGTTGTCTTGGTTGATACCGACAGCGCATGCTTGTGATTTGGTAACATTCGAATATGGTACCGAATCCATACCCGGTTGGGACGCTGTTCGTCAGGAATATATCTATAATGCGGGACATCGCAGTGTGGTGACAAAAGCCATTCCCATTGTTCACGAGGTGTTGAATCAAAAAAATATTCCCGGCTCAGTATATGAAGACGAAGATGAACCCGAAGAAATCCTGGCTTTTACTATCGCTTCACCAATAGCACCAGAGGTAATTGCCCCCGATGGAAAAAAGATCAGTAAAACAACAAATCAAATAGGAGGCCAGGCCGAATATTTTGATGATGGTGATCCTCTTGGTCCAAAGGTAATTATTATCAATAATCCACAGGCTGGTACGTATGAAATAAAAGGAACTGGTACTGGAGAGGGCGAGTTCCACGTGGGGGTTATTAAGATAACTGCCGAATCTACCGAACCGATTGGTTCCTCGGAAGAATTAATCGTACCCACCATAGCGGGTAATACCAGCTTTGGACAAGAACATCGTTTTGTTGTCGAAACCATAGGGCAGGGGTTGATTGTTGAAGGAGAGGTCTACGGTACGCTTCCGGTGGTTGGTCCCGAGGCGGATGCGGGTGTTCGACTGCGGCAATTAATCGAAGTCACAAACAATCTCGAACAAGCTGATGAGATAAAAAATTCCACTGCAGATATTTTGCGTCGCTCGTTTTTATCTCGATTGCAACAAATCGAAAAGAGAGGTGGTTTGGGCGAAGATCAATCTTTGCGCCGTCAAATTATGACCGACAATATATTGCAACAATTGCATTCGCATTTTTCCTATATCGAATTCATGACCAAGCTGCGCCAGATTACTCCAGCTGCTCGGGATGCGTTGAACGAACGCCTCCAACAAGTCATCGAAACAATATAAAAACCAGGTAATCGTCAATGGTGCCTGCATGGTATACTCTGCGCGATATGGATGAACTAGCAAAAATAATTGGCAGTGCCGCTCGGGTAAAAATCATGCGTTTGTTCTTGTTCAACGAGAACGAAATCTACAGCGTGGACGATGTGGTCAAGCGCAGTCGGGTTACCAAAGCCATTGCCCAAAAAGAATTACTGTCTTTGTTCAAGGCTGATTTTTTGGAAAAAAAGCAGGCTACTTTTGAGATAGAATCAAAAACCAAAACCGGCAAAGTATCGGTGCGAAACAAAAAAGCCTTGGGTTATTTTCTCAATAAAAAAATGTCATTGGTCGAACCACTGCGCAATCTACTGATTGATGTTGGGTTGATCAAGGGCAAGGACCTAATCCAGCGTTTTGCCAAAGCTGGCCGCCTCAAGGTCTTGGTTTTGGCAGGAGTGTTCCTGGACGAAGGGGAGAGCATGGCCGACCTGTTGATTGTCGGAGACAATATCAAAAAAGCCAGTGTAGAAAAAACCATCCAAGAAATCGAAGCCGAAATTGGCAAAGAGCTCCGGTATTCTATTTTTGAAACCAGCGAGTTCAAGTACCGCCTCGAAATGTATGACAAATTGGTGCGTAATATTTTTGACTACCCACATGACCTGTTGGTCGACAAATTGCGTTTTAATTACAAACGCTAGTCAGATGCATGATAAAATAAAAGAGGCTAGGATTTATTCATAACCACTGATTTATGGCTTCATCATTTGAACTTATACAGCCGCTCGCAGATTCATCTCAATTGGTATGGGGGACCGTCGTGTCTTTTTTGCCACAGGTGATTATTGCAATTGCGGTTTTTTTAATAGGGCTTCTCATTGGATCACTAGTAGGCAAGGCTG
The DNA here is from genome assembly GCA_964350165.1 of uncultured Candidatus Saccharibacteria bacterium. GTDB lineage: Bacteria > Patescibacteriota > Minisyncoccia > Phycocordibacterales > UBA1006 > CAYGJA01. The sequence continues at coordinate 257,917 of CAYGJA010000001.1, read as the reverse complement.
TCTATCATGTGATCGGACATTTGAAATTAGATAGGGCATTGCAGGCAACCGGCCTACATGATGCACTGAAAAAAGCAGACATCGAATTCTCTGCTTCAAAATTTCTAGGCACACTTTTGGATTGGTTTATTGTGATTATCTTTTTGGTGTTGGCTCTCGACGTCTTGGGATTGCAACAACTGAATCAATTCCTCAACGAAGTCTTGCTCTATATTCCTAACGTATTCATTGCGGTAGTGGTGTTGATGTTGGCTTCGGTGATTGGAAATATCACTCACAAAATTGTATTGGGTAGCGCCAAAGCAGCTGGCATGGACGCGGCTAATTTTTTGGCTTCCGTTGCTCGTTGGGCAATTTGGATTTTTGCCATTCTCTTGGCACTAACGCAATTACGAATTGGTGAACAGTTCTTGTTCACGCTCTTTACTGGCATCATTGCGATGTTTGCAATTGCTGGTGGAATCGCTTTTGGTCTCGGAGGCAAAGAGGCCGCCAGTCGAGTAATCGGTAGCGTATCCAAGGCCGTCGAACGACACGAAAAGAAGTAAAAAACACCCTTCTTTTTTCAGAAAACAACCTCGTCAAGCCGGCGGGGTTGTTTGTTTTTTGGAGCACTCTGTTGACCAGTATTCTTTGTTGAAAAGTTTGCTTGACGCTTCCAACCTTTTCGCCTATACTCCAACCACCTTATGCGTATCAATTCGACTTTGAGACTTACGTGATGCAGTGACCAACCTTGGTTGTTCTCCGCATCGCCTCAAGTGGCGATTTTTTAATGCAAACAGGTCGAGACCTTTGATAGCTGAATATCAATATATTTGGCACATACATATATATGTATGTGCCAAGTGTGAGTCTTTTCAAAGAACATCGAGTTTTCTCACAATGAAAACAAAATGCGGTGTTACTTGATGTTTGGATCTCCTAATTGGAGTCCAAGGGCGCACGGTGGATGCCTTGGCTGATGAAAGCGATGAAGGACGTGGACTATCTGCGATAAGTTTCGGGGAGCTGATAATCGAGCTTTGATCCGGAAATTTCCGAATGGGGCAACCCGGCTGTGTAAACCACAGTCACTTTTGGTACATAAGAGACCAAAAGAGTTTACCTAGGGAAGTGAAACATCTCAGTACCTAGAGGAAAAGAAAACAAATGTTATTTCCTGAGTAGCGGCGAGCGAAACGGAAGAAGCCCAAACCATGTCTGTTTACTTCGGTAAAGAGATGTGGGGTTGTAGGGCAGTAGTAGGGTTTACCCGAGAAGTTACAAAGTGTGAGGTTAGATGAATACGGCTGGAAAGCCTAACCAAAGGGGGTGAAAGTCCCGTAATCGAAAATCTCACGCCTTCTTGACTACTGTTCCTGAGTACTCCGAGACATGAATAGCTTGGAGGAATCTGCCAGTACTAACTGGTAAGGCTAAATATTTCATCAGACCGATAGTGAACTAGTACCGTGAGGGAAAGGTGAAAAGAACCCCGGAAGGGGAGTGAAATAGAACTGAAACCGTGTGTCTACAAGGAGTCGATGAGGGTGCTTGCATCCTCTACGGCGTGCCTATTGAAGAATGAGCCAACGAGTGTATGTATGTTGCTTGGCTAAGTCCTTTTCGGACGGAGCCCCAGGGAAACCGAGTGTGAATAGCGCGAATATGTAGCATGCATACGACCCGAAACCAAGTGAGCTTGCCATGAGCAGGGTGAAGTTTGTGGAAACACAGATGGAGGCCCGAACCCACGCGCCGTGCAAAACGCGGGGATGACTTGTGGTAAGGGGTGAAAAGCCAATCGAACTTGGTAATAGCTGGTTCTCTCCGAAATATATTTAGGTATAGCGTCACGTGTTCCCGCTGGGGGTAGAGCACTGGATAGTTTGAGTAGGGCTTCGGCTCGCCAAACTTACCAAACTCCGAATACCAGTCGGTTAATAGCGTGGCAGTCAGTCCCGGGGCGCGAAGGTCACGTGGACAAAAGGGAAACAGCCCAGATCTCAAACTAAGGTCCCTAAACAATACTCAGTGCACTTAAGGAGGTAGAATTTCTCCGACAACCAGGAGGTTGGCTTAGAAGCAGCCATCCTTTAAAGATAGCGTAACAGCTCACTGGTCTAGAGATTCTGCGCCGCAAATAATCGGGGCTTAAGTATTGTACCGAAGTTGAGGATTCGTATATTCGTATACGAGTGGTAGGAGAGTATTCTACTCTGCGATGAAGCTAAAGGCGTGAGCCATAGTGGAGCGTGTAGAAGTAAGAATGTTGGCACAAGTAACCGCAAGGAGGGTGAGATCCCCTCCCGCCGAAAGACTAAGGGTTCCACGGCAACGTTGATCGACCGTGGGTTAGTCAGGGCCTAAGCCGATGGTGAGAACCGCAGGCGATGGACATACGGTTAATATTCCGTAACTTCCCTATGTTTCGATGGAGTGACAAAGGAAATAAGCATACGCATCTTATCGGATTGGTGTCGTGGATTCGATCTGTGCTACTTAGGTAAATCCGGGTAGTGGCCCTCGGGCAAACAGAGAGGATACAAGCAATTCCGGTCTTCGGACCGGGAGAGGTATGTGAAGAGCCTTTCGAGAAAAACTTCTAAGGTTAAACATATGGAACCTGTACCGTAAACCGACACAGGTAGTCAGGTCGAGTAGACCAAGGCGAACGAGTGAGAGGTCCTCAAGGAACTCGGCAAAAAAGCGGCCGTAACTTCGGGATAAGGCCTGCCCACAGCAATGTGGGCCGCAGCGAAAGATTCCCTGGCGACTGTTTATCAAAAACACAGCTCCCTGCGAACTCGAAAGAGGATGTATAGGGGGTGACGCCTGACCAATGCCAGAAGGTTAAATACTGGAGGGTGAAATAAATTTATTTGTTTTGCTGATCTGTATAAGCCCTGGTGAATGTCGGCCGTAACTATAACGGTCCTAAGGTACTGATTTTTAGTGCAAACTAGAAATCAGTAGGACTGGGACTGTTATAGAAGTAGATAAATAGAATACGCAAGTTACCTTACTTACAGTAATGTAAGCATAGTCCAAACGTGATGATATAGAGACCAACGTCACGGCCCTACCTGCAAAGGAGGGATAAGATAGAGTCCATGTCGAGCATTTAAAAGGAATACATGAGCGAAATTCCTTGTCTGGTAAGTTCAGACGTGCACGAATGGCGTAACGACTGGGGAACTGTCTCGAGGACCTGCTCGGTGAAAATGCAATACCGGTAAAGATGCCGGTTACCTGCAGTTAGACGAAAAGACCCCGGGAGCTTTACTATAGCTTCACATTGAGCATACGTGACCTGTGCGCAGCATAGGTGGGAGACTTTGAAGGTGCGGTTTTGGCTGCACTGGAGTCGCCAGTGAAATACCACCCTCATGTTATGTATGTTCTAACCCCTTGGGCAAAAACCAGGAGGGACAGTGTGTGGTGGGTAGTTTGAGTGGGGCGCTCTCCTCCCAAAAAGTAACGGAGGATCCTACTAAGGTTGGTTAGGCGCGAATGGAAACCGTGCCGATAGTGTAATGGCATAAACCAGCTTGACTGTGAGTCGGACATGACGAACAGGTGCGAAAGCAGAGCATAGTGAACCGACTGACCGCTTTAGATGCGGCAGAAGATCATAGGACAAAAGCTACCCCGGGGATAACAGGCTAGTATCGCCCGAGCGTCCACAGCGACGGCGATGTTCGGCACCTCGATGTCGGCTCATCCTATCCTGGGGCTGGAGAAGGTCCCAAGGGTTTGGCTGTTCGCCAATTAAAAGGGTACGCGAGCTGGGTTCAGACCGTTCATATTCTAATTTTTACGAATTGGAGTATGAACCAATCTGAATCCTAAAAAAACGACATAGTCTTTTCGTCTTAACAAAAATGAAAAATGATAGAACCAACCAATTACGGCGGTCTTCTAGATTCGTCTAGAAAGAAAAAGTTAACTCATATCGGTAGAACCCTAGCATTCGTGCGGGCAATACCGAGGGAATTATAGAAATATAAGCCCGTAGAGACTGCACGTTAACTATTCGCATTTTGCGAATAAAGATACAGTCCGATCCCGCCAGTAATGGCGGTGTGATTAGTTTTAAACAACTAATTGCTACACATGCGTAAGACAGGTTGGTCTCCTATCTACTGCAGGCGTCGATTATTGAAAAGATCTGTCCCTAGTACGAGAGGACCGGGATGGACTGACCTCTGGTCTACCGGCTGTCGCGCCAGCGGCACCGTCGGGTAGCTATGTCGGGAATGGATAACCTCTGAAGGCATCTAAGAGGGAAGCCAACTTTAAGATTAGTAATCCTAGGGCCCTGAGAGATGATCAGGTTGATAGGCTTTACGTGTAAGCACAGTAATGTGTTGAGCGGAGAAGTACTAATTGCCCATTGTCCAGTTAGGAACTCTGGACATCATATACACCATTAAGCATTTTCTTTCTCATTGTGAGAAAACTAGGTGTTTTTTGAAACTCATAAACAATATATTGATATTCCAAGCTCGAAAAAGCTTTGTAATCTGGTGGTTTGCCAGCGGGGAAACACCTCTTCCCATTCCGAACAGAGAAGTTAAGTCCGCTAGGAGCGATGATACTCATTTATGGGGAAAGTAGCTAACCGCCAGTTTACAGGGCTTTTTTTGTAGAAAAAATAATAAAAACCCGGGTGCGCTTTGCGCACCCGGGTTTTTATGTACAAAAAAGTGAAAGTGTGGTCTAATTAAATAAATTAGGTTTTCTTATGAAAAACATTTTTGATCTCAGTGCCCTAGCTGCTGTTGATCGTGTTGTTCAGGTAATCCCATCCAAGTGGTCCGAGTTACCGCCTGGGGTGCCAGAAGTGCTAAGGCATTTCATTGCTGGGCCCATTTTGCTCGACACCTTTACCCACCACGACCCTCGACGGCGCTGGGCGAAAGCCTTGTGTGATGAATGGGGGCGGGACGATCCGCGGTCCATCTGGATTGCCGAGAACCCTATCAAGCGTGGTCGGGTGCGGTCCGCCGCCCAGTTGGCCAGCGCCTATGGTGTTGTTGGTCTCGATTGGCCGGGTGACGCCTGCTGGTATGACGGCCTAGACGACTATGCCAAAGCTGCATATGTCAACCAGGTTCGCCAGGCGATTGTGAATGGCTTCCTAAGAAAAACCTAGCTTCTGGGGCGGTCTAACAGCCGCCAAAGCAGACCGTACCCTCCCCGGGTGCGGTCTTTTACTTTGCGCTATACTAACGCCATGAAAGCCTTTCATCGACGCTTGCAAAACCTCCGCAACTTTACCAACCGCCACCACCAGCTGATTGCTCCGGCGGCGTTGATTATTGGATTTGTGTTGGACAATCTGACCCTCAATCGGATTGATCAGATTTTTGATCAAGCTCTGCTGGTGGTGCATCTCCTGATTGTGTCGGTATCCATGGCGGCTATTTTCCGTTGGTATCGTCTGGGAGAGCGCTCGCGGATACCTGATCGCTGGGTCAACTGGCTGTATACGGCCATGGCTTTTTCTATTGGTGGCATCTATAGCGGGCTGGTTATTTTCTATGGACGCAGTGGCAGTCTGCTGAACAGTTGGCCGCTCCTGCTTATTCTGGTGGTCTTTCTGTTCGGGAGCGAGTTTGCCAAGCGATATTTCAAAGCCCTGTCTATCCAGCTAGTGGCTTTGTTTACTGCTTTGTATTTATATCTGGCCATCCTAATTCCGCTGATTTTCCATGATATGAGCACTGGGTTGTTCCTGCTTGCAACGGGGATTTGGCTAGTGCTTGCTTTTGGATATTTGGTACTGCTGGCCAGATTGGGACGGATTCAAAAAAGGCGCCTGATTATGGGCAAGGGTTGGATTATTGGCGCTGTCTTGGTGGTAATCGCCGGATCATATTTTGCCAAGGTCTTGCCGCCAGTACCGCTGTCTATCAAATTAGACGCCGTGTATCACCGCGTGGTGCGGGCGGGGGATGGGTACCAGGCTGACTACGAGGCCAATCCTGCTTGGCGGTTCTGGGACAAGCGTAGCAACACATTGACCCTGGTGCCGGGTGATCGGGCGTATGTCTTTACCAGTGTGTTTGCCCCGGACAAATTTACCGCTCGGATCTATCACGAATGGCAGTACAAAAAAGAAGGCAAGTGGGTGACCACCGACCGCATTCCTATGACCATCGTTGGCGGTGCCGATCGTGGGTATCGCGGATATTCGTACAAAAGCAATTTGCCGGGCGACGCTTGGCGCATCCGTACCGTGACGGACGATGGGCGGGTGATTGGTCTGACGTTCCTGCGGATTGATTGGGCCAACGCTGCGGCGGAGGTGATTACCGAAGAATTATAAAAATAAAAATTACCCAAAAATGAAGGCCCACCCTGGAAAATTCCAGAGCGGGACCTTTTTATACAAAGAAGCAAATATTTTGTTTCATCCCCACGTCGTGCTTCATGCGACGCGGGGAGGGGTTGCCCCTACTTTATCAGCACCTTGCCGATTCCGCCGTGGCCGTCAGTGATGGTGGCGGTGTAGAGGCCGGCGGGCAGGTCTGGCAGGGCGACCGTAACTGGCTGCCCAGTGCCGTACACCTGGCTGGTGTAGACCAGCTGGCCTCTCAGGTCATAGACTTGAAGCATGCCAGTGGCCCCCACCTCGAGTCCGTGGACCTGCGGGTTGCCCGCGCAGCTCGTGACCCGAAGGGTCGGCCCGGCTGAGGTGGGGGCCTCGACGACCGCCTCGACCACACTGCTGTAGTCGGTGGCGCCGTCAAAGTCTACCTGACGGAGGCGGTAGTACATCCGGCCGGAGGCGGTGGTGTCGGTGAACCGATACTCCGATTTGGAGTCAGCCCAGCCAGCTGCGGCCACTTGGCCGATGTTAGCCCACTCCGTACCGTCGGCGCTGCGCTCCACCTCGAACCGGTCGGAGTTCAGCTCCTGAGCCGTGGCCCAGTTGAGCGCAACCCCTTCGGCGGTCGTCTTGGCCTCAAAATAGAGCCACTCGACCGGAAAGGCGGTGGGGTCCAGGCCCCATTTAGCCTCCACGTGGAGGCTGTTCACTTCCACCGCCCCCGGGTTCGCCGGGAATCCGTGACTCCACCTGACGAAGTCCGTCCCCTCGGGGAGGGGGGTCAAATATTGTTCCGACCTAGCGGACTCAGTCGAGTCCGCCAGGTCCTCCGTTGTTTGGAGGATCACCCACCCCAGCAGGGGAAGGTGTGCCTCCAAGGACACGATTTCGTAGTGTTGGGTGGGCGCCAGTGCTCGCCCAGCCGAGGAGTCAGCGGGCGCCCAGCGGAGGGCGACCGCTCCCGTCGGGAGGGGTGCGGTGACCTGTGTCACCCAGTCTCCCGCTGGGTTGACCCAGGAGGCCAGGGTTACCCCCTGGACCTCTGTAACAGAGGTCCAGGTTGTGTCCTGAGCCTGGACAGAAAAGGTCAGGAGCAGGGTGGTGGCGATGATAAAAATACTTTTTTTCATAATTGATGATTTGGTTGGTAAAACGGTGAGTCTAATTCATCAGGCTTGCCGCCTGGGAATGCTCTAGATTCACCGTTTCACCAACCATTTGTCAAAGAACCAGATACTTTCTTTTTATATTATACCATTATTTAATAGCACTTGTCAAGCCATTGACACTACTATTTGGTGTGATAGATTTGAAAAAGATACGCAGGCAATTTTTGAAGTAGTGAAGAGAGGCCTCACCAATAGATGGTTTGGTAAAAGGTGAGAGGTGGGGCCTCAAAGCAGGGCGGTTGTTGTACTCTGTATGACACCGTCTTTTTTTTACCCAATTTTCAAAAATCACCCAAAAATAAACCCCAGCCATTGGAAGGCTGGGGTTTATTGAGACTGTTTCTGGGGTTACCACTGCAGTAGTTCGTATAGTTTACCAAGCGCTTCTCCGCAAGTCCTTCCATAAGCAGAACCAGCGCCTCTTTTTTGTGTGTTCTCTGTCCAGCCGCCATCACGCTCTCTGTCTCCCTTTGTGCGTGGGCTACTTTTTCCTTCTAGGCTGTCTAGTATTCTTCTTGCTTCGTCTATGCCCCAAATATATTTAGCTTTTTGGTGCACAGCGCCTTTGAAAATTTTTTGTTCATCGGGGGTGTAGGTGCGCTCAAATTTATCCCCTGCTTCGAAATCGATATCGCTGATTTTCTTTTTCTCGATTAATTTCTGACGAATGAATTCTATGAACTGTGCGTCTGGAAGTTCATCCAAAGTCGAGTTTTCTAATTGTTCTTTTAACTCTTCTTTTTCTCTCTCTGCTTCCGTTCTATTGTCTGCTGCTGTTGCTCGTTCTGCTGTTATGGTTTCTTTTTCCTGGAGTTTGGCTTTAAAGGCCTCTTTGATTTCTTGTAGGTCGGGGTCTGTCGTTTTAAGTATTCGTTGCTTTATGGCTGCTCGAATCTCTGAAGTATCCATATTTGACGATCCGACGAGTGGTTCTAGAATCTCCTTTCGGAAGGTTGCTAGTGCACCTCCTCCGTTTAGACTTTGAGCTATGGCATACAGGTTTATCCCGTCGATGCGGGAGGCCTCATCCTCCAACAGTTGCATGGTCCAGTCTGATTCTATTCCTTCTGTTCCAGCTAGTGCATTCCCTCCAAGAAGCATTCCGACGAATCCCACCCCTGCTTTTTTTAGAAATGATCTTCTGGGTAATGATCCTTCGTCCCGTGATTCCTCTGGTTTATTAAATGGGATTATTTCCATAGATATGTATATTAAAGCTAACAATTACAAGAATAGTATAGCTTTTTGTAAATATTAGAGATAGTCGCTAGTGGGAACAGGTGTTGCGATTTTTTGGGGGCGAAGCCTGGTATCATATACCTATGAAAACCAGCCCTATTCAAGAAAAACCGAACAAAATCGTTCTGTTGCTGGGGAGGATACTGTGGTCAGCGTTATTGGGGTGGGTACGCTCACTGCAATTGGGGGCTGCGTTGGTGCTGTTAATTCTTGTGATTATTAATTTGCAAGAACTGGGATTTGTGCGACCTTTGGCAGTGTTGCGGCCGGTTTTGGTTTTGGAGGGAACGTATACGCTGGCACAATTAGTGGCTGTATTGCAGGGTGGGTTGTTGGCGGTGGGGATTGTTTTTGAGGGAATTGTTTTTTTGGGAAAAAAGGAGCGAGGTCAGTGGTGGCAACGATTGCCTTATTTGGTGCAAGTTTTTTTGATGAGTGCATTGTTGGGGACAGCATTGTTGCCAGCGGTGAGTATGCCGACGGGGTTAATGCTAGCGATGCTGTTGGTTGTTGGATTGGTTATGTATACCGCAACCAGAATATTGGCTTGGTTACATGGTCTGGAAAAAGATGATTAAAACCACTGCACAAATCCTGGTATGATATACCCATGGCATTATCCTGGTCACAACGGCGAAAACTCACCTATATCGGTATCCTGTCTATTCTGCCGACGATACTGATTGGTATTACAGCGTATCGGTACTTTACCCGGCCGGCGACGTGTTTTGACGGCAAACAGAACGGCTTGGAGCGGGGAATAGACTGTGGTGGCAATTGTCAGCGAGTGTGTACGCAGGATGTCAGCAATCTGATCCTACGCTGGCAACGGGCGTTCTATGTGGATGACGACGTCTACAACCTGGTGGCGTATATCGAAAATCAGAATACTAATGTAGGAGTCAAAGAACTACCCTACGAATTCCGGGTGTTGGATCGATCAGGAAATATCATTGGCAAGCCGTATGTGAACTTTGCTTATATTGGACCCAACGAAAGCACGGCTATTTTTGTACCAGGGTTCGAAGTAGGAGATCAGAATCCGGCCCAGGTGGTGTTCCGATTCTTGCGAGCACCGGCGTGGGATCAGACGGATCCCAAATACGCGGCTCCGCAATTGATTGTAAAAAACAGAGTGCTGTCTAATGAAAGTTTCCGACCAAAACTAACGACCGAAATCGAGAATATTACGTTTGATGATTTTTCTGATGTGCCGGTGGTGGCCATTGTTTATGATGCCGATGGTAATGCGATGGCGGCCAGTCAGAGTTATGTGGAATTTATTGGGGATGGTGACAAGAAAGAAGTGACCTTTACCTGGCCATTGCCATTCGAAAAACCAGCCGTCCGCATCGAAGTTATTCCGCGCGTGAATCCGTTCCAGCCCAAGAGGTTTTAGGGGGGTTAACTTTCAAATTTTGTTTCGGCTTTCCGCCAAGACCAAAAACTCGTTTGATTCTGGTCGCAAATAATTTCAAAAACCTCTTTCTAAAAAATACGAATCAAGTTCTCCGCTCCCCAGAACCTGCAAGGCATCGGTTCTGGGTCCGCGAGCTTTTTTATAAAGAGTTTTTGAAAAAAATTCTCTCCTCGAGACAAAACGAGCGCCAGGCGGGTGGGTTTGGCTGGGGCGTCCAAGCGAGTTTTTGGTCTGGAGGAGATAATTGCGTCGTGCGTAGCTATAAAATAAGAGCCGCGTGCTACACTGCCAAAACCTATGATGGGCAAGACTATTTGGGAAAAATTAGAATCAGGACGCATCGATTGGGTGCTGGTTTTGGCGTTGCTGCCTATTCTCGGCGGAGGACTGGTAACCATGAGCTCTTTTACGGGTGAAGAGAATTACCTGACCCGGCAATTGCTGTGGATCGGGCTTTCTTTTGTTGTCTTTTTTGTTTTTTCTTTTTTAGACATTCGATTTATCAAGCGCACAAACGTTCTGATGACTGTGTATGGGGGCGGTATTCTTTTGCTTTTGAGTCTTTTTGTGGTGGGTTCAACCATCAAAGGGGCAACCAGTTGGATTAATTTGGGAGCATTTTCGTTGCAACCATCTGACCCGATGAAAATTATTTTGATTCTGCTTCTGGCCAAGTATTTTTCCCGGCGGCATATGGAAATCAAAAACCCCAAACATATTATTGTGTCAGGGATATATTTCATGATTCCATTCGCGCTTATTTTTTTGCAACCCGATTTTGGTTCGGCAGCAATCCTGTTTTTGATTTGGTTTGGGTTGGTGCTGGTATCAGGAATATCCAAAAAACACTTGGCGCTGATTCTGGGTGGGATTGCGCTGGCTGGTGGAGTGATGTGGATGTTTGTGCTTCAGCCGTATCAGCAGGATAGAATCCTAAGCTTCTTGGATCCGTTGGCAGATATTCAGGGTGCAGGGTATAACGCCTATCAGTCAACCATTGCAGTGGGGTCGGGGCAGTTGCTGGGCAAGGGGGTTGGGTTTGGAACACAGTCCCGACTCAAGTTTTTGCCGGAATATCAAACAGACTTTATTTTTGCTGCTTTTGCCGAAGAATGGGGCTTTGTTGGTTCGATTCTGATTTTGCTACTCATTGCTGTCGTGGTGTGGCGAGTGCTGCGAATTGGAAATCATGCGGCGAGTAATTTTGAAACGTTATTTGCTTTTGGTTTTGCCATTATGATTATGAGTCACGTGCTGATTAACGTTGGCATGAATATCGGCCTGTTGCCGGTGACGGGAATTACTTTGCCGTTTCTGTCCTATGGTGGATCGCACCTCATTACGTTGTTTGCTGGACTGGGAATTTTGATGAGTATGCGTTCGTATGGTCGCAGTATGCGTCGGGATGTGATACAAAAAGAAGCACTCGATAGTATCGATATATGATTATTGCAGGAAAGCCCATTGCGAACAGGATTCTCGATCTCGTAACCGAGGAGATTTCGGCGTTGGATTTTTCTCCCAAGATCGCCCTCATCAAGGTCGGAAGTCACCCGGCGATTGATTCTTTCGTGGCTATCAAAAAACGCTCGGCTAGTCGGGTTGGTATCGAATTGGTGCAGTACGAATTGGAAGAAGGAGCCACCACTCAGCAAGTACTGGACGAAATAGATATTATTGTTAGGGCCGAAGCCAAAGATGGACGCAAGCTATACCAGGGTCTCATTGTCCAATTGCCATTGCCGGAACAAATCGACAGTGATGTTGTGTTGGGAGCTATTCCGGCACATTTGGATATTGATGTTTTGTCTCCGGCCGCTCAAGAGTCCATGTATCGCGACGGGGTATTGCCACCAGTGGTGGGCGCAGTACGTGAAGTCCTGCGCAAATTGCGTCGAGACATTTCTCGGGCCAAGGTATTGGTCGTGGGCGAAGGGAGGTTGGTGGGAAAGCCTTTGGTCGAGTGGTTCCAGACATATGGCATCAATCCGGTGGTGGTGACTGAGCGATCGGGTGACCTGGTGGCGGAGCTCGCCCAAGCCGAAATCGTAATTAGTGGTGTCGGCAAGCCAGGGCTTATAACCGCTGATATGGTGCATGCCGGTCAGGTGTTGATTGACGCTGGTACGGCCGAAAGTGGTGGGGTGGTAGCTGGAGATATTCATCCTGATTGTATTGCCATTGTAGACGCCATGACACCGGTTCCGGGTGGACTAGGCCCCATTGCTGTGGCGGTGCTGTTTCAAAATTTCCTAACCAAGGTACAATTGGGGCATGTTGACGACTTGGAATGAAGCAACTTTTCTTTTTATCCATGGTTTTCTCGAGCAGATGCCTTGGTTGCGACCAATAATTACTTTTGCCACTCATCCTCTAGGAAAAGTTCCCGTAGCCGCTTTTGATACCATTCTGGTGGCGGTTACTTTTTTTGTATTGTTTTTGTATTACGACGAAACACCTGGCGTGCGAGTTAGTTTGTATACCTGGCGCAAGGTTGGAGTGATTGCGCTAACGGGCGTGATTGCCTATGTCGCGGCTGTATTTGGGAAAAATCTTTTTCTCATTCCTAGACCGTATGCCGTACTGGATATCCAGCCATTGTTTCAATTAGGAATTCTGGACAGTTACCCTTCGGGGCATGCGGCTTTTTTTGCGGCTGTGTCAGTGGCGGTGTATCACTATCATCGAAAATTAGGTGCTTTGTTCGTGTTGGCTACTTTTGGAATTGGTCTGGCGCGTATTATTGCCGGGGTACATTATCCCGCCGATATCTTGGCCGGGTTCTTGCTTGGCGGCGGCGGTGCTTTTGCGATGGCGTTACTATTGCGGGATTGGTCACTGCGAAGAAGCGGGATTAAGAATCAAAATTGACGTAATGTCAATTGTATCGCCGGAACAGAACCGCTACAATATCGCTCATATGTGGAAGACAAGAATTATTGCGCTCGTACTTCTGTTGCTTGGCGGTTTGCTAGGCTATTGGTTGTATAGCGGACAGGATACAAAACCTTTTAAGCTAGGGCTGGATTTATCAGGTGGTTCGTATTTGGTGTATCAGGCTGATGTGGCCGATGTGCGCCTCGGCGAAGAAGAAGAGGCCATGGAGTCTTTGCGTGACGTTATTGAGCGTCGCGTGAACTTGTTTGGCGTGTCAGAACCAAATGTTCAGACCGAAGTCTCTCGTTTGGGAGAGGGTACGTCTTATCGATTGATTGTGGAGTTGCCGGGAGTGACCGACCTTGATGAGGCAATCGCTATGATTGGTCAGACGCCGTTGCTCGAGTTCAAACTCGAAGACCCTAATTATGACCCAACCACAGTTCCGGTGACTGTTGACGACGAGGGTAACGCAACCATTGATATTGATCCCAGCGCTGCTTTTGTTGACACTGGTTTGACGGGACGATATCTCAATCGTTCTACTTTGCAGTTCAGTCAGGGCTTTAGTCAAGGGGGGAGCGGAATGGCTGGTGATCCTGTTATTTCTTTGGAGTTTGATTCCGAAGGTGGTGATTTGTTCGCTCAGATTACTCGAGACAATATTGGTAGTGTACTAGCTATCTTTTTGGATGGAGCACCTATTTCTACTCCGGTTATTCAGAGCGAAATTACTGGTGGAGAGGCAATTATTACCGGACAGTTCACTCCTGACGAAGCACGCCAGTTGGTGGGCCGACTCAATTCTGGTGCTTTGCCGGTACCTATCTCACTCTTGTCTACCCAAACCATCGGACCGTCACTTGGTCAACAGGCTGTCGAGGCTGGAGTTATGGCTGGAGTGTACGCTCTGATTGCGGTGGGAATATTCTTGTTGTTCTGGTATCGCTTGCCAGGCTTGGTGGCAGTGCTGGCCCTGGGCTTGTATACCGTTATTATGTTGGCCTTGTTCAAGACCGTTCCGGTGACATTGACAGCAGCCGGTATGACTGGATTTATTATTTCGCTTGGAATTGCGGTTGACGGAAACATTCTTATTTTTGAACGAATGAAAGAAGAACTCCGTGAAGGTCGCAGTCTACATGATTCGCTCAAGTCAGGATTTAGTCGCGCCTGGGCTTCTATTCGTGACGCTAACATCTCTAGCTTGATTTCGGCGGCTATCTTGTTCTGGTTTGGAACATCATTGATTCAGGGTTTTGCCCTTACCTTTGGGTTGGGTGTACTGGTATCAATGCTAACCGCCGTGACGGCGACGAGGATCATGTTGCATGCTTTTGCAGGTAACACTGCCGGCAAAGTAAAGCGCATATTATTCGGAACTGGTTTTCAAAAATAGCTTATGTTTATTATCAAATACAGAAAATTCTTCATAGGGCTGTCTATCTTTTTGATGGTGTTGGCGGCTGCGGTTACGGCCAAGTTTGGGCTTAACTTCGGTATTGATTTTACTGGAGGCTCTATTCTGGAAGTCTCATACGAAGAACAGCGTCCTGATATCATTGCGGTACGAGAAGCAGTGGCCGAAGCTGGATTTACTGGTGCTAGGGTACAGCCTTTTGGTGACCTGAGTGTTATTGTCCGTACGCAAGAATTGATAGAGGAAGAGCATCAGCAGTTGCTAACCGCACTACAAGTAGATATCGAACAGGTAACCGAAGAGCGCTACAACACCATTGGTCCGACCATTGGGAGCGAGTTGCGCACCAAGGCTCTGATCGCTATTGTGGTGGTGGCTCTGGCGATTATCCTTTTTGTTGCTTATGCCTTTCGTCAGGTGTCTCGGCCGGTTTCTTCTTGGACATACGGATTAACGGCTGTGATTGCCTTGCTTCATGATGTGATTATTCCGGTGGGGATTTTTGCTTTGATTGGTCACGAAATCGACACTTTGTTTGTGGTTGGCGTGCTTTCCATTTTGGGTCTATCCGTCAACGATACGATTGTGGTATTCGACCGTATTCGCGAAAATGTTCGTGAAAAATTCAAAGGAGGAGAGGCCAATCAGGCTGGCTTTGCAAAATTGGTAGGATTGTCACTCAATCAGACTATGGCTCGTTCTATTAATACTTCGCTGACATTGTTGGTGGTATTGATTGTGCTGATGGTAGTGGGCCCAGTGGCTACTCGTGAATTAGCGTTGGTGCTGTTGTTGGGTACTGTTACTGGTACCTATTCTTCTATTTTCTTTGCGAGCCCGTTGCTTCTAGCTTTTTCAAGCCGAAAGGTAGCAAAAAAATAAAGTCTTATTTTATTTTCTCGGAAGAGCCTGGCGTTTTGCGCCGGGTTTTTCTTTGGGAAACAAGTCGGGCAGAGGATGGTTAATACAACAATAATCACGTGTAGTCAAGACTTATCATGTCACGGCTTTGTTATAATTTGTAGGACCAATTAATATCTAATATTTCGATATTTTATGATTATTTTCTACATTCTTATTGGCGCAGTGGTACTCATTGCTCTGTGGGCAATTGCTTCCTACAACGGCTTTATTACGTTGCGCACCCGAACAGACGAGGCCTGGGCAGATATCGATGTCCAGCTCAAGCGTCGTTATGATTTGATTCCCAACTTGGTCGAGACGATTAAGGGATACGCATCTCATGAACGAGGAGTATTCCAAGAAGTCACCGAGGCTCGAGCCAAAGCTACCCAGATTCACGTCGATCCAACCAATATCACCGCCGAACAAGTGGCTGCTATGGCTGGTGCTGAATCAGCTTTGACTCAATCATTAGGCAAATTGCTGGCTGTGGCCGAGGCTTATCCAGATCTAAAGGCCAATCAGAACTTTGGCCAGCTTCAATCTGAACTGACAGATACCGAGAACAAGATTCAGGCAGCGCGAAGATTCTTTAACACCAATGTCCGCGATCTAAACATCAAGGTTGAATCATTCCCAAGCAATGTTATTGCCAAGGCTTTTAATTTTGCCAAGCGTGAATTCTTTGAATTAACAGAAAGCGATGCGGCCGCCCGCGAACCTGTTGCCGTCAAATTCTAATGTCGACTCTGTATAGTCACAAGTCAGAAAATATCCGCAAAACCTGGGCGTTATTGTTCGGGTTTTTGGTGGTTGTGATTGGTTTGGGTTGGTTTTTTAGTTGGTATTTTGAAGACCAAATAATTCTGTACGTGGTAACCGGAGTGGCAATGTTCCAGGCTTTGATTTCCTATTGGTTTTCACACAAGATAGTTCTCAAAATGGCTGGCGCCAAAGAAATATCACGCGACAGCCATCGAGAACTTTGGAATATCGTCGAAAACCTAGCTATTACTGCTGGACTTCCCATTCCAAAAATCTACATTATCGAAGATCCGGTTCCTAATGCTTTTGCTACGGGGCGTGATCCTAAACATGCAGTGGTGGCTTTTACTACGGGTATTTTGTCTGTGCTGGATAGGAGCGAGCTAGAGGGGGTAGCCGCTCATGAACTGTCTCATATCGGTAACCGCGATATGCTAGTGATGACCATGGCGGTGATTCTGGTTGGTTTTGTGACCATGCTAGGCGATGTATTCCTCCGTGCACAATTATTTGGTGGGGGCAAAAGCAGAGATAATAACAATGGTCAATTAGGGACCATACTGATGATTGCCGGGATTGTTTTGCTTATCTTGGCGCCACTGTTTGCGGCCTTGATTCAGCTGGCGGTATCTAGGAGGCGAGAATTCTTGGCTGATGCCAGTGGGGCACTGCTTACCCGATATCCAGAAGGATTGGCCAATGCGTTGCGCAAGATTCATAATTACAGCATGGCCACCGGTGGGGAGATGAAGCATGCCAATCATTCGATGGCGCATATGTATATCAGTAATCCATTTGGTGCTAAAGCTAGAAAGGGGCTGAACAAATTATTCATGACTCATCCACCGGTCGAGGAGCGGATTGACGCACTATTAAACAAATAAGTTGTCAGGATGGCGCTAGATTGCTATCTTGTATTAATTGGAGGAGTGGCTGAGCGGTTGAAGGCGCACGCTTGGAAAGCGTGTGGGGGGCAACCTCCCGCAGGTTCGAATCCTGTCTCCTCCGCATATAATAAAAATATGAAACAACGTTGCAGTTGGCCGGGAAATAATGAGTTGATGATTGCCTATCATGATAATGAGTGGGGTGTGCCACTGCACGATGATCGCAAACTCTTTGAGTTTATGGTTCTTGATTCAGCACAGGCTGGTTTATCTTGGGCGACTATTCTAAAAAGAAGAGAGGGCTACAGACAAGCTTTTGATAACTTTGACTACATCGAGGTTGCCCAGTATACCAATCGTGATGTTGAGCGGCTGATGCAGGATGATGGCATTATCAGGAACCGCTTGAAAATAAGTACTACGATTACGAACGCGCAGAACTTTATGAAAATACAAAAAGAATTTGGTTCTTTTAATGCTTATATTTGGGGTTTTGTGAACCATCAGCCAATTGTGAATCACGTTAAAAATATGGCTGATATCCCCGTCAATACTAAAATTTCAGACACTATGAGTAAAGACCTCAAAAAACGCGGTTTCAAATTCGTGGGCTCAACCATTTGTTATGCCTTTATGCAGGCCGCGGGCCTCGTAAACGATCACGAGATTACGTGTTTCCGATATAAAGAATGTCAAAGAAAAAACACTAACCGAGGTTAGCGTTTTTTCAAGAATTCGGTTCGTAGGACCAAGCCTTTGATGTCTGGGTGAGAACAGTTCACTTCTTCTGGATTGTCAGTCAGGCGAATACTTTTTATGACTGTGCCTTTTTTGAGCGTGGCCTTTGTTCCTCTGACTTTCAATTCTTTAGTTGTTTGGACCGAGTCTCCATCAGAGAGTACATTGCCAAAAGCATCGATTGTTTCTGTTTCCATGACAGGGATAGTAACACAAAAGCTCTTTATTTTTTAGCTTCTTTCTTGTCCTTTTTTGGTTTCTTTTTTTCTTTGCGAGAATCTTGACCTTTTGCCATGGTGTTAGTGTGAATTACTATAATAGCTATATTGTACGTTTTTTTTGAAAATAGAGAATAGCAGTGACTTGAGGTTTGTGCTGTTTCTTGCAATTATTTTTTAGCAATTCATAATTAGGTCATGGAATTCAATCGAGATACTGAAAACAAAATAATTGCTGGAGTGTGTGCTGGTATCGCACGACAATATCACTGGGAGGTGTGGCGAGTTCGAATCGTGTTTCTGGTGTCGATATTTTTTGGCGGTCTTGGTGTGGCGCTGTATCTCATTCTTTGGTTTTTGTTTCCGGCTGACAAAAATATTGTAGACGTGTAGACTCTCGGAATATACGGAGAGTTGCCAGAGTGGTCGAATGGGCTTGTCTCGAAAACAAGTGTGCCTCCGGGCACCAAGGGTTCGAATCCCTTACTCTCCGCCATTGACAGCTAGCACGAGATATATCTTGTGCTAGCTGTTTGATTTGAAAAAATGAAATAGGTTTAGATTTCACAAGTTAGGGCACAGCTCTCATATGGAGGGTCACCCCGCTCAGGACAAGTTCCCGAGTAGATACATGATTCATCAGGTATCTTATCAAACCAACGAGAGAGTACTTTTTGATCCATTTCGCCATGGTACAGCAATAACTGATCTTCGTGCTGGTTTACATAGTTAAGCCAATCTTGCACTTGATAACCATTTGCGTAGAAAGCTAATTTGTTTGAATCGTTCGCGCAGTATTGATTTCCGGTGTCTGTAGTTAAACAGTCCTCAGAAACAACAAAGTTCAGGGATTCTAAAAATTCGCTCATGGTAATACCTTCTGCGTGGCGATGGAGCATCGTGCTGATTCCGTCATGGAGGTGGAAGGAGGGATGCTTCACATCATAAGTAGTCGATTGATAGCGATCATCCGAGAGGTCAAAGGTTTGACCATCCAGTACAAGCAAAAAGTCGCTATGTACATGGACTTCATCAGAGTGATCGGTCACTATCTGTTTGTTTTGCTGAGATTGAGATATATAGATTACCGCTCCAACAAGAACAATAACGAGGATGATCCCCATAGCAATCAGTTGCTTCTTTAGGCTAGCGGTCATGATGTCCGTCACTATTATCATGCCCCATCGGTACGACTATCATTTCATCAACCTCACCCTCAAAACCAGGAGCAGGAACACGCATCGTCGTATCCATAATATCGTCCATATGCTCAAACATGTCATCATCATGATGGCCATCACTATTGTCGTGAGGAGGTTGAAACATTTCTAGGAAAGAATGTCCATGGTCATCAGAAGAAACAGGAATACTTCGAAATACTTTCTCAGAGACTTTGGCCATTGCATAGTTGGCTGCACCAATCAGTAAAGAAAGAATGAGAGTGGTAGCAATGAATGATTTTCGTAGTCGGAAAAGAATTTGCAATCCAACGATAACGGCCAAGAGTTCAGCAATTACAACAATGATATCTGCACCCCCTACTGCTTCTGGGAATGTCAGGAATGGGGCTGGGAAGATGCGGGTGGCAGCCCACATTACAATTAGTGATCCATGGATGACAATTAATGTTGGTATGAGTTTGCGCCACTTATCCTGATGAAGTAATGCATATGCACCCAAGAAGGCCTGCACCGATCCAGCGGTCGTAAAGAACCACAATTCGATAAAGTTTTCTCGATGGAGGAATGATACGAATAATAGGTGGAGCAAGCCTCCGATTATGGAAAGCCATGCGAACCATTGGTGTTTGTTATTTCTCATAGTTTTTATCGGGTTTAGTCAAACAAACCATAGGTTTGTTCATATTTTTAAGTAAATAATAAAGGGACATAAGAAGGATCAGTATTCCCATGAAGAGAAATTCTTCACCTCTAAATGGTAATCCCGCCAAAAATCCCCCTAATCCCAACACACTGAGTAGTGGTACAAGGATTGTAGAACCGCAAGCAACACAGCCTATTCCAAGCATACCAAGAATTGACCCTCCTAGCCCGCTAAGTCTAGTCTTGTGCCAACCAAACTTTTTAATATACGCGATGAATAGTGGGACATATATCCCCGTGAGAAGAGAAACGAGGACTGCTCCAGACAACGAAACAATTGTGTTATTACTGAATACTACCCCAAGGAACGAAAAAATGACTGACCCACTTGCTCCAGCGTTGCTGAGAGCCAGGAACGTTTCTCTATGCGGAAAGAAGATAATAAAGGTAAACAAGACGACACTGATTGATAGTGTGGCCATGACCGTTATTGGCCTTGAGAAAGCTGTACGAAGTACGCTCAGCACGACTATTCCCCAAGAACTGAGTCAATGAGTTTGCTAATAGCTTCTTCAGGTTGTGCACCATTGAGAGGAACTTTCGTTCCATCAGGGAGAATGATAATGCTCCATGGTGTTCCTGACCCACCTGTTGCAAGAGCATTCTCTGTATCATGGTCAACTTTATCGGCAAACTTCTCTGAATCAATACAATCAAAGAATTTTTTCTGATTAAGTCCCATTTCGTCTGCTATCTGAGGAAGAACTTTTTCAAGGTTAGTTCGGTTGTTTGACGGAGTGAGCTCCATAAAACGATCACTGAATTCCCAGAATCCATCACTTCCTTTTTGGTCGGCAGCACATTCAGCAGCCAATGCTTCACGCCTTGCTTTTACTGGGTGAAGCCCTTCAATAGGCCAATGGCGATATACCCAGGCGAGATTGTTAGGATATTTGTCGACAAGATTCAGCATCGTATTGTGAAAACGCTTACAGAATGGACATTCATAGTCAGAATACTCAACAATGGTTACTTTGGGGTTCTTTGCACCGCGGACATGATCGTTTTTGTCTATAGGGAGCATTGCTTCTAGTGGATCACCTTGGGGAGCAATTTGTCCTGTTTCCACTGAATCTACGGCTGCAATCTGATTTGTCGAATCGGTGGTAGTTGTGTTTGTAAATACAATCGCACCAGCAATAATGAGGCCTGCGATAATGACAGCAATTGGTGTGGTCAAAGTAAAACTTGTTTTTTCATTCATATAAGATCTGATTAGTTAACAATTAAAGTAGTCATCATGCCAGCTTCAGCATGTTCTTGAATATGGCAATGCATGGCCCATTCACCGACATCTCGTGGCATAAGCATTACGTCGATGGTTTCAACTCCATGTACCAGGATGGTATCTCGCCAATATGGCTCATCAACAGGGTTTCCGTCCCGAGCAATAACCTTGAAGAATTGACCATGAAGATGCATAGGGTGGAAGCGAAGTGAGTCATTGCGAAATCGAATCTTAGATACTTCTTCGCGAGTAAGGGATAGTGGCGTGTCTTCTCTGTACAAATCATCGTTGATACTCCAGTTGAAGGCCATCATCCCCATCATGCCTCCACCATCGGCGTCGAGTACATATTCGATATCTGGTTTAGCAGAGATAGCCTCGGCTGAATTCCAAGCTGGAATGTGAATGCTTTTGGGGTAGTCGATTATAGTTGAAGTCACTTTTTCGCCAGAAACTTCTACATTAAGAAGCATGTTGAGTCTGCCAAAAAAGGTGTCGACAACACTGAAATCGCTCTCAGCAATAAACTCGACGTCGATACGATTTCCCGGAGCAACTTCCATCGTCTCGTATGGGATTGGTTCTGCCAAAGACATCCCGTCTACGGCCACTAGCTGTACAGGCTGAGAAAAGACAGGCTGAAAGACTCTGCCATTAGCAGTATTCACGAATCGCAATCTGATATGTTCGCCTGGTCTCGCTGTAATAATCTCTGAGACTTTATTATTGACCGTAATATCACCCCACCGTCCATCGTGAGCGATATCATGAGGGTGGTTGAAAGTCTCATTGATTGTAGTAGCAGATGAAAGTCGCCAATCATCCAGAATGATAACGTAATCCTGATCGAGAGATTGGGTGTACTTGTCTTCAACGATAATAGTTCCGTAGAGTCCTCGTTCAAGCTGTTCTGAACCTCGGACATGTGGATGAAACCAAAATGTTCCAGCATCTTTTGGAGTGAACTCATAGACGAAGGATTCGCCCGGTTGAATAGGATTTTGAGTGACGCCTGGCACGCCATCCATCGCATTAGGAACTCGTATACCGTGAAAGTGAATGGTGGTTTCGTCTGGAAGATTATTGGTAAATGGAATGCGAAGAGTATCACCAAGCGTCAGACGGATTTCAGGACTAGGAGTGCGGCCGTTATATGCCCAAGCATTGGTAATTGTTCCACTTGGAAGTTCAATTGATGCCGGCTCTGCTGTTATCGCGTACTCGATGATAGTTCCATTTGGCTCTTTGTTCTCTCTGAAAGCATCATTAAACTCTTCTGCAAGAGCTTGTTTGTCTGGCAGAGAGAATTTCGAAACAGTCTTATCGTTATTTGATATCACAAGAATACCCAGAACAACTACAGCAACAAAAACCAGACCTATGCGAATGTTCATGTTCTGATTTTTCATAATTTGATTCTTTTTAATCTCATTGCATTTGCTACTACAATCACCGTCGAGAGGCTCATCAATAGCGCCCCAATTTCAGGACGCAGGAAGAATCCAAGTCCAGCAAATACTCCTGCCGCCGCGGGAATAGCGATGATGTTATATCCCAGTGCCCAAATGAGGTTCTGAATCATTTTGGTATAGACCTTTTTCGACAGTGTAATCAGTCGTGCAATATCAGATGGGTCATTATCCATCAATACTACATCCCCCGACTCGACTGCTACATCAGTACCCGCACCAATCGCAATTCCTGCATCCGCCTGAGTTAGTGCTGGCGCATCGTTGACACCATCGCCAACCATCAGCACCACATTACCGCCGTCTTGAAGGCCTCTGATATGGGTATATTTATCCTCGGGCATAACATTAGCAAAATACGTATCAATACCCAATTCATCAGATACAGACTTGGCAACTTTTTCGTTATCACCCGTCAGCATCGCTACTTTTACACCCATCTTATGCAAGTCTTTGACCGCTTTGTATGATTGATCTTTGACTGCATCAGCGAGCACAATATAACCTAGCAATTCACTTGTGCTTGCGACGAAAACAACCGTTCCTGATAGATCCTGAGGTGATTTGAAATCGAAACCCAGAGTTTTAATTAACCTTTCATTACCTACAAAGTATTCTGTATCAGCAATCTTTGCTGACACTCCTTGGCCAGCGATGTTTTTGAAATCAGATATATCTGACAATTCCGAGTTTTTCTTCTTGGTATACTCGAGAATTGAGCGCCCAATGATGTGGGATGAATGCTGTTCCAATGAAGCTGCAACCGAGAGTGCTTTCTCTTCATCCGCATTGCCAGAAGCTACGATTTCGGTTACTCCAAATTCTCCTTTGGTCAAAGTTCCAGTTTTGTCGAAAACGACATAATCAGCTTTGCGGATGACTTCTATTTTACTAAGGTCTTTGATAAAGAAGCCGTTTTTCACCGCCAGCGATGTGGTAATGGTTGTAACAGTTGGGATAGCCAGGCCGAGGGCATGTGGACAGGCAATAACCAGCACGGTAATGGCCAAGGTAATCGCGAAGACAAACGTTTGCCCAATAACCAGTGTCCAGATCAGGAGCGTAAGCAACGCAACCGTTCCAGCAACAAATGTCAGTACTGCCGAAGCTTTGTCTGCAATACGCTGTGAACGTGGCTTAGTTTTACCAGCTTGTTCGATCAGCTTCTTGATCTGACCTACAGTTGAGTTTTCACCGACACGGCTCAGCTCGACTGTAAGTGAGCCATCCAAACAAATTGATCCCGCTACAACTTCACTCTTTGATGATTTGTTAATTGGTTTTGATTCACCCGACACCAATGATTCATTCACATTTGCACCCCCAGATATCACTGTTCCATCAGCAGGGACTTTTTCGCCAGGTTTTACTACGACCGTATCTCCTTGGTTTAATTCAGTAATATCTACATCAACCTCTTTACCATCTACTATCTTGTGCGCTTTCTTGGGGAGTAATTTCGCCACTTCTTGAAGGGCATTACCAGCCGCACTACTGGATCGCGCCTCTAGATAATGACCGAACAACAAAACCCAAACCAGCGATGAAATTTCAATGTAGAATTCTGCTTCCAAAGCTGGAATGAAAGTTGATGCCACCGAAAACAGAAATCCTGCACCAACAGCCATGGAGACGAGCGTCATCATTCCATAGCGACGCATTTTTATTTCATGCCAAGCATGTTCAAAGAAGACAAGAGCAAATCTGAAGATTACAACAGCCAAACCAAATTGAATCCATTTGGTAGCTGGAAATACTTCAAATCCAAGAAACTCTAAGATTCCAGGATGAAGCAGAACCATTGGAACAAGAAGTCCCGTAACAGTCCAAAATCGTTTCAGGAAATCTTTGGCACTACCATGACTCATGCCAGGTGCACCATGGCTACCACTATCACTATGGCAACTCGCACCATCATGAGGCATTTCATGAGTACGATGAGTTTTTTGTTGAGGAGATTCATCATGGCAACAATCATGCCCAGATGTATCTTTTTTATGTTCTGCGTGTTTACTATGATCCATACAGTTTTTAACTAGCGAATAAAGACCCAATAGCTACCAATCTCTGCAACAAGCAACTATTTTGTTAAACCAAGACTTTGCAGATGTATTTCTTGTCCCATACAGAATGAGAAATACAATCCATATCCCAGTGATTATAGCGAGTAACCGCACGTCTAAGTCTTTTGTAATAACAGAGTGGGCAACAAAGAAGGCAGTGATGGCATAAGGCAACTTGAATACATGAAGCTCCTCTTTTGTGCGTGGTCCTAGGTAGTACAGTCCTCCAATCGCACTTCCTCCCATGAGAATTCCTAAAGCAAGCGGATCAACATAACCGTCCATCTCTGGGATCAAAAACAGCACCAGCCCAACAATCCACGTAATGCTGACCGCAAAGCAGATGGCACACAGTGATGTGAATCGCTGGCGCAATAGTATGCCAACCACAAAGGAACCGACAATTGTCACTACTGCATACATCATGTCAGGAAGAACTTATCAACGAGTAATGGCAACAACCCTAGCAATATCAGCGTGATCACAATGCCTTGGAATGGAAATAATTGTTTCCCAGCTGTTTTTGAAACCCACTTGCTCAGATATGGTGATCCGAACAAGATCAGTCCACCAAGGAGAGAACCAACGAGGTAGATGTTTACGGGAATCGTTTCAGCATATTTGTCAATTCCAAGTGCTGGAATATAGAGTGCCTTGTAATCTACCAGTACTGGCCAGAGTGGAATAATAGTGAGCAGATACGTCGCCAGAGTAACAGCCTGATCTTGCCCTGGAAAGTACTTCTTTTTGATCATTCTTGCGATCCACATCCCCATTGCCAAGGCAAATCCTCCTACAAAGGTCGCCACAATCAGACCTGGTACCCCAAGCGATGCTGCGATGAGCGCCAAAGCTCCTGCCCCTGCTGTACACAGAGGACAGTGAGCCATCGTAGCCCTAGGGATCAACACACTTATGAATACAAAGACGGTAATGATAGCTTTCTTGTTCATGGTTAATCTTTGTATACATCAGCAGAGATGCGTACTTCTATTTCTGGTGTTGTTCTTGAATTGGTTTTCAGGAAGAGCTGTCGAGTAATCTGACCTGTACCATTCGGACCATGAGCAAGTGGGTCATAGATTGCTGTAAGCGTTTCGGTTTCTCCAACTGGTATAGTGACTTCAGCAGTGAGCTTCGAGTGCATACCAAAATTTTCCCCTCCAACCACTCCTTCGGTACAACCGCAACTGGTTGTTGCAGCAGTAATGGTTACATCTTCCGTGCCTGTATTGGTGAGGGTAAAGTCTGATTGAACTTTGCCTCCAAAGATGTCGATCTCGCCAAAGTCATGTATCTCCCGATCAACAGTAATCTCTGAGGCTACAGTGACCTCAGCAGATTTGGATAGGCTTGTAGAACTAGGATTGGTTGACGCAGAAAAAGCAATCGCTCCTCCAATAACAACCACTGCACCTATAATTGAAATTATTGTTACTTTGTTCATAAATTTAAAATTAGTTACGTTAATTAATTACCTTCATCAATATCTACTTGAATGACCACTTCAGCTTCGGGAGTATTTGGGTCATTCGTTGGGATAAAGACGGTGCGTTTGAATACGCTACCTGGTTCAGCGTGGAAATCAGGGTCAAAGGTGACCGTAAGGGTAGCTGATCCGCCCTCTGGGATTGATGAGCGAGACATTTCTGCTGAGGTACAGCTACAACTCGTCGTCAGTGTCCCAATCTCAAGCGTTCCTAAACCAGAGTTCACTATTGTGAAATCTTTGGTCACGACACCTCCATACTGTGAGATAACGCCAAAGTCATGGAAATCATTTTCAATGGTTATTGTAGGCCCGACAGTGGACTCAACTTTCTCGGTCATCGATGTTTTATTTGACCAACTTGGTCCTTGATATGAACCAGATTCAGTAAATGGATAATTGTCTTCTTGCCAGTGAACCATGCCACCCGCCACACTTGTGATATTGGTGTAGCCCAATGACTTCATTACGTCATATGCAATTTTGCTCCGAGCACCGCTGCGACAATAAATAATAATTTCTTGGTCTTTCTTATCCTGTCCAAGTCCGATAACATTTAGTGTTTGCTGTGACAATTCTTCCACCGGAAGTAGTAGGACGTTTTCCAGGTGGACTTCTTCGTACTCTTGTGGAGTACGAACATCCAACAAAATAAAGTCTTCTTGGTTTTCTATTTTCTTGGCAACATCCCCTGGATAGATCTCATATGATGCAACCTTGTCATCATCATGATGACCATCCTCATCTGTATTTTGTTCCTGTGTTATTGTCTGCTGAGAAGGTCCTTTCCGTATTAGGAAGACTGCACCCAAGATCACTACAAGCGCGAGAAGGCCAATAATAGTTGTATTTTTCATGAATTGAGTTTTTAAAAAAATGAGTAAAAGTTCTTATCTGAGAAATTACTCTAGTATGAATACACTTGGGTATGAAGAATGCCTTTTGCAAAGAGATAAACAAAAATACTTCGGTACGAAACAGCCCTTAATCTTATTGGTCTGGGCGGAGGGCTGAAAAACTTTTTTAATGAGTTAAAGAACCTTGCTACTGACTCATAGTGCAACGCAAAAGTCGCAAGCAGTAAGAAAAAAGCAGCTAGGCCAAGTGCATTTTGTGGGATTGCTCGATTTGCTAACGAAACGTGATTGATCGGACTATCACAAAGTGACGAGCTGCTATGTTGTGCTGTCTCACCACAGGGAGCTTCTTTCGACATCTGGAAAGAATTAAGGCAAAGTAAGGATGCAATCAAAACAACGGTAGCAAAAATACCAATTCCAATTCGTGAAAATAACCTTGTCTTTGTTGCTCTTGTATTCATAAATTATCTTTTCTTGGCTTTTTTGAGGACCGCCAAAACTTCATCAATCGCCTGGCTTTCTTTTCCTTCCTTGATTTGGTGTACAACGCAGGATGAAAGATGTTGTTCAAGGAGCTTGTCTTCAAACGAAGATAATGCATGGCGAATAGCAGAGGATTGTGTAATTACATCAATACAATAAGTATCATCGGCAACCATTCTCTGTAGTCCGCGAACTTGCCCTTCGATCTTCTTTAGGCGTATCACCAGCTTCGCTGATTTGTCACTTTTCATACGAAAGTATTATATACCCCTTGGGGGTACAAGTAAATTACTTATGTTTCAATGGATAATTCTTTTTCTTTGAGAAGTAGAAATCCCTTGAGGTGTTTTATAATGTCTCGCTTTTCTTCATTTGAACCTTCTTTCAAAATAAACTTCGCATAATTCTGTACATCAATATCAGTAACTTCAATATTGTCACTTTTTCCAGTGACCATCCTTTGGAACTTCTTGAATCTTCGGATTTCTGACCTGATCTTGCTCTGCATTGGAGTCTTCTTGAGATCGAGTTGGCCAGTGAGCTGTTGAAGTTGTTTTATCAGGTCAGTCTCATTGATATAGCCGCATTTGCAATGCTTATCTCTTGCCTTGGTGCAACCGTAGTAGACATGGCGATTGTACCCGCCAGCTTTGAGCCTTTTGAACTTCTCGGTGGCGGATATACCAGATCCGCAAAGTCCACATTTCATGATTTTGGTAAAAGCAAACTCGATGTTTTCTTTGCGAACCAGTTGGGAGTTTTTAACTTGTTCTTGAACCAGGTCAAATAGTTCTTTGGTAATGATTGGTTCGTGTTTTCCTTGGTACCAATTACCAGACTTTCGTGGATATTCAAATTCGCCGTAGTAAAAGGTGTTTTCGAGGATGCGGTAAATGTTACCGAGGCTGAGATGTTTCTTGCCTTTGCCAGTCCTGAAGTTCAAATCAAACTTGAGCCAGTGGTAGAGCTTCCGTCCTGACCATTTTTCGTATGCGACCTTCTCAAACATTTGTTTAATTACTGGCGCTCGCTCTGGATCCAGAAGGCATTGACACTTTCGGTCAGTGCGCTTTTCTTTGACGTAACCCGTAGGGGCATTAGTGGGCCACAGTCCCATTTCACATCTAGTACGGAGCCCTCGTTTTACGTTAATACCTCGGTTATCGTTTTCTAGTTTCGCTTGCGAACACAGGATCATCAGCAAGAACTTTTCGTTGGGTGAGTTGGAAAATGTTTGACCATATGTCCGGATCGACAAGAGTTTCTTATCATCCATCAAATCAACAACTGAACCAAGATCTCCAGCATTTCTAGACAGCCGATCTGGTGCCCAAGTCAGAATCGCATTGAATCGTTCTTGTTTTACATCACTGAGTAATTCTTTGAACACTGGCCTGTTGCCAGAATCTTTAGCAGACTTGGCTTCACGTCGAATATCGACAATATCTAGTCCATCTTTTTCAGCAATTTGAAGCATCTCTTTCACTTGAGACTCAATTGACAAAGCTTGGCGTTCATCGCTCTCGGTGCTTTTTCTGGCGTATAGGCAATAGCGTAGTTTTGCTTCTTTTTCCATATTCTATTAATGCCAGAGTTCACTTGCTTTGCTAAGCTAAAAACGTTGGCAAAACGTTTAGCAAAAGACTCAAACAGCGATACAATGAAATTATAGTATTTGATTGCTATTCAGGTAGTAGTTGAGTACTATAGAAAAACAACTTAGTGGCCTAACCCGACGTCGTTTCGACGGCGGTATGGTCCAAATATCGTTAGACACGAAGAGTATTGAAACCCCATCATCAAGGGTCACTCTTCGTGCTATTTCAGAGAAATCTGCGATATCAGCTCCGGCTGTACTTGGTGGTGGGATTTTTATATGCCCACTGCCTGATTATTAATTAGGTACGTTTTTATTATGAAGTCATTTAAGCTCTCGAAAGCAAATGAGCCAGTCGATCCAAACACGACCAAGAAGTGTCACGAATGTTTAAAAGAGATTCCTATACAAGCAAGAAAGTGCTCTTATTGTGGAACTAAGCAGAAAACACAAAATGTTGTAGCAACGATAATCATTGTAATTGGAATGATTGTTATGTTTACAGCAATATTTGGAGGAGACAACGACTCCAGTCCATCACCATCAAGCACAAGAAGTGAATCAAGTAGCTCTAGTCGTCAACAAGAATCAAATATAGATCAACTCGAACTTTTATCTTTTAACTGTTACAAAGAATATGGTTATTTCCATATTGATGGTGAAGTTAAGAATATTAGCGGAAAACCTCTTGAAAATGTTGCCGTTCTTGGAAGTATTTACACTGAAGACGGTACGTTTGTGAAGTCTAGTGAAGCACTTCTGGAATACAACCCCATTCTTCCTGACCAAACGTCGCCATTTTCCACACTTACCACAGACAACCCAGCGGCTACTAACTGTAAAGTTTCATTCAAGAATTTACTGGGTGGCTCAATTAAACATCGATAATCAGCTGACATCATAATCGTCTAGAACATCATAATAGTCACTGTGATAAACAATACCTGCATCATCGTCACTACCAGTAACCATAATCGCAAAAGCAATGGTTCCTTGTTGAGTGTGTAATTCAACAATCTTGTGGATAAGCAGAGAGAAAGCATCAGCTAAGTCGTCATGTTTCTCTACTCCAAAACCCACAATTTGTTCAATAAGCTGTTCACATCCTGTTTTCGGGAAAAGGATATTCCCGTTCTTTATCGAGGTTGAGGTTAGCGCTAGTCGCGTCCGCTTATCATTCAATGGTCGGACGGCTTCGGCATCAACTCCTTGAGAATTAAGCATTTGAGGTAATGCATCTTGGTATGCGACACTTTCAACAAAAAGACGATCATTGGGTTTATTCAGAACAGCTCCACGATGCATCTTTAGTAGTTCAACTTGTTGAGGGAAGTCTATTTTCTGATTTATCAGGCTTGGCAGTATAAATATGCGAAGCTTTTCATTCCGACCATGAATATTAGCTGATACAATAGCAGTATTGTCTGCTGTATCTTTCAGTGAAATTGCCAAATCTACCCCAGAATAGGTGCCATTAAAGGTGATATGTTCTGTTGGCGGCAACTTGGTATTGTCGTAGAAATGCAGCCATTCTAGATGAATTACCTGATCCTCATCAGGAATGATATTCAGCAAATACTCACGTTGCCAGGCAATTTCGTCACCAATCCTCTTACGTTCCTTTTCTAGTGATTCAGGGTTAGGAAACTTGCCAGTCTAATTAGAGTTACCATCGTCGTCCATAATTGCACATGACATGAAAGTGCCAGCAAGTTCTTTTTGATTGATACGGTCTCGAATACGCATGAGAAGCGAGTCTTCATGGAGCAAGTTACCAACTACAACTAATCGAGTATTTTTTCCTCCAGCTGGTATTACGTCGCCAGTGAGCCATTGATACGTCTTGTTGCGCCCCTCTCGAGTTTTAGTTGATTGTACGTCCTCGACGTCGTCACAGATAAATAAATCAGGTCGGTGCTGATGATGACGCAAACCTCGGATACTCTGCTCAGAAGAAGCGACAGTGATACGGGCCTGTGTATTTGAAAATACAAGCGAATGAGAACCCCATTCATCGGATTCTTCATTAAATGGTCCGAGATCATTCTTGAGGAGAGGATTGTTTTCTAGTTCGTTGCGGATGTTCATCATATGTTGCTTCGCTTGCGCGCGTGTTTGACAGAAGATAATAATGAATTTCTTTTGAGGCTTCCCAAGGATTGACCAAATTGGATAAGCCGTTGTAGCAATGGTAGATTTTCCTGAACCACGGAATGCTACGACATAAATGTTCTCATCTGGCTCATTTTCCAATTTGTAAATGAGATTGTGTTGGAAAGGTGCGGTTTCAAATTCTACATAGTGGTGAAAGTAAAAATGGAAAAAGTAGTTGAAACTATTCTTCATTACTTCACGACGAACAGTTTTATCTTTGGTGAGAGTCTGGAAGAGATCTTCCGGAATAATGTTATTGTGATTTTTCTTCATGAATATCTTGTTTAGGTTGAATAATTTTGGCAAGTTCCAGTGCTTTGCGAACAGTAGCTTGTTGTTCTGGAGTAAGTTCTTCAATATTTCCAGATCGTGTCACCTCTAGTTTGTCTTTGTAAGCAGGGTGACGCTTATTAAGCCAGAAGCGCACAGCTGAAAAATTTTTCTCTTTGATTAGTTGTAGTAACTGACTTTCACTCATATCATTTACGAATGAAATCCCATCAGATAGTGCCTCGTCAAATGCCTGAGCAAACTTTTTATCTTCACGTTTCCAACGGTAGATAGTGTTGCGAGACAATCCTGTTTTTTCGCAGGCAACCTGAACTATTGGTACTTTCTTTAGCTCATCGAGGAACTTTTGGGAGAATTTATGCTTTTTCATAGAATTTTTTGATGAGTTTTGTTTTTTTACCAGTGAAACTTTCGAAGCGGCGACGCGCGAGTTCACAGAAGATGGGTTCTAGCTCCGTTGAATATACTCGTCGTTTGAGTTTTTCAGCAGCGACCATAGTGCTGGCTGAGCCAGAGAAGGAGTCCAGTATGATATCTCCAGGCTTTGTACACCGTTTGATTGCTTTTTCGTGTAATTGAGGTGGCTTACTAGTTGCATGTTCATATTCAGATGCTCTGAGACGTTTTTCTGTCCAAACATTGCGAATATCTTCGAGCAAATCATTACCAGTGCCTAATTCTGGATTCACAACTTCAGTGCAATTTCGTATGTGTGGCGACAGGTAAGGACTTCCTTTTGTCCCATATACACAGAACTCCGTGACCTTGTTAAATGCTACGGTTGGTGTTGGCGAAGCGTTGTTTTTTATCCAGACGTTAAGTCTACGATTTTTGATACCAAGGTCGTTGTACAAGGTCTGGAATACCCAGACCCAAGCTTCGTCGCACCAATAGAAGATATGGGTGTTCTTGTTTGACACAGATAATGCCGCTTCGAGTGTTTGTTTGATAAATGATTTGTACTCCGTGGCAGATTTGTTATCGTCAACCGTACCACCGTAGCTTGCTTTGTTACCAACGCCTTTGTCGTAATCCAGGCCGATGTTATAGATTGGGTCACTGTATATCATTGACGCTTTGTCTTTGCCGAATACTGCTTTGAGAGCGTTTGGATCAGTGGCATCTGCGCAGAGAAGTTTATGCTGGCCCATGATGAGTAAATCACCCAACCCAATATCAGTTTTTTTGATTTCTTTCTGTTCTTTTTCGACATTAAATTCATCATCTTTTGACTCGTTCGTATCATCGTCCCAAAACCTGGCTAGGTCTATTTTGTCGAAACCAACATCAGTAAGGAGGTCGAGATCAAATGATTTGAGTAATTCATAATCCCAATCTCCAGTGTTTTTATTGAGTCTGATGTTAAGTTCTTTTTCCTCTTCTATGTCAGAGATGTTTACATAAACAACCGGCATTGTTTCCCGACCGAGGTGTTTTGCAGCACGAAGACGCATATGCCCACCAATGACTATATTTTTGCGATTGGGTGATCCGTTGACAATAATTGGATCGATCAAATCAAAGTGCTTGATGCTTTCTACAAGTTGATCAAAACTTTTTTGGTCAATCTTTCTTGGATTGTATGAAGAGGCTTTTAGTTTAGTAATAGGAATATATTCAATTTTGATTTTGTTTTTGTTCATAAATTATCTTTTTAGACAAATAAAAATGCCCACTTCACAAAACAGACAACAGAAATATTTCTGGTGTTTGCTTTGCAAAGTGGGCATGACCGAGACCAATGGAGATCTCTCTGGTAGTATTGACTACCTTCTATCGCAAATTAGATTGCGAAATACGTGATACCACACGTTTTGCTAACAGGTGTATTCATTTTTTCTTTTTGCTGAGGATATACTCTTGAGTATCTTCTCCAGCAAAGATAGGAATTCCGTCTTTCGGAAAAAGAATTCGTAACTTTTTGCCTTGTCTAGCAGCTTCTTGTTGTGCTGATAGGATTTCTTCTCCAAGAGGGAAAGATATCTCAAAAGAATCAGAGTCTTGTTCATCAGATATTTGGTTAACGTGATTGCGTGCTCGACCAGGCTTTCCGGTTCGCAGTGACCTGTGCATCTGATACCCGAAAGATTTTGGTTTGCGAGCTTTAAGCACATGTAACTTCAAGTCAGTCAAAACAATATCGTAGTACTTTAGGTTTCCCATAATATCTTATTTACGCTTTTTGGGTCGTCCGGGCTTTTGAGACAAAGCACTTCCCGCAGCAGTTTTGGATGATCGGGAAGTCCGACCATCTCGTAGAACTTTGCTGGCGGCACGCGCTGCTCGGGGGCTGGTGACTTTACTTTTATTGCTTTTAGCCATAGTCAGTAGAGTTAATCTGATAATGAAAGAACTAAGCCACTCCCATTTTATGCTCTTTGTTTTCAGGTGTCAAGAGTGTAAAGGTAATTGACAGTATTGTGGACATATATAGAAATATACGGTAGTATATAACCATGCATCAAATACAAGAAAAACTATTAAATTTAGCAAGTCAACATGACCTGGGACAAATGAGTTTGCGTAGTTTGGCCAAACTTGTAGGGGTACAAAACAAACCTCAAATTGTGAAGCATCATCTTCTTCAGCTAGATAAAAAAGGGCTTCTCCAAGTGAATTTAGAGGATAATGTTATCAAACCAATCAAACGAGGCTTCAATTCGGTAAGCTCTAAAGCGCGTCTATTGTTTTCTCTACCGATTGTCGGTACTGCTAATTGCGGTCCCGCTACTGTATTTGCAGATGAGCGAGTTGAGGGTTTTCTCAAAGTATCGACCAGCCTCTTGCCTCATCGTAAAAAAGATTTGTTTGTATTGGTTGCAGATGGACCGTCTATGAATAAGGCCGAAGTTGATCCTACAAATAAGCCTGGAGTTACTATTGAGGATGGAGATTATCTTGTGGTTGATAGTGCAGATAAAACACCGAAGAACAGAGACATCGTAGTGGCTGTAATTGATGGGCTTGCTACGATCAAGCGTTTTAGAAATGATGTGGTACATAACCGCTTTGTTTTAGAAGCAGACTCAACTGAAAAGTACCATCCAATTTTCATCGCATATGGAGATGACTTTGAGGTGAGCGGGAAAGTAATTGATGTGATTAAGAAGTAATTCAAAAAATTATGGCACGCCACAACATACCAACTCACCTCATCGACACACTGACATCTAGTCCGTCGCCATCGAAAATAACGCAAGTGGCCACACTTCAAAACTATATTCAAGAATTGCTTGGTGATACTCATCATACCTTCCTACAAGGATCATATAAAAATAGTACGGCGATCTCTGACATCAACGACGTGGATGTCGTGGCAGTCCGCAAAGCGACTTACAGTTCAGTACATTCGCCACGTCGCTTCTCGGGCTCAATTTCTTGGGACAGTATTTTTTCAGAGATCGAACAGAAACTTAGGAACCAGCGTCGTTACCAATGGTCAATTGAACGTGGCGATAAATGTATAAAAATTACTGGAGCATTCAATGCAGATGTAGTACCAGCGGTGCAGATTTCAGATGATCCGAAGACGGATCCTGTTGCTGTTTATTCAATGCGGACAGGAACTGAGAAAATGAACATGCCTCGCACTCACTACAATAACGGAGTTGTAAAACAACAAGCAACACAAGACACTTATAAGCCAACAGTCCGAATGTTTAAAAATTGGGTAAAAAACCACTTTCATGATTCTGACACCATTTCGTCTTTCAAAATGGAAGCCTTCGTTTATGCAATGCCATCAGACAAGTTTTACAATGATTACGCTGGAACTTTCTGTTTGGTGAGCAATGCCATACTAGATAAATGGGACCGACAACTAGGCCAATTCAGAGACATTCCGAGTGTTTGCGGGGTAGAAAACATAACTGAAGGATGGAGCATAATAAATCAGCAGAACTTTTTCAACCAGCTACGCGAGTCTTCGAATCATGCGTTAGATGCTTATGATGCATCTACTGTTTCAGGGGCTGAGCAAAAATGGCGTCTGGCTCTAGGCATGTAATGGCATGAAAGCGTTTCGACTCACATACAAATTCTATATAACGTTCTTTCTAGGATCTTTGATACCTTCTTTTTGGATAGCAAGGGTTATATCAGGAATTTTAGACAATATTACTTTGATGCCTCCCGTTGATGACATGTTACGAATGGGCTTGATTGAACCCCCAGCGACAGTGGTTGTTATGTTTGCATTCTTTGTGCTCACCGATAGATGGCTATGGAAATACCCTCTATTTTCTAGGCTATTTCAAATACCAAATATTAACGGTCGGTATGAGGGATTATTGGTAAGTAGTTACAATGAATCTCAAACATATGAGATTGTGGTTGAAATAAAGCAAACTCTCACAAATGTATTCGTGGCACTTTATACGAAAAATTCTTCATCCTACAGTATTGTTGCTGATGTCGGTGTAAATGAACACAAAAATTGGAGTATTTTCTACTTATATCAAAATAGGACAGCGACTGTGAATCATGATCAAGACATGAGAGATCATAATGGCACATGTGTACTTGGTATTTTTGATGGGGGAAATACTCTTAAGGGTAACTACTATAGTAATCCACGTGACAGAGGTCGTCACGGTTCAATAGAAGTTACTCGGGTCTCGGATAAGGGTTTAGAAGGTCGTTTTTAAAACGATAATGTTACGGGATAGTGTAACTTTTAATTCCTAAATCTGTCACTTTTGTCACGAAATAGTGTGCTCGAGACGCCTCGATTTGTTATTCTGAAATAGTAAAAAATAACCTTACTGGGCTTGACTGTCCACGGTTCCAGCCCGAGGTAGCCCGCCACAAACGTTAGGTCCCAATGCGTAGCGTTGGAGCTTTTCGTTTGTAGTAGATAAGGGATTCGAAAAGCGGAGCGGGGCCCCAATGCGAGGACAGCAGGCCGACCATTGGGGAGCAAGCTAGGGTCGTGAGCGTATATTTTCTTAATCACGTAGTGATTTTTGAAAATAACGACTCCTGACCGAATCCCTTACTCTCCGCCGAATCCTATCACCGTCGCTCTCTTTGTCGACGAACAAGTGTCCGAAACGGCAATAACCAGCGAGGATATCTAAGGCCAGTTCTTGAATCTATCTGTTTGACAAAAGTTTTAATAAATAGCATAATATAAGAAGGAGGCCGGATACTAACCCGGTTGTTTTTATGAAAATTTTTGTATTTTTTGCGCTATGGTTGACGGCAAGTGCCGGTGTGATGGCGCAGACTCCTGCGGAGGAAAAAAAGCTTGTTTTCTCGTATCCGCACTACGAGATATACGTGACTTGCTCGGTCACACGGATACAAGGTACGGATACGTACCTTGTACAAAACAAAAAGAGCACCTCCCCCATCTGGTTTGACGAGGGGGATAGCAACAGAGAAAGGTTCCTCCGGGTGGAACCTGGAGGAAGTGCGATAATATTTGCGCCCTTTCTCTTGTACGGGGAGGGGACAGACCCGTCGACAAAGGAGACCGTGGTGGTCTACTTTTCCTCTTTCCACAAATAAAAAACCCCGGCCAATCAGCAAGATTGGTCGGGGGTATTTTAATTATTGCTGATTGTCGGGACCCTAATACGGGGGATTGATTGGCAAAACTCCTTTTGGAACTTATCGTCCGGGGTGTGGGGAATCGAGGCCGATCAGGTAATGTCGATTACCAGCGGTGACTTGGTTTTTTGATTTGTAATTAAAAAAGTTATAATAAAAGAAGTGTCTAAACAAGAAAAAAAGCACAAGCGCTGGATTACCTTTTTAGAATTTTTGTTGGTTGGAGTAGTCTTTGGCCTTGCCGAAGATTTGCTGGCTATTGCTTTTGCCACTGATGCCAAAATTACTTGGGAAGTGGTTGGAATTGTGTTTCTCGTATCAATACCTTTTGCGATTATTAGCGAGCTGATTGTGGATCATCCAAAGTTTTGGAGTTTTCTTAAGAAAAAATAATTTTTGGTCACTGGAGATATTTTGTGGCTCTCTAGCCTATTCGTTGTGATCTGGTAGGCTGCCAAGGATTGTCTTGATTTCTGTTGTGCTAGGATTCCAGGTTCGTAGGGCTTTTCCTGGGTTTTGCAGGCCGCCACCTTTTGGGTAGCGGCTTTCTATCCAATAGCCTCCATCTTCTTTGCCTTGGCGCCAATTCCAGCATCCATACAAATACAAGGCCTTTAGCGCCATGGATCCAAGCGGGGTATTGGGGTGAAGAATGGGAAGTTCTTCTTCATGACCTAATCTGGTGGCTTCATATTTTTCCAAAAGATGTAGAAGATGAATAGGCATAAATTGACCCATTATGGCACCGCCACTGGTATTGAATTTGGTATTTCCACGTATGGAAGAGGGAATATATTCAATAGCTAGCCGACCGTTGGAGAGTTCTGTTGTGTAGGGTAGGTTGGTGCTTTTTTCTAAAAGTTTTGCGATTTTGATAATATCTGGCTTTGACGTGGGAAAAAATCCCTTTTTTGTGTTGGTGGAAACAAAATAAGGGACATCGCCTAGATAGGCACCAGAAGAGGTTTCTTGTTGTTCTAGTTTTGCGAGTATTTCGGGCTGCGGCCAAGAAACAGGAGATTTGTCTTCAGAGTAGAGATAGTTGTTACGTTCTTCTTTTTCCAGTCCATCTAGCCAGATATCGGGAGCTGTTTCCAAGCAGTTTTTGGCTATTTTGTTTGCAACTTTTGCACTGGCAAGTGTGACGTGATGAACCTGTTCTTGGGTGCACCAGTTTGTTTCTTGGGGGGAGAGTGGTTCTAGGCCAAGATAAGATAATTTTCCTTCAGCCAAAAACTTGTCTGCTGTTTTTAGTAATTCTCGACGTATTTTTCTAGTGAAGCACACTTCGAGTAATCTCCACGCAAGCTCGGGGTCACTTTGGTATTCGGGAAAATTAGAAAGAAGATTTCTTTCGGCTTCTGCTCGGGCTGTGTTGCCTTTGGTGTGTAGCCAGCGAGCAATGCGTTCTACGATGTATTGTTCGGAGTCATTCAGAGGTTCCTTATCTGCTTTTGTAACGAGTTTCAGATATTGATCCATTGAAGTTTCTGTTATTTTCCCGGCAGTTAATTCCGAAAGATTGTCATTTTGATTACTCGGCATAAGAGGGTTTTTGGACCAAACCTCCAACGGACCACACTCTTCAAAGCGTTCGAGGGGTGTTGGTGAAGTCTGTTTTTCGATAGTTTCTGTGATGGCACCAGGGCTCGGACTGGATACACCCAGGCTCATGCTGGATACACCCAGGCTAACGACTGCTTCGGTTATTTTTTTCAAAAAAACACGCCGACCTAGTGTTTTGCCGTTTTGATTCTCTGGCTGTTGTGGTCTTTCTATATTCACTTTTGACAGTGTAGCTTATTTTGATTGAGGACGGAAAGAATTTGCTTGATGGTACGTCGAGTTTTTGGTTTGCCTTGGTATAATTAATTGATGGACATCAAAAACCAAAAACTAACTAAAGAACAAAAGAAGGTTTTGTTCGAAAAGGGGACAGAGGTGCCTTTTACTGGGGAACAT
The DNA here is from genome assembly GCA_964350165.1 of uncultured Candidatus Saccharibacteria bacterium. Lineage (GTDB taxonomy): Bacteria > Patescibacteriota > Minisyncoccia > Phycocordibacterales > UBA1006 > CAYGJA01. The sequence goes on along the minus strand of CAYGJA010000001.1, from coordinate 218,930 downwards.
CTGAAGGAAAAAAGAAGCGGAAAATTTTCTTGTGCGAATTGCGGCGCGGCACTTTTTGCATCAGATACAAAATTTGAGTCAGGTACGGGTTGGCCTAGTTTTGACGAGGCGCTGCCAGGGGCCGTCAAATATGTCGAAGACGATGGCCACGGTATGCACCGCACCGAAGTTGTCTGTGCTACTTGTGGAGGGCACTTGGGACATGTGTTCCTTGATGGGCCAACCGAAACGGGGAAACGATACTGTATCAATTCGGTGTGTCTTGGTTTTTCTCCCGAAGACGAAAAGTAGTCGACTGGTATATACTGAGTGCGAGCACCCTTCTTGTCTTGACGTCAAGGGGTGTGTGTTTTGTATACTAGCGGTCTCTGTAATGCCGAATTCATGAACATCCTGTTTGTCTCCAAATACAACAATATCCGCAGCAAACTAGCTGAAGCCTATTTTAATAAACACAACAAACTCAAGCAGTTGCATGCGCAGAGCGCTGGTCTTTTTCGTGGGCATCCGACTCCAGCCGAGATTATGGAGGTTGCTCGGGGGCATCGCCTAAGTCTAAAAACAAGTCAGGCCGCCATGAGCACCTATGTTCTTGAAAAACACGACCTGGTGGTTTTGGTGGCTGATGATGTGCCTACTTCTATTTTTCGTAAAGATAATCCTTACATAAATGCTTTTGTGTTGTGGAAAATAGCAACACCAGACAGACGAGACTCGGTATCAATCGAGCATTGCATGAAAGACATCGAACGCAGGATCAAGGTGTTGCTTAATGAATTGGGGCAAGAAAAGAAAACGATGGCGGCCATTGATCGGGTAATGTTTGATTTGCGACGCCTTCATGATCCACAGATGGTGGAGATTTGGGCGCGCATGGGTCATCCGGCCAAAAAATTCTACGGCGTCACGCCAGATAAATTACAAAAAATAGCCGAGCCTTATCATGGTGATAGAGTGCTGGCCAAAGCTTTGTGGAAAACAGGAATACATGACGCCAAAGTATTGGCGGCGATGATAGAAAATCCGCTCGAGGTAACAGAGCATCAAGTAGAGACTTGGCTTCGTCAAGCTGACTATTGGGATATTACAGACAAAATTGCCACTGAGATTTTGCCTTATACGGTATATGGTGCCGAAAAAATCCGCACTTGGGTACGAGAAAATAACCCTCTCTTTCGTCGAACGGGATGGATTCTAGTAGAACGTTTGGCAAAAGTAGCCCAGGATATCCCCGATAAAGAATTCGAGCGTCATTTGGATGTAATCCAAAAGACAATTCACAAAGAAGAAAACTGGGTACAGGAAGCGATGCTATATGCAGTGATGGGTGTCGGCAAAAGAAACCAACGCCTGCACGCCAGAGCGCTCAAGGTTGCGACCAAGATTGGTCAACTAGAAATAGACTATGGTGATCCGTCGGTTCCGAGCCCTAATCCACTGCAAAAGCTACAAGGAATCTCTTTTGATGCTGACTAGAGGTATACTAATTTTATTAGTCACCTAAATTAGCACGAATTATTATGCGATTATCACCGACTCGATTGGGTTTTGCCATTGGATCAACTTGGGGACTTGGCATCTTTTTGATTACCCTGATTGCTATTGCTCAGGGTCAAGATGGCATGGTCTTTGACCTTATTAGAATTTATCCTGGTTATGAACTCACCATTACCGGAGCCGCTCTGGGTTTTCTCTGGGGATTTATTGATGGATTTTTTGGCGGATATGTAATTGCTTGGTTTTATAATATTTTTGGTGCTTGTGGTGGCCGAACCAAATGTTGCGGAGGTGAGCGTTGTGGAGATTGTAGCGCCTGTCATTCTTGCGGGGTATCTGCTTGCGATAGCTGTACTGTAAAACATGCGAGTAAAACAAAAACAGAAAAGCCAATAAAGGTTAAGAAAACCGCAATCAAGGCGACAACAGACAAACCAAAGAAAAAAACAACAGCCAAGAAAAAGAAATAGTTTTCAAAAAAACCACTTCGCTTCAAAAAAAGTGGTTTTTTTGTTGGATTATTATTTTTTACTATCAGCCCCAATTGCTTCCGAGATGTGCTCAAAGCCATCTTTGTCTAGAAGTCTGACGAGATCTCGATTGATCGTGCCTATCAGAGCCGGTCCCTGATAAATCATTCCAGTAATGAGCTGGACAAGGGTTGCTCCAAGGCGGATTTTCTTGTAAGCATCGTTTGCATTAAAAACGCCGCCCACTCCGACCAAAACAAAGCGATTTTTAAACTCAAGATATGTTTTTTGGATCAGAGTGTTTACTAGTTCTGTGGTTGGTTTTCCGCTGATGCCGCCAGGGGCATTGGCCGGAAGTGTGTCTTTGGGATGTAGAGATTTTTTGTCTTTATTTAGATTTCCGATAATAAGGCCACGTACATTGTGTTTGTCGGCTACGCGAGCGAGCTCTAGAAAATCAATCCAAGGCAGATTAATGGGCATTTTTAGATAGGTAGGTTTCTTGGGGTTTTCTGCGAACCAGGCGGTGAGTAGTTTGTCTAAGCGATCAGGGGTGGTAAAAGGCTCTCCGCCAAAAGTGTTAGGGCAAGAAATATTCAAGGTATACCAATCACCAACCTGGCTTTCGATGACTTTTCGCAAGCAAAGGATTTGGTCTACTATGCCAGCATCGGTATCAGCGTTTTCTTTGTTGTTTGTTTTTCCGATAGATACACTGATGGGGAAATTTTTGTTGTGTCGTTGTTGAATACGTTTTGTGATTATATTGGCGCCTTCGTTTTTGAGTCCATAATTAACCAAGATGGCTTGCGAATTGGGTAGCCTAGTGAGGCGCGGTTTTGGGTTTCCGGCGTATGGTTTGTCGGTGATAGTTCCTACCTGCATAAAACCAAAGCCAACCGCTTCGATTACTTCCATGAGCTCACCATTTTTATCAAAACCAGCCGAAAGACCGATAGGATTCTCGAATTTTGTGCCGTCGATTTCTTGGGTTAAGCGTGGGTTTTGGTAAGCAAAAAAGTACCGTAAAAGATTTTTGGACCAACTATGGCGACCAATTTGTTTTCCAATGATTGTTGCCCGATTATGTACTTGTTCGGGGTCCTGGCGAAACAGAAAGGGTTTGATGATGTGTGCATAAAAAGACATATGGTTCAGAGTATACTCCTTTTTCTCGGGGGTTGAAGTGCTATAATCCGACCCGTGAAAAAGCCAGATTTTCAGAGCAGGATAGAGGCGTATTATCGCCAGCATGGTCGCGATGATTTGCCTTGGCGGCAGAATATTACTCCGTACCGAGTGTTGGTCTCCGAAATAATGCTGCAGCAGACGCAGGTGCCTCGCGTGATCGACAAATTCAATACCTGGATAGAATTGTGGCCAGACTTTGTTGCTCTGGCTGGAGCTAATCGAGCGGCTGTATTAGAGCAGTGGCAAGGGTTGGGATACAACAATCGGGCTTTGCGGCTGGGGGAGCTGGCGGCGCTAGTGGTAAAAGAACACAAGGGCGAACTACCTAGGGAGCGAACAGTCCTGGAACAATTGCCCGGTATCGGTCCGTATACCTCGGGGGCGATTATGGCTTTTGCGTACGATCGGCCAGTGAGTTTTGTTGATACGAATATTCGACGAGTGTTTTTGCATCACTTTTTTCCTGGTCGAGAAGACGTAACTGATGGTGAAGTGCTGGAAAAAGTCACCGCCATGTTGCCGAGCAAAAAGTATCGACAGTGGTATTGGGCATTGATGGATTATGGATCGCATCTGGGCGACGTGCTGCGCGCAGCGAACCCCAACCGGCGCAGCCGGCATTATGTCAAACAAAGTACATTTGTTGGATCAGACCGACAGATACGCGGCGCTATTGTGCGGGCATTGCTAGCGGGGCCAGCCAGTCTAGAAGAAGTTGCCCGCCTCGTGGCCAATGATATAGACCAGTCCCCAGAAATAGAACGATTACAAAAAATCCTCGGTACCATGATGGCCGAGGGATTGGTGACGAAAACTCGAGATGTTTATTTAATTTGCAATTAAAAAACAACTATCCGCAAGGTGTGAATCAGCTATAATACAAATCATGGAAACCAAAACCAATTTTGAACAAGCCTGGAAAGACGGCTATGACATGCTCAACTCCGAACAAAAACAAGCCGTCGACACTATCGAGGGGCCAGTAATGGTGGTGGCTGGGCCCGGTACGGGCAAGACGCAAATCCTGACGCTTCGCATTGCCAATATCCTGCGCGCCACCGATACCGAACCAGAGAATGTCCTGGCACTGACTTTTACCGAGGCGGCCGCCACCAACATGCGCGCGCGACTAGCGCGCTTTGTGGGTGCGGCGGCGCATCGGGTGCGGATTACTACGTTCCATGGGTTCGCCAACGATATTATCCAACAACATAGCGAAGCCTTTCCGCATATTATTGGATCTCAGCCAGTTACCGAGGTGGAACAAATCCAAATCCTCGAAAAGATTCTCGTGCAGAATGATTTTAGCTTGCTCAAACCGTTTGGTGACAACTTCTACTACATTCGATCCATTCGTTCGGCCATTGATGAGCTGAAAAGAGAGGGTGTAGACGAAGATGAATTCCGGGACTTGCTCAAGAAAGCCAAGGCAAATTTCGAGGCTATTCCTGATTTGATTTATGACTCGGGTGCCCACGAAGGCAAGATGAAAGGAAAATACCAGGATCAGCAAAAGCGCCTAAACAAGAACGAAGAACTAGCTTTTATTTATGTCGAATATCAAAAAAGCTTGCGCGCGTCCAGGCGGTACGACTTTGCTGACATGCTGGTCGAGGTGCTGCGCGTGTTGCGTAAAGACGAAGACCTCAAATTAATCCTCCAGGAACAATTCCAATATGTGTTGGTGGACGAACACCAGGACAGTAACAATGCTCAGAACAAGATCCTAGAATTGTTGATGGATTTTCATGAGGCTCCAAATTTGTTTGTGGTGGGGGATGAAAAACAGGCGATTTTCCGTTTCCAGGGGGCATCGCTCGAGAATTTTTATTATTTCAAACATCGCTACGCATCGGCGCAGATGATTACTTTGCGACAGAATTATCGATCTACGCAGACGATTTTGTCGGTGGCTGATAGTTTGCTGTCCGGGGAAGAGCCTTTGTCTGCAAACACTACCGCCGATGAACGCTTGATCCAGGTGTATGAATTACCTGAAAGCGAACAGGAAACGTTTTTTGTGGCGATGGATATCAAAGAGCGCCTGGCCGCGGGTACTCCCGCCGAGGAGATTGCCGTGTTGTATCGCAACAATCGCGACGCTCTGGCTTTGGCAGACATGTGTGATCGGATCGGGGTGCCATATGTGATTCGGTCTGATCAGGACGTACTGGGGCATCCAGTGGCAGTGCGTCTCATGACCCTGATCAAGGGTGCTGTGCAATATGGCGACGACAATACTTTGGTACGGTTACTCCATCTGGATTTGTTTGAGCTGGATCATCTGGACGTTTTCAAATTAGTACGCTCAGCTAGTCAGAAAAGAAAATACCAATTATTTGATTTGTTGCGTGATCCAAAATTACGCAAAGATTTGCATTTGGTTGGAGAAGCCAAACTCGAAGAATTGTTCGCCAATCTAGAGCATTGGATAACTCAGGCTGGGAATGAGCACGCCAGGACAGCTGTGCACAGCATTGTCCGTGAGTCGGGATTACTGCAATATGTATTGTCCGATGATAATTCGGAAGAAGGCCTGGCGGTGCTCAAAAAAATGCTGGCCCTGATAGACGAATTGTCTACTGATGTTGCCAATTTTACTTTGCGAGATTTCTTGGGGTATTTGTCCACCATCGAAGAACACAAATTGTCAGTACGAATTCAGCCAGGTGATCGGCCGGGTAGGGTTCAGATGATGACTGCCCATCGAGCCAAGGGATTGGAGTTTGATTATGTCTACATCACCAGGGCTCATGCAGGGAGATTTGGATTACAAAAACAGCGCGAATTATTGCCGTTAATTCCTGAGGTGTATCAGCTTTTTGCGGGCGGAGAGGCGCCAGAAAAAGCCACTCAAGACGACGAACGGCGCTTGTTCTATGTGGCGCTTACTCGTGCTCGTCAGCACGTAATTGTAAGCTATCCCTTGCGTGACGAAAATCAAAAAGAAGTACTGCCTACGCCTTTTCTTCAAGAGGTCTCCACCGAGCACTTGGAGCATATGGATACCACTGCCATCGAAGAAAAGTACGCAGACATGCACGGCTTGTTGCTCGAGGCTCCAACCGAAGCATCACTGCTACGTCTCGAGGATCAGTCTTTTGTGGCTAATCTTTTCAAAAAAACAGGACTGTCGGTGTCTGCACTCAACAATTATCTGCGTTCTCCTTGGCAATATTTCTATCGCAATCTATTACGAATTCCCGAGCCACCCAACAAGCATCAGGCTTATGGTATTGCAGTGCATGCGGCTTTGCAGGATTTGTTCGAAAAGCTCCGTAGGGAACAGGTGTTACCTGGTGCACAGTATTTGGTTGACCGCTTTGTGCAAGCACTCGACGGCCAGGTGTATTTGCAGGGAGAAGAATACGAAGAATCCAGGGCCAGAGGAGAAGTTAATTTGGCTTACTGGTACGAAGAACATCACGCTGGTTGGGTGATGGAAACCTTGAACGAGTTCCGGGTGCCAGCGGTGTACCTGAATGAGTCAGTACGACTCACGGGTGTCTTGGACAAGCTGGAATTAATCAATGATCACGAGGTGCATGTGGTTGACTACAAAACCGGTAAGCCGAAAACCAGGAATGACATTATGGGCAACACGGCTTCGAGTACTGGAGACTATTACCGGCAACTGGTGTTCTACAAATTACTCCTTCGACATTGGCAAGATGGGAGATACACGATGAGATCAGGAGAGATTGTCTTTATTGAACCAGACAGTAGTGGCAAGTTCCGTAGCGAGAAATTTGAGATTAGCGATGATGAGGTGGATGCTCTTGAGCAAGAGATTCTTAGGGTTTCGGAGGAAATTATGGAGCTTTCTTTTTGGAATCAGCCATGCGACCCAGCCAACTGTGATTATTGTGATTTGGTAGAGGCAATCAAAAAGGGGGCCTGAATACACAAAAAGCCTTGAAAAATAAACCAAATAGGCTACCATTTCATAGTATGTTAAAAAATATCCTTATTGTGCTCAGTATCGCCCTTTTGTTTCCCGTTGGAGTTTTTGCTTCTCCGGCAAGCGAAGTTGTTGGCGAAATCGCTATTCAGAATCAAGAAATATCTATTCTCGATTGGGCCAAAGAAAATAGCGATATTGATTTTGAGATTCAAGATGAAGTCTCGGGAGAGGTTGTCAGTTTTCGTCTAGCACTTGAAATTCTTGATCTTGATAAAAACATAATTGAACTAGAGGATTTTCGTGATAGCAGTTCTTGGTTGAGTACGTTTCGGGCTGCTTGGGCACAACATAAAATAAGTGTGCAGTTTCGTAGAATTGAATTACTTCTCAGAAGTGCCGTAAGGCAACAGGCTATTACTGATGATGTTGAGCGAGCTTTTTATGCTTATATTTCGGGAACCAAGCAGCAAATTCGTGAATAGCTCAAAAGATTCTTTTCCTACTCAGGCAGCCAGAATCATTGTTGTTTTGGTGCTTTTTATTTTGGGGGTGCTGGTGGTAGCTGTGCGGGATACGACCAGGGTGTTGTTGGCTGAGAATGAATTGTTACGAGAACAGGTGGCGTCAACTACCGGAGAGCAACAAAAGCAGCGAGAATTGATACAGGGGCTGGCTGAAGGGTTGTCTATCGAGCTTGAGGGGTTGCGTACTGAAACCAGCGACCAGCTGGCTGCCGCCAGACAAACCGTTGCCGCTACAAAAAAAGAACTAGAGACAGCTATTGCCGAACAACAAGAAGTTACGTTGACTGAGGTTGTAAATGCTTGGCGAGGAAGAATAGCTTTTTTGGAATGTGAGTTTAATTTTTTGGGAGCAAGACTAACGCAACGCGGAGCGGCTACTTTTTTTGTACAAAACGGAAATCCCATTTTGGTAACCAACCGACATGTGGTTGAGCCTTTTTCGGGGCAGTATCTCAGTTGTTATTATCGTTTTCCTCAGGATGATGAGAACATTACGTTTCCTAAAAATGTAATTTCTTATGGCTCAGAAAAAGATTTAGAAAATCCTGACTATGCAACCATCCAGCTGACTTCTCCTAACACTCATGTCCAGGGGCTAATGAAAACAGCCAAGCAAAAATTCTGTACCACTGAGCCTCAAATTGGTGACGAAGTGATTATCCTCGGTTTTCCTACTATTGGTTCCAATCGTGACGTAACCGCCACCGAAGGAATTATCGCCGCCATTGAAGAAAATCACTACGTTACTTCCGCCAAGGTAGATAGCGGAAACTCTGGAGGAGCAGCTATTCATGTAGAAAATCAATGCTATCTGGGTATTCCTACTTTTACCTCTTTGGGGCAGGCCGAATCTTTGGCGCGTATCCTGCGAGCTGGCACTATCGACCTGTAAAAATAACAAATACGGAAAGTGTTTGTTATACTAATGACACTTTACTATTTAGCTCAAAAACGTATGGGAATTCGGGTAGCAATTAATGGATTTGGAAGAATTGGGAGAGCTTTTTTGCGAAATGTATACGAGCGAAATGACGGCAATATTGAAATTGTCGCTATTAATGACCTTGGTGATGAAAAGAATCTAGCTTACTTGTTGGAGTATGATACTGCTTATGGAAAGCCTGATTTTTCTGTGGCTACTGGTGAAAACAAACTAATTGTTGGCGGTAAAGAAATAGCTTTTCTGCAAGAAAAAGACCCAGCTCAATTGCCATGGGGCGACATGAATATTGATGTGGTTCTCGAGTCGACGGGCTTCTTTACTGATTATCAGGGGGCAAAGCTACATCTAGATGCAGGTGCTAAAAAAGTAGTCATCTCTGCTCCGGCCAAAGGTGAGCCAATTCCTGGCGTTGAATCAGCCACTGTTTTGATGGGTATCAATCATGACCGGCTGGGAACCTGTCAAATCAGCTCGAATGGGTCATGTACGACCAACGCTTCTAGTCCTATCATGCAGATAATGCATGAACTGGTGGGGGTAGAAAAAGCTATTTTGACTACAGTGCATGGGTATACTGCCACACAGCGCCTGCAGGACTCTCCAAGCAAAGATTATCGCAAGGGCAGAGCAGCCGCTCAAAATATCATTCCCACCTCGACAGGGGCAGCTATTGCAGTAACCGAAGTCATTACCGATTTGGTTGGAAAATTTGACGGTATTGCTATGCGAGTTCCGGTTATCACTGGATCAATTGCTGATATTACTTTTATTGCAAAGAGGAATACTTCTGTTGAAGAGATTAACGAAGCTTTCACTAAAGCAGTAAATGACAAACGCTGGAATGGGATTTTGGGAGTAACCAATGACCCTATCGTCTCCTCTGATATTATTGGGAAAAAATTTGGAGCCATTGTTGATCTTGAGTTTACTCGAGTGGTTGATGGTAACTTGGTAAAGATATTGTCTTGGTACGACAACGAGGCTGGGTACACCAATACATTAGTGGAACACGTTATCGCAACCGCCAAGGGGGTTTAATTGGTATGAAGATTTACTTTGCGACTGATCATGCGGGCCTCGAGCACAAAGACAAACTGTTCGCTCATTTGGCCGAACATGATTATGAGCTGGTAGATTATGGCGCCTTTGAAGAAAATAGCGATGATGACTACCCCGATTTTGTGGCCAAGGCGGCTCGATCGGTGGCGCTTGACCCCAAGAGCGTTGGTATTATCTTTGGTGGTTCGGGGCAGGGGGAGGCCATGGTTGCCAATCGATTTCGGGGGGTTCGCTGTGCTGTATATGCTGGCGGCAACCAAGAAATTGTTAGCTTGTCTCGACAACACAACAACGCCAATATGCTCTCTATTGGAGCTCGCTTTGTAACCATTGAAGAAATGATTACAGTGGTTGATGTTTGGTTAAAAACACGATTTGGAAAAGAAGAACGACATGTTCGTCGTCTGAAAAAAATAGAGTTTGAGGCTCGAAGGGGTATAAAAAATAAAAAAATAGAACGTTTTGGTTGGCTGGGTGTTGTGCTTATTCTGGGTGCGTATGTGGCAAATATTTTAAATGTTCTGCAGGTATCAGACTCTGGATATTTGTTGGCCAACTTTGCTGGATCGATTTTTGTTCTTGTTGATGCAAGGCAAGACGAAAATATGCAGGCGGTGGTTATCAACGCGGTTTGGATTATTTTTGCTGTTGCCGGAATTGTTCGTTATCTTCTCTAAAACATGTTTCCCATTGTGCCGGCTGTTATGCCAAAAAACAAAAAAGATCTCTTTGCCAAAGCGCAATCGGTTTCAGCCGTGGTTGATTTGATCCAGATTGATATCATGGATGGTATTTTTGTCGTGGGAAAGACTTGGCCTTATCCGCTAGACCGAATCGAGCCAGGGCAAGAAATTCTTTCCGAAGGTTTGCCTGATTGGGAGCACGTTGATTATGAGCTAGATCTCATGATCAAGACTCCCGAGCGGACGCTGGCTTTGTGGCAAGCTTTGGCCCCTGCGGCGATTGTTATTCATTATGAATCTGTTCAGGATTGGGACGATCTTTTGACACAAATAGAAAACGCCAAAGAATATATCTCTTTTGGGCTTTCTTTTGATGATGATCTGGACAGGGAAAAGATAGAAGAAAAGCTCATACATTTTTCTTATTTGCAATGTATGGGGATTGACGTCATCGGCGCTCAGGCTCAGCCTTTTTCGGGGAAAGTTTTGGAAAATGTAAAATATTTTAAAGACAAATACCCTGATCTTTTGGTTACTGTTGATGGGTCGGTTAATTTTGATACGATTACCGAGCTTGATAATGCCGGCGTAGATAGGTTTGTGGTTGGTTCAGCTGTTTTTCATCATGATAATCCCGCAACACAAGTAGAAGAGCTGGCTCGTTTGGTATACTGATGTATATGCATTTATCTGATGAAAGATTACAGGCTTTGGATTTGAGGGCGAACGCCATCAGGCAGTCAATTGTAGACATGCTTGAAGATGCCGGCTCGGGTCATACCGCCGGACCATTGGGTATGGCTGATATTTTTACAGCTTTTTATTTTCAGATATTAAATCACAATCCCGATCAGCCGAATTGGCCAGACCGAGACCGTCTGATTCTTTCAAATGGGCACATTGTTCCGGTTCGTTATGCGGTGATGGCTCATGCTGGTTATTTTCCGTTGCACGAATTAAAAACTTTGCGAAAATTTGGAAGTCGACTTCAAGGCCACCCAGAACGAGAAAAACTTCCAGGTCTAGAGAACACTTCTGGACCACTTGGTTCAGGGCTTGGCCAAGCAGCCGGTATTGCCTTGGCTGGGCGCATGGATGGAAAAACTTTCAAAACATACTGCCTCACGGGAGACGGAGAATTAGATGCTGGAAATATTTGGGAGTCAGCCATGTTTGCCGCTGCTCAAAAACTAGCCAACCTGACGGTGGTTATTGACAGAAATAATATTCAGATTAATGGGATGACAGAGAACGTTATGCCGTTAGAACCTTTGGCAGACAAATGGCGAGCTTTTGGTTGGCATGTTATTGAGGTTGATGGACACAATATTCGAGCTTTTGTTGATGCCATAGAACAGGGTCATGCTGTCTACGAAAAACCAGTTTGTATTATTGCTCATACTATTCCAGGCAAGGGAATAAAAGAAATAGAGTTTGATTATCATTGGCATGGTAAACCGCCAACCACAGAAGAGGAGCAGCGATTCTTAAAAGAACTACGTACTCTGCATGGGATAATAGAGGCTGGGCACAGCGAATAATTATGAAACATCTAGCACGACATTTGCATGCTTATACACTCGAGACCTCTCGTTTGGATCAAAAACCAACGCGAGATGGCTTTGGTCATGGTCTAGTAAAAGCCGCTGATGCAGACAGTAGGGTAATGGCGGTTTGTGCTGATTTAGCAGAATCAACCCGTATGCATTGGTTCAAAGAAAAATACCCCGATCGTTATGTCGAGGTTGGTGTAGCCGAACAGAATTTGGCTTGTGTTGGATCAGGGCTTGCTAATTACGGCAAAATTCCTTTTATCACCAGCTACGCTGCTTTTTCTCCTGGGCGAAACAATGAACAGATTAGAACTACGATTTCTCTCAATAATGTACCAGTCAAGATTGCAGGTAGTCACGCTGGAGTTTCCGTTGGTCCTGACGGAGCCACTCATCAAGCACTCGAGGATATTGGTCTCATGAGAATGCAGCCTCACATGACTGTTCTTAGTCCTTGTGATGCCCACGAGGCAGAAAAGGCAACCCTGGCTGCAGCTAATCATCCGGGCCCTGTCTATATACGTTTGGCGAGAGACAAGTCTCCAATTTTTACAACACACAAAACTCCTTTTGAGATTGGTAAAGCCGAAATGTATTTTGAAAGCCCAAATCCTGTTGTGGGAATTATTGCGACAGGGGCACTGGTTCACAACGCTATTATCGCAGCCAAAGAATTAACAGATTCGGGGCTGGCGGTGAGCGTGATGAATTTGGCAACGATAAAACCACTTGATGCCAAAGCAATCTATCAGCTAGCTCATGATGCTGGTGCGATTGTGACCGTAGAAGAACATCAGGTAGCTGGTGGTATGGGATCGGCAATTGCGGAATTTTTGTCGATGCACGAACCAGTGCCAATTGAGTTTGTTGGTGTTCACGATCGTTTTGGTCAGTCGGGAGAGCCTGCTGAGTTGATGGTAGAGTATGGTATGGACGTAGAATCCATTAAGAAAGCGGTAATTGTCGCCAAGAATAGAAAACGTTAATATTTTGGGCCACTAAAAACCCCGGGGTATCCCGGGGTTTTTAGATTATAAAATTTTGGTTGCTTTGTATTCTTCGGGGGCGGTATTTAGGAGCTCTTCTAGTTTTTGTCTTTCTAGTAGTCCGGCTTGGGCACCTACTTTTTGCACCACACTCATGGAGTTGATTGGTCCCCAGCGCAAGGCCTCATCTAGGCCTTTGCCGAGAATGAGAGCCGAAGTAAAGGTGCTACTGAACGAATCTCCAGCTCCGGTACGGTCAACGGGGGGAGCTGGGTCTGGGTACATGGGTATGTGCCAAGCATCGGCGCCATCATAGGCATAAGCCCCGCCTGGTCCGTCAGTAATACAGACTATTTTTGGCCCAAGTTTTCGCATTTCTTGCAGAAGAAAAATAACCTGTTGCTGACGATTATTGGTGTTCTTGTCTCGGTTGCTATCGATTGCTGAATCTCCAAGTACTGGTCCCAGGATACGCTCTGCCTCTTCTACGTTACAGAAAAAGAGCTCGGTTGTTTCATAAAGGTCCTGAAGTGGCTTGAAGCCAAGCTTGATTTGAAAAGTTCCTGGCTGAAAGGCAAGCTTGATATTTTTTTCTTTTGCCCACGCAGCAATATCGTGATGGTATTGAATAGAGTCTTCGCCAACCGAACTAAAGTAAATCCATTTTGGAATAGGTTTTCCTTCGGTTTGGGCGGCCAGATTATAGGTGTAAGCCTCGTGTTTGATGAGAATGGTTCGTTCGGCTTTCCAGCGAAGTACAAAGTGATAGTTAGTGGTTTTGTTAACTTCTGTAGTAACAAATTCTGTGTTGACGTTGCGCTCTTCTAGGGCTGCAATGGTTTCTTGTCCCAGCTCATCATCTCCGACGTGAGTCATAATGCCGGCACGAAGACCAAGTCGTGTGGCTGAGGTGGCAGCATTGGGGCTATTCCCGACACCCTTGATGAGCTCCCTGTCTTTGTAGGGGAGCTTGTCGCCAAAACGCATTGCTAACATGGAGACACCGTCCCGGTCTTCAAAAACGCGAGCTTCCTGAAGATCTACAAAGTCGTCATTGACGATGTCGCCAATTGCCAAAAAATCTATTTCTTGTTCGTTGTTATCCATGTGTGATGTATTATCTGTAAATCAGATACAGTATACCAAATCACGACAGCAGAGTCGTGATACAATTTTAATATGAATTATTTTAAACAACAAAAACAAAATATCGCCTTGTTTTTTCTTCGCATTACTTTGGGATGGCTCTTTTTTTATGCGGGTTTTTCAAAGATAATTAATCCAGATTGGTCTGCGGCTGGGTATTTGACGAATGCCAACACATTTCCTGATTTCTTTGCCAAGTTGGCCCAACCTGGCATTATCGACATTGTAAATATTCTTAACGAATGGGGTTTGCTCTTGGTCGGAGTTGGACTGATTTTGGGATTGTTTTCTCGAGTGGCCGCTTTTGGTGGGATAGTCCTTATGATTCTGTATTATCTTCCTGTTTCAAATTTCCCGTTAGTAGAGCACGGTTATTTGGTTGATGACCACATTGTATACATAGCGGCTTTGTTTGTGATCATGGCTACCCAAACGGGTAAGTATTTTGGGCTCGACAAATTTGTGGCTGGATTATGGAAAAAATAAACAAAAAAGAACTGCAAGATTTACTACTGGGTGATGTAGAGGATTCGGGAGAGATTATTGCCGAGTATAGTCGGGACACCAGTCTATTTAGGCGTGTACCAGAGATGGTTATTTTTCCCAAGAATGCGGACGATATCAAAAAATTAGTCACCTGGGTGAATGCAGAAAAAAAGAACCAGCCCGGTCTATCTATTACGGCTCGAAGCGCTGGAAGCGACATGACTGGAGGACCCTTGAATGATTCTATTATTTTGGGAACAACTCGCTATCTCAATCACGAAAATGTCGATGAAGATAATTTGACGGCGGTAGTTGAGCCTGGTGTTTATTATCGAGACTTTGAAAAAGAAACGTTACCAGAAAATATCACGTTTCCTTCGTATCCAGCCTCTAAGCGATTGGCGGCGATGGGGGGAATCATCATGAATAATTCTGGTGGTGAAAAAACCCTTCGCTACGGCCAGACCAGGGACTTTGTTGATGAGGTTTCGATGGTGCTGGCTGATGGAAATCTATATCATTTTGGTCCTTTGACGATTAGCGATCTTGAGAAAAAGAAAGCCCAAAAAGATCATGAGGGAGATATTTATCGAAAGATGTTCGCCTTGCTTGATGATAATTATGACCTGATTAAGGCCGCGGAACCAAAAGTATCCAAGAATTCAGCCGGCTATGCTTTGTGGCGAGTTTGGGACAAAGAAAAAGGCATTTTTGACCTGTCGCAATTGTTTGTTGGTTCGCAGGGCACATTAGGCGTGTTGACCAAAGCCAAGATTCGCTTGATGAACGAAAAACCACATCGCAGAATGTTTGCTACTTTTTACAAAAGCTGGGATGACTTGCCGGCCGTAGTAAACGCAGTGCTTCCGTATGGACCAGAATCTCTCGAAACTTTCGATAGGGCCACTCTTAAATTAGGTCTTCGCTTTATGCCTCAGGTTGCCAAGCGAGCAGGAGAGTCTTTTGTTTCGTTTGCGTTGCGTTTTTTGCCCGAAGTTTTTTTGGGGGTGCGCATGCTTGGGATGCCGAAACTGATTGTGTTAATTGAATTGGCCGAAGACTTCGAAGCTGAGCTAGACAAAAAAACTACTCAAATCGAAAAGGTTCTCAAGCCATTTCGAGTTTGGTATCGAATTCTCAAAAAAGAACCAGAAATGGCCAAGTATCTCACCATGCGTCACGAAAGTTTTGCTTTGTTGCGTGAGCATGTCAAAGGTAAAAAAACAGCTCCTTTTGTAGAGGATTTTGCTGTGTTGCCAGAGCGCATGCCGGAATTTTTACCCAAAATGCTGGCAATCCTAAAAGAATACGGAATTAAGGCTAATATTGCTGGCCATGCCGGTAATGGAAATTATCACATTATTCCTCTTATGGATTTGAACGATGAAAAAGAGAGAGCCAAGATTCTGCCAGCTGCGGACAAAATATATCAATTAATTATTGAGCATGGTGGAACAATCACCGCCGAACACAATGATGGCATCATGAGAACTCCATACCTGAGGGATATGTATGGAGAAAAAATATACGAATTATTCAAAGAAGTTAAAGATATTTTTGATCCACAAAATATTTTTAATCCAGGCAAAAAAATAGGAGGCACCAGGGCGGATATTGAGAAATATTTGGCTCCAATAGAAGAATAGAAGGGAATTGCCAGAGCTAAGATAGCGCGAAATTTGTGGTTTATGTGCTATACTAAACCCATAGTTTAGGGCGTTTATCGCGTCATTTTTACTTTTATGCCGAAAAAAAATACACCAGAAAATTCATATACCGCTGATGATATTCAGATTCTCGAGGGACTGGAGCCAGTACGAAAAAGACCCGGAATGTATATCGGATCTACCGGTCCAGATGGTTTACATCATTTGATTCGAGAGATTTTTGACAACTCTCGCGATGAAGCCATGGCTGGTCACGCTAATCATATTGAGATCGCCTTGCTTCCAGACAATTGGGTGCGCGTTGTCGACAATGGTCGTGGTATTCCGGTTGGGACCCACAAGAAAACAGGTGTGTCTGCTCTGGAGACAATCATGACCACGCTTCATGCTGGAGGAAAGTTCGGCGGTGGAGGTTACAAGGTTTCGGGAGGGCTTCATGGTGTTGGCGCCTCGGTGGTGAACGCTCTTTCGACAACCACTCGTGTGTATGTGCATCAAGATGGAAGTGAGTATTTTCAAGAATATGCTCAAGGTAAAAAGAAGGCCAATGTAAAAAAAATTGGCAAGAGTTCGAATCAAGGAACAATTGTGATGTTCCAGCCTGACCCCGAAATCTTTAAAGAAATTCAATACAACTGGAAACGAATTGTGAACCATTACCGTAATCAGGCTTTTTTGGTAAAAGGCATGCGAGTTACACTTTTGGATGCGCGCGAATACGCTGATGATATAGATACAGAAAAAGCTTATTATCTCAAGGAACTTGGTCTACAGATACCTAGTACTACTTTTTATTTCGAAGGAGGACTTCGTTCGATGGTTAAATTTCTTAACGAGTCTCAGCAGATCGTCCAGGAAAAGATGTTTTATGTTGAGCGAGAAATTGAAGACATTACTGTCGAGATTGCTCTGCAGTATGTTGATGACATTTCGCCGCGATTGGTTTCTTTTGCTAACAACATTAGTACTCCCGAGGGAGGGATGCACGAGACCGGATTCAAGTCCGCTTTGACCAGACTTCTTAACGCTTATAACAAAAAGAACAAGGTTCTTAGTGAAAAAGACGGAAGCTTTACGGGTGACGATGTTCTTGAAGGAATCACTGTGGTGATTTCTGCCAAGATGCCCGAGATTCAGTTCGAAGGTCAAACCAAAACCAAGCTAGGTACTCCCGAAGCTCGAGGGGCAACCGAGACCGTTTTTGGTGAAGCTTTTTCAGAATTCTTGGAAGAGAACCCAAAAGAAGCCAAAGCCATACTTGGCAAAATCGTTCTAGCTTTGCGAGCCCGCAAAGCCGCTAAGGCCGCCAAAGATTCTATTCTCCGCAAGGGGGCGCTCGAAGGCTTTACTTTGCCTGGAAAATTGGCCGACTGTCAGAGCAAAAAAGCAGAAGATTCAGAGCTCTTTATTGTAGAGGGAGATTCGGCTGGTGGTTCTGCCAAGCAGGGTCGCGACCGCAAAACACAAGCCATCTTGCCTTTGCGAGGAAAACCACTCAATGTTGAGCGAGCCCGTCTGGACCGCATGCTGGGAAACAACGAAATCAAAAGCATGGTAATTGCCTTTGGTACTTCTATTGGAGAAACTTTTGACATAGAAAAGTTGCGCTATAACAAAATTATCATTGCTACAGATGCCGACGTTGACGGATCACATATTCGAGTTTTGCTTATGACTTTTTTCTATCGCTACTTCAAACCAATGATTGATGCAGGCTATCTCTACATTGCTCAGCCGCCGTTGTATAAGATTCAGTATGGTAAAAGAGCAGAGTATGCCTTTACTGATGAAGAAAAAGTAAAAATACTCAAGACGTTTGGCGTATCTGAAGAAGAAGCAGAGGAGCTTGGTGGCGAAGATACTTCTGAGGGCGAAGAGACAGAAGATGTGGCAACTAAAAAAACACCAAAAATTAAAGTTCAGCGCTACAAAGGTCTCGGAGAAATGAACCCCGAAGAGCTATGGGAGACCACTATGGATCCAACAAATCGAATTCTAAAACAAGTCACGGTCGATGACGTGCAAGAAGCAGACAAGTACTTTGACATCCTCATGGGTACGGACGTGCCGGCTCGCAAGAATTTTATTCAAACCCATGCGAGATTAGTGGAGGTGGATATATAGAGAACTAGATTCGTTCTTGAATCATTCTGGAAAGAGTCTCGACGTGTTCTAGCTTGTCACCAGCGATTCGTTCCCAGGTGGCAATTTCTTCTTCGTCTTCAGCCTGTGGTAGGTAGAAATTCTCTATGCGCCACAAGCTTTTTTGTTCCTGAACCAGTTGATTCATTAAATTGTAGAGACTGTCTTCGAACATGGAGAAATTATAGCACTATATTTTCCGTGGTCTATTTGGTCCAAGTAAATTCCAAATAATATCAAATTTTTTTCTTTCTGCTTCGGCAATATCTGCGCTCGTGATCATCAGTGTCATAAGATTTTCGCGACTACTGGTGATGATTACTTTGTCTTCGTAAATAAGGGTTGCGCTATTGAATTTGTATACATCTGGGACATAGCGAATATCGCGCAAAAATTTATGTTGCTCCACGTCTTTTACTTCAGAAGCGGTGTCTCCGAAATACAGAGAACGAAGAAAGATGTTCAGAGAGATACGTTTGGGCATGTAATATTCGAGATCATATTTTTTGGTTTTTATTTTGTGGATCTCGTTTAGTGAACCAATATGCCGTAGGGTTATGTTTGGTTTCTGTAATGAATCTTCAATGGCATTTTTGTATCCTTCAGTTCCATGGAAATAACGCACCCGTGGCTTTGATTTTGTCTTGTGGTCCAGAGCACTAAGGTCGGGTAGGATGTCACGCATGGCTGACAAGCGGTCTTCTAGATTTTTTACCAGCACTTGTGGTTGCGTTGCTACGAATCTGGCTCCGGAGCGCATTTCAAAATTACCCATTAGACCTTTTTCGTGAAGGGTTTTGTAAATTTTGTAAGCTGTAGGTCTTTTGAGTTTGGCTAATTCGGCGATTTCAGTCATGCCGGATTCGCCGAGCGTTAGTGAGGCAAGGTAAAAAGCCGCCTCTTTTTCATTGAGGCCATATCCACCCAAGACTTTTTTGATTTCCTTGATATTCATATCGTGCTCCCCAAAAATTACAGATAATCAAAAAGTTGTCAACATTTGTGACAACAATTAGCTCCAAAAAATACTTTCGGAGTAAGCTTTTTGGTTAGGTTTTTATATTTTTGTTACTTTTCTGGAAAAACCAGTCATTGAGTGTCTTAATTGAGGTTAAAGAGGCTCTTCACGTAGTTGGGCTTTGGGTTTCATTTAAAAGAAAAGAATGGATATTAAAGTAACAAAGAATAGCCAGAATATTCTTTCAAGCGAGAAGCTGGAGGGAACCATTACCGTCAATCTCGTTGATGGTGACGAGCTAGCGTTCTTTTACGGTGGAGAGAAAAGCATCGTGAAAATCGAGAAAGAAAAAGAGGGGAAAGCAACCATTATCTGGAGGGTAATATCTACTTCATCAAGTTTTGGTTATGTTTCGGGCGTGGCTACTGTTCCTGGCAGCCCATCTTTGTACGTCATGGTAAATTTTCCTGACGGTTCGAGTGAGTATATTGATGTACCGGAATAGCAAGACAAAAAGAGATCGGCGCATAGTTCTTTATGTAAACAAGACCTAGATCTTGCGCCAGGATTTGGGTCACAACAACTTAACGTTATGACCAGCTCCAAAGCTAAGGACGAACAGGGCAAGTTGTCTTTGGTCGTCCGAATTGGAGTGTTTGTCTATCGGTATCTTGCAGGCACGGTACAGTTTGTATTGGTATTGCAAGAAATCGTAAGCGTCATGATTGCTGGAGAAGGTAACATAGTATGGTATCCCCTGGGGATAGCTGTACTAAACCTGTCTGGGATATGTTACGGCATATCTAACAAAGACAAGGTGTTTATCTTTTTTTGCACCATCGTGGCGGTTGAGTATGTGCTCTGGTGCATACTCTCGCTGACACTCTAGCCAAGGGGCATGGGAAAAACGTTAAGTGAAAATGGGGATGATGCCGGATTAACCTCTTTTGAGGATTGGTTCGGCGTTTTTTTTTGGTGAAGATAAGTATTACTGTAACTGTTCGGCAATATTCTTTATTGTAATGTTTTCATTTTTTTGATCAGTGTAGCTTTCGAGTGTGAACACTTGAGAGTCTTTTTCTTTGT
The DNA here is from genome assembly GCA_964350165.1 of uncultured Candidatus Saccharibacteria bacterium. Lineage (GTDB taxonomy): Bacteria > Patescibacteriota > Minisyncoccia > Phycocordibacterales > UBA1006 > CAYGJA01. Next base: position 198,635 of record CAYGJA010000001.1, on the reverse strand, counting down.
CGCCAATTACAATCCAATAAGGGGTTTTGGCTTGTTTGATGGATCGGATTCTTTTACCCAGGCTATCGCTCGCGGCTAGGAATTCGACGCGTATACCGGCTGCTTTGAGTTCCTCGGCTACGGATTCGGCGTATTCGTGGTGCGTATCACTGACAGGCACAATGGCTAATTGGATGGGGGACAGCCAGGTAGGGAACGCTCCAGCAAAGTGCTCGATAGCCACTGCCATAAATCGCTCGAGACTACCGGCGACGGCACGGTGAATCATGACGGGCGTTTTTTTGCTTCCGTCCGAATCAGTGTATTCGAGACTAAAACGCGCGGGCATTTGGAAATCTAGCTGGGCGGTACCGAGTTGCCATTCGCGACCAATTGCGTCTTTGAATTGGAAATCAATTTTTGGTCCGTAGAACGCGGCCTCGCCTTCGATTTTTTTATAGTTTAGTTTTTCTTCTTGGCATATTTTTTCTAGAGTTTTCTCGGCTGCATCCCAGACCGCTGCGTCGCCGAGGTATTTTTCTGGTGTTTTCGGATCTCGGACAGAAAGCGATACCCAATACTTATCATCGTGTAGCATGTCCAATGATGAATAGAATTCTTTGATAACAAAAATCACGTTCTTTACTTCTTGCTCTATTTGGTCTGGTCGACAGAATACGTGCCCGTCATCTTGGGTGATACTGCGCACACGAGAAAGACCTAGAAGTTCTCCTGCTTGCTCGTCTCGGTAGACGGTTGTTGCTTCCATGTATCGCAAGGGCAGGTCTTTGTAGCTGCGCGGTTGAGAGGCGTATATTTGTGTATGATGAGGGCAGTTCATGGGCTTGAGACAGAATTCTGTCTCTCCTCGACCTTTTACTTTGAACAAGTCATCGCCATATTTGTCGTAGTGTCCAGAGGTTTTATACAAATCAGATTTTGTGATGTGTGGAATTGCTACTTTTTGGTAACCAAGATTTTTTTGGATGTTTTGAATTTTATCCACCACCAGTTCTCGAAACAGGGTTCCTTTGGGGGTGAACAATGGTAATCCGGGTCCGACTAGATCAGAAAAAGTAAACAGGTCGAGCTCCTTTCCCAGTTTGCGATGATCTCGTTTTTTGGCTTCTTCGCGTTGGGTGAGATAAGCGTCAAGCTCGTCCTTGCTGGCAAAAGCGAGCCCATAAATACGAGTCAGCATTTTGTTGTTTTCGTCACCACGCCAATAGGCGCCAGCGATTTTGTCGAGTTGGAACATGTCGGCACTAATTTCAGCAGCCATGTCGTTCACGTGCCCGCCACGACACAGGTCGATAAAGTCGCCCGAAGTATAAAAAGTGATAACTTCACCAGCGGCCTCGATATCGTCAATGATTTCTAGTTTGTATGGGTTGTCTTGGAAAAAATCACGAGCCTCGGCTACGGTTTTTTCTGCTGGAACAAAATCATGCCAAGAAGACAATTTCTTGCGCATTCTTTTTTGTATTTTTTTTAGATCCTCGTCGGTGATTTTGTCATCGCCAAAGTCAAAGTCATAATAAAAGCCATTTTCGACGGGGGGTCCCAAGGTGGGTTTTGCGTTGGGGTAGAGGTCAAGCACGGCCGAAGCCAGTAAGTGCGCGAGTGAGTGCCTGATAGCATAGATTTTGTCTTGTTCTTCCATACGCAAAAAGTTAATTAACTTATCAAATGTAGCAAAAAAGCCTTCTTATTACTAGAAGAGGACCTACTTCTTCTAGTAATAGTTTTGGTGCATATAAACTATTCCAACAATTTTATTTTTTCACAAATAAAGCCTTTCTCGCCGTTACGGTCAGAGACTTTGGCTTTGACCACAATACAGGTGTCGGGTTCGAGAATTTCGTGGAATTCCTTGTAGGTGCGAGGGAATACGACGGCTTCGATAGAACCGGTATGGTCACTGAGGGTGAGAAAGGCCATGCGTTCTTGTTTTTTGGTCAGGATGGTTTTGGATTCTGAAATGATGGCTCCAAAAATAAGCGTCTGGTCGGTGCGCCCTTGTTCGCGGACTTTTTTTACGGTGACGCCGCTTTTAGCTAATTTTTCTTTGAACTTGTCTAACGGGTGGCCAGATACATACAGGCCGAGAAGTTCTTTTTCGTGTTTTAATTTTTGGTCTGGGTTGATTGGTTCGGCTGGTACCAGAGAGAGCTTGGCTTGGGGTGCGCTGTCGAGTCCGCCAAAAAGAGAAATCTGATCTTCGTTTTGTTGTCGGAATGACCGATTAAAAGCCAGCATGGCTTCGACATTGGCCAATAGTTCGCCGCGATTGGGATGAAGAGAATCAAAAGCTCCGCAGAGAATAAGTGCTTCGAGAGATTTGCGATTGAGGTTCCGGTGTTGGACACGCTCGAGCATGTCTTCGATGGATTTGAACTTTCCGTTTTTCTTTCGTTCTTCAATGATTATTTTTCCAATTTCTTCACCGAAGTTTTTTATATTTTTTAATCCAAAGCGAATGCGATGGGTAATCACCAAACCGCTTTCAGTTTTTCGATAGACGCCTTTTGATCGTTCGGCTACTTGATCCATGTCGACCTTTTCTGGTTCTGCCAGAACAACGGTAAAGTCTGAAAATGATTCGTTGATATCCGGTGGCATGATATCCATTCCCATGCGGCGACATTCGGTAATGACTTCAGATACTTTTTCCAGGTCTCCTGATTCGGCGGTCATGATGGCACTCATGTATTCCTGAGGGAAGTTGGCTTTCATGTAGGCGGTACGATACGCTAGCAAGCCATAGCTAGCCGCATGGGCTTTGTTGAATCCATAGGCGGCAAAAGGTTCGATCAACGACCACAGTTCGGCAATCTTTTTTTCACTCATGCCTCGCTCGAGCAGTCCGGCGGCAAGTTTTTTCTTTTGCTCCTCCATGAGTTCGGGGATTTTTTTACCCATGGCTTTGCGGAGCTTGTCGGCTTCGAGCCAAGAATAGCCACCGAGTTCGATGGCAATAAGCATCACGTCATCCTGGTAGGTAATAACCCCATAGGATTGATCTAGAATATTTTCCATTCGTGGGTCAAGGTATTTGATTAGGTGCGGGTTTTGCTTGCGTCGAATATATTCCGGAATCATTTCCAGTGGCCCCGGTCGATACAGCGCCACCATGGCGTTGATATCGGTGATTTGGGTCGGCCGCAAATCCATGAGGTATTTGGTCATGCCTCCTCCAGATAGCTGAAACACTCCCATGGTCTCGCCACGAGCAAGCATTTCGAACGTGCGGCGGTCGTCTTGAGGAATGGCTTCGACGTCTACTTCGATGCCACGGATTTTTTTCACGCGACGAATGGCATCAGCCAGGATGGCGAGGTTTCTAATTCCCAGAAAGTCGAACTTGATAAGTCCCGCATCTTCGACGGCGTGCATGTCGTACTGGGTAATAATCTTTCCTCCCTTGGGATCGAATTGGATAGGGGTGTAATCGTCGGCGGTGGTGGGCGAGATAACTACTCCAGCAGCATGAACAGAAATATGCCGAGCACAGCCTTCTAGTTTTTTGGCCATTTCGACGATTTCTCGGCTAGGACGATCGGCGTCATAAAGCTCTTTGAGTTCGGGTGATTCGTTGAGAGCACGCTCGAGCGTCATGGGAAAGCCTTGAGCACCAGGCGGAATGAGTTTGGATATTTTGTCGCCAACATCATAAGGATAACCTAGGGCTCGGGCTACATCGCGCACGGCTCCACGAGCAAGCATTTTTCCAAAAGTTCCAATCTGCGCCACAGCAGCATGGCCGTATTTTTGCCGAGCATAATCAATTACCTCATCACGTCGGTCATCGGCAAAGTCCATGTCGATATCTGGAGCCGTTGGTCGTTCTTTGTTCAGGAACCGAGAAAAAGGGAGCTTGAGCGCCAGCGGATCGACGTTGGTTACCCCGAGGAGATACGTAACGATAGACCCCGCCACCGATCCACGAATATTGGTGAGGATTTGATTGGCACGGGCAAATTTCAAAAGGTCGGCCACAATAAGCATGTACACCGGAAAGCCTTTGAATTCGATTACGTCGAGTTCAAAATCGATGCGCTCTTTGATGGTGTCGTTCAGTTCTCCATAGCGCCACTCTACGCCGGCATAGACTTCTTCGCGCAAAACCTGGGCGTGGGTTTTGCCCTCTTCGACTTCGAACCTGGGAAAGTTCCAGCTACCGAGCTCTAGTTCAATATCGACCATGTCGGCCACCAGCTGCGTGTTGGCGGCGATATTAGGAAATTCAGAAAAAACTTGATGCGCTTCGTCTGGAGACAGGAGGTGGTAATCACCATCCAATTTAAAGTTGCTGTTATTGGTGTTGATGGCCAGCAGAGTGTCATGAGCCTCGCTATCATCAGCGTGGAGATAGTGCGAATCCCAGGTACCCACTACGGGTCGATCAAATTCTTTGGCGATGGCTAGGATTTCGGGGGCAAGCGGGGTGTACCATTCGACTTCGTCGTGCTTCATGAGTTCGATAAAAACGTGCTCGCGTCCGTAGGTGTCAATATAGAATTGGATGAGATCGCGGGCTTCTTGGTTTTTACCTTTTTTTAGTAATTGAACAAATTCACTGCCTGGACAGCCCGAGAGACAAATCACGCCTTCGCTAAAATTCTTCAGGGTTTCTTTGTCCATGCGGGGTTTGTAATAATAACCCTCCATGTTGGCCTGGGACACGGCCTTCATGAGGTTCTTGTAACCAGTATTGTTCTTGGCCAGGAGGGTCAGGTGGAACATTTTGTTGTCGATACCGTGCTCTTTGTCGTGGCGAGTACGAGGGGCAACATAGGCTTCGACACCAATGATGGGTTTAATATCGTTTTTTTTGCAGGTTTTGTAGAATTCGATAGCGCCATACATGGCTCCATGATCGGTGAGGGCCAGGGCGGTCATACCCAGTTCTTTGGTGCGCTTTACTAGTTCGGGGATTTTAGAAAGTCCGTCTAGGAGGGAATAGTGAGAGTGAGTATGCAGGTGTACGAATGGTTTGGGCATGATTTTGTCTGGGTAGTGTAGCAGAAGTCGGTCTTGGGTTGTCTAGTTTTCCAGTTGTGATTCAAATCGCTCCTCCACAACAGCAGTGTTTAGACGTGCTTCAAATTGTTCAAAAATATATTTCTTGAGTGGTCCTTCTGAAAATTTTCGATACTGAGCTTCTTGTAGCCAATGTTTTCTAGAAACATAATCAAGAATTTCTTTTTTTGAAAAAACAACTTCGTTAAAATCGATAAAAAGAAGGTCTCCTTTGCTGTTAAAACCATAACTGTTCTTGAATTTGTACACGTAATCATGAATACCAAAGTCTAATAATTCTAGAGTGAGGTCGAGATAGGCATCAATGGCTTGCTTGTTTTGATCTAGGGAGTGTGTGTCAAAATAATCCATCAGCAAAAGAGCGCGGTCTTGCTCATAATTAAAACGGGAAACAAAATTTGGGTTACCTAATTGTTTTGCGAGTATCTTGTTTTTAAGTTTATTTTTGATTATCTCTGTATTTTTTTTGACTATTTTATTTTGCCTCAGCACGGCGGGAATGTTTTTTATCTTTTCATCGCGGGTAATGTCTAGAAAATTTTTTTGTTTTTTTAGGACGCGAGTGCTTGTTTTTTGAAAAACATTATAAAAGTAGCCGGTTCCAATTTTTTTCATGATCAAAGTATACCAATATCAATTCAGGAGCGCGCGGTGCTATACTCGGCGCATGATTGGCGTGTTGTCACCAAATATAAAATGGATGGTAGGTGTTGATGAGGTTGGTCGCGGACCCATTGCTGGACCGGTAACTGTTGGCGCGTGTGTTTGTTCTGTCGATGAATATGCACAGCTATGTAGTGACCAGCTTAATGTTACTGATTCCAAAAAAATCACTCCTAAAAAAAGATCCATAATCGCCGAGGAGCTGAATAAAGATAAGCGCCTGCGCAGTTCGATTGCCAGCAGTACTGCTGTCGATATAGACATTGTTGGGATTGTGCCAGCATTGCTTCGGGCGCTAGATGAGGCATTGAGTCAACTAGAACTTGATCCGTCCGAGACCCTGGTCTTGCTAGATGGGGGACTGAAAGCTCCAAAGAAATACCTACACCAAGAAACAATAATCAAAGGTGATCAATCGGAGTGGTTGATCGGGGCAGCGTCTATTGTGGCCAAGGTTCACCGAGATAATAAGATGATTGCCTATGCAAAAGATTTCCCCTTGTATGGATTTGAAAAGCACAAAGGTTATGGAACAAAAGCGCACTACCAAGCCTTGCGAGAACACGGAACATCTGTTCTGCATCGAACGAGTTTCTTGCGGAATCTTTAGAGAGACAGCTTGGGCGTTGCATTTTTCCGTGCGGTGCGTATAATCCGCCTTTGTATGGTAATTCGCATGCGACACACAAAATCTCATACGCGCAACCGACGCTCTCATCATGGAGTGGACCCGGTGACTTTGTCGAAGGACACAAATACCGGAACGGTGCACATGCGTCACCGAGTATGTACCGAGACTGGTATGTATCGCGGCAAACAAATCATTGACGTTGCCAAGAAAGTCGAAAAGAAGCACGATAAAGCTATCAAGGCTTCTAAAGAAGTAGACACCAAGGCCGTCAAAGATTCCAAGAAAAAGGACGACAAGTAATTGTCCACACCCTCTTTTTTTGTTGTGCTACACTAACCAAAGTTAATGGGTAGTTATTTCTATGTCTAATCGGCACCTTGCACGTTCAATTGTAATGCAGTCCCTATTCGAATGGGATTTCAAAGATCACCCCAATGAAGAGGTGGTGGCTATTTTGCATCGCAACATCGACGAGTTTGGCCCCGGCATGGAAGAAACCGAATTCCTCGAAGCTCTAGTTGTAGGAATCACAAAAAAACAAAAAATAATTGACGAGATCATCGAGAAGGCCGCCCCTGATTGGCCGCTTGATAAAATCGCTATTGTTGATCGCAACGTTTTGCGGCTCGGTCTGTACGAGCTCCTTTTTGGTGATCGTGATCAAGTTCCACCAAAAGTAGCCATCAACGAAGCCATCGAACTGGCCAAGTCTTTTGGTGGAGAAAACAGTGGCCGATTTGTGAACGGCGTTCTGGGGGCGGTCTATCGAGAAATCGGCGAACCAGGCAAAGACCAAAAAGGTCGCCGCGGGGAACTCACTCCCGAAGAAATGGAGGATTTGCCCATCGATCAAAAAGCCGGCACGGTGGTATACGCCATTGATGACAACGGCGATGTGCGCTTGGCGATGGTTCATGATGTGTTTGGTTATTGGACGCTGTCAAAAAGCACTGTCCACGAAGACGAAACCCCCGAAGAAGCAGCTGCCCGAGCTATTCGCGAAGAGATTTCTATCGAGACCGTTATTGCCTCCAAGCTTGGCGAGAACGAATACCTCGCCAACCATCCCAAGCGAGGACCAGTTCGAAAACAGGTCAAATATTTCTTAGGCAAATCAAACTATCAGCCACTCAAACTGATAAAAGATTCCGGCGGACTTGACGATACCCGCTGGTTTAAGTTAGAAGAAGTACCAGAATTAACAATGTACAACGATATTACCGAGATGATAACCAAGGCTATCGAAATCATTGTTAGTTCTGACCAATAACTAATAACGTGGCGTTACTCCACTTGTGCTAACTTTTTTGGCACCAGTGTAGTACGGCCCCAACTATAAATCTATGACAGAAAATCCAATATTTACGGTGCAGGACTTTGCCAATCGGCATGACTTCCAGTTTACAAATTGGGAGCTGTTGGCTCAGGCATTCACTCACCGATCGTATGTAAACGAAAACCCGGGCGCACCCTGGAGCCACAACGAGCGTCTAGAATTCCTCGGTGATGCCGTTCTGGAATTGATTATTACGCGATACTTGTTCGAAAAATACCCCAACCAACCAGAAGGGGAATTGACGGCGTATCGAGCCGCTCTGGTCAACACCAAGAGCCTAGCTGAGGCGGCGGTGGACACGCACATGAACGACTATCTGCTGCTCTCCAAAGGTGAATCCAAGGACGAGAACAGCCGTGCCCGTGAACATATTCTGGCAAATACCTTCGAGGCAGTATTGGGGGCGCTGTATATGGACGTTGGTTACGAAGCGGCCGAAGTCTTTGTTTCCAAGATTCTGTATCCGAGAATTGACGCTATTGTCGAGGATGGTTCCCACAAAGACCCCAAGAGCCGAATTCAGGAGTGGGCCCAGGAACATCGCGGTGTTACGCCAACCTACGAAGTCCTCAGTGATGACGGCCCTGACCACGACAAGGTGTTTGTGGTGGGGATATTCTTTGAGTCCGAAAAAATAGCCGAGGGTACTGGTCGCAGCAAGCAGGATGCTCAACAAGCAGCCGCCGAAGCCGCAATTGCACAAACAACCAAGTAGGACTCCTGCTATACTAGGACAGTGAGATTGCGAAAAGTAACCCTGTTGGGTTTTAAATCTTTTGCCAACAAAACCGAGCTTATTTTTGATGAGCCTATTTCTGCGGTGGTTGGCCCCAATGGTTCTGGAAAATCAAACGTGGTCGAAGCCATGCGTTTTGTTTTGGGTGAACAATCCAATAAGTCTTTGCGCAGCAAGCAGTCTTCGGATCTTATTTTCAAAGGTTCTGATGATGTAAAGCGCGGCAATCGGGCCGAGGTTACGATTGAATTTGATAATACTGATCGTGCGTTCCAAATACACAACGACGACAATTCGGCGGTGGAATTAGGCTTTGATACTATCTCTGTTAGCCGTACGGTACATCAGGACGGCGCCGCTGAATACAGAATAAATAATTCTCCTGTGCGCCTGCGGGACGTACACGAACTAATTGCTTCGGTAAATATCGGCACTTCGGGTCATCATATTATTTCTCAAGGGGAGGCCGACCGGGTGCTGACGGCTAGCTCGCGTGAGCGACGCGAAATGATAGAGGATGCTTTGGGGCTCAAGGTCTATCAGTTCCGCATGAAAGACGCTGAACGCAAATTGGAAAAATCTACGCAGAATATGCGCGAGGTTGATTTGCAGCGCAAAGAATTGTCGCCCCATCTGCGATACCTCAAGCGAGAAATGGAGCGCATCGAAAAAGCCAAAGCTCTCCGCCAGCAACTAGCCGAAGAGTATCGGGAGTATCTGTCCCTGGAATACGCTTATTTGCGCGATAGAAAGGTTTTGTTGGCCAAAGAGAGGAATCAGCTCATAGAGCGCGGCGATTACGCCAGAGGCGAAAAAACGAGACTACAGCAGATTGTAGATAGCCAAACGGCGCATGATTTGCGTGACCAGGTTACCGAACAAAAAAGGGTGGTCCAAAAAGTCGAACAAGACCTGCGGGCCAGTGAGCGCGAGGCTGGTTTGATCGAGGGACGCTTGGCGGGACTCCAGGAATCCTTGCGATCATTCCGAACCGAGAGCGAGGCCCTAGCCAAAGAAATAGAAGAGTCAGATTTGCAGTTGGCCAGTAGCGATGTCCGGCATCTGACCGAAGCCATTATGAACAAGGCAAAAACCCTAGAAAGCGAATCTTCTCTGGCGGCTCTCCACGTGGGGATGGGGGATTTGGTTACGATGATTGAGGATTTTTGGACCAAGGTTACCCCTGCCAAAAAGACCGCTCGGCCGCAAGAATTTGGCATGTTGGTGCGACTGGAGGCACAGCTGGGGGAATTAGAAAGCAGTCTGACTACGGCAACCAAAACCAAACGGGATCATGAACAGCTGTTGGCTGATGCCCAGCACAAACTAAGTCTGCTCCAGGAGGACCTTCGTGTCCGCGAACAAGAACGCAATCAATCCGAACGAGAACTGATCAACGTCCGGTCCGAGATCGATCAGATCAGCACAGCGCTAGAATATCATGACGCCAAACAACAAGACCTTCGCCTGCGCGAGGAGCGTTTCCAGACAGAAATCGAAGAAGGGGTGGTGCTGATTGGCCAGGGGGTCAAGCAATTTTCTCCCAATGCTGATGTGCAGACGGGGCCAGAACTGGAGAAGGACCTGTCTGACCGTCGCCGCGAATTAGAACGCAAAAAACTAAAACTAGAAGACATGGGAGCCGGTGGTGGACGTGAAGTGGTCGAGGCATATCAGGAGGCCGAAGAGCGTGATCAGTTCCTCGCCCGAGAACTTACGGATTTGTCAGAAACCATTGCCAAGCTCACCGACTTGCACACCGAACTGGAGGAACACATCCGGACTTCGTTCATCCAGGGTATCGATGAGATCAGCAAATATTTTCATCAATTCTTTACCGCCATGTTTGGGGGTGGCCGAGCAAACCTGGAGACCGTAATTATCAAAAAAAGAAAAAAGGCAGACGACGAGGAATTGGAAGAAGAACAAAAGCAAGACATTGGAATTGCTATCAGGGTAAAATTGCCCAACAAAAAAGTCGCCGAGATAGACATGCTATCCGGCGGGGAGCGATCGCTGACGTCGATTGCGCTCTTGTTTGCTTTGTCTCAGGTGAACCCGCCGCCATTTTTAGTATTAGACGAAACCGACGCTGCTCTGGATGAGGCCAATTCGCGCCGGTATGGAGACATGCTAGAAGAATTATCAAAAGTCGCGCAATTGATTGTGGTGACCCACAATCGCGAGACGATGTCCCGCGCACAGAATCTGTATGGGGTGACCATGCATGCCAGTGGAGTATCCCAGGTATTGTCGCTCAAATTAGAAGAAGCCATTGCCACTGCCAAAAAATAAAAAGGGTCGCCGGACAGAGTGTCCGACGCCCTTTCTTACAAACAGAAGCAAAAATATTTCTAAGCCACCAATCTATTGGTGGCTATACTATTTTTTTGCATCTTACAGCATTGATCGGGCTGTTTTTTCGATAGCCGACATGTTTGACAATTTGTCAAAATAATGTTGATATGTGGCAAAATCTTTAACAAAGAAGCAAAATGAAACAATCTTTCTTTCAAGCTCTGGCCGGGATGGTCATCTTGATTTTCGCCTTTGTGTCGCAGCTCGCGGCGCAAGATTTCACTACCACCATCCAGGCTGATGCCGGCTGCACTGTGACCGTCGCCACTAATGACCTGGGCGACCCCGCAATCGCGTGGGACGCGACAGCACATGCTGCAGCCCGTCTGTACCGCTCTTGGAAGTACGACAACGAGCTTCACCAGATGCTCCAGGCGTATAACCTCGGCAGCAACCGCGCTGAGCGCATCGCATTGGCAGCCGGACTCTTCGCCATCTGCGGTGATACTGTTTTGGATGTTTTGGTGTGTTCACCCAACGTGGGCTACCAAGGCTTCCGAACTGTTGACGGCGTCTACGGCTATCTCAAGCTGGTTAAGTTGCCTTCAGGTGACACCAGCAAGACCGTTGTGTACCTACATCCCGGCAGAACCTGGCTTGCCCCATTGGTAGATGGCGAAAAGCTAACATTGCGCGGCTGGGAGCCGTTTAACAGCAAGCCTGATTCCAAAGACTGGCTGTCACCAGCTGAGGCAGGTAAGATTCATCTATCCTGTGATCAAAGCACAAAAGGTGGCAATTCAGATGCTGGCACTGAACCCTGCCCAGAGCCATTTAATGGTGGAGGGGTTACGGTTGTGCATGATACTGTATATCGCGACACTGGATCAGTTCGGGAGATAGTAAAGGAGATTCCTGCTGGTTCCACGGCTCGCCTTGGTGGTGGATACGGCACCTATGTGGATCTCTTCGTGACATCGTCCCAGGGGGACACTGCTCAGTTTCAAGGCTGGGGTGTTGCGGGAGATTCCCTGAGGGTGCACGATCACTTCGTGATCACTTGCTGTGGAGAAGATGATGTCAATAAGGCTGACATTGACTCGGTCATGTCGTTTCCAGAACCAATCCAAAGATTCCTTCTTCAAGCAGGGGGTGGGTACTACTTTCGGAATGGTCAAACAACTAATCAAGGCTTTGGGGCTGGCGTGAATATCTCCTATTTTGTGCATAGAAACTTCGCGGTCACCGGGGCTGTTGATATTGCCATGATCGAGCAAAATGCTACCAATGATTATCCTTTTGATTGGTCACGCTTGCGGAGACTGCGCGATCCTGTGACAGGTCTTCCTCTAACCTACTGGAGAGGAGAAGAGCGTACTATCGCAACCACTCAATTGGGGATCCGCTACTATTTTGGCAAAGGCCAGATTCGTGGATACTTTGGAGTCAAAGGCGGATTTGAGTTCACCCTGGCTAACCAGGAGAATTCAAATATAGAGCTAAAATCTCCCACCGACACATATCAAGGACCTGAAAGAAGGGTTGGCATGCTTGGTGCGGAGGTGGGTGTCCAGGCTAAGTGGGGGTCAATAGGAATAAGTGGATCTGCTACTGAAGGCAACGACGCCTTCAAGTACGTTCTTGAGAACCCAGATGGAGGCTGGCGACACGCGCCTGATCGGCTTGTTGCCGTTGACTTCCGGGTCAACTTGAGTGAACTGAGACTTCCTCCACCTAAGAAAAAGGTGGTATCAAAAAAGCGCCTCCAAGAAAAGAAAAAATAAAAAGAAACCATAAAACAAACAAAAGACCCAGAAAAGGGCATGGCCTCAGGAATAGTTTCTGAGGTCATATTTTTTTGACAAATTTTTTCTAGCGCGTACAACCAAGAAAACATACATACTAATTTGATTATGGAAAAAACAAAGATTGCCCGGATCATTCTTCGGGCCACGTTCTTGGCCGTTCTTGTCTGGATAGAGAGCACCTGGTTTGTGTTTGTGCGATTCCACCAGCATGAAGAGCCTGCGCAGCTGTTCTGGGGTGGATTGTTGCCACTCGCGCTCGTGCTTTTGTTTGGGGTCATTGCCTTTGTCTGGTCGCGGGTGTTGGCCGTGCCGCCAAAATCAAAGCCTGGCGTTGGTGACCTGGTGTTGAATATTGTCAGCAGTCTGATGGTGGCCGGGGGCTTTGTCCTGGTATACCTCTGGTTGCGGCCGATATTTGTGGGTTTTGTCATCGGACTGAACTATCTGACCATCTGTACCATGCTGATGACCTGTGGTAATCATTCCATTTTGGAATGGAAACAAGATCACCAATTGAAGGGGCCGCCGCGTTTTTTGGATATGGTGGTGATGGCGTGGGTGGCATAAAAACACCCTGGAATTTGCGGAGCAAATTCCAGGGTGTTTCTTTTTTATTGTGTTTTTTTCTTCATCGGTACTTCGTAATCGATTTGGAGTTTTTCGATGTTGGCACCTTTGACCCGGATTGGAATGATGTCGCTGATTTTGTAGACATGTCCGGTACGCTGGCCACGCATGACGAATTTGTCTTGGTCGAATTTCCAGAAGTCTCCAGGGAGGTTGGTGACGTGTACCATGCCGTCGGCTTTTGATTTTTTCTCGGACACAAACAATCCGTTTTTGTTCATACCGGTAATGATGCCTTCGAATTCCTGACCGATACGATCAGCCATATATTCGACTTGTTTGTATTTGATTGAATCCCATTCGGCATATTGTGCGTCTCGTTCGCGATCCGAAGAATGCTGGGCCAGGCTTTTGTATTCGCCGACGAGTTTTGGATCGATTGGCTTTTCGGCTAGGACCGTTGCGAGCAAGCGGTGCACCATAATGTCCGGATAGCGACGAATAGGCGAGGTGAAGTGGGTATAGTAATGAAAGGCCAGTCCGTAGTGACCATGGTTCTCGGTAGAATAGATGGCTTTGGCCATGCTCCGGATAATGGCGGTCTGGATAGTGTCTTTTTCATCCTTGCTGCCAGCTTGGGACAAGACATGTTGCAGTTCTTCGGCCGGAATAACGCCGTTCTTGATTCCCACTTTGTAGCCCAATTGTCCTAGGAATTGACGGAGGTTGGCGACTCGGTCCAGGTCCGGCTTGTCGTGGATACGATAGACGAAAACAGTCTGCTTGGTCCGTTCGGACATATACTTGGCAACCTTGCGATTGGCGAGGAGCATGAATTCCTCAATCATCTTGTTCGTGTCCTGACGTTTTTTGATGAAAAGGTCTACGGGGTGCCCCTTGTCATCGAGGAGAAACTTGACCTCGTCCTGATCCATGTCGATAGCACCGGCAGCAAAACGAGCCGCGGCTAGTTTTTTGGCCATGCTGTTCATCAGTGTCAGTTCGTCATAGAAAATTCCCGAACCAGCATCCATGACGTCTTGGGCTTCTTCGTAAGTAAAGCGTTTTTTGGAATGGATGATAGACCGGCCATACCATTCGTCATGGACGGCTCCGTCGGGGGTCATGGTGAACACGGCCGAGAAGGCAAACTTGTCTTCGTTGGCATTCAGCGAACACAGGTCATTGGATAGAACTTCTGGCAGCATCGGTACGGTCCGGTCGACGAGGTAGACCGAAGTGGCGCGTTCCCGGGCTTCGCGATCGAGTTCGGAATTGGGGCGGACAAAATGGGCCACATCGGCAATGTGAATTCCGATTTCGTATTTTCCATCTCCTAGGTCTTTGACCGATAGGGCATCGTCAAAGTCCTTGGCGTCTTCGGGATCGATGGTAAAGAGCACCCGGTCGCGCAAATCGCGACGAGTGGCTTCGCCAGCGGCAATGGAATGATTAGCGCGAATCTCTTCGGCTTCTTTTAGTACTGCAGGAGGGAAGTCGTCGTCGAAGCCTTTTTCCAAGGCAAATGACATCATTTCGGCATCGTTGTCTCCTGGTTGGCCGAGGACTTTTTTGATAATCCCTTCTACTTCGGTGGTGCCATCGTCGTTCCAATCAGTTACTTCGGCATATACCTTGCTGCCGATTACTGCGTCGGCAGGAATGGAGTCTACAATAATAGTAATGTCGTCTTTGGCGTGGCTGGGTTCGACGGCAAAACCGTCTTTGTGTTTGATGATAATGCCGGCATAGCCGTGCTTGGATCTTTTGAGGATTCGAATAACGCGCCCGTTGGGGAGGCTGTCGGTTGGGGTTTCGGTGATTTCCACCTCCACCTCGTCTTTGTTCATGGCGGTGCGTCGTTCGTGAGCGGGGACCTCGATACTGATGTCCAGGTCGCGATTACGAACATAGCCAAGGCCATTGCGGCCTAGATTATAAATACCAATTATTTTATGAGGAAGTTCATTTGTTTCATTCATTATGGGGTCAGTATGGTGCAAAAAGCTTCATTCGGCAAATGAAGGATTGCATTTTTAAAAATGCTCTGGTAGTATGACGGCCATGTTAAAGATGCGATTGCAACAAAACGGGCGCAAGAATGATCCACACTGTCGGATCGTTGTTATGAACGCTCACCAAGGACCAAAAAGCGGCAAGTACGTAGATATTTTGGGTTCTTACAATATGAAAATGGGAACCATTATCTTGGATAAAGATAAGGCTACTCATTGGATTAGCGTAGGTGCTCAGCCATCTGTCACGGTGCACAACATGCTTGTGCGAGAAGGCGTGATTGATGCTCCCAAGAAAAACGCTCTTCCCAAGAAAACTGCTCCAGTAAAAGAAGTAGTGGCCGAAGAACCAAAAGAAGAAGCTCCAGCCACTAAAGAGACAGCCTCTGAAGAAACTCCAGCAGAAGAAGTCGCTCCAGAAGCCGAAGCTCTAGTCGCAGAAGAAGCTCCCGTTGCCGAAGAAGAAGCACCGAAAGAGGCTCCAGCCGAAGAAGAACCAGCTGCCTAAAGCCAGCTCCTCGCTTGACTTGCATTCTCACTGGCTTAAAATTTTTTGAGTCGTCTTGTTCTCATAGACGCTCTTTACAATCCTAGTTTTATACTGATATGGATATTTCATCACCAGAGGTTTTTCTAGAAAATCTTGTTAAGTCATTAGTGGATTTCCCAGACGATGTAAAAATTGTCCGAACTGTAGACGAAATGGGTGTCTTGCTAACACTCGACCTAAATCCAGAAGACATGGGAAAGGTGATTGGTAGAAAAGGCGCCACCGCAAAAGCAATCAGAACCTTGCTTCGAGTGGTTGGCATGAAAAACCAGGCTCGCGTAAACCTAAAAATCAATGAACCAGAAGGACGTGCACCTCGAGATAGTTACGTAGACAATGCTGCGGACATGTCTGGAGAAGCAGAGATCCCATCTGGATCAGATATCACTGCCGAGATGGACGCGGCTCTCGAAGACCTAAAGTCTGACTTGTAGAGCCAACAAGCAACCTTTCAAACTACAAATCCCGCTCTTGGAGCGGGATTTGTGTTTGGGCTTATTCAAAAGTACACTACGCTTATGCATTTTCATGTGATTACATTGTTTCCCGAACCAATAAAGGCTTACTTGTCCGAATCAGTGTTGGGCCGTTCCCAGGCGCAGGGGAATTTTGCTGTTTCTTATTATGACCCAAGAGAATTCACCAAAGACAAGCACCGTAACGTAGATGACCGTCCGTATGGTGGCGGACCTGGCATGGTGATGCTGGCCGAGCCTATTCTCAAAGCCTGGAAAAAAGCCGTGGGTAGAAAAACAAAAGTAAAAACAATCATTTTTTCTCCTGGTGGAACAGATTTTACCAATACTCTGGGGCAGGGCTGGCTAGAAGAATACCGTCATTTGGTACTTATCTCTGGTAGATATGAGGGGGTAGATGACCGTGTGCGGCAAATCACCAATGCCGAAGAGGTATCTATCGGGGACTTTGTGTTGACTGGCGGGGAAGTACCAGCCATGGCGGTTATAGATGCTATGGCTAGGCGTATTCCTGGAACGCTGGGGTCATTTGATTCCATAGAAGAATCGCGAGCAGCTGGCCATCGAACCTACACCAGGCCGCCGTCTTTAGCTTGGGGAAAACAACACTATGATGTACCCGAAGTACTTGTTTCTGGAGACCACAAAAAGATAGACGCCTGGCGAATATCTGGCGGGGAATAAACAGCCTCTTCTTTGACCCAAAACTATTTTTATGTTATACAGACAGCACGAAGTGTGCACGAATGTGTTGTGGCTGTAAGTGCGCTTGTGTTTTTATTATCAGTGCTAAAAGCGCTTGGTTGTTATGCCAACCTCTGGGGTCCCCGTACAATAATTATTAACGTCGCAAAGCTTTCAGAAATATCTGGTGCTTTTTGTTTTTTATTTTTATGCCAAAACCAAACATCGCCAATCAAAAGACCTTTTCCAAATTTAAAAAACCTCTGGCAGAAATGCCAAACTTGGTTGAAAACCAAATCAATAGCTATACCTGGTTCCTCGAAGAAGGACTCAAGGAAGCCATTATGGAGTTTACTCCTATCACTGACTATTCAAACAAAAAGTTTGAACTAACCATCGATGCTTTGCACATCGAAAAACCAGAGTTTGACGAACAGCATGCTCGCGAAAACAAAAAAACCTACGAAACCGGCCTCAAAGCACGAGTAACTCTCCACAACAAAACCCACAACGAGAAAAAAGAACAAGAAATATTTCTAACCGAGGTTCCATTGATGACACCGCACGGTACTTTTATTGTGAACGGAGTCGAGCGTGTAGTGGTGCCACAATTGGCGCGTAGTACTGGTGTTTTCTTTACTAGTCGCGAAACACGAAAGGGAATATTGTTTGGCGGAAAAGTTATTCCAGCCCGTGGCTCGTGGGTGGAATTCGAAACCGGTAGCGACGGTGTGCTATATGTTCGTATCGACAAAAAACGAAAATTTGTAATCACCTCGCTTTTGCGCGTGATGGGAATGACCGAAAAGAAAGACATGCTCAAGGCTTTTCCCGAAGATTATGAAAAAGAGGCTATTGATCGCGCTCTTGCCAAGGATCCAGCCAAAAATCAAGACGAAAGCTACATTGAGATTTACCGAAAATTGCGTGATGGAGAAATGGCTACCCTGGAAAATGCCAAGGAATATGTCGACTCGTTGTTTAGTGAAGAGCGTTTTGACTTGTCTCGTGTAGGGCGCTATCGTTTCAACCGACGTTTTGATTTGGGTCGTGACGAAGAATCTCTCAAGGTTACCAGCTACACTCTGGAAGACCTGACCAAAACCGTCAAGCACGTGTTCATGATGAACGTTACTCCCGGATCTGTTCCAGATGATATTGATGATCTCGAAGTTCGTCGTGTGAAATTTGTCGGTGAACAAGTACAACAAAAAGTACGAAAAGGAATGTCTCAGATGAAACGAAACATCCAAGACAAAATGTCTACCATTGATTCGGAGACCACTCTTCCTATAAAAATCATCAACCAGCGACCATTGCAGGCACGCGTCAAGGAATTCTTTGCCACGAACCAGCTGTCCAAGTTCATGAGTCAGGAAAACGCCTTGGCCGAAATTGAAGACTTGCGTACAGTGTCAGCCCTTGGAAAAGGAGGTCTGACTCGAGAGCGAGCTGGTTTTGAGGTTCGTGACGTTCATCCATCTCATTATGGTCGTGTTTGTCCAATCCACACCCCAGAAGGTCCAAACATTGGTCTTATTTTGCGTCTTTCTATTTACGCTCGCATCAATGAGTTCGGTGTAATCGAAACTCCTTATGTTCGAGTAAAGAAGGGCAAAATTACGGGAGAAATCGTGTATTTGAACGCTCGCGAAGAAGACAAGTTTAGTATCGCTCATGCTGCTACTAATTATGATGAAAAAGACGGAAAGATTATTGACGAATACGTAACCGCTCGAGTCTCCAAGCGACCAGGAGAAGTACATCGTGACGCTATTGATTTTATCGATGTTGCGACCAACCAAGCATTCTCAGTGGCAACTTCTTTGGTTCCGTTTCTCGACCACAATGACGCCAACCGAGCACTCATGGGATCAAACATGCAGAAGCAGGCGATGCCTTGTGTGCACGCCGAAGCTCCGCTGGTGGCTACTGGTATGGAAGAAACCGCTGCCCGTAATACTGGACGCGTGGTAATTGCTACCGCTGACGGAGAAGTTGACTATGTCGACGCTCGCAAAATCGTCATCAAAACCAAAGATGATAAAAAAATCGAATACACCTTACTTAACTATTTGCGTACCAATGCTTACTCTACGTTGCATCAGCGACCGGTAGTTTCGCCTGGACAAAAAATCAAAAAAGGTGACGTATTAGCTGACATGTCTACTTCTCAGGAAGGACAACTGGCGATTGGTCAAAACATTTTTATTGCTTTCATGTGTTGGCGTGGTCAGAACTACGAAGATGCCATCATTGTTTCAGAGCGATTGGTGAAAAACAGCATTTTTTCTAGCATTCGACTCGAGGAATACGAATGTGTGGTTCGCGACACCAAGCTTGGGCCGGAAATTACCACCTACGATATTCCTAATGTAAGCGAAAACAAGCTACGCAATCTAGATGAGAACGGAATCATTAGAATTGGTGCCGAAATTCACGAAGGAGATATTTTGATTGGAAAAATTACTCCAAAAGGAGAGACCGAATTGACTCCCGAAGAGCGCTTGCTTCGTTCTATTTTTGGAGAAAAATCCCGAGACGTAAAAGACACTTCTTTGCGTATGGATAACGGCAAGTACGGTCGTGTCGTAGGAGTAAAGGTATTCTCTCGGGAACAAGGACATCAACTTGAGTCTGGAGTTCTCAAAAAGGTCTATATAGAAATCGCACAAATGCGAAACCTCCAAGTGGGAGACAAGTTGGCTGGACGTCACGGAAACAAGGGTGTTGTCTCGGTTGTCTTGCCCGAAGAAGATATGCCGTACATGGAAGACGGAACGCCGATTGATTTGATTTTGACACCGCTGGGAGTTCCTTCGCGTATGAACCTGGGTCAGATCCTCGAGCTTCACTTGGGTATGGCTGCTTATAAGAATGGCTATCAGGCAGTCGTTCCACCATTCGGAGGTGCAACCGCCGAAGAAATTAAAGAAGAATTAGTAAAAGCTGGTATTTCCGAAACAGGAAAAGTTACCTTGTATGACGGTCGAACAGGAGAGGCTTTTGATCAGCCAGTTGCGGTTGGTTATATGTACATGCTGAAATTGGCTCACATGATCCAAGACAAGATGCACGCTCGTTCGGTTGGACCATACTCATTGATTACACAACAGCCACTAGGAGGAAAAAGTCAGAACGGAGGACAGAGATTTGGAGAAATGGAAGTCTGGGCCTTGGAGGGATACGGCGCCGCACATACGCTGCGTGAAATGCTGACCATCAAGTCAGACGATATTCTGGGACGTTCGGCTGCTTTTGACGCCATCATCAAGGGAGAAAAAATCAAGGATCCGGGCTTGCCGGCTTCGTTCAACGTATTATTGAAATACCTCAAGGGTCTGTCGTTGGATGTTCAATTATCAAAACGTGACGATATGGACGCGTAATAAGTCATCTAATTTAAAGTGTTTATGGAAAATCAACAATCATCAAATCAAAGAGGGCCAGCGTCATATATCCCACATCGCATTTCGCTAAAACTTGCTAGTCCTGAACGTATTCAGGAGTGGTCACGTGGTGAAATCACCAAACCAGAAACAATCAACTATCGAACCGGACGCAGTGAGCGAAGTGGTCTTTTTGACGAACGAATTTTTGGACCAGAAAAAGACTACGAATGTTATTGTAAAAAATATCGAGGAGTAAAATATCGAGGAATTATCTGTGAAAAATGTGGAGTCGAGATAACTCGAGCGGTAGTACGCCGTGAACGAATGGGGCACATCGAGCTAGCTAGTCCTGTTTCTCACATCTGGATGTTGCGAGGTATTCCATCACGCATGAGCTTGCTTTTGGATATTCCTGTAAATTACCTGGAAAAAGTGGTTTATTTTGCCGGCTACATTGTCACCAAAGTTCATGAAGACGAAAAACGTGAAGTTTTGCGAGAGCTTGAACAAGAATACAAGACAAAAGTTAAACTTTTGGAAACCGAAGAAGACAAAGACCGTTTGCGTGAAAAATTCTCAGAAATGAAAAAAAGCATTCAAGACATCAGGCCACACGCGGTTCTGTCTGAACTTGAGTATCATAATTATTCCATGAAATTTGGAACCATTTTTGAGGCACACATTGGTGCAGAGGCTATCTATGACATTTTCAAGAGCATGAACCTTGAAGAATTAGAAGCCGCTTTGGCAAAAGAAATGGAAGAGAGCGACAAGGCCAATCAGGTGAAGCTCGAAAAAAGACTATCTCTGGTTCGATCGTTGATAAAATCAGGAACTCGTCCAGAGTGGATGTTCCTAAAAGTTATCCCCGTCATTCCTCCAGCTATTCGTCCAATGGTTGGTCTCGAAGGTGGTCGCTATGCTACTTCTGATATTAATGACCTGTACCGTCGCGTTATCAACCGAAACAATCGTTTGAAAAAACTGATGGATATTCATGCTCCTGACGTTATTTTGAGAAACGAAAAACGTATTCTTCAGGAGGCCGTAGATGCTCTGATTGATAACTCAATCAAAAAAGGATCTGGTAATGCAGCCATGAGTCAGTCACAGCGACGTCAGCTGAAATCGCTATCCGATAATCTAAAAGGAAAACAAGGTCTCTTCCGTCAAAACTTGCTCGGTAAGCGTGTAGACTACTCGGCTCGTTCCGTTATTGTGGTGGGGCCAACCTTGCGTCTTAATGAATGTGGTCTACCAAAATACATGGCCCTCGAATTGTTCCGCCCATTTGTTATTGCCAAGATTATCGAACGAGAACTGGCCTTTAATATTCGTGGAGCTGGTAGGCTTATTGAAGAAGGAGTGCCAGAAGTTTGGGAAATACTCGAAGAGGTCATCGAAGGACGACACGTGTTGCTTAACCGTGCGCCTACATTGCACCGACTTTCTATTCAGGCTTTCAAGCCACGATTGATCGAAGGAAAAGCTATTCAGGTTCACCCGTTGGTTTGTACCGCTTTTAACGCCGACTTCGATGGTGACCAGATGGCGGTTCACTTGCCGCTATCAGAAAAAGCACAGAAAGAAGCAGAACAGCTGATTGCTTCAAACAAAAACCTACTCAAACCACAAGACGGAAGTCCAGTGGTGGCACCTTCGCAGGATATTGTTCTGGGTGTTTATTGGATGACAAAAAATGTTGAAAATGCTAATGGTGAAGGATCTATCTACTCAAGCCCTAACGAAGCTATTCTGGCTTATGAATATGGTCATGTAGATTTCCGAGCCAAAATCAAAGTATTGGGAACGGATAGCTTGCGTTATCAAGAATTTGAAGGGCGACCGTTCGAAACTACTGTTGGGCGACTTTTGTTTAACTCTATTTTCCCATCAGACTTTGGATTTATTAACACTGCGGTAAAGAAAACAGATCTATCAGGTCTTATTGATCAAGTCATCGATCGCTATGGCATTGATGCTACTGCTCCGATTTTGGACAAAATCAAGAATTTTGGATTCCGTTATGTAACCTTGTCAGGAACCACCTGGGGTATTGACGACGTGATCGTTCCTGCTGGAAAAGAAAAAGTAGTTGCCGAAGGAAGAAAGAAGGCAAAAGAAATCAAGGAACAGTTCGAAGAAGGTCTTATTTCTGAAGACGAACGATATCAGAGAATTATTGAGCTTTGGGAAGGGGTCAAAGTGACAATTGAAGGCTTGATTGCCGAAACACTTTCTCAGTCAATTTCATTGTCAGACATGATCACTTCAAAAGCTCGAGGTAATCTTGGAAACGCCACCATGATGGCCGGAATGAAGGGTGTGATTGTGAACACCCAGGGGCGTGCTATTGAATTCCCAATTATCCCTTCTTATAAAGAAGGACTCTCTCCAATTGAGTACTTTATTACTACTCACGGTTCTCGAAAAGGATTGACTGACACCGCGCTCAACACCGCCAAAGCTGGGTATCTAACTCGTCGACTGGTTGATGTTTCTCAGGATATCGTGATCCGAGAAGAAGATTGTGGAACCAAAGAATTCTTGGTTGTCACCGAAGAAAACATAGAAGGAATTGTGAAGCCTATCTCTGACGGACTCAAGGGGCGAGTTCTTGCCAAGGATCTCAAGGATACTGATGGTAATGTCGTATTCAAAGCTGGACACATGGTTACCAAGCATGATGCCGAAACGATTGCCGGACTTTCTATAAAAGAGGGGGCCGTGCGGTCACCGCTTATTTGTGAATCTCGTCACGGCTTGTGCCAACAGTGTTATGGTCTTGATCTTGGACGTTTGGGATTGGTAAAAATTGGCGAAGCGGTCGGTATCGTGGCAGCTCAGGCCATTGGAGAACCAGGTACACAGCTTACTCTTCGAACTTTCCATGCCGGAGGTGTTACTGGGCTTGATATTACGACCGGTCTTCCTCGTGTCGAAGAGCTCTTTGAGCGACGAACACCAAAGAGTCCTGCCACTGTTGCCGAGCGCGATGGAGAAGTTATCGCGGTTCGCAAGGACGGAGAAAAGCGCATCATCGAAGTCTTGAGTGAAGCTGATGGAACCAAAAAAGCTCAATCCAAAGAATATTCAGTTGGACTGCGACGTGTTCCGGTGGTTGCCAAGGGTGACCGCGTAGAGGCTGGAAGCTTGCTGACTGATGGTTCGGCTGTTATCCAGGACGTCTTCAAGTACGGAGGGCTCGAAAAAGCTCAACAATATGTCATCCACGAGACCAACAAGGTTTACGACTTGCATGGTTCGCCAATTGCGGGCAAGCATCTTGAGGTAATTATTCGCCAGATGTTCTCTAGACGAAAGATAACTGAACCAGGAGATACTTCGTTCACCACTGGTGAGGTTGTAGAATTGATTGAATTCCTAGAACAAAACGACAAGGCTCGAGAAGCTGGTCAAGAAGAAGCAAAATCAGAAGTTGTCTCTATGGGAATCTCTGAAGTGTCTCTGTCAACCAAGAGCTGGTTGTCATCGGCTTCATTCCAGCACACTACTCGAACCTTGATTAACAATGCAATCAAAGGAGAGGAAGACGAGCTTCGAGGACTAAAAGAAAACGTAATCATTGGTTCGCTTATCCCGGCTGGTACTGGGCTCAACGATGATTTTGTTGATTTTGGAGGTCTAAGGATGATGGCTGAAGAGTCAGAAGAAATAGAATAGCTTGTCTTTGTCGGCGTGTTCATGGCTATCCGTGCCACGAACAATTTACCAACTTAATCATGTGAGTTGCTTGTCATCATGAGTGGAGCCGTACAACAAATAAAAGACCGCTTAGCCATTGAAGAAGTGGTTAGTTGGTACGTGGCTCTAACTCCGGCTGGTAATCATTTGCGGGGCAAATCACCTTTTACTCAAGAAAAAACACCCTCGTTTTTTGTGTCTCCTGACAAAGGTTTCTTTTATTGCTTTTCTAGTGGTAAGGGAGGAGATATGCTTACTTTTGTTCAAGAAGTAGAAGGTGTTTCTTTCAAAGAAGCACTTCGCTTGTTGGCCGATCGGGCTGGTATTGAAATCGAAAACTACGACAGCGTAGAAGTAAAAAAGAAAGCCATTCAAAAACAATTGCTTCAGGACGTAAACAAATGGTATCAAGTTAAAATACGTCGCAATCAAGCAGTCATTGACTATCTTACTGATCGGGGAGTGAACAAAGAAAGCATTCAGACATTCCAGCTTGGCTTTGCTCCAGCAGGAAACGAATTGTTGTCTTTTTTAGACAGGAAGAAAGTCTCAACTAAAACGGCTGAAATGGTTGGCCTGGTGTCCAAGGGACAGCGTGGTGATTACTACGACAGGTTCCGTGACCGAATTATGTTTCCCATCTGGAACCCCCAAGGAGAAGTGGTTGGTTTTACTGGGCGAATTTTTTTACCTGATCAGGATACCAGCCAGCTTGCCAAATACATGAACAGCCCCGAAAGCGAATGGTTCCAGAAATCACACCTGCTGTACGGATATCATCTGGCTAGGCAATCAATTATGAAAAAAAAGCAGGCTATTTTGGTTGAGGGCCAATTCGACGTTCTGTTGTCACATCAGGCTGGAGTCAATCATTGTGTGGCTATGTCGGGAACGGCTTTGTCGGTCAAGCAAATTGGGCTACTCAAGCGTTTTGCTGATGAGGTCGTACTGGTTTTGGATTCTGATCGAGCCGGCATTGCAGCCTCAGAAAAAACAGCCGTGCTCGCATATCAATCGGGTATGCAGGTACGAGCTGTATCTTTGCCGACCAATCAGGATCCCGCTGACATCATCCAACAAGACCCAGAGCAGTGGCGCGCCTTGGTAAGCAGCCCTATTTCTTTCATTAAGCATCGCATTTCTCTGGCTGATTTTCAGGAAATGAACGCTACTGAAAAAATAAAAAAAATGCAGACAACGTTATTACCTTTGGTGGCAGTAATGCCGAGTTCGGTGCAGCAAGATCTGGCTTGTGTTGAAATCGCAGAAGCTCTGGGGGTTCAGGTTTCGGCCGTACGAGCAGACCTCCTCAAGTATGGCAAAAATACTGGCGCCAACGCAGTCGCCCAGTCCACACAAGGACTCGGGGCACAGGATGCTCTGTCTGCATTGGGTACCAGGGAAAAACCAGAAGAGCTTCTTGTTGGTTTTTTCCATTGGATTGAGGGCGATTTTCCTGATGTATCGTCAATTCTAATGGAAGCTATTGCTCAATCAGAATTTGGAGATAAGTGGGAAGATATGGTATCACAATATAATGATAACCGTGATGCGCTCGTGTTTCGAGTCGAGCTTTTGTTCGGATCGAAACACGAGCGTATTGCCGAATTGGCAACTTCGCTTGTTGCTGCAGTAGAGCTCGGCTTTTTGCAGCACAAATTCAATAGAACCCTTGAACTGCTCAAGAACCAAGAGCAGCAACCATCAGGCGCAGAAGCAATGCGTCAAGTTCAACAATCTGTCCAAGAATTAGGGCAAAAAATGCAAGCTGTACGCTCTCGCTTGCAAGAATAGTAATTTTTCGAGAGCCTTATTTGATATGCCAAAAGCAAAAGAAACAAAACAGAAAACAACCAAACCAAAAACCACTGCTACAACCAGTGTTAAGGAGAAAAAAACTTCACCCAAAAAAGAGGCAACAAAAAAGAAAACAGTCACTAAAAAAACAAAAACTCGCTTGGTTAAAAAAATTAGCGATAAGCAACGCGAAGAGGTGTTACTTCGATTAGAGTCACTTTTGGAAAAAGGACGTAATCGAGGTTTTGTTACCTATAGCGATGTTATCAAGGTTTTTCCAGACATCGAAAACGACATTCCTTTTGTTGAAGAAATTCTGCAAAAATTTGAAGATGCCGGCGTTCGAGTGGAAGAGGGGGGAAATCTGTTGAACTTTGAGGAAGACAAAGGCTTTTTGGGAAGTGTCGCTAGTCGAGGAAGGGGAAGTCAGTATGATTCAATCCAGATTTATCTTCGAGAAATTGGGCAGCATAAACTAATTAACGCTAACGAAGAAAAAGAGCTGGCAAAAAGAATCGAAGTTGGTGACGAAGAGGCTCGTCAGTTGTTAGCCAAGGCCAACCTTCGCCTTGTTGTTTCGATTGCAAAAAAATACGTAGGCCGCAGTCCAGACCTCACCTTGCTTGACTTGATTCAAGAAGGCAACCTGGGCCTTTTCAAAGCTGTAGAAAAATTTGACTGGACCAAGGGCTACAAATTCTCGACCTATGCTACTTGGTGGATTCGACAATCTATTACCCGAGCGCTGGCCGACCAGTCTCGTACGATTCGAATTCCGGTACACATGGTCGAAACGATTTCAAAATACAAACAAGTATTTCGTCGTTTGGCTCAAGAATTGGGTCGTGATCCTATGCCCGAAGAAATTTCGGTAGAGATGGACTTGGATATCGAAAAAATTCACATGATTGGCAAGATCAATCAGGATACGATTTCTCTAGAAGAGCCAATCACTAATAGTAGTGATGAAAAATCTACCCGGCAAGAATTTATCGCAGATACAAAAATTCCAAGCCCAATTCATGATTCTTCAAAGAGGATTTTGACTGATCAGATTCATGAAATGCTCAATGATCTGTCAGAAAAAGAACGCAAGATTATCGAAATGCGTTATGGATTGAATGACGGCATCAATCATACTCTGGAAGAGGTTGGAAAAGAATTTGGTGTCACTAGGGAGCGTATTCGCCAAATCGAAGCCAAGGTGCATGAGAAAATTCGTATGAACAAGAAGGTGAGAAAGTTGGCTGATTACTAACAGAAGCAATGAGCCCGCTTTTTAAGAAAACAAAAACACCCTGCTTGAGGCAGGGTGTTTTTGTTTTGAGGAGCCAGAGAGGAGATTCGAACTCCTGACCTTCCGCTTACAAGGCGGGTGCTCTACCAACTGAGCTACTCTGGCATTAACAACCGATACCTAGATTGAGCGGTGACGTCGCTTGGTGACGTGCTTGTCTTCAATCTCGGACAGTCGCTTGATTAGATTTCTGATGTGGCGACGAATCGATTGTAGATGATTTTGTGTAATTTTCAAAGTAAAAAGACTGATTTTTACAATGAGCGGCCGAACGTGAAGAGAGAATGTTTTTCGAACAAAGGCATCTATGGCGTGGATGTTAATGAGGTGCCAATTTTCGTTATCTATGTTTTGGCGAGAATGCATGGTTGGTGTTTTTTTGAAAACCAAAAGAACAATAACCACTAGGAGTGAGCCGTAAAAGATTGCGATAAAAAGGCTCATGATACTTGCTTAGGCTTCGAGGAGGCCAAAACGTCGGAAACGACTTACCTCGATTTTTTCACCGATTTTATGGATACTTTCTTCGATGAGTTTGGCGATAGTAAGGTCTGGGTTTTTTACGTAAGCCTGATTGAGAAGAGTCTGTGCCCCAAAGTAATCAGAAAGCTTGCCTTCAAGTACTTTGGCCTTGATTTCTTCTGGTTTGTCCATGGCAGCAACTTCTTCCTGCATGACTTCTGTTATTTTTGCTCGGTCTTGATCGGTGATATCTGCTTCTGACAAAAAGACAGGATTCATTGCTGCAATGTGCATGGCGATATTATCAGCCAAAGCAATGAATTCTTCGTTTTTTGCAACAAAGTCTGTCTCGCAGTTAAGCTCGATAAGCACACCAACTTGATTGTTGCTGTGAATATATGAACGCACAACACCAGATCCAAGTTCTCGGTCGGCTTTTTTGGTCGCTGCTTTGGAGCTTTGCTTGCGAAGCAGGAGAATTGCTTTTTCCATATCTCCCTCGGCTTCTTCAATGGCTTTTTTGCACTGCATGAATGAGAGGCCTGTTTGGTCGCGGAGTTCTTTTATTTGTTCTTTGGTAACCATAATGTACTCAATTATCTTGGACTAAATTTGGGCTTACAATATTTTTGCGATATGAAATATCGACGAACCGTAAAGCAAGTATACCGTGCTTAGGCTTTTTTCCCAGCAAGAATGGCGACCGTCATTCTGTCGATAAAGAATTTGAGACTGGTGATTAGGGTGTCGTTGGCAACAATTGGATATTGTGCAAAAGACAAGTCACAGTCTGTGCTCGAGACAGAGATAACGGGAATGCGTAGCTTTTTGGCTTCTGTAACAGCATTCATCTCGTGATTAATGTCGATTACAAACATAGCGTCTGGCACTAATTCCATGTCTGAAATTCCGTGAAAATTACGCTCCAGCTTGGCGATTTCTCGCTCGATCATTAATTTTTCTTTTTTGGTTTTGTAGATCAGAGAATTAGTATCGCGCTGTTTGCAGAGCGTGTTGTAATGATCAATCCTTTTTTTGATTTCTTCGATATTGGTCAGAGTACCTCCAATCCAGCGTTCTGTTACATACGGCATGTCAGTTTTTTCTGCAGCCTGGCGGATCATTTCTTTTGTTTCTGGCTTCGTTCCTACGAAGAGGACTACTTTTCCAAGTCTTCCAAGGGTAGTTGCATATTCTTCGGCCTGTGCAAGGAGGTTGGCAGTTGCCTCTAAATTAATAATATCCTTGCGGCTCCGACTAGAATGCAGATATTTCGCTACGCTTGGATGGCGTCGACTTCGCACAAAACCTTTATGTGCGCCAGCTTCGAACATGTCATTGACAAGTTCCTTTGAGTCTGTTGTTTTTTGCATACGGGGCGATTGTAGCAGAATCTAGCCGGGTGCGCAATACAATTTCGTGTCTGTCAGGCTTATTTTCTTTGACCAGAAGGTTATAAATCAGTACTATGAAGAGCAGTAGAGGGCCAAGCGCATTTCTCGGTGTCGTTTTATCATGCCTGTTAAAAATATCCACCATGAGATTTTCAAAACTTTTTTCAAAAACTAAAAAAGAAGCACCAGCCGATGAGGTATCAAAAAATGCACAACTTTTGATTCGGGCTGGTTTTGTGCACAAGGAGATGGCGGGGGTTTATTCTTTGCTTCCGTTGGGGTTGCGTGTCGTTGAAAAAATTTCAAAAATTATTCGTGAAGAAATGAATGCCGTTGGTGGGGTAGAGATGCAGTCGGCGGCATTGCAACGACAAGAGGTCTGGGAGGCTACTCGATGGTCGGATGACGTGGTTGATAATTGGTTCAAGACAAAATTAAAAACAGGCACTGAACTTGGCTTGGCTTTTACTCATGAGGAACCCTTGGCTGCAATGATGAAAAACTTTGTTTCTTCATACAAAGATCTGCCTGCATATCCATATGATATTCGGTCCGTATTCCGGAATGAGGCTCGCGCCAAGTCAGGCCTCATGAGGGGGCGTGAGTTTTTCTGGAAGGCACTCTATTCTTTTTCTGCTGACAAAGAGCAGCATGATGGTTTTTATGAAGCGATGAAACAGGCGTACACAAATGTTTTTGAGCGTGCAGGAATTGGGATGACGACCTATCTCACCTTTGCTTCGGGGGGAAGTTTTTCTCGCTATTCTCATGAATTTCAAACTTTGTCTGAGGCAGGTGAAGATATTATTTATGTAGATGAAGAGAAGAAGATTGCGGTTAACAAAGAGGTTTATACCGAGGATGTTTTGGCTGATTTGGGTTTGAAGAAAGAACAATTGATAGAAAGAAAGGCCGTCGAAACAGGAAATATTTTTTCCTTGGCGCACAAATTTTCTGAACCAGCAGGATTACGTTATAAGAATGAAGCTGGTGATTTGGTGCCAGTATATATGGGTTCTTACGGAATCGGTATTTCTCGATTGTTGGGTGTTATTGCCGAAGAGTCTAACGATAATCGCGGTATTATTTGGCCAGAATCAGTCGCTCCTTTTCAGGTGCATATCGTGGTAATTGGTGACGAAGCCGTGCAAGAAGCGGAAGATTTGTACGAGGACCTTCTTGGTCGAGGTGTAGAAGTTTTTATTGATGATCGCGATGCTCGTCCTGGAGAAAAATTAGCCGACGCTGATCTTATTGGAATTCCGTTCCGGGTGGTGGTGAGTGCTCGGTCTCTGGAGCAGGGCGGATATGAGGTGAAGAAAAGAAGCGAAGCCGATAGCAAAATCATGACTCGGGCACAACTAATGACCATGCTGCAATAATCTGATGAAGAAATTTTTTAATCGCATTTATGAATCATTTTCTAACGATATCGGAATAGATCTCGGTACTGCTAATACCTTGGTTTATTTGCGTGGCCATGGAATTGTGGTGAACGAACCATCCATTGTTGCAATTAATAAAAAAACTGACCGAATTGTGGCGGTGGGCAATGACGCCAAACAAATGCTTGGTCGTGCCCCTGATCATGTAGACGTCATTCGCCCGCTTGTGGATGGAGTTATTTCTAACTTTGAAGTTACCGAAGAAATGCTAACGTACCTTATTGGCAAAGCGGAGCAGGTTTCAAAAAAACTTCTTAAACCACGAGTGGTCGTGGGTGTGCCTTCTAATATCACCAACGTTGAGCATCGAGCCGTATATGACGCCACCAAAAATGCTGGTGGTCGGCAAGTTTTTATCATTGAAGAACCAATGGCTACGGCTATTGGAATTCGTTTGCCAGTAATGGATCCGGTGGGCTCGATGGTAATCGATATTGGTGGTGGCACGGCTGACATCGCGGTTATATCGCTGGGAGGAATTGTTCAGTCAAAAAATTTAAAAGTTGCCGGAGATCGATTGAGTAATGACATTATGCAGTACCTGCGAAGCGAGTTTAAAATTCTGATTGGAGAAAAAACAGCCGAGCATATCAAAATAGCTCTAGGATCGGCCCTTCCTCTCGAGGAACCGATAGAGATGCCAATCAAGGGACGAGATTTGGTTACAGGGTTGCCACGAGAAATCATCGTTACTGATGCTGATATTCGCGAAGCCATGGCTGATTCAATTCAATTATTGCTCGAAGGCACCAAGGAGGTGCTAGAGACAACTCCACCAGAAATTTTGGCAGATGTAATGCACCGAGGATTGTTCCTTGGTGGCGGTGGGGCGCTTATTCGAGGGCTGGATGTCATGATTCAGCAGGAGTTTAAACTGCCGGTATATATTGCCGAAGACCCATTGTCAGCTGTTGCTAGAGGAGCGGGGATTGTTCTCGAAGATCTTCAGTTTTATGAGCCAGTATTAGTTGCTGAAAGTGATGAGCTTCCTCCGCGATAAACAAATTCGTCGTCGAAGAAACAGGCTGATTGTTGGTTGGCTTTTTGGTGCGTTGCTGGTTGTGTTGTTTTTTACCATTGGCTCAAAGCCACTCCTTTCTACTGGATATCGCGTGGCGCAGCCTTTTTGGCAATTGCGCGATCGAGCTATCGATCAATTGGGGACAACGGCCACCACGATTTTTCGTTCAAAAAAAGATCTACTTGCTGAAATAGAAGAAATTCGAGCGGGACAAGAAGCCAATCAAGTGCGATTGCTTCGAGCGGAATTACTTGAAAAAGAAAACACAGAACTTCGACAAGCCCTGGGAAATGTTTGGCCGGATGAATCTTGGCTGGTAGCTGGTGTGTTGGTGAGGCCCCCAAGCACTCCGTATGATGTGCTGGTTCTGGACGTTGGATCCGAGGACGGAGTAATGGTGCAACAATTAGTGTTTGGCAGAACGGGAATTATTTTGGGGGTAGTCCAGGAGGTTTTAAAAAATCAGGCCTTTGTAACTTTGTTTAGTACTCCTGGCATGAGCACTCAGGTAGTTATTTCTGGCCAGGGCGTAGCCGTTGCGGCCGAAGGTAAAGGCGGTGGAATATACGAATTGCATGTGCCGCGAGATATTGTAATTACCGAGGGTGATGCGGTGGTGCTTCCGGGACGACAGACCGAAGTGTTAGGAGAGATTCAGAAGATTATTTTTGACCCTCGCGATCCTTTTCAGACGGCTTTTGTATCAGCTCCAATTAATTTTTATCAAGAACGTTTAGTCTATGTAAGTGACCGAATATTGGCAGATATTCCTGAGGTGGAAACGGTTATTATTGAGCTCGTAGACGAAGAGACACCATCCGAAGAAGCAACAAACACTTCTGATGTTTCAATAGAATAATCTATGCAAAAATTTTCATTTACCATTGAGAAAAAAACAAAACCAGGTTTGGCGCGGGCCGGTATTATTACGACTCCTAATGGCACAATCGCTACGCCTGCTTTTGTGGTGGTAGGAACCAAGGCTGACGTAAAAGGGGTTACTACTGATATGCTCCGAGATATGGGGGTGCAGGTGGTGCTTGCCAATACGTATCATCTGTATCTGCAACCCGGGGACGAAGTAGTGCGTGATGCGGGGGGATTTCCCAAGTTTATGAATTGGTCTGGTCCGACCATGACTGACAGTGGAGGTTTTCAGGTTTTTTCTCTGGGGGAGGCGTTTGGGACCAAGGTGTCCAAGGTTGCTAGTGGTGAAGACTCCATGGTGAGTGAACGTAAGGGACCCAAAGAAAGCATGTGCACCATTGATGAAGAGGGGGTGACGTTCAAGTCACACGTTGACGGCTCGCTGCATCGATTAACTCCCGAACGGTCCATGGAAATTCAGTGGAATCTAGGAGCCGACATGATTTTTGCTTTTGATGAATGTACCTCTCCGCTGGCTCCGCACGCCTACCAAAAAGAAGCCCTGGATAGAACACATCGTTGGGCCAAGCGCAGTTTGGAACATCATCAAAAATTAGATACCGAAAATATCCAGGCCTTGTTTGGAGTAGTGCAGGGTGGCCGTTTCGAAGATTTGCGTCGCGAGAGTGCTACCGTGCTTGGGTCAATGGATTTTGATGGATATGGTATCGGTGGTTCATTTAATAAAAAGGACATGGCTAGTGCGGTAACCTGGGTGAACGAAACTTTGCCCGAAGAAAAACCAAGACATTTGTTGGGGATTGGCGAGCCACTGGATTTGTTTGGTGCTGTGGAGAGCGGTTGTGATTTGTTTGATTGTGTTACTCCGACGCGGCACGCCCGGCACGGATTGCTGTATACCTTGGATGGTCCAATTAATATGAAGAATTCGCGGTTTCGCAATGATCACGACCTGCTCGATAACGAGACGGGTTCTCCGACCGGGTCGCAGTACACCAAGGCATATCTTTCTCATTTGTATCGAAGCCGGGAAATGTTGGCTTCGGTGCTTGGTTCGGTTCATAATATTTTTTTCATGATCAAACTGGTCGAGGGCATGCGTCAGGCATTGCTTGATGACAACTGGGAAGAATATAAACAAGGATTTATTTCTCGTTTCTATAAAAAAGCTAAAAACTAGCACAAATTTGTTTTTTTGGTTATAAGGTTTCAAATCAAAATTTTTTTGGTATGAAAATAATAATAATAATTTTTATGGTGGTAGTAGCCTTTTTGGTTCCCGCCAAACCGCTTTGGGCACAAGATTGTCCGCCTGTGAATATCTGGTTTCTCATCGACAAATCAGCCTCCATCGATGCGCAAGAGTTGGAAAACGCATTAGTCATCATTACTGACGCCTTGAGGGGTTGGTCTAGCGAGGTTGGCGACGGAACCATCTGGGTTGGGGTGGGAAGTTTTAACGAGGGCTATCAAGCGAACTGTCCTTTTGGAACTTTTACCGACAAAACAATGTCTTGTTTTAAAGATATTAGGCCTACCTTGGGAGGAACTGATATCTTGAATGCCCTGGCCATGGCGACAGATGAGTTCTCTGTTGAAGGCCGGTTTGTGAATGGCCAAAACATCATCATTCTTTTAAGTGATGGTTTGATTGGGGCCAAAAGTTCTTTGTCTGAGTCTGAAAACATAGAAAACTACAGGGACTCCCTGGAGAGAAAAGAGCCGAGATTTGGGTTTAGATCGGTGGATATTTCGAGTAGTCCAATTCAGATAAGCATCTACCCAGGCGGAGGAGAAAAGATTTTCCCCAGAAGTCACAATCTGGCAGTCTTGAGAGGTTGCGATAGCTCTGGCCTGGTTGTTGATGGCACCGACACCTCTCAGCTTAAAAAGTTGATGAAAGAGATTAAGCAACTAGCAAATTGCCAGTAAAAAAATAAAAAGCCCGGCGACATGTTGTCGCCGGGCTTTTTATTTTACTCATTTCATCGTACTATCGCCCTATGAAAAGAACGGGAGAATTCAAGCTACATAATCCTTTCCAGCCCGCCGGTGACCAACCTGTGGCGATTGCTTCTTTGGTCAAAGGTCTTCGGCGTGGTGACCACAAACAAACACTCCTGGGGGTTACCGGATCCGGCAAGACGTTTACTGTGGCTAATGTAATCGACCAGATCAAAAAGCCAACCCTGGTGGTTGCGCACAATAAAACCCTGGCTGCGCAATTGGCTCAGGAATACAAAGAATTTTTTCCTGATAATGCGGTGCATTATTTCGTTTCCTATTACGACTACTATCAGCCTGAAGCTTATGTTCCGGTTACTGATACTTATATTGAAAAAGACGCCAGCATTAACGAAGAAATCGACCGTTTGCGACATGCCTCTACTCAGGCATTACTCACTCGCAACGATGTAATCATCGTCGCTTCAGTTTCTTGTATTTATGGTTTAGGTGCTCCCGAGGAATATGCCGAACAGCACATGATGACTTCGGTTGGAGATATCTATACTCGCCGAGAGTTTATGGAAAAACTAATTGGGATTTATTACGAACGGACCAACGCGGATCTCAAGCCGGGACAATTCCGTGCTCTGGGTAATCATGTCGAGGTGATGCCTGTGTCCGAGATGATCACGTATCGTTTTCAATTCGTGGGTACGCGCATTGCGACCATTACTAAAATCAATCCCGTCACTTCTGAATTTATCGAACAAGTTGAGACGTCCTTTGTGTTCCCGGCCAAGCACTTTGTCACCGATGAAGACAAGCGTGAGCGCGCTATCCAGTCAATCCAATTAGAATTAGACGGTCATTTGAAAAAACTAAAGCGCGAAGGCAAGATTCTCGAGGCCGAACGCCTCAAGCGGCGTACCACTTATGACCTCGCCATGATTCGCGAAGTAGGCTATACCAGTGGTATCGAGAATTATTCGCGCCATTTGTCTGGCAAACAGCCGGGCGAGGCACCCGAGACGTTGTTGTCTTATTTTCCCCATGACGAAAAAGGTAATCCAGAATTTTTAACCATTATCGATGAATCACACGTGACTTTGCCCCAGTTGCGGGCCATGTATGCCGGCGATCAAGCTCGCAAAAAGACTCTGGTGGAGTTTGGTTTTCGGTTGCCTAGCGCGTTAGATAACCGGCCACTACAGAATGAAGAATTCCAGGAACGCATCGGCCAAGTGCTGTATGTTTCGGCTACGCCCGGTGATTATGAGCGAGAGGAAAGTCAGCAGATTGTGGAGCAAATTATTCGTCCCACTGGACTGGTTGATCCGCAATTGGATGTTCGTCCGGTGACGGCCGTCGAGGGATCTTATCCTGGTCAGGTTCAAGACTTCATTGCCGAATCCATAAAAGAAATTAAAAAAGGCGGTCGAGTACTAGTAACCACGTTGACTAAAAAAATGGCCGAAGATCTATCTTCGTATCTCAAAGAAAAAGAAATCGCCACCGAATACATTCACAGTGACGTAAAGACGATGGACCGCATCAAAATCATTACCGAATTTCGCAAAGGAAAGTACGATATTTTGGTGGGGGTCAACTTGCTTCGTGAAGGTCTCGATATGCCTGAAGTGTCTATGATTGGTATTTTGGATGCAGACAAGGAGGGATTTCTGCGGAGCGAGACATCGTTGGTTCAGACGATTGGTCGAGCTGCCCGAAATCAGGATGGTCGTGTGTTGTTGTATGCCGACCGGGTTACGGGCTCCATGAAACGAGCAATGGACGAAACAGAGCGCCGTCGTAATATCCAGCTAGCTTTTAACCAGGAGCACGGCATCACTCCTCAGACCATCAAAAAAGAAATCAAAGATATTACCGAGCACATGGATTCTGATCATGACAAAGCCGTACGAGCGAACCTTTTATTGGATCAGGAAATCTTTCGTCAAAACCCTAAAAAATTAATCAAGCTCAAGCGCCAAGAAATGGAGTCAGCTGTTCGAGAATTAGATTTTGAAACCGCCGCTATTTTACGTGATGAAATCCGCGTCATCGAAGCCAGCCTGGAGCACAATGAAGGAAAAGGAAAGAAGGCTAAATAAAAAATCAGCGTATACTGCAGATATGAAAATATTTCTCATTGTAATTGTTGTTTTACTGGCACTGTGGATTGTGTACAGCTTGCTTGGTTCACGGGTAAAAGAACCGGCTTATATTATTGTTGACCAAAAAGAAGGCTACGAAATTCGTCGTTACGAATCGTACGTTGAAGCTCGAACGGTAGTGGCTGGAAACTATGGAGCTTCTATGAGTGACGCTTTTCGCATTTTGGCTGGTTATATTTTTGGTGACAATACCAGTAACACCAAGGTCGCTATGACAGCGCCCGTAATCGAAAGCAAATCAGAAAAAATAGCCATGACGGCGCCAGTATTAGAAAGTGGCGATGGCGCCGGACAACGGATTGTTTCTTTTGTGATGCCGGCCGAGTATACCCTGGAAACATTACCGATTCCAAATGATAAACGAGTCGAATTAGTAGAGGTCCCTGCGCACACCGTGGCGGTCAAAAAATTCTCCGGTATAGCCACCGCCAAAAGAATGGACAAGAAAAAAGCAGAATTACTGGTAGCCGTTGCTGGCGACGAGCTGAACACTGTCGGCGTGGTCCGCGGTGCTCGTTATAATCCGCCATCAACATTTCCATTACTCAACCGTAACGAAGTAATGATTACCATCCAGGAATAGAGACTTTCTGGACTCGGGGGGCTCTTTTTTATTAGCTTTCTGCTATACTGCCAGCTGTTATGTCAGCCAAGAAAAAGCCAATCGTTATTCAATCCGAAGCCCAGCACATTGTGGTCAAAGGAGCCCGTATGCACAACCTCAAAAATATTGATGTTAGTTTGCCGCGCAACAAAATGACCGCAATTACCGGATTGTCTGGATCGGGAAAGTCGTCGCTTGCTTTTGATACTATTTTTGCGGAAGGTCAACGGCGTTATGTAGAAAGCCTCTCTGCCTATGCGCGCCAGTTCTTGGATCAGATGCCCAAGCCAGACGTAGACGAAATAACCGGTTTATCGCCGGCAATTGCCATTGATCAAAAATCAGCATCACGAAATCCGCGTTCAACCGTGGCCACTATCACTGAAGTCTATGATTATTTGCGAGTTTTTTTTGCTCGGATTGGGCGACCATACAGTCCGATTGGTGGGGGAGAAATTCGCCGTATGTCCCCCGATGAAATCATTGGTTTTATAGAAAAAACAATCAAAGAAGTAGAGAAGCGATCCAAAAAAAGCGAGAAGCAGTCGGTAATGGGTGTGAGCTGGGATGATACTGCTATTCAGATTTTTGCTCCAATAGTTCGTGGTCGTAAGGGGGAATACTATCAAATGCTGTATGACAAACTAGGCGCTGGTTTTACTCATGTACGCATCGACGGGGTTACGATGAGTCTGCGTGATCGTATCGAATTAGCCAAGAATAAAAAACACGACATTGATTTGTTGATTGATGAATTTCAGGTTCATGAATACAACGACAATCCCAAAGATTTCCGCATGCGCCTGTCCGAATCAGTCGAACGCGCCATCGAGGAAACAGAGGGCTTGGCCAAGATGGTGATTGGAGTATCCGTGCATGACACAAAACCAAAGAAAAAAGGAGGTGACGAAGAGCATCTATTCTCGGCACGGCTTATTTCACCAGAAGACGGTTTTTCTTTTCCAGAAATAGAGCCAAGACTATTCTCTTTCAATAGCCCCTATGGAGCTTGTCCCGAATGTAAAGGGTTGGGAACTCAGCACTTGTTTGGTAATGAAAACGACGAGCCTTGTCCTGTTTGTCGCGGTTCTCGTCTGCGTATGGAAGCTATGCATGTATTGGTGGGAGATCCAAAATTAGCTGAAAAATATATCAAATTCGTAGAACATACTGATTTTTCTATCCCTTCAAAACCAAACGAAGGCAAAGATTGGAAGCGCAAGGGATTGTCGATCTATGAATTCACGCAATTGCCTATTAACGAAGCTCATAATTTTATACTAGAGCTTGATCTAACAGAACAAGAACAAGAAATATCAGGACCTCTGCTAAACGAAATAGAAAGTCGATTGCAGTTCTTGGTCAACGTTGGCTTGGACTATCTCTCTTTGAACAGGCGAGCCAACACATTGTCTGGTGGAGAAGCTCAGCGTATTCGATTGGCCTCTCAGCTTGGGTCTCGATTGGTTGGCGCCACCTATGTTTTGGATGAACCGACGATCGGTCTTCATCAGCGAGACAATGCTCGATTAGTAAAAACACTGACGCAATTGCGTGATTTGGGGAATACTATTGTTGTGGTCGAGCACGACGAGGACACCTTGTTGGCTTCTGATTATATTATTGACATTGGCCCTGGGGCCGGTGTGCATGGCGGGGAAGTGATTGCGATGGGTGATTTAGAGGAACTGCTCAAGGCCAAAACTAATTCAAGCCAGTCGCTCACGCTGGCGTATCTACGCAAAGAAAAAACCGTTCCCGTGCCAGAAACCTGGCGAACCAAAGACCGTGGAACAATCAAGATTCGTGGCGGAAATATACACAACATCAAAGGACTCAAGTTAGATTTACCTTTAGGGAGAATGGTTTGCATTACTGGTGTTTCGGGATCGGGAAAATCATCGTTAATGTATGAAATTTTGCACCGCAACCTGCGGGCTGCTTATGACAGAAAATATCGAAGCGCCAAAAAATTTCATGTTGATGTTTTTGAGGGTGGGGAATCCATCTCAAGGGCTATCTTGGTTGATCAAGCCCCAATTGGTCGTACTCCGCGAAGCAATCCGGCTACTTATACTGGAGCTTGGGGTTATGTCCGAGAAATGTTTGCTGAGACAAGCGAGGCTCGTCTGCGTGGCTGGAAACCTGGCAGATTTTCTTTTAATGTAAAAGGTGGTCGCTGTGAAGCTTGTGAAGGGCGAGGAGTAATTCCGGTCGAAATGCATTTTTTGCCAACCGTATATGTTACCTGTGAGGTCTGTGCCGGAACTCGTTTTCAAAAAGAAACTCTCGAGGTTAAATACAAGGGCAAGAATATTCATCAGGTGTTACGAATGACGGTCGAAGAGGCTACTGAATTTTTCAAAGATATTCCTGCCATCCATGACCGCATGCAAGCTTTGATGGAGGTGGGACTTGGGTATCTCGAATTAGGTCAACAGGCCAATACGCTGTCCGGAGGGGAATCTCAGCGAGTAAAAATAGCTAGTGAGCTGTACCGCCCCATGACTCAAAAGACGATTTATTTACTCGATGAACCAACTGTGGGGCTTCATTTTGAAGACGTGAAGCGCTTAATTGATATTCTCCAGACCCTGGTCAATCGTGGTAATACCGTTGTGCTCATTGAACATAATTTGGATTTGGTAAAATCCTGTGATTATTTAATTGATATGGGTCCCGAGGGCGGGTCAGGGGGTGGTCAGGTGGTGGCCGTAGGTACCCCAAAAGAAGTATCAGAAAACCCAAATTCTTGGACGGGAAAGTATTTGAGGAAGCTTCTTTAGTCTGTTGACAACTTTTCCACAGTGTGATATTTTCACGACATTGACGCGTCTCTACGAGCGTGTTATTCTCACGTTGATTTAGACATGAGAACAATTAATTATCTTTATGACACAACCAAGTATTAGTTTTAAACCCAAACAGCACACCAAAAAGCTGTTACGGGGACTTAAGGACCGAGCGCAACATGTAGTTGTGAGCCGTTTTGGTTTGGATGGGGACGGAACTAAACATACTTTGGAATCTATTGGCCAGGAATACGGCATCACGCGCGAACGAGTACGACAAATCGAAAACTTTGCAATCAAAGCCATTCGAAAGTCAGAATCATTCCAAGAAGCCAGGGAGATATTTGATGAACTAAAACGAACCATTGATGGTTTGGGTGGGGTTGTTGCCGAAGACCATTTGCTTGACCTTTTGGCAGATGATCCAGTTGCTCAGAATCATATTCATTTTTATTTAGTACTAGGAGACCACTTTGAGGATCTTCGCGAAAATAAAAATTTTAAAAAACGTTGGGTCACCAAACGTGAAGTTGCCGACAGGGTTCATGCCGTTATGGAAGACTTGTACCGAGGCATGTCCAAGCAAGATCTTTTTGCTGAAGAAGAATTATTTGAAAAAATTCTTGGACACGAACACATGGAAAATGAGGTTGCGATTGATCCAGAAATGATTCGTCGCTGGGTTGGTTTGTCCAAGACAATCATGCCTAACCCGCTCAATGAATGGGGGCGACACGACTCTCCCAATGTTTCAACTCGTGGCATCAAAGACTATGCCTATTTGGTTATGCGCAAAAATGGCGGACCAATGCATTTTCGAGAAGTAGCCGAGGCGATCGAAAAAACTTTTGACAAGGAAGCGCATACGGCAACTTGTCACAATGAATTAATCAAAGATCCTCGTTTTGTGTTAGTTGGACGTGGGCTCTATGCCCTGAAACAATGGGGATACAAAGCCGGCGTGGTGCGAGAGGTTATTGAGGATATTTTGCGCAAAGAAGGTCCACTAACCAAAGAAGAGGTTGTGGAGCGTGTACTCAAAGAGCGTTATCTAAAACGAAACACGATTCTCGTAAATCTACAAAATTCCGAATATTTTGACCAAGACGCAGATGGTCGATACCACATAAAAGAGAACGAGTAATCGGGCGACTTATTCCATAACAAAACACCGCTTTTGGCGGTGTTTTGTTATTATGGAGACAGTATATAAATTATGGATGTAATTTTTGATTTTATTGGTGCCGGCGTACCCAGCAATGTCTGGTCTTTTGTGGAGTTTGTTTTTCTTTTGGTTATGGCCATTTTGGTTTTTGTGCTTGTTCGAAGATTATACATTGAATATGTACAAGAGCGTTTTGTAAACAAGCTCGAATGGACGTTGCTTAACATTAGATTGCCTCGAGAAGTGATGCGTTCACCAGAGGCCATGGAGCTCGTCTTGAATTCATTTCATCAAGGGGGTGGGATTGCAACTTGGTATAATCGCTTGGTAAAAGGGGCGGTATTGTTATGGTTCTCTCTAGAAATTGTGTCCATTGAGGGGAATATCTTTTTCTTTATTTATGTTCCCAAAAAATTCAAAAACCTTATCGAATCACAAGTCTATGCTCAGTATGATCAGGCCGAGATTTCTGAGGTGGAGGACTATGTAAAACGAGTTCCGTTGTATGAACCTGATGGAGATTGGGACGTCTTTGGTGGAGAGTTTGTACTCACGGATCCAGATCCTTATCCCATCAAGACATACATTGACTATGGTCTGGACAAATCGGTAGGGCAAAAAGAAGAGGAAAAGATTGACCCGTTGACACTGCAATTAGAATACATGGGATCTATTGGTCCCGGTGAGCAGGTCTGGACCCAGATTATCGTTCGCAAGGCTCATAAGCGATTTCGTGACCCAACAAGTCGTTTTGGTATGAAGAAGAGGGACTGGGTGGGAGAGGGAAAGGATTTGAACAAAAAACTCCTCAAAGATTTTGGGGCTGATGACGGGGAAAAACTCGACCTCAGTCGTATGACCGCTGCTCAAAAATTCACCTTCGAGGCCGTGGAGCGCAGTATCGACAAGCTCGGTTTTGATTGCGGTCTGCGTGTTTTGTATGTGGCCAAAAAAGAAGCCTTTGACGCTTCTCGGCTGGCTGGATTATTTGGGATGTATCGGCCTTTTGGGTCGACGTATCTTAACGGTTTCAAGCCAGTCGGTGATACTATACCTGATGTCGATTATCCCTGGCAGGACCGATCAAAAAAGAAACGAAACAACATCAAGAAAAAGCTGCATCGTTCTTATATCGAGCGTGGTTATTATTATCCTCCTTACGAAAAAAAGCCTTTTGTTCTGAACACCGAAGAACTGGCGACACTGTTCCACTTTCCTGGTAAAGTACTGGTGGCCCCAGGTATCAAGCGAGTCGAATCGCGCACTGCCGAGCCTCCTTCCAATTTGCCGTCATGATAATTTTTCCTAAGAAAAAAAAGAAAAAAGTAAGCACGGGACTAGGGTTGGCATTTCTATTTGGGATAGGTTTGTTTGCTTTTGGTTTTTGGCAAAGCTCACCGCCAGTTGATTTTCCTGTTGGGCAAATTACCTCTATTGAACCCGGCACAGGGGTTCGACAGATTGCCGCTAATCTTGAAAGGGATGGCTATATACGTTCAGCGCCTTGGTTCATGGTTCTGCTGCACATGCGTAGTAGTAATGGTTTTGTGGTTTCTGGTGACTATATTTTTGATCAACCAACGTCTGCTTTTTTGGTGGTCGACCGTTTGTCCCGAGGAGATTATGGTCCAACACAAGTAACTCTTACCGTGCCAGAGGGTTCTACGGCGAAACAAGTTGCTGCTCTGGTGACAGACAAGGTTCCTGCTTTTGACGCCGAAACGTTTCTGGAGCTGACAAAAGAAAAGGAGGGCTACTTGTTCCCTGATACATATCGAATTTTCCCAAGCGTAAAACCAAGGCAACTAGTAGAGCTTTTGGAAAGTACTTTTTGGCAAAAGGTAACGCCGCTTTTTGTGGAGAATGAAATTCCCAAAGAGGAGTGGTCTGACATTATTAATCTGGCGTCTATTGTCGAACGTGAGGCCTTTGGTAATGACTACCGTGAGCATCA
The DNA here is from genome assembly GCA_964350165.1 of uncultured Candidatus Saccharibacteria bacterium. GTDB lineage: Bacteria > Patescibacteriota > Minisyncoccia > Phycocordibacterales > UBA1006 > CAYGJA01. The sequence goes on along the minus strand of CAYGJA010000001.1, from coordinate 155,812 downwards.
GATTGTAGCGGGCATTCTCAAGCATCGTATGGAGATAGGAATGCCGCTTCAAGTGGATGCAACCCTTCATTATTTGCTTGGAAAAACAAGTAGTCAGCTTACCAGAGATGACCTTAGAAATGATTCTCCTTATAATACATATACAAACAAGGGCTTGCCTCCAGCTCCGATTTCAAACCCTGGCTTGCTGGCTATTCGTTCAGTGATTGAGTCTATCAAGACCGATTATCTTTTCTATCTCCATGATAGTAGTGGTGCAATATGGTACGCTGTCACTCATGACGAACATGTGGCGAACAAGAATCGCTATTTGAGATAAATAAGTAAAACACTGATTTTTATGATTGATAAGAAAATTTTTAGCTTTATTGATATTGAGACCACTGGTTTTGTGGTTGGTCATCACGAAATGATTGAGGTGGCTTGTGTGTTGGCTGATCCTTCCAAGGATTATGAGATCATTGATGAGCTAGAACTGAAAATAAAACCAAGTCGCATCGAAACCGCTGATCCGCAGGCGCTTCGCATCAACGGCTATAACGAAGCCGAATGGATGTTTGCTTATACGATGGAGCAAGCAATGAAGTCGTTGGCGGAAAAAGTAGAAAATACTGTGATGGTGGCGCACAATATCACTTTTGACTGGGCTTTTTTGGACCACGCTTTTCGCGAAACAGGTGTTGAGCCAAAATTCTATCGCAAATTAGACAGCTATTCGATTGCGTATGCAAAATTTAGCAATGAACCAGACGTTAACAAGTTTTCTCTCAAGGCCTTGGCTGAATACTATGGCCTAACGAACGAGAAAGCTCACACCGCCCTGGCTGATACGCGGGTGACAGTCGCTATTTTTCGAGAATTGATGAAGCGGTAGTCATTTCAAAAAACTGTGGGCAAGTCAAGAAAAAAAGTTTTTGTCGGTTTGTCTGGCGGGGTAGACAGCTCGGTTGCCGCGGCTTTGTTGATGGAACAGGGCTACGAGGTCGAAGGAGCCTTTATTCGGACCTGGCAACCAGATTGGACCCCTTGTACCTGGCGTGATGATCGGCGTGACGCCATGCGCGTCTGTGCCAAGCTAGGTATCAAATACAACGAAGTTGACCTGGAAGATGTGTATAAAAAAGAAGTAGCCGACTATATGATTGCGGAATATTCTGCTGGTCGCACCCCAAATCCCGATGTCATGTGTAATCGAACGGTAAAGTTTGGTGGTTTTTTGGATTGGGCTTTGGCGCGAGGGGCTGATTTTGTAGCTACTGGGCACTATGCTCAAATTCTGGAGACTTCTTCCGGTCTAGCACTGGGAAGAGGGGCCGATCCTGCTAAAGACCAAAGTTATTTTTTGTGGACACTTGATCAATCAAAGCTACAGCATGTTCTTTTTCCCGTGGGACATTTACAAAAAAAACAAGTTCGCGCTTTGGCAGAAGAAAAAGGATTAATAACTGCCTCCAAAAAAGACTCGCAAGGGATTTGTTTCTTGGGCGACATCGATATGCAGGAATTTCTTAGGCATTATATTGATGAAAAGCCAGGCAAAGTCCTAAACGAAAAAGGAGAAGAAATTGGAAGCCACGACGGAGCACTCTTTTTTACTTTGGGACAACGCCATGGTTTTCTCATTACTGCCAAGGGGACTAATGACACACCGCGTTATGTCGTAGCCAAAGACATAACACAAAACACCATTACTGTTTCTTCTGACTTTTCAGAAAAAACGGCCTCTCGATTGGTGTCTTTGTCTGACGTTGTGACGAGTCATGCCGAGATTTTTCGTATTGGAGCTCGATTAGAGTGCGAGATTCGCTATCATGGTCAAATCAAAATATGCCGTTTGGTCAGCAAGGGGTTGGGAACTTTGCAAATAGAATTTGAAACTCATGACCCGACTCTGGCGGCAGGTCAATCAATCGTGTTTTATGACGGCACCATTTGTGCTGGTGGTGGGGTTGTTTTGGAGTATACTGACCACACATGAAAAAACCTTACCCATTTTTAATTATTTCTGTCTTGTTGGTGCTGGTTATTTTGGTTTGGTCAGAAAATAAAAATGATCAAATTGGAAAAATTGTGAGCAATCCAGACGAAGAACAAACCCTGTGCTATCAGTACGAACAGTCACTATCGTATGCGCCAGAACTTTTTGACCGCTCCATTCTACAACTACAAATTACCGCTGATGATGTTCGGGGTCACTTTTCTTATCTACCTGCCGAAAAAGACAGCAAGGTCGGTGCTTTTGAGGGAACCATTGATGACGGCGCAGCTTCGGTTCTTTGGAGCGCTGTTGGCGAGGGTGTTCAGGTGCAAGAAGAGTTATTGCTTGAGGTGTCTGCGACCAGTGCGGTGGCTATGTTTGGCGAAATGATTGAGCGAACAGACGGCGTATATGCATATCGAGATCGTGACAATTTGTATCCTGGGTTCATAATGGAAAAAGTTGCCTGTGCCGAATAAGCGGTCATCAGCTAATCCCTAAATACTATGAATATTCATCCTATCGTTGTTCATTTTCCTATTGCTTTTTTATCTATATACGCAGCCCTAGAGATATTCACGTTATGGTATCGACGATACGTAAAAACGCTATTTAATATCAAAGCTTTTTTGCTTGTTGTTGGTTATTTGGGAACAGTGGCGGCCTTACAGACCGGTGAATTAGCGGCCAATGCCAATCGCGGAGTATCTCGCGATCTGCTACACATGCACGAGGCCTTTGCTAATGGCACGGTTTGGATTTTTGGTATTTTGGCTTTGCTCTATGTTGGATATATCTTGTGGGTCAAGAATTTTGGAAATGTTCGCACTTGGGGCGATCGATTCTTCGCAGACAAGCCACAGCTGTCCCAAATTGTTCGTTGGAAAACACGAGCGATCAATTGGCTGTTTGATACGCGCTGGTTGTTGGCTTTGATGGCCTTGGTTGGATTGGTTGTGGTTACCGTTACCGGAGCATTGGGTGGCGCCATGGTGTATGGTTCAGATGTTGATCCATTTGTTCAGTTGGTTGTTCGATTTTTGGGAGTATAAAATAAATAACTTATTCGTTTGATTTGCCTTCGGGATGTATTGAGTTATGCTAAAAGAACAATGAAGCAACCAAATTTTGAGAATTACGGTTCTGGTTTTGAAGAAAACGAAAAATCTCCGACACTTGTAAGTAGGGTTCAGGAGCATGCTCGGCTTGCGCTAATGATTGGTATTGGTGGCCTGTTTATTTCTTCTCCGCAGATCCAGACAGCGCAAGCACAAGTAGGGGGGGGCAACAATAACAGCCACTCCGTGGGGGATAGACGGCCACAGTAAGGCATCAGAAAAAAGAAGGCAAGCAGATTCTACCCTGATGCAATTGTCTTGGGGAAATTACATTTCTGACCCAAATGAATGGAGAATAAACGTTGACGAATGGGCTAAGCGAGCGTACCAAGATCTCGAAAAGTACCGGACTTTTGTGGAAAGTGACGATTTTGCCGAGTTTTTCTCGGGAAAACATCCAGACTATATTGAGCAAATCAGACAAGAAAAACTTAAAATGATTGACCGTGTTATTAACAAGCAACGGGTTTATTTCAATGTGCTGGCCTCTGCTCCTAGTACAGCTGGGACGTCTCGGGATAATCCTTATTTAGAATTGGGACTAGAAGCATACAAGAACGCCCCCAGCACATTGGCGCATGAGTTTTTCCATCTTGTCACCGGCAGTGAGTCTACCTGGGCCGATGACCTTATTGCTGGAGTTAAAAAAGATTCAACCAAAATGGCTCTTCTAGAAGAAAAAGCTCAAGCACTTGAGCGTCGACAAAAAGATTTTCAAGCCATGCTGAATGATGAAAATAATGAAATTTCTTTGTTATCAAAAAAGAGAAAAAAAATATATAAAAAAGTAGAACAAGAAGAAAGCGAAGCCATTCCTTCTTTTGTTGAATATATGCTTGACCCGAGAGAAGCTTCTGCTTATTTTTTTGAATTATGGATTCTGATGGTCGAAGATGGTATCTATCAGCCGGGCACGGCTATCACTGAAGATGTTTTTTCAAGACTCCAGGATAAATTTAACTCGTTCGATGTGGTGGACCCTTTGCGGGTATTTTTTGAAGTATATTTCAAAGATTTTCAAGACTTTTCTTCTGCAACCGAGCCATTTCAGAGACTTGGCGTGTATACCCCTACAGACACTGATAGCTATAGAACACGCGGGGATAACTAGCGACTACACAAAAACCGCCTTGGAGGGCGGTTTTTGTGTAGCTGTAATTTTGTGAGGCTGTGACTGTGGTGTTGACAAAAAGACATATTTAGGGCCATATTCTAAGCAAAGCCCTTGTTCAGAGGGTGTTTTTTTAAAACTCCCAGGTTTCCTGGGAAAAATAATTTTTTGTCATGAGAAGATTTGTTTTTTTCGCCCTCGCAGCCATGCTGCTTGTAGGGCAATCCGCAGCAATGGCCCAACAACAACGGGCCAAGATTGTCAGTAGCACAGATTCCTGCTTGCGGGGGTATGTGGTGCCACTACCGACGGATTCCATCATCGATTCCATTGCGATTATCCACCCCTCCCTCGCCGCAAGGGCGCAGGAGATAGTGAGCGAAGGAATAACACGCCAACTGCCCCAGGTGGCAGTGGCGATGGCTGAAAAAGAAAGGGCCCTTGCCGAGGCTGACTCGGAAGAGAGGGTCAACCTCATTGCGCAGTGTCAAGAGTTGAAAAAAGTCCGGGAAAGGCTGTTGACCCCCAGCCGGTTCAACAAAATCTGCCACATTTGGCAAATTGCCCAGGACAAATATGCTCTGAGTATTCGCTTGGGCACTGAGGCTGGTAGCTTTGGTAGTGGCATATATGTCTACCGCTTTTTGGAAGAAGGCCACCTTTACCCGGCCTATCCTTGGCTACCGGCGGACACTCTGGAGCAAATGCTTCAGGAAATAAGCCGGGACAGCGATCCGGAGCTGTTTGCGGTTTTGGAGGCGATGGATCGTCAACGAAATCCCTACAAACAGTTGTCTCTACAGAACAGAGACAACTATCTGTATGGGGCCATCCCTGTTGGTCCCCAGGCTTCTGTATTGGCCCTGCAGGAATTCTCTGTATGGGCCGTCTCGGCCATGTTGACTTATTTAGCCGTCAAAAATTCAGGAGCAATAAAGGGCGACCCTCTCAGAAGGGGCTACGAAGCCCTAACTGCTGCGACTTTTGCAACGGCAACAACCTTGCTTTCGGAGCAGATTCGTGACGATCTGGCCGATCAGCCAGACGAGGATGCTCAAGCTTATCTCGAAAGGGGCATTGGCGGACTCTTGGGTTATCTTGTGGCCGAAGAGGTGCGTCAGTTTGGAGAACAAGCTGGTGGCCCCAAAGAAGAGCCCAAAGAGCCCAAAGAGCCCGGACAAGGCGAAAAGGTTTGGGAAAAAATAAAGAAAATGGCAGAGAAAGCCAAGAGCTCGGCCAAACAGCAGGCGGAGCGATTGGCCGAAAGACTCTCTCCGGGGCGAACAAATACGCAGCCCTGGCAACAAATCAAGGTCAGCCAAGAGCTTGGTCAGGCAATTGCGCTGGTCTTGGGTTATTACGTCTCCACCTATGGGGACTTGTTTGACCTGATGGGCGGAGCAGAAAAGTTCGCCGATGCAAAGCACTGGGCGAGTCAAACCAGTGCTTTTGGGGAGCCAGAGCCAGAACCAGAACCCGGAGATATCTTTACTCTTCTTCGTGATGTTGGAAGATTAGAGAAACTGAACCTGATGATGGATAGGTTCGAGGACATTCTAAGCGGAGTTCTCTCTCTTGATTGGACTCCCGATGGGAGCCGGCCAGCACTCGGAACGATGGGGGGGAGGTTTGGAGATATGTATCGCAGCTCCGTTGCGTTCCAGACCCAAGACCAGTACCCCGATATACAGTGGGGCGTAGTGGCAGAAGAAACAAACAGCACTTTGGCTGTTGCTTTTACGGGAGTTGACCATCACGGGAATTCCTTAACCCTGGTCGTTGTCAGGGGGGTTCGCGGAGAGGAAGATGTGAGAATGATTATCGAATCTCAAGGTGCCAACTCTCGAGCAGAGTGGGAGCTATCGAGTCCAGAGATTCGAAATAGGATCTTTGAGATATGGCAAGAAAAAGCCGAGCCTCTGCGGTTAGTTCATACCGAATTATACGCAGATGTTCTCGAATCAATTTTTAGAGACGAGGCCCCCACCCAGGCAATGGCAGAGGTTATAGAAAATGACCCCAAACTATTCTTGGGTTTTGTGGAACTAGCGCTCCAGTTCCAGGAGGAGGTAAACATCGCCACCTTTAGGGAGCGTCTCGGGGAGATCCTAAATAAAACGCAACGCGATTTCAACGCGGTGCTTGTCGATAAGGAAGCAGAAGGGTGGCTGTATCGCCATCTGGGCCTGTTCCGGGAAGAGGGATTTGGGGCGGGCAGCGAGGCTTGGCATGTGAAGCCAGCCAGGAATTTGTCGGCTGAGGCCGGTCAAAATTTTCTGAGGCTCCTCGAGGCTCTCCATGGAGTTTTCTTTCAGGCAGAAGCTGGAGAATTCTCTAGCGGAGTGCTTGCCGACCCAGTCCTCCGTCCGAGGTATTGGAGGCTGATTGAGGCTTCCACAAACGGCCAAAACCCCCTAGAGGTTGAGGCAGCCAGGCAGGAATTGTTGCGGGTGTATCTCAACGTGCTGTCTTTTCCGATTTATGAGATTGGATTCGAGAGACAGATTGACGTAGCCATCAGGAGCTTTTTGAGACCAGCGGCGTACCATTTTGACTGGATATACGCTGAGTATATTCAGTATCTAGAGATGTATGTCCCCGCTGACGCTGACGCAGCTAGTGCCAGGATCGCTGATTATCCTGAGTTGATTAGCGCGATAGAGTTGTTGCCTCAGAATTTGGGTTTTTCAATAGCCCACACCTCCAGACAGCAATCTGTCGAAAGACAGTTTGAGGCTGCGGTCTGGCGGCCGCAAGTCGTCGAAATAAATGAGCTCATAAGCGAGCTCAAATCCATGGCCGGTGTTGGTATAAACAGAAGCACTGCTAACATTGGCCGAGTTCAAAAAATACTCCAAGCAATCAGGAGTATCGACCAAGGGAGGCTGTAGCCCCCCTCCACAAAAGACAAGCAGGCTCCTTATCCCGGAGTCTGTTTTTTTTGCAAAAAATAATATTTGTACCGGTATATAAAAATAAAAATCACCCAAAAGAAAAGCCCATTTCAGAGACTTGGCGTGTATACCCCTACAGACACTGATAGCTATAGAACGCGCGGGGATAACTAGCGACTACACAAAAACCGCCTTGGAGGGCGGTTTTTGTGTTAATAGCTTATCTAGAGAGACCTTATGATGGTTGAAATGGTGTATTGATTGGTGCCCGCATTTCACCAGAAGCAATCTCTTCTTCTTCGTAAAACACAGTATACGAAACCAGAACGTCTTCACCGACTTCTTCTGAGATATTCAGACTCAATTCGCTATCAACTAGCAAGCCGGTTTCTCCTTCGACAGTTCCTCCAGATATTTGGTGAAAATCTGCAGGGAAGCTGAGGTCTACTGAAAACAAGCTTCCGTCATAGGACCCAACGTTTTCGAGTTCAACCTGAACATCAACAAATTCGCCTTTACCAACAGTGATAGACGAAACACTCGGATTAGTGGCGGCTGCCGGGCTAGTGATAGAGAGCATCAGACCAAAAAATCCCAAGACCAAAAGTGAACCAGTAAGTATTTTTTTCATAACAAAAACAAAAAATTAATAACGTTGCCTATTGTAACAAGTGAAAAGCTGTTTTTTTGTCGCTACTATCATTTGTTGTGGATGACTGGGAAATGGCGGATGTTTACAAAAATCACCCAAAAGAAAAGCCCCTGTCGAAATGACAAAAGGGGCTTTTTTGTTGCGGGCCGTGGCCTGTGTGGCGGTGGCCTGGTGCCCGCTTTTTTTGGAGTGGGTGGCGCCCAAGTTGCGACGGGCAAATGACCCTTTCTCCAATACTTATATAATAGCACTTTTTAGATATTTTGTCAAGCTTTTTTCGGTTTCTTTTTCTTGCGCAGGATAAAGGCCGTCATGGTCGTATTGGTGGCAATCATAGCAATCGAGTGCAACATGGTGGCGACGTTATAGGAAGACAGGGCGACCAAGGCAAAACTGTGCCGCAGGGCATTGGATCCATACAGCAGATAATTCTCGGTTTTGGGTTGTTCCCAGGCCTTGCGGAGGGTCGGAATAAAGGCCACCAAATCAATAGCCACCATAATAACCACTGACCACGTCGGGTCATTGGTGACCAGCCAGGGAATAATACCCAACAGCGCAAAGACCAGATAATACGTGTCGCGCTTGGGAATGTTTTTGAATCCATACCGAAGGGAAAACAAGAAAATCAGAACGGTAAAGACTTCTGATGAAGCAAAAGCAATCGTAGCCCAGCCGGCGCCTTTGGTGATTTGGCCAGCTAGCGTTACCCCCGACACAATAGACCAGATAAACCACGTATATGGATGCGGCGTAATGCGCCCCCGGAACATGTCGCGCATGTAGGGGACATTGCCAGCAATAGCCAAGCCTCCGGCAATAACCGCAAAGATTATTTTTATGTTCATGGTCAAAGTATACAAGATCTGGCCTTTTCTGGGTCGGGTGTGTGCACTGGGGCCCGTCAAGATGTTTTTGTGGGAAAATAAATGTTTAATTTAGTTAATACAAATTAAATTTTTTACAGTAAATCTTTAATTTGCAATTTTTATATTAAAGTGCTAGTATTTTGTCATGTCTAAGAAATTTAAGGCAGGAACGCATATTCAGCGAGAGCAATACAAAAGTTTTGAGCCATCGCTGGTCAATCAAGGTTTTGTCTGGCACGATCCCCAGATCGACCTGCTTTTGGCTTCGGCAATGCGCTATCTTGGTGAACTCAACGCCTACTCTAAACTGGTTCCAGACGTAGATTTCTTTATTAAAATGCATATCGCTAAAGAGGCCACCACCTCAAGCATGATCGAAGGAACGCAAACCAAGTTCGACGAAGCCTTGCTTCCTGAAATCGAAATTGATCCCGAAAAACGAGACGATTGGGAAGAGGTGCAGAACTACGTAAAGGCTATTAATTTTGCCACACAAGAACTCGATCGCTTGCCGCTTTCGGTTCGTCTTCTCAAGGGGGCACACAAGCACCTGCTTTCAGGGGTTCGGGGCTTTAGCAAGCACCCGGGCGAGATTCGCACAAGCCAAAACTGGATTGGAGGATCTTCGCTGGCGGATGCTGTTTTTATTCCTCCACACCACATGGGTGTGTCTGATTATTTGTCAGATTTAGAAAGGTTTTGGCACAACAACGACCTCGGCATTCCTGATCTTGTCCGCATTGGTATAAGCCACTACCAATTTGAGACCATCCACCCATTCCTAGACGGTAACGGACGTATCGGGCGACTGCTTATTGTTTTGCACCTGATCAGCCTTGGTATCCTACAAAAACCTACGCTCTACATATCAGACTACTTTGAAAAGCATCGTCCACAATACTATGACGCACTCTCGCGTGTCCGCGAATCCAACGACATCGAGCACTGGCTCAAGTTCTTTCTAAATGGGATTGCACAAACCGCAAAAAATGCACGCGAAACTCTCGAGCGAATCATAGATTTGCGAGCCCGCTATGAGTCTCTTATCACCTCTAGTATGACCCCACAAAAGCAAATCAACGCCAAGGAGCTCCTGCGGCAAGCATTTTCTCGCCCCATGTTTACTATTCGCGAAGTCGAGAGCATGCTGTCGGTGAGCTTCCCTACGGCTTCCAAATTAGTACGAGAACTGGTCGATCTGAATATTCTCAAAGAGAAAACCGGTATGAAAAAAGATCGCATCTTTTACCTCAAAGAGTACGTAGACTTATTTATTGATTAAGAAACAAAAGGTGTATGGAAAACTTTCAACAAAAAACTTCAATGATATGGAACATCGCGGACATTCTGCGTGGCGGCTGGAAACAGCATGAATATGCCGACGTTATTCTGCCCCTTGTGGTTATCAAGCGACTTGATAGTGTCCTGTCCGGAACCAAGGCGAAAGTTTTGGATCACTACCATCAGTGGTCGGGAAAAGTAAAAGACCTGGAACCTATTCTCAAAAAGACTTCTGGCTATGATTTTTTCAATGTATCTGAGTATGACTTCAAAAAACTCACCGAAGATCCACGCAATATCACAAAAAATTTCAAAAAATATTTGAACGATTATAGCTCGAATATTCGCGATATCATCGAAAAATTTGATTTTGATAAACAAATCGAACGCCTCGAAGGTGGGAATTTACTCTATTTGATTATCCAAGAGCTCAACAAGGTTGACCTCCACCCATCCCAGGTAGATAGCCATGAAATGGGTGCCATCTTTGAAGAATTACTACGAAAATTCTCTGAAATGTCTAACGAGACAGCAGGGGAGCATTATACGCCGCGCGATGTGATCGCACTGATGGTGCCACTTCTTTTTAACCCGGACAAAAAAGACCTCACAAACCCGCACGTGATCAAAAAAGTCTATGACCCTGCTTGCGGTACCGGCGGCATGCTAACCCTTGCCAAAGAATACGTTCATGGGCAAATCAACAAACAAGCCGCGATTTATCTGTATGGCCAAGAATTGAATTCTGTTTCGTACGCAATTGCAAAATCAGACATGCTGATCAAGGGAGAGAACGCCGACCTGATTCGGGGTGGCGAAAAAGACCACTCCAAGGCCAGCACCCTGGCCAACGATCAGTTTTTTGGCGAGGTCTTTGACTATGGTCTCAGTAATCCACCCTACGGTACTGACTGGAAAAAAGACAAAGACGCTGTCGAACGTGAGGCAAAGCGTGGCTATGCTGGGCGTTTTGGCGCCGGCACGCCACGCGTGTCGGATGGACAGCTGCTGTTTACACAGCACCTAATCGCAAAGATGAAGCCCGCTTCTGACGGTGGTGCTCGGCTGGCAATCGTTCACAATGGATCCCCGCTATTTACAGGCGATGCCGGTAGTGGCGAAAGCGAAATTCGCCGTTGGATTTTGGAAAAGGACCTCTTGGAAGCCATTGTGGCTTTGCCAGACCAGCTGTTCTATAACACCGGAATCAATACGTATCTGTGGTTCATTTCGAACAAGAAGGCGACCGAACGCAAGGGCAAAGTCCAGCTGATCGATGCCCGCGAAATGTACAAAAAAATGCGAAAGAGCCTCGGACAAAAAAGGAAAGAAGTCGACGAAACAGCACGAGAAAAAATCATCAAATTATACGAAGACTTCAAGGAAACCGAACATTCAAAGATTTTTAACACAACAGACTTTGCTTATCGCAAGGTAACGATCGAGCGACCACTTCGCCTGAATTTTCAAGCCTCACCAGAACGTGTCGAGCTTTTGAAGGAGGAGAAAGCGTTTGAGAAACTAAACCCAAAAGAGAAAGAGGTGATTTTGGAATCGCTGCACAATTTCCCAAGCACCCAGCTGTTCACTAATCGCGAAGAGTTCTTGAAAGTATTTGAAAAACATACCAAAGATTTAAAACTAAAATCACCCGTCAAAAAAGCAATTCTGAACGCTCTGTCGGAGCGTGACGAAAATGCAGATATCTGCACCGACAAAGACGGGAATCCAGAAGCAGACAGCACTCTCCGTGATCATGAAAACGTACCATTTGGTACCGATGTAGACGAATATTTCGAATGTGAGGTAAAGCCGTATGTACCAGACGCATGGATCGACGAATCAAAGCGTGACGAAAAAGACGGCGAGATTGGCGTCGTTGGATATGAAATCCCATTTACGCGGTATTTCTATACCTACGAACCACCGCGCGCACTAGAAGCGATCGAAAGCGAGATCGAAGAGGTCGAAAATGAATTGTTGGAACTTTTGAAGGGTCTCTAGATATGAAAACACTTAAGCTGACAAACCAATACGACACCTATACCGAATACAAAGATTCGGGGGTTGAGTGGTTGGGTGAGATTCCGAGGGGCTGGGCGGTGCAGTATCTTCGTGGAATCGCTGATGAAAATCAAGAAAAAAATACTAAGGGCCAGAATCAAAACTTACTATCGCTTAGTTACGGGAGAATTGTACAAAAAGATATTGATCATGTTGGGGGTCTATTGCCAGAGTCTTTTAATACATATCAAATCGTACATAAAAATAATATCGTTCTGCGCTTAACTGATTTGCAGAACGACAAAAAAAGTTTGCGTGTAGGTTTTGTGAAAGATCAAAGTGGAATTATTACTTCCGCATATTTAGGCTTGCAATTACATAACGAAGTTCAGCAAAAGTATGTGTATTACCTGCTTCACTCTTATGATCTACAGAAAGTTTTTTACAACCTGGGTGGCGGAGTTCGACAGACATTAAATTTTCACAATTTAAAATATTTACCCATTACCTTACCAGATAAACAAACCCAACTATCAATCGTCGCCTACCTCGATGAGAAAACAGCGCGGATTGATAGCTTGATCAAGAAAAAGAAAAAGCTCATCGCGCTCTTGCGCGAAAAACGCACCGCGGTGATCAATCAGGCGGTGACGAAAGGCTTGGATGCAAGTGTTGAGTTGGTTGATAGTGGTGTTGAATGGATTGGGAAGATTCCGAAGGGATGGGAAGTGAAGAAAATAAAACATCTGGTAACACAAATTGAATCGGGGGTTTGGGGTGATAATATGGAAAACGATGAACACGATATAAGGTGTTTACGTGTTGCTGATTTTGATTATCAAAACTTGTCATTTGAAGATGTAGAAACGGTAAGGAATAATCCTCGAATCTCTAAATTTAAAATCCTAAAGGCTGGTGACATTTTGGTGGAGAAATCAGGCGGAGGCGAAAAGACGCCGGTTGGTCGCGCGATACTTTTTGATTCTGATGAAAAAATGACGTGTGCTAATTTCATAGATATTGTTAGGGTCGATCCAGAAACTCTTTCTTCAAGATTTCTAGTTTTTTATTTATCGACACTATATTCTGGAAGAATTAATACAAAATACATTAAGCAAAATACTGGAATACAAAACTTAGATATAAAAAACTATTTCACAGAAAATATAGTATTCCCAGATGTTGCTGAGCAGCAAAGAATAGTTGAATTTATTAAAGAAAAAATGTCAGATTACGATCAATCAATTAAAAAAGTCGAAAAGTCGATCGAATTATTACAAGAATTTAAATCTTCTTTGATCTCGCATGTGGTGACGGGGAAGGTGAAAGTATAAACTTATGGCAAATAAAGAATTTTTAGAAAATTATCCTCTGTATAAAAAATACAAGACTGATAAAAGTTGGCACAGGAGCCATAGGGCTGGTTTAGAGGCAGGTACTTTACCAAAACCAGCTATTAAGATGTTTTGTGCTGTTTGTGGCTCTGATCAAACTTTTAATATGGTAAACGATTATCACGAACAATATTCGAATGAGATTGTTGATGGGCGAGTTCGGGATTTGCGTTATAAATGTGCTTCTTGTAATAAAGGTTTGAGGGTCTTTTTGATACATTTTCAAAAAGAAAAAATTGACAAAGATCGAGATGTCTTAGTTTTAGAAAAAGTTGGTCAAATTCCAGGGTGGAGTATTGATATTGACAAGGAGCTCGAGCAAACACTTGGCGATCGGTCAGAATACTATAAGCGCGGTTTAATTTGTGAATCTCAAGGATATGGTATCGGGGCATTTTCATATTTTCGCCGTATAGTGGAAGAAATCATTGACGAGCTTTTGGTATCTGTTGGAGAGCTTATTCCAGAAGATAAAAAAGGAGAATATCAGAAAGCCTTGGAGGAAGTACAAAAGACTACGATAACTCAAGAAAAAATCGATATCGTGAAGGGTCTTTTGCCAGAATCATTGCGGCCTGGCGGAGTAAACCCTCTTGCTGCTTTGCATTCTGCTTTGAGTGAGGGCTTGCACGCAGAATCAGATGAGGAATGTCTTGAGTATGCTGATGCTGTGAAGGGGGTGTTGATATTTTTGGTAAATCGTCTTGTAAAGACAAAAGAAGAAAATAAGAGTTTTACCGAGAGCATGAGTAAGATTTTAGAAAAGAAAACCAAAAAGGGAGTAGAAAAAAAAGATAAAGAAGAATAAGATCATGACCAAAAAAACTAACACAAAAGAATCAGGATTCGAGGAGTTTATCGAAAGCGAGCTCGTCAACCTGCACGGGTACCGCGCTCGCGGAGCGAGCGCGTACGACAAAGGCCTCTGCATGGATACAGAGCTGGTTTTGGAATTTGTACAAAAAACGCAATCTGAGAATTGGAAAAAACTTTCCGATCAATACGGCGACGAGGTAGGGCAGAAATTTCTGGAACGATTGGATGGGGAAATCGCAGACCGTGGCCTCTTGGCAGTGTTGCGCGAGGGGATCAAAGATCGCGGGGTTAAATTCCGCTTGGCATATTGGCAGCCACAAACGGGAATGAACCCGGAAACCCTTGCGGATTATGAGGCGAATATTTTGTCGGTAACACGGCAGGTAAAATACAGTCAGCAAAACGAAAACAGTATCGACATGGTGCTGTTTGTGAATGGCTTGCCGATATTTACCGTTGAATTAAAGAATCAGCTGACAGGTCAGACGGCGCTGCATGCTATGCGACAATACAAGAGCGATCGCGATCAACGCGAAAAACTATTGTTGTTCAAGCGCTGTTTGACCCACTTTGCAGTGGATACCGAGCAGGTGTACATGACCACACGCCTCTCGGGTTTGTCGACATACTTTTTACCATTCAACCGCGGTGACAATAATGGATCCGGCAACCCCGTAGTCACGGGCAAATACAAGACCCATTATCTGTGGGAAGAAGTGTGGGGTCGTGGTAGCTTGATGGACTTGTTGGCAAACTTTATTGCCCTCCAGGCCGAGGAAAAAGTAGATAAAAATGGGCGCAAGTCAAAAAAGGAAGTTTTGACCTTTCCCCGATATCACCAGATGCAGACTGTCAGGCGATTGGTAACAGATGCACAGGCCCGTGGTGCGGGCCAGAACTATCTGGTGCAGCACAGTGCCGGATCAGGCAAGAGCATGACCATTGCCTGGACCGCGCATCGACTGGCAGAGCTTCATGATGCGAGTGATGCTTCGGTTTTTGACGGGGTGGTGGTGATTACTGATCGGCGCGTGCTGGATTCACAACTTGCCGAAACCATCCGAAGCTTTGAGCAGGTCGATGGTGTGGTAAAGCACGTCGAGAGCTCTGCTGAATTGCGTGATGCACTAGAGAAGGGAACCAGAATAATCTCGAGTACACTGCAAAAATTTCCAGTTATTGTGGATGCAATCGAGCAAACGGCCGGCAAACGATTTGCGGTAATTATCGACGAGGCGCATTCGTCAACCAGCGGTGACAGCATGGCAGACTTGCGCCAGGCCCTTACCCTAGAAGACGCTGCCGAGGCAGACACAAAGGCCGAACAAGCATTTAAGACTGCAGAGGATTTGCTGATCGATCGCATGAAGGCGCGAAAAGTACATGCGCCGAATATCAGCTTTTTTGCGTTTACGGCAACCCCAAAACAAAAAACGCTCGAGCTGTTTGGAATAGAAGACCCGCTGACCGGTAAGCATATGCCGTTTTCGCTGTACTCTATGAAGCAAGCCATTGAAGAAGGCTTTATTGTCGATGTACTCAAAAATTACACCACCTATCAGACTTATTTTGCATTGCTGAAAAAAGTGGCAGAAGACCCCGAATATGACAAAAAGAAAGCCCAGCGCTTGTTGGTGGGCTATGTCGAAAAGCACGAGCAGGTTATCGCCAAAAAGGTCAAAATTATTGTCGAGCATTTCTCTGAAAAGATTGCCAGCGAAATCAGCGGGCAAGCCAAAGCAATGGTCGTGACGAAGTCACGCTTGCACGCGGTGCGATTCAAGCGTGCCTTTGATGAATATTTGACAGAGCAAAACTATCCCTACAAATCATTGGTGGCATTTTCTGGCACCGTAGTTGACGGCGGACTGGAGTATACCGAAGCCGGAATGAACGGTGTACCCGAGGCAAACACGGCAAATGAGTTTAAAAAAGACGACTACAAATTTCTTATCGTTGCCGAGAAATTCCAAACAGGCTTTGATCAGCCGCTGCTTGCTTCTATGTATGTCGACAAAAAACTATCTGGCGTAAGTGCGGTGCAAACATTATCTCGTCTGAATCGTACGCGCTACGACAAGGAAGACGTGTTTGTGCTTGACTTTGTCAATGGTGCAGAAGACATCAAAAAATCATTCCAGCCGTATTACAAGGCAACGCTGCTATCTGAGGCAACCGATCCGAATATTCTGCACGACCTAGAGAGAGACATCCAGGGCTACAAGCTATTTTCTGACCTAGAAATGAGGGGATTTGTGGATCAGTATCTGATGGGGGCCCAGCCCTCGGTCCTCAATGCTGCGCTGGACGCGGTTGTAGAGCGTGCTGTCAAGCGCTTTACCGAACAAGAGATGGCAGAATTCAAGTCACGGGCTGGTGATTATGTACGGAAATATGCGTTTGTGTCACAGATTGTGACCTTTGAAGACCCTGATCTGGAGCGCCTCTTTTTGTTCTTGAAGTTTTTGCGGCGCAAGCTCCCGCAAGGCGGTACCGAGTTGCCAATCGATGTACTTGAAGCGGCAGATGTTGATTCTTATGCCATAAAAGACAAGCACGAATTACAGATCATCCTTGATGACGAAGATTCTGACCTAGAGCCGATGGGGGCAGGGAAAAATGGCGGAGACGAGGAGGGTGATGAAAAAGACCCGCTTTCAAAAATCATCAAAGAGATTAATGAAAGATACGGAGCAGAATTCACCAATGAAGATAAGCTAATCTTAAATTCTCTTAGTGCTTCATTGTTACAAAACGAAGCACTACAAGGGTCGTTGGCGGCCAATAGCCCAGATGCAGCAAAGATTAAATTTGACGAACTCTTCCAGGACCGCCTTGTCGGCATGCTCGATGAGCACTTTAACCTGTATCGAAAACTGGACGAAAATCCCGAGCTGAAAAAATTTGTCAACGAGCGCATTTTTGAGTTTATTGTTCGGAAGACTGCTGGTGTTAAATAGAATATATGTCAATTATGAAAAAACTTCCAAAATTCCATGAGACTTTTTTGCCAATATTGCATGTGTTGGCCGATAGCGGACCCCTGGCGACCGGTGATTTGCGGCGTGCGGTCCGGGATCGCTTTTATGCGGACCTGCCGTCAGAAATCCTTCAACAAAAAACCAAGTCTGGCGATCAATTGGTGCTCAATCGGGTTGGATGGGGCAAGGCATATCTCAAGCAAGCAAAGATGCTGGCGTCCCCTGAGCGCGGAATAGTGGCAATCACCGACAAGGGGCGAGCCGTACTAGATTCTGGCACACTCACACTAGCCCAACTAAAGAGCGACCCTGATTTTCAGGCGCACGAAATTGCAAAAGGTAAAGCTGTACACGAGACGGAAGATGGTGACCATGCCAACAGCGAAGAATCAACTCCAACGGACCTGATCGAAAGCGGGATCGCCAATCTGGAACGCGAGACCAAAGCCGAGCTGTTGCAAAGGCTAAAACAGGTAGATCCATATGACTTCGAGCGGATAGTCTTGCAATTATTTCAAAAGATGGGGTACGGAGAATTCTTGGGTACGCCAAAATCGGGCGATGGCGGGATTGATGGTGTTATCAATCAGGATCAGCTGGGCTTGGAAAAGATTTACGTACAGGCCAAGCGCTATTCCGAAAACAAAGTCCGCGAGCCTGACATCCGAAATTTTATCGGGGCTATGGCTGGTGACACGCAAAAAGGAATTTTTGTTACGACGGCAGACTTTGACGACAAGGCCATCCAAAAAGCGCGCGAAGCCCACCATACTATCATTCTAATCTCGGGGATCCAGTTGGCAGATTTGATGTATCGTTTTGGAATCGGTGTGCAAATTCAAAGCACCTACGAAATCAAGCAACTCGACGAAGACTTTTTTGTGGAGGGGTGAACGCGCGGCTAGGGTATACTGGATTCATAATGTTAGTTAGGTAACAAAGATGAGTGATTATCCATTCGTGCTATGAGCGTAAAACTAGGTAAAGAAACAGCGATTTTTTGGTTGTGGTTGCCGGTGGTGCAGGTTGGGGTCTTTGCGGTAATCATGGCCTGGCTGTTGGCCGACTTGTCGCTCGTCGCTTCGGCAACCGCTATGCCGGTGCGCTGGGATACGGTGTGGTATTTGACCAAAGAAGTTGCGGTGGGGGTGTTCCAAGGGGCCTTGATTGCTCACACAGCAATATGGTTGTTTGTGCAAGTACGCCCTGCGATGCGTAGGCTGGCAATTGAAGAAAACATACCCATGAAGGTTGTGTTGGTGCTTGAGGCCTATGCCGTGAGTGTATTGGTGGTGGCTTTTACGCCACTGCGTCCGGTTGTGCAGAGCCTCAATATAGACGAGGCAATCCCCATTATGTTTTCGCAGTTTTCTGCCTCAGAGATGTTGGTTGGAATTTTGGTATTGACACTGCTGTGCCTGCTTGGCTTGCGCGCCACAGGTGCGATTACGTCGTGGCGAAAAATAGCCGTGCTTCTGGGGGGCGTCATAGTGGTTGCGATGGTGATCACGCCCAATGCCGCCCAGCCTGATTATGATTACTATATCAGCCGGGCGCGATCGATTCGGTTTTTGCGTCCTGACGAGTCCAAGCTCTCTCCCGAGGCGGCCCAGGCCGTGTTGGAGCTCGCCAAGAGTGCCGAACGTGTATCGACCGAGCCCTGGCAGCGGGCGTATTCCCTGTACAATCAAAGTCGCGCCTATTTTTGGCTCGAGGACTACGAGCGCGCCAAAGAAACGGCATTGGCCTCGCGACAACTTAACCCACATAACCCGTGGGTCCACACTATTTTGGCGGATATTGCAATTGAAGAAAAGAGATATGACGAGGTCGAAGCGCACCTGGTTGAGTGTGAGAAGTGGCCAGAACCTGGCTTTCCTTGTTATGCTGACGAGCGGCGCGTGACCGTCGCCTGGCTCGAAGGACGCTTGAGTGACGCCTTTGCTCTGCTTGAGAAGATGCAGACAGCCTACTCAAAATCAGATTACCCAGCCCGGCTTTTGGCTTGGTATACAGCTAATGCAGTGACTCCATATCTCGACAAAGAAGAGTACTTGGCGCGAGAAGATGCGTTTTTTGATACTTGCGGCAACCCTTACCGCGACGAAGCATGTTTCCGCGAGTTTATTATGCTTCGGTGGGGGAACGGGAGCTTTGTTCGAGCTAATGAAGCTTTTGACACAGTACTCTCGAACCCCGAAATCTATCCGTTTGCCGAAAACGTAACCCCACTATATAACGAAATGCTCGCCGATATTGCTCGTATGGAGCGCGATCAAGCGCTGACCGCCGAGCCGGTTGCTGTTTTTGATGATCGATTGGTTCGATAGAGGTGGGGGGCGTGCGAAGGACTCATTCGTTGGTGTCGGCTGTGCTATTATTAACCGTATATCATAATCGCAACACCATGAACCGAGAACAGCCATCACACCAAGAAAAAAAATACACAAATGTAGACGAAACGCTGATTCATCAAGCAGCCATAGCGGCATTTTTTTCCCAAATCAAGCCTGACGAAAGCGGGAGTCTGCCCTATGATCACATGTCAGAGTTCCACGTTTCGGGGAACAATAGTAGACTCATCGAGGCCTTGCAAGGTAAGGTAAATCCCGACTCGGTGGAAGTATTCTACGAGAACGATCAGCCGACTCAGGTCAAGCTTTACTACAGACTGGATGAGGGAGGACAGGGTATTAACATTGTGTTAAAGGGCAAGGCCCTTGCAGATTATTTGAGTTTCAAGGAGAAGCAGGAAGAGGCTTCTGTTGAGGCATAAGTATTCCATTGCCCCAGCCTCGTGCGGCCAATCTCCAGCGGATGCTATCTCCATCTAAAAAAACGACTTTGGTGATTACGGACTGATTGGCAATAAATATATGGGCTATAATAAAAATATGTTTTGGAAATTATATTTGATTGCGTTGCCGGTATTTTTTGCCATCGATATGGTGTGGCTGGGATTAGTGGCCAAGAATTTTTATCAGCGACAGATTGGTTTTTTGTTGGCCCCGCAGGTCAATTGGCCAGCAGCGATTATTTTTTATCTTTTGTTTATTGCTGGCTTGGTGGTGTTTGTGATTTCGCCGGCGATGTCGTCGGGAACATGGATGCGGGTTTTATGGATGGGAGCGTTGTTTGGGCTGATTACTTATGCCACGTATGACCTGACTAATTTGGCCACGGTCAAGGACTGGCCGCTGTTGGTAACGATGGTTGATTTGGCTTGGGGTGCGGTTTTGGCTGGGTCGGTGTCGACGGTTACCTACCTCATTGCTGGAAAGTTGGGTGTATGAATTACTTTGTAACTCTCGGCATTATTCTCTTTGTTTACATGAACCTCTGGTTTGTGGTGTCTTTGGTGCTGCGGCGCAACGATGCGGCAGACATTGCTTGGGGGCTGGGGTTTGTGTTGTTGGCTTGGACGTCATTTGGTCTGTCTGGTGGGTACAGTCTGCTGGGTATCATCGTATCAATCTTGGTAACGATTTGGGGAACGCGTTTGGCTTGGCATATCTATCGGCGCAACCGAGGCAAGCCTGAAGACCATCGGTACCAAGCCTGGCGGCGTGATTGGGGGAAATGGTTCGTACTGCGTTCGTACTTCCAAATTTACATACTGCAGGGGGTATTGCTGTATCTGATTAGCGTGCCGGTGCTTATGATCAATCAATCAAATAGTAGCTCTTTTGGTATCCTGGCAGTACTTGGTATTTTGGTGTGGCTCATTGGTTTTGGCTTTGAATCCATCGGCGACTGGCAGCTGGCGCAGTTTCTGAAAAACCCCAAGAATAAAGGCAAGCTGATGACTTCAGGTCTGTGGCGCTATACCCGACACCCGAATTATTTTGGCGAGGTAACCCAGTGGTGGGGGATTTGGCTGGTGGCACTGTCGGTACCTATGGGGTGGATAGCGGTAATCGGACCTATTACGATTACTTATTTGATTTTAAAGGTTTCTGGTATCCCGATGCTCGAGAAAAAAATGTCCCAGCACCCTGACTTTGCCGCCTATGGGCGCACTACCAACGCTTTTTTCCCATGGTGGCCAAAAGAAGAAAAATCTAGCTGATGGCTGGATTTCTTTACAAGCCATGGCACGATAGAGCGCATATACATGAACCGAAATACAAAAAATACTTTTGAAAAACAAAAGTCTTTTTTGTTGTGGTTGGTTGTGTTAGGGTGGTGGGAAATTAGTTTTTTCAACCCTTTAAATTTTTTTGCGCTATGGAAAGAGAAGAAATTTTTGCAACGTTAAAGCCTTTGCTGGATGCCGTTTTTGGCAAAGAGGAGTATGGCATTTTTTTCGAAAATAAAGGGCCTTCGTTTTGTGAAGGTGTCTATCAAAATTTCCCAACCTATGAGATAGGAGGAAAAAAAGTTAATGAGTTTTTTGGGGAAGAAGTAAACTCCAAACTTGCTTCTTTTCAGAAGAATGGGGGGTCGATTTTTTTTAACACGAGCATGCCCGTGTCTGGCCTAGGCATCACTCAATTGGCTGTATTTTGCTGCATAGTCATGTTGTGGGAGTCAGTGATTTCTTTGACTTATTCTGAAGATATCTACCGACTAAAAATTGACGCAGACATGGCTATTCTGGTGGAAAGGTTAGCCCCCGGGTTTCTCGGACTCTCGCGTTTTGGAAGCAAAGAAAGATGGGTTAACGTTACTATTGTTGCCGAAACCATTGCCACCTAATCTGGTAAAAGATCATTTAAAAAAACACCTCCCAACTGGAGAGGTGTTTTTTATTGATTGCTGCCTGGCGAATTTTGAAAAACAAAAGTCTTTTTTGTTGTGGTTGGTTGTGTTAGGGTGGTGGGAAATTAGTTTTTCAATTCTTTAAAATTTTTTTACTATGACGAGACAAGAGATTTTTGCAACGTTAAAGCCTTTGCTGGATAAATTATTCGGAGAAAACGGATACGTTTTCCTTCCCGTTACCGACAACAGGTCTGAGTTGCTGCGTCCAAAGGCTGTTTCAGGGGTAAAGTATTCGTTTTTGGCTGGAATTTTTTTGGAAGACACGAATGATCGCCCTTCTGGTTTTTATATAAAAACCAGCAAACGTGTTGAGAACCTCAAGCTTTGGGCAAATTTTTTTTGCCTTCTGGCTTACAAAAACGTCAAAATTCAACTGGACATTTTGGGCAGAAAACAAGACACGTTTCTCTTGAAGGTAATCGGACCGTTTGGGGAGGATGTTAACTTCTGGTGGAGAGGGTCGGGAATACGACCCAATCAGGGGTATATTCTCGATACCAGCAATGGTGATCAGATAATTATTGCCGTAAAGGTAAGTAGCCCCTGATTCAGGCGTGATATAAAAACACGCTTTTCCCTTGCGGGAAAAGCGTGTTTTTTTGTGAGTTTTTGAATAGATCTGGATTTATATTTTCTTCAGTAGAGAGAGTGGCTTTGTTGTGTAATTTCGGCCATTCTTTCTTGGCTTAAATGATCTGAGTTTTCGGACGGGTAGGGTTTTTCAAAATTCATATAAATTATTGTAACTGTAAAAAATGTTGCCAACTTTCTGCCTACCAAGTACAGTACAAGGCATGACATCAACCGAAATACGAAAAAGATTTTTGGAATTTTTTCAGGCGCGACGACACGCAGTATTGCCATCGGCACCACTGATTCCACCCGGAGATGCAGCGGGCAAGAACGTGACCTTGTTCAACGTGGCCGGCATGCAACCGTTGATGCCGTATCTCCTGGGCGAGAAGCATCCCGAGGGTGCACGCTTGGTATCGTCACAGTTGTGTATTCGTACGGTTGATATTGATGAAGTGGGGGATAATACCCACGCCACCATGTTCGAGATGCTCGGCAATTGGTCTTTGGGTGATTATTTTAAAGCCGAGGCCATCCAGTGGAGTTACGAATTCCTGACCAATCCGAACGAAGGCCTGGGACTAGATCCGGCGCGATTGTATGTGACGGTATTTGCCGGCAATGACGACGTGCCCCGCGATGACGAGGCCGTAGCTATCTGGAAGAAATACCTGCCCGAGCATCGGATTTATTATCGTGATTCCAAAGACAACTGGTGGACAGCTGGGCCTGATTCGCCAGCGGGTCCGAGCACCGAGATGTTCTATGATTTGACTGCCGACGGATTAGGGGATTTGTCGCCAGCAGAATTCGAAGCCGCAGACGAAAGGCAAGATGTGGTGGAAATTTGGAACGACGTATTCATGGCGTATCGCCAAGAGGGGGGTAAGGTCGCGGCCAAGCTACCTAACCAAAACGTAGACACCGGATCGGGGCTGGAGCGTCTAGCAGCCGTGATGCAAAAACAATCCAGTATTTTTGCGACGGATGCTTTTGTTCCGTTGATTGACGCGTTGGGATTAGGGCAATCACGAGAAGCACGAATTATTGCCGATCATATCAAGGCTGCTACGTTTCTGGCAGCCGAAGGATTGGAGCCCGCTAATACTGACCGGGGTTATATTCTGAGACGATTGATTCGTCGGGCGGCGGCCCACGCGAAACGAAAGGATGTGTTGGAACGAGTCGTCGACTTGGTAGGTATTGTGGTCGCTATGTATGGTCAGGCGTATCCGCATTTGCGTGAGCAGGGAACTGCCGCCCGGGAAATCATCGCCACCGAAATCGAGCGGTTTGCAAAAGTGCTGGATAAAGGACTGCATGAATTTGAAAAAGGTGAACGTGATGCTTTTGTGTTATTTGCTACCTATGGTTTCCCGGTAGAAATGACTATGGAGCTTGCCGCTGAAAAAGGAGAGACCATTAGTGGGGAAGATTTTAATACCAAAATGACGGAACACCAGGAACTGTCCCGGACTGGAGCCGAACACAAATTCAAAGGAGGTCTGGCGGATCATGATGAAGCCACGGTCAGATTGCACACTGCTCATCATTTGCTCTTAGCAGCCCTGCAACAGGTTTTGGGGGTAGAGGTAAAGCAACGGGGAAGCAATATTACCGGAGAGCGTTTGCGTATCGACTTTGCTTTTGATCGCAAAATGACCGACGAGGAAAAGCAGGCCGTAGAAAAAATAGTGAACGAAAAAATTCAGGCGAATTTAGCAGTGGTGCAACGCGAAATGCCGTTAGCCAAAGCCGAAGCCTTGGGAGCCGAAATGGAATTTGGCGCCAAATATCCAGACACCGTATCAGTATATTTTGTCGAAGACGCGGCTGGCAATGTTTTCTCCAAAGAATTCTGCGGTGGTCCACATGTCGAAAACACTGCCGAACTGGGACATTTTCGTATTAAAAAAGAAGAAGCCAGCTCGGCCGGTATCCGCAGGATCAAGGCGGTTCTCGAATAAGGCTTGCATGCTACAATATTTGGGTGAAAAGTTGGCAACTCCAAAAAAAGGGACCAGACAAACATCTAGTGGTCGAGGTTGGGCGATCGAGCGTTCTCGTGGCCGTGCTTTCGGTATTGAACAAAAAACAAAAACTTATAAAAAATGAATTGCAGGCACAGCAGCTTGTAGATCAAGCAGATATTCATGATCAGGGACATCGAGTCAGTCGCTATGCCACAGCGCTAGAAAGAGTTTTTTCTCGTATAGACAATCGTCACCTAGAAAACATAACCAAAATCACCGTAATATATGACGCCCCTTGGGGAGGTTCTTTCTGGAAAGATGTGATCGAGTCTTCTCATCGACCAATCAAGTACACCAAGAGTCAGCAAGAAAAAATGACCAAACGTGCGCTTTCAGAATACAAAACCACAGCGCAACACAACAAAGACCACGAACAGGTGCTACTAGGAATTACTCCTATTCACGAAAAATTAAACGGCTATCATTTTCTCGAGCCTTTTGGCAAGCGCGCCGAAGAAATATCCCTAACCCTTCAGTATGATTTGGTAGCCGAAATGATGAAAAAAGCAATCGAGAACACGCTTCGAAAAATATTACCTCATCATCGGATAACGCACACTACGCACGACGCTTTGTTATATTCAGCCCTCGACAAATTTACAGAACACAAACAGCTCAGTACGTTATTTGTCTTTATTGATGAAGGGCGCACCACTGTTGTGTTGCACACGAACAAGGGTGCTATCGAGAAAAGAGATATTCAGATTGGAATCGAATCAATCATCGAGCAGATTCAATCGGTTGTGGGAAAAGACCATCACCGAGCCACGCATTTGTTAGAATTATTTTTCCAAAACCGACTAGAGGCGTCGTTGCAACAACAAATCACCGAGCAGTGTCGGGTTGTGGCTGACATTTGGCGAAGACAATTGCAGGAAGTCCTTATGCAGATTACACAAGCGACCACCTTTCCTGATCGGGCGGTGTATAGTATTTCGGATTCTTTTGAACAAATCATAGAGCGCTCCATGATTGAAAAAACAGTCCAGGGCGCTTTGCCAGCAGAAGCAACCGTTACTTTTTTTGATTTTCGTGACAACACTCTGGTTGTTGATGGTGCTGGAGTGGTTTCCGAACATGCCATTCATTTTTATGTAGCCTCATTGTTATAAAACTTGCTACACTGTAGATATATGTCAGACCGAAGAAAAATTCAGGATATTAATTTACCTACTCGAGAGAGGGAGGCTAGGCGACCGGTCCGAAGTACTTCCTCGGTTGTGTCTCGTCGTCGAGTGGTTCGAGCCAGTGACTCTGAATCCGAAGAACGCGCGACTTTTACCAAACCAAAAAAGAAGACAATACCAAGAACATCTTCTTCGCGTCGCATGCGAACAGGATCTCCTCTGGTGGTTAGTTCTCGAGAAAAAAGAGCTGCTTCTGGCGGAAAAACACTCTGGGGTCTTGCGTTTGTGCTGGTGATTGTCTTGGGCTATGTAATATCTCTAACTTCTGCTCGAGCTTCGCTTCGAATCACACTCAAGGAGCAGGTGATTGCGGTAGATACTGTTTTGGCTTTGTACGAAAACAGCGTAGAAGATCAGCTTGATTACGACACGGTTGTTTTTCCGGTAGAAGCCAGCCAAAGTTTGGCTGACGCCCCCTTGGTCGACGTGAGCGAAAAAGCCTCTGGAGAAATTGTCGTATACAACAATTTCTCCACTTCTGCTCAAAAGCTTCGTGAAGAAACACGCTTCGAAGATTCTTCTGGGAAAATATACAAATTAGCCAAGGGGGGCGGAATCACTGTTCCGGGACAAACCCTGGTTAACGGAGAACTTGTTCCTGGTTCGATTCAGGCAACTGTCTATGCCGATAATCCTGGTCCGGAATACAATCAAGAGCCCACCGATTTTGTTATACCTGGGTTTCGAGGCGGTCCCAAATTTGAAGGTTTTTATGCTCGTTCAGTCGGTCCGCTATCGGGAGGTTTTATCGGACAGCGTCCAGCTGTTGAGGACGAAGACCAAGGAGGGCTCGAGCTCGCTTTGCGTCAAGAGGTGTTTGATCAAAGTCGCAATGAAGTTGCCTACCGTATTCCAGAAGGCTACATGGTTTTGCCAGATACCGAAGAATACACCTGGAAAGAAATCGCCTTTGATCCACAGCCAGAAAGTGGTTTGCGAGCGGTGCTCAAGGCCGATGTGTCTATGTTGTTGGTGCGCAAAGATGAAATAGAAACCGCTCTACTGGCACGTGGTGGTTTTGACGAAATCACTTTGCCAAAATTAATGATCACAAACCTTTCTGATCTTGATTATGTCGTGACCACCTCTACTCAAGAACTCACCAATCTACAGGTTTCTGGTAGTGCTACGGTGCGTTGGCAAGTAGATGATTTGATAGTGAAGCGTCTCGTTTCTGGTGTAAAGCAGCGTGATTTTGCTTCTGTTTTGCGAGAACGTGACGAAATCCAGTCAGCCGAAGCAGAAATAAAGCCGATTTGGATAAAACAACTTCCCAAAAAATTTGAAAAAATAGACATTATTTATCAGAACATTGACAGCTAGTCTTCGTGTGGTAACCTCAATTGGCATCGTGCGTAATATATAAATTTTAAATGGCAAAAAGTAACGAAACAATAATTTCAGGACAAGTAACAGAAGCATTACCAAACACTATGTTCCGGGTGATTTTCCCCGAAGGAACAGAGGCTCCTGGTTTGAAAAATGGTGCTCATGGACTGGAGATGATTGCGTATTTGTCAGGCAAAATGAAGTTGCACCGAATCAAGGTTTTGGTTGGTGATACCGTCGATATAGTTATTGATCCTTATGGGGGTCGCGGTAGGATTGTCAAACGAAAGTAAATGCGCTATAGTACACGCACAAGCAATTGACGCTCGGAAAAGGGTCTCCCTTTTCTCTTTTGTGCGTTCAAGAGACTTTGCCCAAAAACACCTATGAAAGTAAAATCTTCAATCAAAAAGCGAAGCAAAGACGACATTATCGTTCGTCGTAAAGGTCGCTTGCGCCGAATTAACAAAAAGAACCCACGCCACAACGCGCGGCAATAATTTTAGAATCTTAAGTATGCGAGTTCGAGGTATTACCATCCCAGATAACAAACAAGCCCAGTACGGACTTACCGTTCTTTTTGGAATTGGTCTTTCAACTGCCAAAGACATTTTGTCTCAGGCAAAAGTAGAGCCAACCAAAAAAGTAAAAGACCTTTCCGGAGAAGAAGAGCAGGCAGTTCGACAAATTCTTGACGAAATGATCCTTGAGGGTGACCTTAAGCGAGAAGTAAGCATGAACATCAAGCGTCTTCGTGATATTCATTCGTACCGTGGAACTCGGCATGCGCTTCGACTTCCTTCACGTGGGCAAACAACAAAGAACAATTCTCGTACTGTTCGTGGCAACAAACGAGTAACCATGGGTTCAGGTAAGGTAAAAGTCAGCAAGACATAATTTTAGTCATATGGGAAAAAAGCGAATCGTAAAACAAAAAGGACAGCGCGTAGACAAAGGACTCAAAGCCCGAGCCCTTTCACGTACTCCAAAAAAGAAACTTAGCGCTGGTAATCTGTATATCAGATCAACTTTTAACAATACCTTAGGCCTAGTGACTGATACCGAAGGCAATGCTGTAATGTCTTCTTCTTCGGGTGCTCTTGGGTTCAAAGGAGCAAAAAAGGGAACTCCTTTTGCTGCCGCTAAGGTTGGAG
Source organism: uncultured Candidatus Saccharibacteria bacterium (assembly GCA_964350165.1). Taxonomy (GTDB): domain Bacteria; phylum Patescibacteriota; class Minisyncoccia; order Phycocordibacterales; family UBA1006; genus CAYGJA01. Next base: position 127,674 of record CAYGJA010000001.1, on the reverse strand, counting down.
AAGTTTTGGGAGAAAAAGCAAAAATGATGGGACTTCAGGAAGTCGACGTTTTTGTTACGGGTGTTGGTTCTGGAAGAGAATCGCTTATTAGAGGTTTTTCTGGACATGGCATTTCATTACGCAGTATCGAGGACCGAACACCGCATCCACATAATGGAGTTCGACCACGTAAGGCTCGCCGAGTCTAACCAATAACGCAAGCAATATCATGAGCATGACTAAGAAAAAATTTAAAATCTGTCGACGCCTTGGGGCTGGTGTGTTTGAGCAATGTCAAACGCCAAAATTCATGCTGGCACAAGCCAAGCGCGCCAAGGTTTATACAGCCAAACGACGTAATCGTGTTACCGACTACGGCCTTTCCCTTATTGAAAAACAAAAAATCCGCCTTAGCTACGGCTTGCGAGAGCGTCAGTTTGCAAATTATGTAAAAAAAGCTCTTAGCTCTCATGAAAAAACAGTCGCTCCGGCACAGCAATTGTTTCAGCAGTTAGAATCTCGACTGGATAATATTATCTATCGAGCTGGATATGCCCACACTCGAAGCCTGGCTCGCCAACTGGCTTCTCATGGGCACTTTATGGTTAACGGCAAGCGCACAACTGTTCCTTCTTACCAAATAAAGAAAGACGATGTTGTCGCCATTCGTGAAGGAAGCAAAAATCGAGTAGTTTTCAATGAAATCGGCAAAAAACTAAAATCAGTCAAAGCTCCTAATTGGCTTTCTGTAGACGACAAAAATCTGGCCACAACCGTCAAAGGTGTTCCCGATACTCCAGATTCATTTTTGAATTTCCAGTCAGTGATTGAGTTCTATAGTAAATAGAGAATTGTCATTATTTAATTAATAACTTGTCACAATTTATTTATGTCGCACGTCATCTTATTGCCCTCAAAACTAAAAACCATATCAGAAGATTCCACAAAAGGAACTTATGAAATCGTGGGGCTATACCCCGGTTATGGGCACACCCTTGGAAACGCTTTGCGACGCATTGTGCTTTCTTCTATTCCAGGAGCAGCGGTAACAAAAATAAAAATTACTGGAGCCGATCATGAATACAGCACTTTGGAGGGTGTTCGTGAGGACGCGCTAACTATTGTTTTGAATTTGAAACGACTACGTTTTCAGCTTAATGGAGATGAACCGGTCGTGGCAACACTAAAAGTTTCTGGGGAAAAACAAGTAACCGGAGCTGATTTTAACGTACCAGGTCAAGCAACATTAATGAATCCAGAGCAACAGATTGCGATGGTTACCGACAAGAAAACAACTCTTGAGATCGAAATCACGATTGAGCAAGGTCTAGGTTTTGTTCCAAAGCCAAACACCAAAAAATCACGAGCTGATATTGGAGTTATTGCTATTGATGCTGTGTATACACCGATTCGAAAAGTAAGCTACGATGTCGAAAACATGCGTGTTGGCGACCGAACCGACCACAACTTGTTGCGAATGAGTATCGAAACTGACGGTTCTCTTACTCCAAGAGAGGCGCTTGAATATTCAATCAAGGTTATGATTCAACAGCTACGTTCGATTCTTGAATTAAAAGAAGAAGAAGAGAACCCTGTTTCTGTCGAAGAAATCGAAGCAGAAGTAGTGAACGGCATGAAACAAGCCGAAGCCGAGAAAGAGGGGGCAAATGAAGACTCTGAAGACAACACCGATACCCTGAAGACAAGAATCGATTCTCTTGATTTGTCTACTCGAACCCAGAATGCCTTGTCTGAGGCAAGTATTCGCACTTTGGGTGGTTTGGTAAAAAAGACAGAATCTGAACTACTTGCTCTCGACGGTATTGGAGACAAAGGAGTTGAAGAAATTAGGGCAGCATTAACAGAATATGATTTAGGCTTGAAAGAATAAGGCTGTAATGATAGAGTACTGGCACCATGAATCACCACAACACTAATCGAAAATTTGGACGAGACGCTAACCAGCGCACGGCACTGATGCGTTCTCTGGCTTTGTCTCTTATCCAGCACGAATCTGTTACTACTACAGAAGCGCGCGCAAAAGAGTTGCGTCCTTATATTGAAAAATTAGTGACAAAGGCCGAAAAAGACTCGGTCGCCAACCGTAGGCTTATTGCTAGCCGTTTGGGTGAAGGTCAGGATTCTGCTGTAACCAAGCTTGTAGACGACTTGGCAAAGCGATATGTTGATCGACCAGGTGGATATACTCGAGTCGTGAAGCTTCCTCAGCGAAAAGGAGACGCAAGTCCGATGGCCATAATTCAGTTTGTATAAAAACCATGAAGCATTACGTTATAGACATAAAAGAAGAAAAGAAATCCCTCGGAGTTATTGCTGTTCAGATAGCTGATTTGTTGCGCGGAAAGAACACTCCTCAGTTCCAGGCAAATGTAATTCCAGCAGTGCAGGTTGTTGTTAAAAATGCTTCTGGTTTGGAATTATCAGAAAAGAAGCTGGCTGATGCCTACACCCACTACACTGGATACCCGGGTGGATTGCGACACACCACACGATCAAAAGTGATTGAGAAAAAAGGTCAGGCTGAAGTTTTGCGTAGAGCTGTGTATGGCATGCTACCCAAGAATAAGCTTCGCAGTCAGTTCATAAAAAATTTGCTAATCGAAGAATAATTATGCCGAAACTTACCACCGCAACCAAAGACAAGTACGTACCAGCTATCGGTCGCCGAAAGACGGCTACTGCTCAGGTTCGAATTTTTATACATGATAGTTTGCAGGTTACTGTAAACGGCAAAGACTTTAGGGAATATTTTCCAACAGCTGAACTGCAAAAGGTGGTAGAGTCTCCTTTTACAAAAACTGAAATTGAACCAAAATTCAAAATATCGGTAGTTGTTTCTGGCGGAGGAACATCTTCTCAGGCAGAATCTGTACGTTTGGGAATTTCTCGAGCGCTTAGCGTTCACGATGAAGAGCAACGAACACCGCTCAAACGACTTGGGTTCTTGAAGCGAGACCCTCGAAAAGTAGAACGAAAAAAATTCGGACTACGCAAAGCTCGCAAACGAGTTCAGTGGCGAAAACGATAATCACCAAAACAAAAACCCGAAAGGGTTTTTGTTTTGGATTATTTTTGGCTAATCTCTGATTGATCGAATAAAAATCTCTTCACTGACAGGGTCTATTTTGTTGGAAAGAATAATGAAGATTTCATCAGTAAAACCAAAATCTTTTTTGAGATTTTCTAGCAAATGTTCTAGTGGGTGAGGAGAAACCCAGACAGAATTTTTCACACAAGCAAAATTCGCTTTTTTGAGAAGATATCGAAAAGCGTCTCGCTCGTCCTTGCGGTCTTCTGGAATATTCATGATAACAATGCGCCAATAACCGTCCCAGCGCATAGAGGTAAGGCTCTGGTTGTCTCCTAGGGACATGGTGCGGAGCGTGTGTTGTCCGTGAGGGGTTAGACGAGCAAAACGTGATCGTTCTGTTTCTCGTATTTCTACCAGATTGTTTTCCTGAAGTTGTTTTAACGTCCTCTGAAAACGATAACGCAACGAAGTGTCTTGTTTTTTTGCAGGGAAAGCCGTAAGGGCCTCTTCAACAAGGTCTTCGGTGGAGCTGGCTCGTTTGCGTTGCAGGATGTCGAGAAGTTTTTTCTTGTAGGAGTTTTTTCTACTCATGAGAACATCATAATAGATATGAGAAATATATTCAACATGTATTTCACGTACACGTAAAATTTGTCAAAAAAACCGACTTTGTATATAATAGACATCGATGGCACACAAGAAGTAATTAATGTCTATGTCAAAAAGAAAAAATACAAATGATCAAATAGATACCCCCGAAGAAGAAATTCTTACAGAAGAGATTGTTTCCGAAGAATATGAAGGAGATTTTCAGTCCAAGCTCAAGAAACTTAAGGACGAAATAAAGTCCTTAAAACTCGAAAAGCAAGAATATCTGCAAGGTTGGCAGAGTGCTCGCGCTGAATTGGTAAATGCAAAAAAACGCATGGAAACCGAACAGAGAGAGCGACAAAGTTTTGCCAATGCTCGCTTGCTCGAGGATTTGTTGCCGGTAGCCGACAGTTTTTCCATGGCCATGTCTAATACAGAGGCCTGGCAGTCGGTTGACCAGGGTTGGAGAACGGGTGTCGAATATATCTATTCTCAGCTGCAGAAAGTTTTGACTGAATACGGACTCGAGGTCATTGTTGCTGTAGATCAGCAGTTTGATCCTCGGCTCCATGAGGCTGTTGAATTTTTGGAAACGGAAGACAAAGACAAAGATAATCTTGTGAGAGAAGTGAAACAGACTGGTTATTTGTTGGGGGGTAGGGTTATCCGTCCGGCAAAAGTCAGTGTGTATACGCAGACTTCTTCTGAAGAATAATTAATTATTAAACTAGCAAATAATTTTATGTCAAAAATAATTGGAATTGATTTGGGAACCACAAATAGCGCCGTTGCAATCATTGAGGCGGGACAGCCCAAAATTATCGAAAATAGCGAAGGGGCTCGAACCACGCCTTCGGTCATTGCTTTGGCAAAAAATGGTGAACGTCAGGTCGGTGTAACCGCCAAGCGTCAGGCGGTAACCAACCCCAAAAACACTGTATATGGAGTAAAGCGCTACATGGGACACCGCTTCGAAGATGATGTGGTCACCAATCTAAAAGGCAAAGTTCCTTATGAGATTAAAAAAGGTGAAGACGGTGGTGTCTTGATTACTATGGGCGACAAAGGTTATCGTCCAGAAGAAATCTCAGCCATGCTTCTTCAGAAAATAAAAGCTGATGTAGAGGCAAAACTAGGAGAAGAAGTAACTGAAGCCGTTATTACTGTTCCGGCTTACTTCGATGATTCACAGCGCAAAGCAACAAAAGATGCCGGAAAGATTGCGGGTCTTGATGTAAAGAGAATTATCAACGAACCAACAGCCGCTGCTCTTGCGTATGGCTTTGACAAAAAGAAAGACGAGCGCATTGTTGTGTATGACTTTGGTGGAGGAACTTTTGACGTTTCTGTTCTAGAGGTTGGCGCTGATGTGGTAGAAGTCAAAGCTACCGGAGGTGATTCTCATATGGGGGGTCGAGATATTGATCAGGCTATTATTGATTATATTGCGGCTGAGTTCAAAAAAGACCAAGGGGTTGATATCTTGGGAGATCCTTTGGCTGTGCAGCGTCTCGACGAGGCCGCCGAAAAAGCAAAGCATGAATTATCAACGGCAACAGAAACAGAAGTAAATATTCCTTTTATTACCTCTGATGCTTCTGGTCCAAAACATCTCTTGGTAAAGCTTTCTCGTTCAAAACTAGAAGAATTGGCGGCTGTGTATGTCGACAAGTCTATCGAAATAACTCGTAACGTACTAAAAGACGCCGGCATGAGTGCTTCTGATATCAATGAAATCATTTTGGTTGGAGGACAGACTCGAATGCCAAAAATCCAAGAAGAAGTGAAGAAGCTCTTTGGCAAAGATCCTAATCGGTCTATTAATCCAGACGAGGTTGTAGCTGCTGGAGCAGCTGTTCAGGCTGGAGTATTGCAGGGAGACGTAAAAGACGTGCTTCTTTTGGATGTTATTCCGCTTTCTATGGGTATCGAAACCATGGGAGGAGTAGCCACAAAATTGATAGAAAAAAACACAACTATTCCTACTCAACATTCACAAGTATTCTCAACCGCTGCCGACAACCAAACTTCTGTTGAAATTCACGTTGTTCAAGGGGAGCGACCAATGGCGCAAGACAACAAATCTTTGGGACGTTTTATCTTGGATGGTATTCCACCTGCACCACGCGGTATGCCACAAGTAGAGGTTACCTTTGATGTGGATGCCAATGGTATTTTGAAAGTTACCGCCAAGGACAAGGCGACTGGCAAAGAGAATTCAATTCGAATCGAGGGATCCTCTGGTCTTTCCGAAGAAGAAATCAATCGCATGAAAAATGAAGCGGATGTTCACGCAGATGAAGATGCCAAGAAAAAAGAAAAAGTAGAAATCAAGAATCAAGCAGAATCCTCTGTCTTTATGGCCGAAAAAGCCCTCAAGGATAATGGTGAAAAAATTGAAGAAACAGTAAAAACAGCCATTCAAGAAAAAATTGACGAACTAAAAAAAGTAAAAGACGGCGATGATATCGAGGCTATCAAGACTGCCAATGAGGGCTTGTTAGAAGAAGTACAAAAAATATATGAACTTCTCCAAAAATCAGATTCAACCGAAGCAAATCCCGCCGGCGAAAAAGTAGAAGACGAGGCTGGAAATGAAGACAATATTGTTGATGCTGAAGTAGAAGACGATAAATAGTCCGACATGAGCAAGGATTATTACAACATACTTGGCGTAGAAAAATCTGCTTCTGATTCCGAGATTAAAAAAGCTTTTCACCGGCTCGCTCACAAATATCATCCCGACAAAAAAGACGGTGATGAGGCAAAATTCAAAGAAGCTAATGAGGCTTATCAGACATTGTCCAACAAAGAAAAACGCGCCCAATACGACAGGTTTGGATCAGCTGGACCGGGTGCTGGTTTTGGTGGAGGAGCGGGCGGTGGCTTTGGTGGTTTTGATTTCTCTGGTTTTCAGCAACAGGGAGGAGCTAGTTTTGACGGCTTTGATTTGAACGATATCTTTTCTGCTTTTGCTGGTGGAGGTTTCCAACGAACACCACGAGGCCGAGACTATCACATGTCTGTAAGGCTCACTTTTCGAGAGTCTATTGAAGGAGTAAAAAAAGATATTTCTGTCCAAGATCCTAAAACAGGAAAAACGAGAGAAGTTACGATTACGGTTCCCCCTGGAGTAGAACGTGGCCAGCAATTACGGTTACAGGGTTATGGCGAAAAGATAGATAATGGCCGAGACGGCGACCTGTATATTCAGTTAGACGTTCAGCCCCACCGCATCTTTAGGAAAGAAGGAATGCATCTGGTGATGGATATGGACATCAAATTAACCGAAGCTATTCTTGGTGCCAACAAAGAAATCGAGCTATTGGACGAAAAAAACACAACCATAAAAATCCCCAAAGGCCTGCGTCCTGGTCAAATGCTCCGGGTGCGAGGCAAAGGAGTGGCTGGGCGCGGAGACTTGCTTATCGTGACGAAGATTCAAATTCCTGATAAACTATCCAAGTCACAGAAAAAACTGGTAGAACAGTTGGCCGAAGAGGGTTTGTAGCTTTACAAAACACCCCTCTGTGTTATAATATGTATATGGATATAAGTAGTAAGTTAAGTTTTCGTTCTGGTCCCGGGCGTAGTTACGCCGGTGGGATTAACGTTAATTTAATTTGCTCTTAAAAAAAGACGGCTTAATGCCGTCTTTTTTGTTATTTTTTATGTCAGACGAAATAAAAAACAACAGAGATAAGTGGAAAGCTGGTTTTCGTAACCTGGCTCGGGTGGTGAATACTGGTTCGTTTTGGAAAATAGAAAATCTTAGAGATTTTTCTTATCCAGAAGGAGTTGAGGATAAGCCAGAAGAACGCTGGGCTGATTTTACTTTTTCTCTTCATGATGTTGCCGAAGCCTTTCTGTATACGGTTCCTTTTTTTGCACGCGGAGTCGCACATGTAATGGTTGGCTTCAAGATAAAAGAGAGGATTATTATTGCTTCACCTGAGCTGAGCTGTCTGGTGGGCCAAACATTCTCATTTAGAACTTTTTTGGGAACAAATAGATTGCAGTATGTTTGGGGTACTGCCGAAGACCTGATTCATGTGCGCCAAAACGTGGGCACCAGTGAGCCGGTTTTTACCACCCCTTTGCGATTATCCCGCAAACAACGTATTCAGCTTTTTAAAAGTTTGGCAAAGCGCACAAATGTTGTAAATCATTCTCGAGTTGAAAAATATCACGTTCTTTTAAACAACTGCTCACGACACGTGATCCATCATTTGGAACAAATAGGATTTTCCTTCAGAACTATTCAGAAAATTTTCTACATTCTCTTTCCTGCAAATGTTGCCGATTGGGCGGGCAATTTTACTGAAAAACAAAGAGGGCGTTTATTATCAAGAATATAAAACACTGTATGCATAATCCTAAAGACATAAAACAAGAATGGTCACCGGTTCTCAAGACAGCAGGAGGAGGTGCTCTTTTGGGTGGAGAGTCACAACGAGAAGAAGTAGATTTTGCGGATAATGCTTCCGGACAAGGGTCCAGTGTTTCGCAAAGAAAGGGTTTCTTTTTGTTGGTGCGTTTTGTGCAATATCTTGCATACCCTCTTGGTTTTTTTCTGCGATGGTGGTTGCGTGCAACCATAGAAGATCCGAATGAAACTTTTAAAAAAGAGTCACGGAACGTTATTTTTGCAGCTTCTCATTTTTCAGAGATTGATATTCTCTTAATACCAAGCATTTTTGGTTTTTTTTCGCGACATTTTCCAGTTCGATTTTTTACTTTCGAATCAAAATTCTATAAAACAGAAATTGCCAAGGGAAATTTATTAAAAAAGATATTTTACGGCGGTTGGGTTTTTGATATTTGCGGAGCATGTGCTTTTGATAGAAAAAATAAACATTTGCCGTATCGTATCAAGTTGGCAAACCATATTGAATTATTAAAAGACTTTGGTCATTCTTTGATCATTTTTCCTTCTGGAACAATAGACCCCTTGGGCGTAGTGACCAAGGTTTTGCCCGGAACAGCCGTGCTTTCTTATTATTCACGTCGCCCCGTAGTTCCAATACGAGTTGTTCTTTCTTGCCCGTTAACTTTACGATCTTTCTTTTTCAGAAAGACTAGCATTAAATTTGAAGTAAAAGCACCTTTTTATCCAGAAGATTTGTTTACCGCCTCTTTGTTAGACAGCCGAACTGCCGCCCTGGAATTGCATCAGAAAGACATCGAGCAGGCAAATGCCAAGATACTTCAAGTTTTTAGAAAGTAATTATTTGGTATTTATGAAAACATTGAAACAAATTTATGGCCTCTTTAAAGACTTGTTAATTAAATTGTTGCCTAATTTTTTGGTGCCCAAAAAATTAAAAAAATACCATTTTTGTTTTTTGGGGCACCCTCGTGATTATGCTGAGATTTATAGAAAGTTTCCTTTTTTTAGAAAAATTCCAAAAAAAATAATGCGTATTTTGATTCGTCGTTTTTTTTGGCCAGTTACTGCTTCAGAAATAACAGGACTCAGATCCACGGTTGATGGCAAGGAGGTTCTCGGCTGTGTTATCACTGTTCCCATGACAGCCAAAGATCTTTTGGATGATAGACCTAGGGCAATCAAGCAGATTCGGTCCGCTGTGCGTCATGCATCTAAGCAGGGTGCAAAAATAGTAGGCCTGGCCGGATACACAGCATCTTTATCAAAAGGAGGCCAAGACTTGTTAGATTTGGGTGTCGATGTTACAACCGGACATGCTTATACCGCTCTCAATGTTGTCCAAAATTACGAAGCAATTTTGGAAAGAATGTCTTTGCAGCAAGAGAGAAATACGATGCCTTTGGCAATTGTGGGCGCTGCAGGATCGGTAGGGTCTACTGTTGCCAAATACCTCGCAACAACAGGGGCCACAAATATTCGATTGATTGATTTAGAGAGAAAAATAGACAAAGTAAAACAACTGCAAAAAGAACTCCTAGAGATTAGGCCAAGCGGTACGTACACTGTTTCCTCCGATGTCTCTGAATCTAAGCAAGCAATTGTCATCTTTACTGCAACTAATGCTTCCGAAGCGCTGATCACAACCGACAGAACCACTCCTGGCTCGATTTATATTGATGACACGCAACCAACTGATATCTCTGAAGAAGTTCATCGACAATCTGATGTCCTGGTGCTCGAGGCTGGCGCGGTTCGTACCCCGGGCGTGGTGACACATTTTCGTTTTGGTCTAAAAGACAGAGAGGATAATTTTTGCTGTATGGCCGAGCTCTTGGCTTTGGCTGCCAATAACCACAAAGGGCACTATGTTATCAATCGTGCAAGTGTTGAACACGTAGCAGAAATAAAGACCATCGGAGAAAAGCTTGGGTTCCGAGTGGCTGATTTTCAGAATTATTTTGATACTGTTACCGAAGAAAAAATAGACAAGGTTACTCAGCTAGTTAAAAAAAGACTAGCCAGCATGATGATATAATTACAGGCAGTGAGCCCTAGTAACAGTATCGACATCATCAGCATCGCCCTTATTGTAGTAGTTTTAGCCAATAGCCTGCTTGGCTTTTTGGTGTATTTCAATAACAAAGAAAAAGCACGACTGAATAAGCACTATTTTTTCTTGGCACTGGCAATTGATGCTTGGGTGTTGTCCATGTTTTTGTTTAGAACAGCAACAGAGCCAGATCAGGTGTTGCTGTTTTCTAAATTTCTTTATGGAACTTTTACGTTTGTACCGCTTACTTTTTTTAATTTCACTGCTTCTTTTTTTGAAAAACGAGTCAAAAAAACAAAACAAATTTTTGTGACTAGTTTTTTTGCAGTTTCTGCAATATTGGCCTTTGCACCCAATTTACTGATTACTGGTGTTGAGCCACGTATTGGGGCAGAAAATGCAATTTTTTTTGGCCTGGTGCCTTCAATTATTTATTCTTCTTTTGCGACTGTTGTTATTGGTTTCGGATATCTGTATCTTTTGCAGTTTTACGCTCAAAACAAAGACACCAAAACAAAAAAACAAGCACTTTTTATTATTATAGGCACTTTGGCTGCGGCTCTTACTGGCTTTGTTACTAATTTGGTGTTGCCCTTTTTTGGAATTTTTGCGCTTAATTGGATGTCTCAAATCACGGTTATGGTTATGGTGGTTGTGATTGCGGTTGCGATTTTGCGCTATCAGCTGTTCAATCTCAAATTGATTCTTACTCAGGTGCTGGTTTTTGCTATCTGGATCATTAGCTTCTATCAACTGTTGTCAGTAGCACGAACCGTTGCCGACATAACCATTGGGATTGGGTCGTTCGTCTTTACGGTGGCCGTTGGTTTGTTGTTGATTCGATCAGTAAATAAAGAAATAGAACAAAGGCAAGACGTTGAAAAGCTGTCAACAAAACTGCAAGAAGTAAACAAGGAGCTACAAAAATTAGATGAACTAAAGACTGAATTTTTGTCATTGGCCTCTCATCAGCTTCGAACACCGCTTACTTCTATCAAGGGGTATTCTTCCATGATCCTGGAAGGTTCTTTTGGGAAAATCACAAAAAGGGTGCACGAGCCGGTGCGCCGTATTTTTGAGTCCAGTTCAATTCTTGCCAAAATAATTACTGATTTGTTGGATGTTTCCAAGATAGAGCAAGGGGGGCTCCAATATGAAATGATTACTTTCAGTTTGGCTTCTATGGTGCAGAGTGTCGTCGATGAACAAAAAATAAACGCAAAACAGAAAGGCATACGTCTTGATTTCGAAATGAAACAGCCTGGGCGTTATGCCCTCAAGGGGGATCAAGTCAAACTACGACAGGTGGTGGTTAACCTGGTGGACAATGCCATCAAATATACCGACAGAGGGGGAGAGATAAACGTAATATTGCAAAAGCGACAAAAAGAAGACAAAAAATATATTGAGCTTACTGTTGCAGACAATGGCAAAGGGATTACCAAAGAGACCATTGCTAAGCTATTTCAAAAGTTTAGTCGCGGTGATGCTGGCAAAAAAACAAACACAGGAGGTTCTGGTTTGGGATTGTATTTGGCAAAACAAATCGTAAAGGCGCACGCTGGAGAATTGCGCATTGAGTCAGAAGGGCTTGGCAAGGGAAGCCAGTTCATCGCTGAGTTCCAGCAAGAATATTAGATTTTTTCAAACGTAGTACCGTCTGGCCCGTCGGCGATGGTGTAGCCATAGGTTCTGATTTCTGTCCGCAAAAAATCAGCTTGATCCCAGTCGCCCGTAGCTCGAGCTTCTTCTCTCTCTTCGGCCAAGGATAGTACAATTTCTGGAATCTCTAGCGCTTCTGCTTCTTGGTCATTTTCAAAAACACCAAGTACTTCGTCGAATTTTAACAAAAGAGAAGAACGAAAATTATCTGAGAGCTTTTTGTCTTTGGCTACTTCCCAGGCAATGCCAAGAGCTTCGGGTGTGCCTAGGTCGTTGTTGATAGCATCTGTAAATTTTTGCCAATAGGGAGAGGCGTCTGGGATTTCGGCGAGACTCTCGGCTGTTGCGTGTTTTTGGAGACGTTCTCGGGCGGTTTTGGCAGCCGTCAGATTTTCTAATGAGAAATCTACTTGGCTACGATAACTGCTCTGAAGCAACCAATAGCGATAATCAAGACCAGAAAAACCTTCTTTTGCTAGGGTGCGCAGAGTGATACTGTTCCCGGTTGATTTAGACATTTTTGTATTTTTGAGTCCCAAATGTTCGTTGTGTAGCCAATAATTCACAAAGGGTTCTTCGGTACTGCAGACTGATTGTGCAATCTCGTTGTTATGGTGAGTGGGGAGGAGATCGATGCCGCCGGTATGAATATCAAAATGATTTCCCAGGAATTTGGTAGACATTCCCGAGCATTCGATATGCCAACCAGGGAATCCTTTGCCCCAAGGGCTTTCCCAGCCGAGATTGTTGTTCTTTTTCCATAGAGCAAAATCGCGAGGGCTTTTTTTATCTTGATCTATTCCAGTTCGAGAATGATTATCATCAAGGGGGGCGAGGCCTAGTTGACCATAGTCTGGGTAACTTTGCGTATCAAAATATACAGAATCATCTGTTTCGTAGGTGTGACCAGCTTTGGCTAATTTTTCTATCATTGCGATGTCTTCCTGAATGTGTTCGCTGGCTCTCGGCAAATGGTGGGGTCGCTGGATGTTCATACTGTCGAGGTCTTCCACAAAACGACTTTTGTATTTGGTGGCTACTTCGAGCATGGATTCTAGGGTGATGGTTTTTTTCTCTCGAACAAGGGCGCGGGTCATTTTGTCATCACCATGGTCGCCGTCATCAGAGAGGTGGCCAACATCTGTAATATTCATGACCTGAAGGACTTCGTATTGATTCCATTCAAATACCCGGCGAATAATGTCCGCCAAGAAAAAAGCCCGCAGATTGCCAATGTGGACATCGTCGTAGACGGTTGGTCCACAGTGATACATTTTTACTTTGCCTGGTTTGAGCGGAGTGAATAACTCTATTTTTTTTGTCAGACTGTTGTAGAGGCGGATATCCATAGTTCTAGACCCATTGCTGTTTTTTAAAGTAGTAAAACATACCCAGAGCAGACAGACTGGTGAGGCCCAGGATAATAAAGAATGGCCCGTCGCTTACATTTTGCAAGAAAGAGACTTCGGTGTTCATGGCCAAGAGTTGGGTAGCGAGATTGATGGGGGTCACTGTAAAAGCGATGATGGTGAGAACACGCATGATGTCGTTGGTGCGATTGGTTAGGAGGGCATCGTTGGTGGTACGTAGATCGTCCATGAGCTCTTTTTGGCCTAATACGACTTCGTAGACTTTGTGATATTCGTTGGTTATTGATCCGAGATAATACTCAAAGCCATTGCCAAAGAAAGCCGCTCCGGCTTGCTCGAGAGATTCTAGAACTTTGGCATGGAAACGGAGGGCTTGTTTGGTCTCTAGAAGGGCACGGTTGGTGCGAGATATTTTTTCGACCATGCGTTTTTCTTGGCCACCAAAAATACGTTCTTCTATGTAGCGTAGGTCTTTTTCTAGCTCATTTAATTCAAGGCCGAGTTCTCGGTAGATGTCTCTAATCATGTAGAAAAAGAGAAAACCAGCATGTGCCCCCATCTCGCTCTTGTCGAGAATAGAATTCACTTCGAACATGCGTGAAAAAGTGTGCAGTGGGTCGACGGTGTCGTAGTGGGCGGTGATGATGAAATCTTTGCCAATAATAAAATCGACTTCTTGGGTGTCGCCAGTACGGCTGCTGCCAGGTTTGGGAAAGTGGAGAATGAGATAAAGGCAGTTTTTGTGGAGGTCTACTTTGGGGCGAATACTAGGATCGAGAAGCTCTTCGGCAATTACGGGGTGCAGATCATATTTTTCCATGAGATCGCGAACTTCGTTGGTGGTCGGCTTTTCTAGATTGGTCCAGGTGATTTTTTTGTACGTATGAGAAAATTGCATGGTTTTATTATATTACAAAAAAAGGAAGACACGTTAGAGAGTGCTTCCTTTTATTTTTCCAGAAGATGGCTAGAACCATCTCCACGTGCTGGTTGTCACCAGCATTGTCCCCGTCAGAAACAGGGCGTGTTTCCATTGGGCCAACAGCTCAATGGCCAAGCTTTGTGGGGGGTCTATTGCCAACGTGGCTCCCCACAGTAGAAAAAAAATCACCCCTACTACCAACAAGTAGAGGGTTACCCTTGATGGGGCCAGCTTTCTTGGCCCCTTTTCCATTTCCATTTTGATTTCCATTTTGATTTTGATTTTGATTTTCCAGATAGAAACACGTGTAGTTATTTTAGTCAAGAGAAAGGTGAGCTTGCAATATTGTGGGGAATTCGTATAATCGAACACGTTATGGCAAATACAGAAACCAAAGAATTTGCAGTCATTGAAACCGCAGGCAAACAATACAAAGTTGCCGTCGGTGATGTGATCATGCTTGATAAACACTACGAAGGCTTTAAGTCTGGCGATAAGATCACTTTTGACAAGGTTCTTTTGGTGGATACAGGTGCTGATACCAAGGTTGGCGCACCGTATGTCTCAGGAGCCGAAGTCCAAGGGATTTTTGAAGACGAAGGACAGGGAGCCAAAACCCGCGTACACCGGTTCCGAGCCAAGTCTCGCTACACCCGTACGTATGGTCACCGACAGCCCTTCACCAAGATCAAAATCGCAGCCATCAAATAAAACATTTTTTCATTCTCCTTTTACAAAAACTCCTGATTAGACCAGGGGTTTTTGTTTTGTATAATTTTAATTATCCGCGATTGGTGAGGGCATTGGTAAACGTTGCTTCGTCTATGTATTCGAGCTCGGTTCCGGTAGATAGTCCACGGCCTAGGGTGCTCATGGCAAAGCCGTGTTCACGTGAAAGGGGGTCCAGGAGTGCCTGGAGGTGTTGTCTGGTGTGTTCGCCATCTGGCGTGAGAGGGAGCCCAAAGATAACTTCTTTGATTTCTCCCGAGCGCTTGGTTATTTGTTCTTTGAGGTCATCGATACGAAGTTGAACCGGAGACCGAGATGAAACAATCGGGACCAGGCCACCAAGGACAAAATACCAACCTTTGTAAACATGGGTCTGTTCGACAGCTTCGATGTCCATGTCTTTGGTTACGATCATGAGCGTGCTACGGTCACGATTAGGATCGCGCACAATTGGGGCGGTGGTTGTTGCTGGATTATCGCTATAAAAATATTGAAAACTCACCGGGCATAATTTCATGTGGGTTTTGTTCTGGCGTAAGAGAGACACGAGTTCGTCAGTATACGAACGATTGCTACGCAATAAAAAATAAGCAAAACGCCGAGCCTGGCGATTGCCGACGCCAGGAAATTTGCGCAAATGTTCTACGAGTTGATCGAATTCTTGCATACAGAAAAATTAAAAACCGCCAAAAACTTCGGCTGGTTGCGATGACGGAGGCATGCCTTCGTATTCGGATGAGTCAATGGAAACAAAGCTGGTCTTGTCGGCATCAAAGTAGAGCTGCACGATTCCAGTGGGGCCGTTACGGTGTTTCTCGATAAGTACTTCGGCAGCGTTGGTACGACCGCCACCGTCTTCGTTTTTTTCACGGTGAATAAACATCACCACGTCGGCGTCTTGTTCAATGGCACCAGAGTCGCGAAGGTCGGATAGGCGAGGCTTGCCGCCACGGGCTTCGACGGCACGAGAGAGCTGTGACAGAGCGATGACAGGGACGTCGAGCTCGCGGGCAAGGTTTTTGAGGGCGCGGGAAATTTCGGTGATTTGATTTACCATCGAATCATAACGTTGTCCGGGAAGAATGAGTTGGAGATAGTCGACCATAATCATTCCAAGCCCATGGTCACTCTTGAGACGTCTGGCGACCGAACGCATGCGTAGCATGGTGGAGCCAGGTTGGTCATCAATATACAGGGGGGCTTTTGAAAGCCTGGACATGGCGCCTTGGATTTTTTCATAATCATCTTCGGTAAGGGCTTTTCCGGTGCGCATTTTCCAAGAATCAACCCCTGCTTCGGCCGATAACATGCGGTCTACGAGCGCCTGAGAACTCATTTCGAGCGAAAAGAAGCCCACTGGTATGTTGTGGTGCAACGTGGCTTGGCGGGCGATGTCGAGGGCAAGAGAGGTCTTTCCCATAGAAGGCCTGGCTGCCAAAATGACCAGGTCTGATTTTTGAAAGCCGGCGAGTTTGTTGTCCAGATCAGGAAAGCCACTTGGCACACCGCGAATCTCGCCATCCATGTTGCTGAGTTTTTCCATGTTTTCCCAAACTTCGGGAAGGATTTCCTTGATACCAACAAAGCGGGCGTTTTTGCCGGAATTGCTGGTGATAGCAAAAACTTTTTTCTCGGCTTGGTCCATTATCTCTTCGATATCCTCAGATTCGGTGTATCCCAGCTGGCTGAGCTCGTCGCCAACCACGATTAGGTTGCGAAGCGCGCTTTTGCGACTAACTAATTCCGCGTAATAGTTGACATTAATGGAAGCGGGGACTAGGTTAGTGAGTTCAGCCAAGTAGGAGGCACCGCCTGTTTGGGCGAGTTCGTTTTTGTCGCGAAGACGTCCACTAACGGTGACGAGGTCGATGGGCTCGTTTTTTTGGAACAGCTCCATCATGGTTTCAAATATTTTGCGATGCTTGCCAGAATAAAAAGAATCGGCAGATACGCTGTCCATAATGTCAGACAAGGCCACCGGGCGCAGCATCAGACCACCCAGGAGGGCTTGTTCGGCCTCGATACTGTTGGGTGGAACACGGCCCGCCAGGTTGGGGCGGGCAGCTGGTTTTTTCTTTTCGTACTCTTTGGCCATATTGGTATTCCGATTGTACCATCTAGGTCTCCCAACCGTCTGCAACCCCCGCCCTGTGCAAAGAGTGGACAAAGTGCTTGACAAAAAAACCATGTCTGTTATTATACCGATAAGTTTAGTGGTAGTAGTGAGAGCCCTCCCCTATTTTTTTAGGAGGAGGGCTTTATTTTTTTGCTTAGCCTTTGTTATACTAACCCTATGCAAACACAAAAACGCCTCCTGTCAGGAATCAAACCAACAGGCCGACCGCATCTTGGGAACTACCTCGGCGCTTTGCGCCAGTTCGTATCGCTGCAGAACGAATACGATACTTTTGTTATGGTGGCGGACCTCCATGCTTTGACCACGGTCCAGGATGCCGATTTGCTCCGACACTTTACCCATGAATTAGTCCTGGATTATTTGGGGAGCGGACTAGATCCAGACCGAGTCACGATATTCCGACAATCAGACGTCGCGTATCATGCGGAATTGGCCTGGATATTCGAATGTATTACCACTATGCCGTTCTTGATGCGAGCGCATGCCTTCAAGGATTCCGAAGCCAAGAACAAAGATATCAGTGTCGGGACCTTTAATTACCCCATGCTAATGGCTACCGATATTCTGCTGTACAGCGCCGACGTAGTGCCGGTAGGGCAAGATCAAAAACAGCACATCGAATACACTCGGGACACTGCCGAAAAATTTCACCGGACATGGAACAACGAAATTTTCAAATCACCCGAAGCCTTGATCATGGACGAAGTAGCCGTGGTGCCTGGTGTCGATGGTCAAAAAATGTCCAAAAGCTATGGCAACACTATTCCGTTGTTTGCTAGCGACGAGGAAATCCTGTCTGCTGTTATGGGCGTAGTGACTGGATCCAACCCAAAGGGTTCACCCAATGATGCCAGCGATACGCTATTTACCCTCATCAGCCTGTTCCTAGAAAGCGACCAGCTAAGCTATCAAAAACAACGCTACGCCAGTGGGGAAATGGGGTACAAAGAAGCCAAGGAATTATTGTTCGCACAATTACGCGAATTTATCGAACCCATGCGCGAGCGCCGGGAAATATATGAAAAAGACCCAGCTCGAGTAGCGGATATTCTGGCCCAGGGAGCCGCTCGCGCCAACGAAGTAGCTGGCGCCAAAATGGAAGAGGTGAAAAAAGCAGTGGGATTGATTTAATTTTTTCCTTATCTATAATAACCACACATCAATGACACCAGTCTGTGACCCTGGTCGAGGTGGACAACAGAATCCCAAAAGAGCCCGAGCAATCGGGAAGTAGGGTGGCACCGCGATACCAATCGTCCCTACATGCTTATCAATTTTTTGGTAATCATGTAAGGGCGATTTTGTTTTTGGGAAAAATTATTCACACAGTTTCTTGTCGGGCAAACCGAGCGCCAGGCGGGTGGGTTTGGCTGGGGCGCCCAAGCGAGATTTCGTCCGAGAAGAAACTGGCAAAACTCATTGATAAAATAAGCCAGTTTTTAAAAGTACGAATCAAGTTTTCTGCTCGGCGCTTTATGCGCCTCCGCAAGCCTTTTAAAAAACACTTATTTTATCCATGAGAGATAAGCTAAAAAATATGAAACGAACGTATATAAAAGATCTAAAAGACCACGTTGATCAGGAAGTAACTATTGCTGGCTGGATTCATGTGCGACGTGACCAGGGCAAGATGGTGTTTTTTGATTTCCGTGACATGACAGGATTGGTGCAGGGAATTGTATTGCCCGGATCAGAAGCCACTGAGGTAGCCAAGACCGTCCGCCCCGAGTGGGTGGTGATGGTGCAGGGTAAAGTAAACCAGCGCCCAGAAAAAATGGTAAATGCTGAACAGGAAAACGGAACCATCGAATTAGAGGTTTTGGGAATGGAAGTGCTGAACGAAGCCGAAACACCACCATTCGAAGTAACCGAAAGCTCGGCTGGTATCAGCGAAGAGGTCAGGTTGAAGCATCGGTATGTTGATCTCCGCACCGAACGCATGCAGCAGAATATCCGCCGCCGCTATCAAATCCAGAAATTCGTCCGTGATTATTTGGATAAAGAAAACTTTACCGAAATCGAAACACCACTACTGACTGCGCCGACTCCCGAGGGCGCGCGCGACTATTTGGTGCCCGCTCGGTTGTGGCCGGGGAATTTCTACGCCCTGCCGCAATCACCACAGCAGTACAAGCAGCTCTTGATGACGGCTGGCATGGAGCGATATTTCCAATTTGCCCGCTGTCTCCGTGACGAAGATACTCGCGGTGACCGTCAGCCAGAATTCACGCAGATGGACCTCGAAATGAGTTTTGTGGAACGAGAAGATGTGATGGCTATTAACGAAGCCGTCTTGATTGCCTTGGTAGAAGAACTGTATCCAAACAAGCGCATCCAGGAAAAACCATTCCCGCGATTGACCTATGCCGAAGCGATGGAAAAATATGGTAATGACCGACCAGACTTGCGCGAAGACAAGAATGATTCAGACTTGCTAGCTTTTGCTTGGGTGATTGATTTTCCTTTCTTTGAGCGAACCGATGATTCTGACGATCCGCAGGCGGAAGGCGAGTGGACCTTTACTCACAATCCATTTTCTCAGCCCAAGCCAGAATTCCTAGACAACCTCATGGCCGGGGAAAAAATTGGTGAAATTTTGACCAGCCAGTATGACGTAATTCTCAATGGATTCGAAATTGGCGGAGGAAGCATCCGGGCTCACAAGCCAGAAGTATTAAAGCGTGTCTTTGAAATTCTGGGTCACAGCAGCGAAGCTATCGAGCAGAAATTTGGGCACATGTTGCGGGCTCTGGCTTCGGGAACTCCGCCACATGGCGGGATTGCTTGGGGCTTTGATCGTTTGGTCATGTTGCTCCAGGATGAACCTAATATCCGCGAAGTGATTCCTTTTGCCAAGACAGGAGAAGGCAAGGATCTGATGATGGGCGCGCCGACTACGGTGAGCCAAAAGCAGCTCGACGAGCTAGGTGTTATTATGCGTAAATCAGATAAATAAATTTAAAAAATATGACCACAAAAAAACAAAAGCCGTTTCATCCTGAATATAAAACAATAAAGAAATACGCAGATGTTCTCGTAAAGTGTGCGCTTAATAATGGGAAAGGAATTAAAAAGGGAGATGTCGTTCGCGTGATCGTGCCAGAGATAGCCAAACCCATGTTGTTTGCATTACAGCAATCAGTCCTGGAAGCGGGAGGACATTTCATGTCAGTTTTTTTGCCTTCTAATGATGAAGAATTTAACTTCTCAAAGAACTTTTATGGCCTGGCTAGTGACGCTCAAATTAAGCACGTACCTAAAAAATACTGGAGAGGTCTTGTTGATACTGTCGACCACAGCATTAGCATTATTGCTCCTAGTGACAAATATGCCTTAAGGGGTGTTGATCCAAAAAAAATAATGCTGTCAACCAAGAGCACAAAAGAAATAAGTGATTGGTATGACGAGAAAGAAGCAGTTGGAAAGTTTACTTGGACTCTTGGGCTATACGGTACTCCAGCTTTGGCTGCAGAGGTTGGAATGAGTCAAAAAAAGTATTGGGATCAGATTATAAAGGCTTGCTACTTGGATCAGGAAGATCCTGTTGCTGAAAACAAAAAAATACTCAAAGAGGTCGCCCGTTTGGCACGAAAACTAAGCAAAATGAAAATTGAGCGGATTCATATAGAAGGAGAGGGCGTTGATTTGTGGGTTGGTTTACCACCAAAAACAAAATGGCTGGGTGGATCAGGAAGAAATATTCCAAGTTTTGAGGTTTTTACATCTCCTGATTGGAGGCAGACAGAAGGTAAAATAAAGTTTAATCAACCACTCTATAGATATGGGAATTTAATTACCGGAGTCGCTCTGGAATTTAAAAAAGGAAAGGTGATCAAAGCGACAGCAGAGAGCGGTCAAGATATTCTTAGGGAAATGATAGCTGTTAAAAATGCTGACAAGGTTGGAGAATTTTCTTTGACAGACAAAAGGCTTTCTAGGATTACTGAGTTTATGGGAGAAACACTTTATGACGAGAATGTTGGTGGTAAATATGGAAACACTCATGTTGCTTTGGGTCGTGCATACAAAGATGCTTATGATGGAGACCCTTCTACTGTTTCGGCTGAAGAATGGAAGAGACTTGGTTACAATGACTCAGCTGTGCATACGGACATCATGTCTACTTCAGACCGAGTGGCGACCGCTCATTGGAAAGATGGGCGTAGTCAGATTATTTACAAAGACGGAGAGTTTCAGATCTAGCTTGTATAGTGCTTCTGGCTTGAGTCCCACTTTTGGTCCATGACAACATGGCAAACGCATTTTCCACTAATGGAAAAGCGTTTTTTGGGTGGCAAAGCTAGGGATTCTCCGACAGTAGAGATTACAATTTCTTCAGTATCTGGAAATTCTGTAATGGCAGCACCCCACAAGACGGTTTCAGTCTCGGTAATGTAATCATTGATTTGGTAACCTTCTTCTGTTGGATAGCGACCATCGGTCATTACTATTGCCTCCAGTCCGTTGGGATTTACGCAGACTATGCCTCCAGATAATTCATACTCTGGCCAAGTATTTGCGCCATGGTCTTTTTTGCTTGTTCGTAGCTGCTCCCAGCACGATGAGTAAAATGGTTGCCAAGATTTGCCGAATTGAGGGAAGGCATTAAAGAGTTGTAAAAATAGCCAAAAAGCTTGAGAGAATCTAGTAGAGTTGTTGAGTTCAGCTTTTTAGTCTAAGTGCTATTCTGATCTGAAAGTACTGCGTTTGATTTAAAAAAGAACTTTATTTAACCAGGTCAACCAATTAGTATGTGATATTTTTTTTATGTCTAAAGGCTGGTACAATTTTTCTAAATGACTTAACAATAAAGGCACATCTGCCACATCCTTTAGCTGGGGCAAATAGTTAGGCCAAGACATCCCATCAAAGTCTGAACCCAGCGCGACATGATCAGTCCCGACAGTTGAAATGATATGTTGTATGTGTGCAATTACATCTTGAATGTTAGCTTGGTTTTGGTCGGGATGTAAAAACTCTGGAACAAAAGGAACACCAATAACACCGCCCCGATCAGCCAATGTCTGCAATTGACTATTTCTCAAATTGCGCCGATGAGGATTCAATGAGTAGGCTCCCGTGTGAGAATTGAAAATTGATCCAGAAAATTCCCGTAAACTTTCATCAAATATGACTGGATTCATGTGGGCAGTGTCCAAGGCCATACCCAGTTCAGTCATTTTAGATAGCAAATTCTTTCCGGCTTCTGTTAGTCCATTATCGGTGTCTGTTCCTCCACCAAAATGATTATCCCAATTCCATACTGGGCCAATGGCTCGCAATCCCATGTCATAAAACTCTTGTAAGTTATTGAGCTCTGGATCAATCGCAATAGCATCTTCCATCAAGATAAATATTCCCAAAACATCTTCGCTGTCCATGACGTATTGTAAATCTGACTGCGTACGCAAGATGCGAACGCCTTCCTCCTCAAGGCTCTTGTAATAGGCTAACTGCTCGAGAGCCTCATGCCGACACAGGTCTTGGTCATGTTTAATTTGCTCGTTTTGGAATACCAAAGGAAAAACCACTCCAAAAACAACTTTGTAGCCCGCCTCAACCATGCGGACATAATCAGACTGATTGAGGCGCTGACCAGACAATAAATGTGACTTGTCAAAACTACTACGTACAAAAAAATCCTTGCCCGTTATATTAAGTGCATTAAAAGCTAAGTCTTGATGCGCATCGATAATTGTGTATTTTTTAGACATAAAAACAGGCAATCTATAAAGTACAGACTACCTGTTTTGGTGCAGCCCGGCAAGAACCGAGCGCTCATAGTTTTTTTGCCATTTCGCGAAGATCACGGAACGACAACTCTTGGACCAATTCCCAAGCTTCATCGTCCACCCGTGCCCTGTCGCCGTCATATTGGGACACGAGTGGACGCGTGACTTTTTTAGCTTTGCCTAACGTATTCATGAGCGCGAATCTCTTGGTTTTTTTCTCAGCAATCAAGCCGTCGCGCCCCACGCGGTTCGAAGAAATACTGGCATCAAGACGGTTAATCTCTGCTTTTAGCCTCAGTGCCTCTCGAATTGCGTTCACATAGTCCGCCGGGTCCATTTTTGTAGGGAGCATCCCAAACAATGAGCCTGGTAGTAGAGACAACCTCACATGCTCTGGCAGTTCAGGGAAGTTTCGGCGGAGTATTTTATACCCTCGATCGAGAACTGCTCTCAATGACTTGTCTTTGCAGTAACTGAGCATGCTGATACCACTGACGTGATATACATCAGCGACTCTTCTGTTGATCAAGCCCGAGTCGTAAATCTGACGGACAACGTCAAGAAGGATGAGAACCTCCTTAATCACGAGTGGCCCTTCTTCAGACCGCTTCGAGTCATGAAGTATCATTTCATTATGAGATTCTTTCAACCGAAACAAATTGGCTGGAGTTGCTGTGTCGTCGACACGAACATGACGCACCGTGCCATCAGCCTCAACCCAGCGGGGAAAGATAGATTGCTCATAACCCTGCAGAAGATATTCTTGATTCTTCCATAAAACTCCAATAACTTTTTCGGCTACCGAATGAGCATAGAGCTCTGTATCAAGATGAATTGCTTCAGGGAAAAGCTTCTTTTTGGCACGATGATGTGCACTAGAAACATAAAGTTGAGCGTGCTGTCTCACTATAAGCACATTTTTTCTAATTTCCAGGTAAGGGCTGAGTACTCGCTTCTGGTCTGTGACCCGAATGGTTTCACCATTAAAGGTTGCAAACTCTGGTTGATCTTCTTTGTCTGCGTCAGCCATATTCCCA
Source organism: uncultured Candidatus Saccharibacteria bacterium (assembly GCA_964350165.1). Classification (GTDB taxonomy): domain Bacteria; phylum Patescibacteriota; class Minisyncoccia; order Phycocordibacterales; family UBA1006; genus CAYGJA01. The sequence continues at coordinate 104,023 of CAYGJA010000001.1, read as the reverse complement.
GTGAAGTCATAAATTTTTACACCAGCGAGCGGATAGGCTGAGTTGCTCGCCCAGTGTCTTCCAATATGAGGCGTAGCAATAATCTGCTGCTGAAACCCCTGGGTTAACAACAAAATATCATGCGGGGTTATGGGATCAACGGTTGCATGCCAAGGATTTTGGCCATCAAAACCCACAACAAACAATGACTGGCCGTTCATGGCCGGATCTAGTAAACGTAGAATCTTTTCCATAATAATAGTGGCCGTCACCGTGGCCCGCGGTTTTTTTGTATTTTTGATTTTAAAGAACTATTTTGCTTTGAATTCCAAAGCAAAAACCGACCTCTGGGGAGAGGCCGGTTTCTAATTTGGAGATTGGATAGTATTTGATCTATTTATTCTACAACATTAGAACCAGCCCGACCCATGAGGACGAGAGCAAAAATAATGTAGAAAATTGACCAAAAATTTTTCATAAACGAGCTTAGTTTATTTTTTAATATGATTACTGTCAAGTTGGTGGTGTTTGTTTTGAAAAAAGGTCAGGGTGGGGGATAATGGGAGCATGAGTTCGTCATTTCACTTTGCTTCAGAAAATTTTGTTGGCCCCATAGAGCTCTTGTTGCAACTAGTACGCAAGCGTCGTTTACACATCAACGAAGTGGGTCTGGCTTCGGTGGCGGATAGTTTCCTTGAACATTTTCGGTCGATGTCAGATATGAGCCTGCATCATGCTACGCATTTCCTTAATGTGGCGGCCACGTTGGTGTATGTAAAGTCCAAGGCCCTGTTTCCAGAGGTTGATGCGGATGATGAGGCAGAGGGAGCCTTGGTGCAGTTGGTTGACCGAGTAAAATTGTACGCATTGATTCAGGAACAATTGCCCAAAATTAGTGCAAATGACCCGCATCCTTTTTTAACCCGAAAGCCGGTGATCAAGGCAGTTACTGGTTACGTTCCAGAGGCGACTCTGTCTGCATACGTGTTATTGCAAAAAATAAAACCACTGCTCGAAATTGCCAAAGAAATGACGCAGACAATTAAAAAAGAAGCAACCAAGACCATCCGCCCAAGAATGGCGCTGGCTTCTATTATGGGGGCAATCAAAGAAAGACTTACTAGGCCTGGGGTGCGTCTTCGTTTGTCTGATATTGTAAATTCTCTCGGTTTTGGTGGCTCTTCGGCTGAACAAGAAGAAGATTACGACCCCAAAGACGCTCCGATCGGTAGTTTTTTGGCGGCCTTGGAGATGATTAAGCAGAAAGACGCTAGCTGCGAGCAGGTTGGTATTTTTTCAGAAATTATTATTACGCGACTAGATTCCTGATACTATGGAAGACATGAATGAAGAATGGGAACCAATTACTTCAAATGAGCGAGCAATAGCTGCTTTGGTGAGTATCTTGTTTACGGCCGGCGATGAAATAAAAATGAGTGTGCTGGAAGAGCAATTTGGTGCTGATATTTTTCCCCTTGCTCTGGCTGAGGCTCGAACAAAATTGCGAGAGCTTGGTCTAGTTATCTTGTCTGATGAAAACAGCTTGCAGTTAGCGGTTGCTCCTGAATTTTCTGAATTGGCAGCTGAGTGGCAAGCCCTAGAACAGGTGACCCCGCTTTCTTCTGCTGCATTGGAAACATTGGCTACTATTTGCTATCTGGACGGGGCAAACAAGGCAGAGATTGATTTTGTTCGTGGAGTAAATAGTTATTTTACTTTGAGAAAACTATCGATACGAGGCATGTTGCAAATGTCTTCAGCCAAAGTGTATCAGCCTACGATCGAGGCCCTGGCTAATTTGGGAATACAGAGAGTTCAAGAATTACCCGATTGGGAATCTGTTCACGCCACTTTGCGCGAACAACTTCACGGACAAACGGTGGATATGGTAGAGTAAGCCAGATGGATTTTGAGCGAACCAAATACATAATTTTGAGCCTGCTTGTGATTGTTGTTATGGGTGTTGTTGTGGTGGAGGTTGCCTCACCACAAGATCCTTTTTTGGCTGAAAGAAAAGAAGAGGCAGGCTCTGGGGAGGTTTTGGGCGCCCAAGACATGTTGGCCGACTCAGAAATTGAATTATTAAAAACAAGTACGACCACGGAAAAGATTTTTTTGACGTCACTTGACCGTTATTTTAATGAAGATGGCTTGCTCTCTTCTTCGATGTATGTCGAATATCGAGACAGTGAAGGGGAGCGTGTTTTGTTTGAGCGAGAGGGGCAGACAGAGAGACCGTTGGCCTCACTTACAAAAACAATGACCGCAATTACTGCCATGGAAAACGCAGATCTGGTTGAGACTGTTTTTGTTTCCCAAGACGCTATTGATCAAGAAGGAGATCAACAGCTAGCCGTTGGGATGCGAGTTCCATTAAAGCAAGCAATTAGTTTTTTGATGCAAAGCTCTTCGAATGATATGGCTTATGCCGTACAAGAATCAGTATCGAGCGCTCTCGTTGGTAAGAATAGCGCCGACGAAACAACCGTGGTTAATACTTTTGTGCGAGCGATGAATGACCGAGCGCGAACTATTGGACTGGAGCATTCTTTTTTTGTAGATGCGGTTGGTTTTGATGAAAGCGAACGGCTCAGTGGGTCTTATGGTAGTCCCGCAGATGTTGCAAAACTTTTGTGGTGGGTCATGGATCTGTATCCAGAGATTGCTCGTGAATCAGTCAAACCAAGTGCTACTTATAATTTTGGTGACAAAGAGATAGTAATAAAAAACACGAATCCATTACTGCAAAAAGATAAAAATATTATTTTTTCCAAGACTGGTTTTACTGATTTGGCAGGAGGAAATTTGGCACTGGTGGCCGATCTCGGTGAAGGAAAACAAGTCGCAATTGTAGTTATGGGCTCTACTTATGATGGTCGTTTTGTGGACGCTCAGATTATTTTGGATGCGTTAGAGCAGTGGCTGCAATTTAACTTTTAGTTATTTTGTATAATAACCCCATGACTTTTAATGTTCTCAAAATTTTTTTACCAGCCCTGATTGCTGTTTTGATTGGAATAGCGATTACGCCAAGATTTACTGATTTCTTTTATAAATATAAATTATGGAAACGAGTTGCTCGAACTGACGAGGGCACGAACCCAACAATCACCGCAGAATACAAGTCCCTGCATGACAAAGAAACTGAGCTTTCTACTCCTAGAGTGGGAGGGGTGATCATTTGGGTAACAATTTTGTTAACCATGATGGTTATCTTTTTGTTGGCAGAATTCTTTTCAACCGATTTTTTGCAGGAGCTTAATTTTTTTAGCAGGAATCAAACATTGCTACCCATTCTGGCCTTGGTTGTTGGGGGGGTGCTTGGACTGGCAGAAGATTTGTTGGAAATTTTCCCCGCCAAGATGGGTTTGATTGCGCATGGTTTACCACGTATGGCACGCGTATACGCTGTTGCCTTGATTGGGATTCTCTTTGCTTTTTGGTTCTACTTCAAGCTTGATGTCTCGATGATTAATGTACCTTTTGTGGGAGATGTTCAGATTGGGCTGTGGTTCATACCTTTTTTTGTGTTGGTTATTTTGGCTACTTTTTCAAGCCGTGTAATTGATGGTATCGACGGGCTTTCCGGAGGGGTGCTGATCTCTGTGTTTGGTGCATATGGGTTGATTGCTTTTATTCAGAATCAGATAGACATGGCCACACTCTGTGCCGTGATTGTGGGCGCCTTGTTGGTATTTCTTTGGTTCAATATTCCGCCGGCTCGTTTTTGGATGGGGGAGACTGGGATGCTTGGTTTGACACTGGCCTTGGCTTTGATTGCCTTTCTTACGCATTCGGCACTGCTTTTGCCAATTATTGGTTTGCCTTTGGTTGCAACTTCTTTGTCTTCGTTTTTACAAATCTTGTCTAAAAAATTTAGAAAAGGAAAGCGTATTTTTAAGGTGGCCCCATTACATCATCATTTCCAGGCTTTAGGTTGGCCTTCTCATAAGGTAACTATGCGTTACTGGGTGGCTTCTGTGGTCATGGCTTTTATTGGGATAATTATTTCTGTGATTGGTTAGGAGAATAAACAAGACATGTCGACCTTAACCAAAAAAACAAAATACCAGATGGACCCCATCATGCTTGGAATCGTGGGGGCGCTTGTTTTGTCAGGCATTTTTGTTTTTATCTCAGCGGCATTGAGTGTCCTCCCAAAAGACAGTAGCTTGTTTCAGAGAATGATTATCAGTCAGCTGGGCTTTGCTCTGGTGGGTGGGGTGGGGGCAGCCTTTTTGTTTGCCAGAATTCCTTTTCGATTTTGGGAAAAATACGCTCTACCCATCGCAATCACTGCTCTTTTGGCTACGTTTTTGGTGTTTGTGCCCGGGCTTGGTTTTTCTCATGGTGGAGCGCGCCGTTGGATTAGTCTAGGTTTTGCCACACTGCAGCCGGCCGAACTTCTCAAATTTGCCATGGTCATGTATTGGGCCGCTTTTCTTTCTTTTGTTGGTAAAAAAATAGTAGCTCCACGTTTTGGTTTGGTGGCGTTGTTTTTATTTATTGTGGTGCCGGCGATTGCATTGCTCGTGCAACCAGATACGGGGACATTTCTAGTGATAGCGGCATCGCTAGTTGGTATGTATTTGCTCGCTGGGGCCCCTTTCCGACATATGTGGACCATTGGTGTTGTTATGGTGTTGGGTTTGGGGGCGTTAATCGCTGTGCGACCTTATTTGCTTGATCGTATCCTTACTTTTAGTGATCCGGCTCGTGATCCAACAGGTTCTTCTTATCAGATCAGACAGTCTTTGATTACGGTGGGATCTGGAGAGTTTTTGGGTCGTGGCTATGGTCGCAGTGGCCAAAAATTTCAATATTTACCTGAACCAGTTGGCGATTCTATTTTTGCTGTGGTGGCCGAAGAGCTTGGTTTTGTTGGGGCGGTTGTTTTGATCATCCTTTTTCTTTTGTTTTTGTGGCGTGGTTTTTATATTGCAACGAGGGCTCCAAATCAATTTACGCGACTTCTGGTGGCTGGAATTGTAATCTTGATTGTGTCGCAAGCTTTTGTGAATATCGCTTCGATCTTAGGACTTATGCCGCTTACCGGACTACCTCTTTCTTTTGTTAGTCATGGAGGAACATCTCTCCTTATAACTCTTTCCATGGTTGGGATTGTCTTGCAGGTGTCTCGCTATCAGCGAGACAATAGTTATGCGAGCAAACATCTTGGTGGTATGATGAAAAAAGCTAAAGATAGCGAAGTGTCATGAAAGTAGTATTTGCTGGAGGAGGAACAGGGGGGCATTTTTATCCGTTAATTGCGGTGGCAGAAGCGCTTCGAGAAGTTACAAAAGATAAAGCTTTTGCGGAGGTCCGTCTTTATTATTTTTCAAATAATCCCTACAACCAAACAGACCTTGACGAGTTGGGCATTGAATTTCGGTCAGTGATGGCGGGCAAGATGCGTTTGTATGCATCAGTTCAAAATTTTTTTGATATTTTCAAAGTCTGTATTGGTGTTTTCCAGGCTCTTTGGAAATTATTCCTTATTTTTCCAGACGTTGTGTTTGCCAAGGGAGGGTTTGCTAGTTTTCCTACCATTGTCGCTGCTTATATTCTTCGTATTCCCATTATTATCCATGAATCTGATTCTGTGCCGGGTCGAGCCAACAAGCTTGTTGCAAAAATGGCGTATCGCATAGCTATCTCATACAAAGAAACAACTGCATTTTTCCCAAAAGAAAAAACCGCTTATACCGGGCAGCCTATTCGTACTGACGTAGCCACTCCTATTCGGGGTGCTGGTTTTGACTACATGGGCTTGGAAAAAGAAACACCCGTAATTGCTATTTTTGGTGGCTCTCAAGGAGCAAAAATAATTAACGAAGCAATCATTGGGGTTCTTCCACAGCTGATCGAGAAGTATCAAGTAATTCACCAGACGGGTTCAGAGCATTTTAATTCCGTAAAGGAAACAGCCGAATTAGTGCTTGGAAGCAGTGAGTATGCTCGTCGGTATCATCCCTATCCTTTTTTGGAGCCTTTGGCATATCAGATGATTGGCGGAGTGGCAAAGTTGGTAATCACTAGAGCGGGTTCTAGTTTATTCGAATTTGCAGCTTGGGGGGTGCCGGCTATTGCCATTCCTATCACCAAATCAAACGGAGATCATCAACGCAAAAATGCCTATAACTATGCTCGCACCGGAGCTGGGCAAGTAATCGAAGAACAAAACCTCACACCACATATTTTGGTTGCAGAAATAGACCGAATCATGCAGAATGAAGCCCTCTATGGTGACATGCGGGCTGCAGCTGGAAATTTCTATCAACCAGGAGCGGCGCGAATAATTGCCGAAGAAATCCTTGCCATTACACTTTCTCATGAACGATAATTTAAACAATAATACAGGCCAAGTTGTAACCAGAATGGCCCCTTCGCCAACAGGATCTTTTCATGTGGGAAGCATGAGAACTTTGCTGTTTAATTATTTTTTTGCTCGTCATCATAAAGGCAAATTTATCTTGCGGAGCGAAGACACCGACAAGGAGCGCAGCCGCAGAGAATACGAAGACGAGATAAAAGAAGCTTTGGCTTGGCTCGGTATTCACATAGATGATTTTTATCGTCAGTCTGAAAACTTAAAAAGACATCAGTCTGCCATTGCTGATTTGTTAGAAAAAGATTTTGCCTATGAAGCCGAAGATTCAAAAGAAGGGGAGGGGAAAGTAATTCGCTTTCGCAATCCCGGAGAAACCGTAACTTTCAAGGACGGAGTGCTCGGAGAAGTTTCTTTTGATACTACTGATTTAGGGGATTTTGTAATTGCTCGTAACATGATGTCTCCGCTTTATCATTTGGCGGTGGTTATCGATGATAGTGACGAGGGTATAACCCATGTGATACGAGCTCAGGAACATATTGCCAACACACCGCGACAGATACTCCTTATTAAGGCTCTCGGTTTGTCACAGCCAGAATATTCGCATATTCCTTTTATTCTTGGAGCTGATGGTAAAAAAAAGCTAAGCAAGCGAGATGGAGATGTTGCTATTTTGGACTATCAAAAAAAGGGTTATTTACCAGAAGCAATGATAAATTTTTTGGCATTTATTGGCTGGAATCCTGGCGGGGAAGAAGAGGTCTATTCTATTGATGAGATTATTTCTAAATTCGACCTGGCTAAAGTACAGAAGGGCCCAGCTGGTTTTAATATTGAAAAATTACGTTGGCTAAATCGGGAACATTTACTCAAGCTTTCAGATTCAGAATTTATCGAACAAGCAAGACCTTTTTTGGGTGTTTTGGCGGACAAAAATTTGACCAAGTTGTTGCCAATAATAAGAGAGCGAACGTATGTTTTTGGTGAGCTAAAAGATGAAATAGAGGCTGGTGAGTATGATTACGTATTCAAAGCCCCGGGGTATTCAGAGCCAGAAAAGATTATCTGGAAAAAAAGTGACAAACAAAAAAGTCTAGCCAATTTAAAATATGTTTCTGAGCTGATTTCAGGAATTAGCGACTGGGAAAGCGCTGATAATTTAAAAGAGGCGGTTTGGCCTTATGCTCAAGAGCAGGGTGTGGGTGATGTGTTGTGGCCATTACGCTACGCCTTGTCTGGTAAGGAAAAGTCTCCTGACCCTTTTGCACTTCTTTATCTTTTAGGAAAAGATGAGTCATTGCTTAGAATCAATAACGCCATCTCGGCATTAAGCCAATAAACATGGACGTAGTATCAGCAGAATTTATAACAAGCCTTGTCTCAGATCAGCCAATATTGCACGACGGTAAAAAGCAAATTGCTTTTATCGGCCGTTCTAATGTAGGCAAGTCTAGCTTGATGAATATGTTGATGCAGAGAAAAGATTTGGTTAAATCTAGTGGAACCCCAGGCAAAACAAAAACAGTAAATTTTTTCCTAGTAAATGATGCTTTTTATATGGTTGATTTGCCGGGATATGGTTATGCTAAAACTTCTCGGACAGAACGAGAAAAGCTTCGAGATCTCATCACCTGGTACTTGGCGGAGGCTCCTCGGGACAATCGAAGTGTTGTGCTGGTAATAGGAGCTAAAGCCGGTGTTACGGAACTGGATTTGCAGATGTTTGATTTCTTGCAAACAGAGAATATTCCTTTTGTATTAGCTGTAAACAAGGTAGACAAATTAAACCAAAAAGAGTTGCATGCTCTCAAGAAAAAACTAGAAGAGCTATTGCCTGATGGTCAAAAAATTCTATACGTCTCGGCTCACAAGAAAAAAGGAAGAGAAGAGCTGCTGGGAGCAGTTTCTTTTTAATGCAACAGATTTTAATACTTGTCAAGTTACTTAAAAAACAAGCAAAGGGTAGGGGAAGGAGATACCCAAGGAGGACCTGCCTTGTACAGAATGAATAAATTTTTCAAGAAATATTTTTTCAGAAGGGGGGCAATTTTTAAAAAAAACTTTCAAAAAGAATATATGTAAAAACCGAATTGATTTTTTTAATCTTTAATTTTTTTAATTAAAAATAATTTATCTTGAAAAAAACCGAATCATCTAATCGAAAGCCTCGTTAGCGGATCCAGCCATGAAAAAAATGTAATGGAGGGTTATAAAAAGAAGTTTTCGAAGGAGGCTTCAGGTAGAGGGCTTTGCAGATGCTAAGTACCCTTATGTGGATAACTCGGGTCTTCTTTTCTCCCTAATGTCGCAAAAGGTATATTGTGCGACATTATGCCTATTCCAAAACCAAGGTACTAGTTCATGCCCGGGATATCTTCTCGAGTGCATCTTTCTGACTCCTCTCTTCTCTCTTGGATAAATAAATTCAGAGAGACTAGTGTCGGAATGATTTATCTTGGTTCCCTGCTACCTGTGTGTTTCCTTTTTTAAAAAATACCCAAATATTAATTTGGGTATTTTTTGTTTTTGAATAAAGTTAGCTATCTAGCTCCTTTGGGTCCCATTTTTTTAAATTGTGTTTTTGGGCATATGGATTCCAGTAATTCTCAAGCCATCTTACTCCTGGGATTACCTTGAGTAAGACCTCCTGGTATGGTTGCCCGTTGCGATAATGAGTCTTGGGCTGTTGTTCATTTTGCTGGACCACCACGTAGCCGCATTTCTGTTGGGTTTTTAGTGATCCAGTATTAAACGGATATACCGTTGAGAAAATTTCTGATATTTCGCTAGGGCTAAAATTGAGGCTAACCCAGCGTAGTAGAAACATTTTAGCTTGAGTACCAATACCTTGTCGTTGCCAGGGCTTGCCGATAAAGGTGCCAGTGTGCCACACAGACTGACCATCCTCTTGTGTGCGATGGAGGCTGATCATTCCGATTGGTAATTTCCCTGTAGGTGCAAAAATGCAAAACGAATAATTATCTTGAACTTGCATTCGCCCACCTCGTTCAGAAATTCTTTGGATCCAGTTGAGTTCGTCTGTATACCCAATTGGTCCACGTCGACCTAGGCCCAGGTGTTCTTCGTTGATGAGGCGCCAGTACGTCTCGGCATAAGCCGGATGAGCCGCTCCTAGTCGGCAGCTGTCGCCTATCATGCCAAAGGCGATACAGGGTTCGGGTAGTCCCGGCTCAATGTGTTCCAGTAAGAAGTCTTTTAGATTTTTCATAAGAATTATTTTTTTGTGAAAGAAAAGATTGAGAAAAAAAGAACATCACCAGGAGTGCTTCACTGGTGATGTTCTATATCCATCTTTCGGTGTATTTTTAGGAGTTAGATCGCATACACAGCATCACAAGTTAAGCTCATTACAAAGCTCCCTACGATTTGATTCGCGGAGGTGTAAGTAATTAGCTTGTGATTTGTGCAGTAATGCATGGATTTTTTATACAATATTTAAAAAATAAGTCAATCTTATTTAATTGAGTATGTTCTTGGGGTTCGAAAACTAGTCGCAGCTCTTGGACAAGGTATATCCCGCCATTTTGGCTTCGTTTTCATTAGAAAACCAGATTTGATTTTCGGGGTTAATGCTGTTCGCCGCTTTGCAGTCTTTTGGGTAGTACCTGGTGCCATTTACTGAGGCCACAATGGACTTAGGCGAAGTCGTACGTGCCTCCTCTGCCTCAAAATAGACGTCTGAGGCGCTGGTATCAACAAAAACGCCTCGTACTTGGCTAGTAGGGTTTTTCTGCTCTTTTGAGGCCGATATTCGGCCTAGAGCAAAAGACCCAATAGCCGTGGCTATGAAAACTAGGCACATGAGTATAAAAGTAAGGGCTCTTGGGTTGATTTTTCCTTTGATTTTGTGTAGACTTTCCATGTTTTCAGTAATTAATCAGCTGTCTGACAGCATTGTATCACGTATGGCACATAGGAAAGCCGGAGGATCATCGCGTGTATTGCGAGACTCCAACCCACAATATCTCGGAGTAAAGCTTGCTGATGGTCAAAAGGCCAAGCCTGGTGCTATTATCGTGCGCCAGCGAGGCAGTAAGATTATGCCAGGAGTCAACGTTTCCAAAGGAAAAGATGACACCCTGTTCTCCCTTGTCGATGGAACGGTAAAATTTGAAAGCAAACGAAAGTTGTCTTTTAATGGAGCCACTAAGCGACGAAAAATCGTAAATGTTGTTGTCGAAGACAATAACTAAGGTTTAGTTCTGCATTAATTCCTTCCAACAAAAAAACACCCTTAGGGTGTTTTTTTGTTGGAAGGAATTAAGCCGAGATTACGATTATTTTTTTTGTGATTTCCTCTCTCGTGGCAGATATCCTTATTGTTGCTTGGTACTCCCCTAGTTCTTTGATATTTGCTGATTCAAGTTGAATTGAGATTTCTTTGGCGCTAATATTCGGAATCGCTTTTTGAATTTCTTTGAAAACATCGCGATCGTTAATGGCTTGGTAGAGATGACCATGCTCATTAGTGCGAGTAGAAACCACCAAGGGGTCTGCCAGTTCAGTTATTTTTTCTTTGATTCCTGATGCCTTTTTGTTTACCCCTTCTTGCTTGCTTTTTTGTTTAGATAGGAGGTCTTTGGCTTGTTGAGAGGTGGCGGGAATGGCTAATTTTTTAGGAATAAGATTGTTGTTGGCATATCCGTCGGGTACTTTTACTACGGAATGTTTTTGACCAAGGTTGCGTACATTTTCTAGTAAGAATATTTCCATAAGCGTGTGTTGGTTTATTTGTTCGTTCGTTTTTCCAAGAGCACTTCGATTGCTTTGTCGTATTGCGGATCGCGCTCTTCCTGATAATCGTCAGCGGTCATTTCGATTTCTATATCTGGAGTAAGTCCGTTTTCAGAAATGGAGGTGCCATCGGGGGTATACCACTTGGCAACAGTTATTTTGAGCGAGGTTCCATCAGGAAGAGCCACCAGCTCTTGGACAGAACCTTTGCCGAATGTTTGTTCTCCCACGAGGGTGACGGTATCCAGAGGTGCCAAGGCTCCGGCTACGATTTCTGAGGCAGAAGCGGATCCGCCATTAACAAGTATTACCGTGTTATATTCACGTGTAATGAGGCTTGATTTGCCAAGACTGCGATAAACCTGCTCTTCTTCGCCTGCTATGTTCGTTCGCTCGGTCACAACGATCTCTCCGATGGGCAAAAACCAACTAGAAATATTAATGGCGCTTTGCAGAAAGCCTCCCGGATTATTGCGTAAATCTAGCACTAATTCAGTTGCTCCTGATTGTTCAAATTCTGTCATGGCTTCTTCGAATTGAACATCCACATTGCCGATAAAATTATAGAGCTCGATAACAAAAATATTGTCCTCGGTTAGTCTGGTTTCGAGGGTTGGTATTTCAATAATGTCACGAGTTACGGATATGGTGAGTGGCTCAAATTCTCCTTCGCGAAGAATAATTAATTCGACGGCAGTTCCTCGGGGGCCGCGAATCATCTGGACGGCGCTATCGATACCCAGATCATTGGTTTCTGTTCCGTCTATCTTATAGATAACGTCACCAGCCAAAAGACCCGCTTGTTCTGCGGGGGTCCCCTTGAGTGGAGCCACGATGGTGACTACACCATTACGAAGACCCACCTCCATTCCAACACCACTAAATTCTCCACTGATATCTTCGTTGAAACTAGCCGCTTCTTTGGGTGGAAAGAACACTGTGTAAGGATCGCCATAAGCGCGCGTAAGGCCTGATATGGCGCCAAAGAGCTTGTCTTCACTGGTTGGTTCTTCAAAGGGGTATTTTTCCTCTAGAAGCTGCCAGGCTTCCCAGAAACGACCAAAATCAGTACTAACTTTGTCTGATTCAGAGTTTTCAATTTCATCAGGGATAATGGCTGCAGCGGTATAGTTTCCCTTTCCGGCGAAGACACCAGCAATAAAAACCAGCACAAGAACAATCAAACTAGCTACAATATTATTTTTTTTGTGATGAGTAGTGTTCATATTATTATGTTCGCAGAGTATACCATATTGCCCTATTCTTCAATCTCGTCTCCGATTCGAGAAAGAAGATCTGCATCCATGCTGGGGGTTTGGTTCTGGTTCATAAAGAAATCATCTTCCCCTTCGTCATCCTCGTTGTTTTTTTCTCTCGGTATCAGCTCTTCTTCGGATTCTTCAAGGAAAATATTTTGTTTTTCTGGATGTATTTTTGGTTCAGGTTGGCGTCGAGTCTGTGGTTCGGCGGAGAAAGCGCCTTCATCGAGCAAGAGGTCTTCATCAACGATTATCTCTATGTTTTCATTTGTTTCTTTGTCTTGAATAATTTCCTCAAGAGCATCTTCTACTTCTTCTGGGGGTTCGGTCGCTTCGATTTCTGGCATGTCAAAATATGCTTTCTTTTTCTCCATGCTAATGCGACTGGCCAGTCGGCTGGTTTCGATGTCTTGTTTTTGGCGATAACCAAGCATCTGCAGAGCCAATATTAAATGCTGTCGATTTAGTTTTTCTGAGTTTTTCGAAGAATAATCAAGTGCCGTTTCTTTTTTGACAAGAATAGGAATTTGAGAAGCTGGCGTTTTTTTCTCTTCTGGTGCTCTTTCTTCGTTTGCGATGTCTTTTTTGGTAGCAAACGTTTCTGTTTCAGGATAAGGCTCGGAATCCTCTTCGTTGTTGCTGTTTGGTGCGGCGCGTCTTTTGTATGCATTATAGAGAATTAACGCACCAAGGATCGGCAAGCTGAATTTAAAGAAACTGCTTGGCAAACCCAAGAAGGGTAAAAAACCAATCAAGATTCCTGTGAATAATTCTAGCTTGCCTGCTTTCATGTCTGTACGGTCATGGCGATAATGTTTTCCTAGTATAGCAAACGATGAAGCAAACGCTAAATACTAAGGTTTTTTGAAATTTTTGGAAGCGCAACGACAAATTCTCCTTTTTGCAGTGATGGTTCTTTGAGAAAAATGTTTTGTATTTCGTCTGGAGTGCCCCGAATAATCTGTTCATGCATTTTGGTGAGCTCTTTTCCTAGAACCAGCTCGTCTGTGTAATTGTGTGCTTGTAGTTCTTGGAGGAGCTTTAGTATGCGATGCGTTGATTCATAAAACACAATTGTGAACTTGTTTCGATGATCTATGAATTCTGTGAGTAATGTCTGACGACCTTTTTTGGTTGGGAGAAAGCCAAAGAAAAGATAAGGCTGGGTGGGAATTCCCGCCACAGAAAGAAGTGTCGTTGCTGCGTCTGGGCCGGGCACTGGGACAATGTCTAGCTCTGGTAATTCTGAGCGCAAAAAGGAAACCAGTTCCGGTCCGGGATCAGAAATTCCTGGCGTACCCGCGTCAGTTACAAGGGCACATTTTTTTCCTTGCTGAAGAGCATCTAAAATCTCTCTCTTCCCTCTTTCGCCTGAATGAGCATGATAAGACCTCGTTGGGGTAGAGATTTCATAACGAGTCAGTATTTTTTTTGTTACCCTAGTGTCTTCGCAAAACACAATGTCTGACTCGGTTAATACTTCCAAAGCTCGAAGAGTGATGTCTTTCATGTTGCCAATTGGGGTTGCGACAATAGAAAAAGTTGGGCTATGTTTTGGTTCCATTTTTTTATTGTAGCGTAAAGTTTTATTTTTTACCCCAAAAAAACACCCTCGCTCGTGAGGGTGTTTTTTTGGGGTAAAAACCTTTGTCTAATTTATCGAACGATAGTTGTTATGTCTCGAGAGAAGAATTCAGAAAAATCTCCACTCTTTCCATTTTCTACTGTTCGTTGAGCTGCATATACTTTAGCGCCGTCTTGGAAAAGGGCAATATCACTTCCCGTATTTCCTTCGGTGCGGCAGGATACATAGGCAAGCGGGGTGTCCGTAGCGTTTCCAATAGCTAGGCTACTTACCTCTGTACATGTTCCAGGAAAAACTCCGAGACGATAAGGGTTTCCAAAAGCAACAATACTTCCCTCTCGTCGTGAAAATTCAGAGAACTTGAACTCAACGACAGTTCCCTCGTCAACAGACTCAAAGAACCAGTCAATTCCAGAAAAAGAGTATACAAATTCATTATCTACGGCGATGGGTGTCATAAAGCCACTGTTTGTGCTTGGGCCCGTGTTGGTAGACTCCTCGGTCGAGCCGTTCTCGGTTGAGGTTGCACTGCCTTCGGTCTCGATTGTCTCAGTGTTGTCCTCGCCTGAGATGATGCCATCGTTTTTCTTACGGTCTGGTAAGGCAAAAATAAGGATGATGGCAATGATGGCGATAACAGTTAGGACTATTTGCCAAGAAGAGTTGTTTTTTTCTGCACCAACTTTGGTTGTCTCTTGTCCATTTTCTTGGTTTGATTGCGCTGACTGGTTGTCTTTGTTTTTTTCTGGGCTGTTCTGGTCCATAGGGATTTGGCTACAAGCTTTTATTTCTATAGTAATAAACCCATAATAGCATGACTATTATTTGACTGTTTTTCAAAAATATGGTGATTTTTTGTTGCTACAGCAACGTTGCGAGAAGTATTAGGGCACCAGCAAGGGCAATATTCATCATAAAAAATCTCATTTCATTCATTTGCACATCAATGGCCGCATTTTTTAGTTTCCAAAAATTGTGCATTGTAAAAGCCGTAATAATCAAAAACAAGGCAAGTCCCAGTGATGCGATTACCGGTACCATCCAAAGCAAAATTCCCGACCCTCCCGCAATCAGGCCAATTCCAGAAAAAGCGACAAGCAACTTTGGTTTAGGTAGTTTTTTCTGACTAACCATGTCTGCCATGATTTTCATTTTCACAAAATGGTTAATGCCAGACATAACAAAAAACCCTCCAAGTATGATTCTTGCTAATAGTTCAAGTGATTGATTCATGAAGATAAAAGATTAGTGATCGAGGTCATCGTTATGTCCTCGTGGTTAAGTGCGGCGCTGGTTTTATTTGGACGCAAGATAATAATTTGAGGCGATTCGTGTTGGATATGCAAAGCTTCTGCTGTTTCTATTTTAAGACTTGGGCTGTCTTGCACAACCAAGAGGTATGTGGGGATGGTGATAACTTTGTCTTGCAAGGCGGTGGTTACTATTCTGTATGCTTGCATGCTGATGGAACAGCTGAGGCTGTGTTTGAAAATAAAAACTGATTCTTTTTTTGATTTTTCTAATGCTTGCAAAAAATCAGCATGCGACTCAAGCCTCAGCATCGAGTGTTGCTGGGGCTTGAATTCTTGCCTGTCTGTAGTTTTCTTGTCTTGCATCTACTCCAGTATATCAGGAGTGAGTGTTCGAGGGTGTTAAAGCAATTTTAACGAGAATTGTGGCGCCTGGCAATGGTGACGCGGTTTAGGTTTTTTTCGAGCACTGCCTGTAGTTTTGCATATTCAGCATCAGCAACACCCCTTTTCTCTTCTAGATACTGCTTGGCACGATCATAAGCGGCCTGGGCACGTTCAATGTCGATCTGGTCAGCGGCTTCAGAATTGCTGGCTAGGACGACCACATGATTGTTTCGTCGTACTTCTAAGATTCCTCCAGCTACCGCAAAAGCATGGTCACCGTTTTCTGTGTGAGCGGTGATTGAGCCTGTTCCAAGGGTGGAGATTAGCGGCATGTGGTTGGGGAAAACAGTAATTTCTCCAGCAGAGGTCGGCAGCGTAACAGAACGAACCGTTTGTTCATAAACGATTTTTTCTGTGGTGACAATAGAAAATTGTAGCTGTGTTTTCTGCGACATAGTAGCTAGTTAGCTTCCTTTAGCTCAGCGTCTTTTTTAATAGCTTCTTCAATATTTCCCACCATGTAGAAAGCTTGTTCGCTTAAACCGTCGTGTTTTCCTTCAATAATTTCTTTGAAGCCGCGGATGGTGTCACTCATTGAAACATAGACACCAGCCTGACCAGTAAACTGCTCGGCAACGTGGAAGTTTTGCGTCAGGAATTTTTGGATTTTTCGAGCGCGAGCGACTGTTAGTTTGTCCTCATCGGATAGCTCGTCCATACCTAGGATGGCAATAATGTCCTGCAGGTCTTTGTATCGCTGAAGTATTGTTTGGACACCACGAGCAACTTGATAGTGTTCTTCACCAAGAATTTCTGGATCAAGAATGGTTGAAGTTGAATCAAGTGGGTCTACGGCTGGATAAAGCGCCTGTTCTGCTAGCCCTCGACTTAGGGCCACGGTCGAGTCAAGGTGGGCAAAAGTATTGGCTGGAGCTGGGTCGGTATAGTCATCGGCAGGAACATACACGGCCTGAACGGAAGTAATAGAACCCTTGTCGGTCGAGGTAATTCGCTCTTGAAGCTTACCCATTTCAGTGGCCAGGGTTGGTTGGTATCCCACAGCCGACGGAAGTCGACCCAAAAGAGCAGACAGTTCTGATCCCGCCTGAGTAAAGCGGAAAATATTATCGATAAACATAAGCACGTCGCGTCCTTCCTCGTCTCGGAAGTGTTCCGCCATGGTGAGTCCAGTCAAAGCGACTCGAGCACGAGCTCCTGGTGGTTCGTTCATTTGCCCAAAGACCAGTGCGGTTTTATCAAGTACTCCAGAGTCAGACATTTCTGCGTAGAGATCGTTTCCTTCTCGGGTTCGTTCCCCTACACCGGCAAAGACAGAGTACCCGCTGTGTTCTGAAGCAATGTTATGGATAAGCTCTTGAATAATAACGGTTTTACCTACACCTGCACCACCAAAGAGTCCGACTTTTCCTCCTTTTAGAAAAGGACAAATAAGGTCGACAACCTTGATACCTGTTTCGAACACCTCGGCTTTGGTTGATTGTCTTTTGAACTCAGGTGCTTCTCGGTGAATAGAAGCTTTTGGGGATCCTTCTGGAGCTGGCTTATTATCGATTGGTGCTCCGGTAACATCGAACATGCGACCCAGCACTCCGCTACCAACTGGCACCATGATAGAAGCTCCGGTGTCAGTAACACTGTCTCCACGAGTGAGACCGTCTGTTGAAGACATCGCTACGGCACGTACTTCGTTCATACCAAGATGCTGTTGAACTTCTAGTGTCAGAGTCTCGCCGTTGTTTTCGATGGTCAAAGCGTTGTAAACGCCAGGAAGTTTTTCCTCGAAACGTACGTCAACTACGGGGCCAATGATTTGTGTGATTACTCCTTTATTCATGTTGCTTGTGGTTAGTGTGGATTATTGTTAATTCTGGGTTGCTTCGCCACCGGCGGCGATTTCAGAAATTTCTCTAGTAATGGCTTCTTGTCTGGCTTTGTTATAAGACAAACGTAAGTCTTCGAGCAGGTTTCCGGCATTGTCCGTTGCCCCTTTCATTGCCACCATCCGCGAGCTGTGTTCGGCAGCTGCACTTTCTAGTAATGATTGGTAAACAAAGCTGAGTAAAAGGTCTGGCACTACTTGCTCGAGCACTTCCTGAGGACCAGGCTCAAAAAGATAAAGACTAAGGTTTTCTTTGTCTGCGATTTTCTTTGTTTCATCGCCAAGGGTTGCGCCGAGGTCATGCAGAGAGTCTGCCGTGATAGGTAGCAATTGCCGGGTGGTCGGTTTGTACTCCATCATTTTTATATAATTTGTAAAAGTCAGAACAACTCTTTTTATTTTTCCAGAATCAAACTGATCGGAAATAATTTTCATAATCGAACGAACCTCTTCGGTGGTAACCAAGTCGCCCATTTCGGTAAAACTAGCGACGACCTCTAGGCTGTTGCGGCGAGCTATTTTTTCGGCTTGTTTCCCTACGGTAATAGCCGCAAAAGGGCCGTCGTGTCGCTCGATAAAGGAGCGGACATTTTTGCCGACATTGACATTGTATCCCCCACACAGACCTTTGTTGGAGCCAATAATAACAATCAGCGTAGTATCACCGGCACCATTTTTAAGGAAACGATGTTCCACCTCGCGTTCTTTGGTGAGGTGAACCAAAAGCTCTAGGCCGTAACGAGCATACGCCTGAGAAGCCGTGGCTCGAGCGGTTGTCTTTCTCATCTTTGAAACCGAAACCATTTCCATGGTTCGCGTTATCTTTTTGATGTTAGATACTGATTTTATTTTGCCTTTAATTTCTTTGGTCTGCATGGTGTTTTTTGTCTAGGCTCGACTAGTGTTGAATTCTTCGATGGCTGCCTTGAGGGCGTCTTTTGTTTCATCCGTCCACTTGGCTTCGATTTCTTTGACTAGGTCGCCTTTGGCAGTGTCGAGGAAGGTATAGAAGTCGTTTTCCCAGGCTTTGATGTCTTCTGGGGCAATCGCATCAAGAAAACCATTGTTCACCGCAAAGATAGAGGCCACCTGGTTTCCCGTTCGCACTGGGCTGAACTGCTTTTGTTTCATGATTTCGGTGACGCGCTTTCCTCGTTCTAGGGTTTTTTTGGTGGTTGGATCAAGATCGGAGTCGAATTGTGCAAATGATTCCATTTCTCGGTATTGCGCTAACGCTCCTTTCATGGGACCGGCATTTTTCTTCATTGATTTTATCTGAGCAGAACCTCCTACTCGGGACACTGATGCTCCGGCGTTAATGGCAGGACGAATACCTTTGTAGAACAGGCTACTTTCGAGGAAGATTTGGCCATCAGTAATAGAAATAACGTTGGTTGGAATATATCCAGAAATATCACCAGCTTGGGTTTCGATAATAGGCAAAGCGGTGATGGAACCTCCACCAGCAGCTTCGTTGCGGCGACAAGCTCGTTCTAGTAGTCGAGAATGCAAATAAAACACATCTCCAGGATAAGCTTCTCGTCCCGGCGGTCGTCGCAAAAGTAGAGAAATTTCTCGATAGGCAGACGCGTGCTTGGAAAGATCATCATAGATAACCAGCACGTCTTTTTTCTGGTCCATCAGATATTCTGCCTGAGTAACTCCTGAATATGGTGCCAGATAAAGTAGCGCTGCATTGTCGGAGGCACCCGCCAAGACTACAGTGGTGTATTCCATGGCTCCTGCTTCGCGAAGAATTTCGACGATGCGCATTACTTTTGATTTTTTCTGACCAATGGCTACATAGACACAATAAACCCCTTTTCCTTTTTGGTTCAGGATGGTGTCAATAGCGATGGTGGTTTTTCCCGTTTGACGATCACCGATAATCAATTCTCGTTGGCCTCGACCAATTGGTACTAAGGCATCGATTACTTTGATTCCGGTCTGAAGCGGCTGATCGACCGGTTGTCGGGCCATTACTCCTGAGGCAACACGTTCTACTGGGTATTCGATAGAGCGGTCCGCTTCTCGGTCGTCATCAAGCAAATTCATGAGTGGGTCGACAACGCGACCTACAAAGCTTTCCCCTACTGGAATAGAGAGAACTTTTTTTGTTCGTTTGACGCGATCTCCTTCTTTGATGCTCGTAAAGTCTCCCAGAATGATGGCTCCAATAGAGTCTTCTTCTAGGTTAAGGGCAAGGGCTTGTACTCCGTTTTCGAATTCGAGCATTTCCGAAGCCATACAATTGGCAAGTCCAGAAATCTTGGCGATACCGTCTGAGGCAGACACAACGAAACCTACTTCGCTGAGGTTGGCGTCAGTATTAATATTGTCCAGCTTTTGTTTGAATTTGTTAATAATTGTGTCTACTTTCATAAGCTATTCTGTTAGTTGATGAGTAAGTCGATTGATGATGGTGTCTAGGCTCGCGTCTAGAATTTGTCCCCGATATTCGGCGGTAATGCCGCCCACGGTTTCTTTGTTTACCGTTACTATTGTCGGCGCCCCTTCCGTTACTTCCAGTTTATTGCGAATAAATTGCTCTAATTCTGGAGCTACTTCGTGAGCAGCACTGATGGTCAGTGTCTCATCTCGGATTTCTTCTTTTTTCAGGGTTTCGAGATGGCGCAAAATTATTTCTGCGTTTCCTACTAGCTTGTTTTTTTGAAGAAAAGCCATGAATTCATCCATAATAATTTCTGCATCCTGAGGACGCTCTTTGATCATTTGGGTGAGGCTTTTGGCAAGGTTGCGAGATGATATCGACATAATAAATATCTACTAGGAAACAGCCTTGATGGACTGTTTGGTAATGGCTTCGTCTTGATCTTTGCTCATGGTTTCGCCGAGAATATTTCGCACACCAGTAGCCACCAGCACGGCCGCTTGTTTTTGTAGCGAAGCCTCAGCCTGAGCTCGTTCTTCGGCAATGCGCTTTGATCCATCGAGAACAATGCGTTCGTGTTCTTGATGAGCTCTTTTTTGTGCGTCTTCCACCAGAACATCACCGCGTTCTTTTGCGCTAGCAACGAGGGTGTTGGCTTCTTGTTTGGCTTCGGAAACAATTCCTTCTGCTTTTTGCTTGGCCATCATGAGCTCTGTTTCGGCGGCTTGTGCTTGACCTAATCCGTCATTAATAGCCTGTTGGCGTTTTTCTATTATGGCCTGAATGGGTTTGAAAGCGTAACGACTGAGAATCCAATAGATAATCAGAAAGTTAACCAGGTTGGCCAAAGCCACCTGCCAGTCAAAGCCAATACGGCCTAAGATGTCTAGTAAATTCATAGCGAGACGATGAGTTAAGGATTATTAGAGCAAGAAGAAAGCAACCAAGGCGTAGATAGCCGTTGATTCTGTAAGCGCGATACCGATGATCATGCGGGTAAAAATAGTTCCAGATACTTCTGGGTTTCGTCCCATGGCCTCCAAGGCCTTACCTACCAGAAAACCCTCACCAAGAGCGGTTCCCACCATGGCTAGGGCGGCTAGTCCTTTTGCGATTAATCGCGCAGCTTCAATCTGTGCTTCTGGGGCTGTAATAAGATCTTCCATAGAATTAAAAAGATATGTGTAATTAGTTTATCAATCAACTTACTCCTCTGCGGTTTCTGGTTTTATGGAGAGCATGTAATAGGCGGCCACCAAAGCGGAGAATACCATCGCCTGAAGAACACCTACAAAAATATTCATCCCGAGCCATACTGCCGGCAATGCAACTGAAATAGCCCCAAAGATAATCACCATGAGAACGTTTCCAGCATACATGTTACCAAACAAGCGCAAGGCCAGAGAGATTATTTTTGCTAGTTCGCCAATAATATCCAAAAGACCTACAAAGAAGTCTATTAAAGCCACAAAGCCAGAGCTGACGCCCTGCTTGAAACCTTGGTAGACTTCTTTGATCTTAAAGAATTTTCCAATGTGACCAAAAAAACCATAATCTTTGATGCTGACGAATTGCAGTACCAGGATCGAAGCAAAAGCTAGACCGAATGTAGTACTGAAGTCAGCCGTTGGCGACCGGAATACTTGGGTTCCGTTGAAAGTAATTTCGCCAAGGCCAGGCAATACGCCGATGAGGTTTGCAATCGTGAGATACACCAACATCGAACCTACGAGAGGCAAGATTTTTTTGGCATGAGTTTTGCTCTGGGTAATCTGCGCCAGAAGGCCGGTTACCTGTTCATACAAGAGCTCTACTGCAATCTGTAGCTTTGAAGGCTTTACTTTGAAGCGCCTAATTACCAATGCTGAGAATAGAGCCAGCAAAATGGTAATCAACAGAATCATCAGTGTAGAGCTAGCAATCGGAAAATTGGCCACGCGAAAAACGATATCGGGTTCGATGCTCGGTACATCACGGACTAATCCAATTTGTTTGAAAAAACTCATGCTTTGTTTTTTTGGTCACTGTTATTTTGAAGATCGGCAATCGCTTGGTCAAAAGACTTGAGCTTGGCAGTTATTTGTCGATAACGAACAATAACCACCACCCAAGACAATACGAAGGCTCCTACCAGAAACATGGTGCGAGTGGTTCCCCCGCCTAGCTTGTTCCCTGCCCAAACAGCCACAAAGGCTGGTATGGCAAAGATAAAAGCGATCTCAATACCCAACCAGAAAATACGCGTAACCCATCGTTCGCGCGCAGCTTTTAGCTTTTTGATTTCTTGTTCGGTATTGGTTGACATAATTGCCTTTCTTTCAAACAACAAACAAAGGGGCCAAACGGCACCCAATGTCGCCCCTATTATAGTCATCCCGGCCGGCTTTGCAAATAGACAGTGAATAAATTTGGTTTTTCGCAATTTAAAAGAGCGGTTTCGGATTTAAAATAAGTGCATTTTCAAAAAACATTAGGCCTGAATACAAAGTATTCAGGCCTAATGTTTTTTGGTGCGCGATCCAGGACTTGAACCTGGGACCTCGTCATTATCAGTGACGCGCTCTAACCACCTGAGCTAATCGCGCATATTTTGTGCAAAGCTACTCGTCATGATTAGGTAGTTATGCCTGGGAGGCATGGGTACCGCTCAATACCAAGAAGCTAATCGCGCATATGTGAATGCAGCCCGACTATACCAAAAAACATCCATCGTTACAATATTATTCGGTGTCTGACTCGGGATTAGTCAGCGCTTGGATGATGCGGTCAATGTCTCCGGCTTGAGCGCTTTCGATATTGCTCCAGGATTGCTTGATCCGATGATCGGTAATTCGGTCCTGGGGAAAGTTGTAGGTGCGAATTTTTTCGGAGCGGTCCATGGTCCCCACTTGGTCAGAACGATTGTCTGCATATTTGGCTGCTTCTTCTTCGTCTTTGATTTGTTGCAGTTTGTTGAGCAGGATTTCCATGGCGCGCTCTTTGTTTGCCAGCTGGCTACGTTGAGCAGTAGACCGGACATCCAGTCCGGTTGGTTTGTGGATGACGCGAACCGCGGTCTCGACTTTGTTGACGTTTTGTCCGCCCGCTCCGCCTGATCGCGAAGTTTCGAATTCTAGGTCGGCTGGATTCAGTTCTATGGTGATGCGTTTTCTGATGGGTAGAATGGCCACTGAGGCCGTAGACGTATGGATACGACCCTGCTTTTCGGTGACTGGTATTCGTTGTACGCGGTGCACGCCAGTTTCCATTTTGAGAGCATCATAAATACCCTCCCCTTTCATTTCCATACTGGCTTCTTTGTAGCCACCGGTATCATTCATGGATTCTGATACCAGTTTCCAGCGCCAGCCTTTTTTTTCGGCGTAACGTTGATACATCACTGCCAATTCTCGGGCAAATAGAGAAGCTTCATCACCGCCAGCACCCGCTCGAACCTCGAATACGATTTCACTCGGAGATTCGTCTTCCTCGATTTCTTTTTTGTAGATGTCCCTGATTTGATCTTCGGTGGCAGTAATCATGGTTTGGATGGTTGCCAGTTCTTCTTCGGCCATACTCCGCATGTCTGGATCGTCCATGAGGGTTTTTGTTTCTTCTAGGCGAACATCCAAACGATCTAGTTCGGTGGCCAGAAATTGAGTACGGTGATTGGCTCGAAGTTCTTCTCGGCTTGGCAAGGGGATATTTTGGTTGTCGCTTGGATTGTTCATGTGATTTTAGTATAGCCTAGGACCAAACGAAAAAGCCATCAAGGTGACGGCTTTTTCGATCATGACAAAAGTTATTCTTCTGTTGTTTTTGCGGGAGCGGGTGTTGGCTTGCTCTTTGCAATACGAGCTCGGAATTTTTCGGCGCGACCAGCGCGATCGAGATTGGTTTCTTTGCCGGTATAAAAAGGATGCGAAGCGCTTGAGATTTCGGTCTCGTACAGGTCATATTCCTGACCATCTTTCCACTTTCCTGTTTTTTCGGTTGCAACTGCAGAATATACCAAAAACTGCTCTTCAGAAGCTTCGTCCTTGAAGATAACTTTTCGATAATTTGTGGCGTGAATTTCGGCTTTCATAACGTTCGGATAGTATCATGCGGGGTTTTTATTGGCAAGGTTAGAATTCGTCGATAAGGGTCATTTGGTCTGCAATGTCTTCGGCGTGTTTGAGTACGGCGTTGCCGTAGAACATATTCTGGACTCCTTTGGCGTAACAGTCTCGACCAGAATAGTATTTGCAGGCAGCATTGCGTTCGTTTTCAAATCCGCCTTTGTCGGCTCCTAGGTCCGCCATATAGAGGGCTGTGGCGGTAATGGCATGATAAGGATCCCAAGGGTTAGCGACTGATGCGCCTACAGTAGCCGCGATGCGTTTTTTGTAGGAGTTCCAAGTCGCAGGAATGAACTGTGATGGTCCCATAGCGCCTCCCCAGCCTGGTACACCAGGTAGCGGACAAGATAGTGGCTGGCCCTCTAGAGGTAGGCCCAGTTCAGCCATAAGGGCCTTGTAGATGGTCTGGTCATCGCGCCAAGAGTTGTCGTCTGGTCCTGGCATAATGTCGTACCATTTTCGACTGTCTTGAGGACGATTACAGGTCCCCACGTTCTTACCAAGATTTGATTCTTGTTTGAGGATTCCGAGAATAAGCGCAGCCCTGACGCCAGTTCTTTCTTCGGCCATGCGGGCCAAGTCTACTGCCTGTCCAAAAGGAATACCGCTGGTGCCACGAAGCTCAAAGAGCGCGGCTCGCACCTGAGCAGCGCGGGCTTTTTTGTCAGAAATAACTTCTTCGTAGGATTTTTCTTTTGACTTACTGATACTGAGCAGTCGTTTTTGTTCGGCTTCACTTTGTTGTTTTTCGGCTCGTTCTCTATCGAGGGCTGATTTTACTTCAGCTTCTTTTTTTCGTTGTTCTTCAAGGGCTCTTTTTTCTGCTTCGGTCAGGGTTCTGGTTGAGCGAATTTTTTCAAAGGATTCTTGCAGGGCTTCGTTTACGTAGATGTAATTATCTGAATCAACAAAGAAGTCTGATATGCGCTGGCTACTGAGCAGGAGCTCGAGAACGTTGGTTTGGTCCAATTGATATTTCTGGCGAAGAATAGATGCCAGAGAATCTTTTTGTCTGTTGAGCTGGGTGTCAAGGGTGACAATTTTTGTTTGTTTTTGGGAAATTTCTTCGGAGAGCTGGGAAATTTCTTTTGTTTTGGAAGATATCTTGTTTCGGGTGATGGCAATTTGGTTGGCGATAACGTTAACTTCGCCCTGAATGCTATTAGAATTTGATTTTTGTTTTGCTAGTTCTGCTTCTTGGGCCCGGATCTCTGCTTCTAGTGCTGATAATTCGGCTTCGAGTACTGCTCGTTTTTCTTCGAGACTTTGCCCAAAAGATGGCGCTGCCTGAAACACCATCACGATTATCATGATTCCAAAAAGGAGCCCCTTCCAAATAGTTTTTTCTGATATTTTCATAACAAAGACTAGTATAACAAAACCGAACAACAATTGTTCGGTTTTGTGGAGAGCAAAATATAATTAGATTTTGAGACAGGATTAAGCTTCTTTTTCTTCGTCTTCAGCTTTGCCTTTTTCGGCACTGGCTTCGATGGCGTCCATATCAATATCTTCTTCGGCATTGTCCGCGTCACTGTCATCACGAAGGGCAGCTACTACGGCGATGATGGTTTCTGGTTCATCGATGAGGGTTACACCAGTAGGCATGGTGATATCAGCTGCGGTGATTTGGCTTGATAGATCTACTAGGGTTGAGATATCAACTTGGAAATCATGAGGAATGCTGTTGGGCAAAGCTTCGACAGTCAATTCTTGGGTGACATGAGTCACGGTTCCAATATTGCTCTTCTCGGCTGGTGCTTCGCCAAAGAGAACCACCGGTACGGCAACTTCAATAGCCACATTGGCGTCAACGGCACGAAAATCCACGTGCAGTACTTTGTGTGATACTGGGTGCAACTGGTAGTCGTAGACCATGGCGTCAATTTTTTCGCCATCGACGTCTAATTTGAATACTCCCGTTTCGCCCTGGGCGCGATAAAGGCGGATAAAGTCGATTTCGTTAATGGTAATTGAAGTGCTTTCTTTGCCGGCTCCATAATATACGGCTGGAACTTTGTCCGCAGCGCGCATTTTTTGGAGGTTTTCTCCGGCTTCTCTTTTTGTTGCAGTCAGTATAGACATGATGGCGTGATTATACATAGCTGGTATTTTTTCGCAAGAAAATACCTTTCTTCTAAAGAATTATTTTTACTCTTGTCTCGGTCTTACCTTATTTCCCAACCGTTGCCTTCCAGGTCACGGTTGTTTTTTTGCATGATTTTATTTATTTCTTCATCGGTTAGGGTCCGGTCATGAGCCTGGAAAACCAGACGGTAGGCATACGAAGTCCGGCCGTCTTTGGAGAATTGGTCAAATAATCGTGGCGATCGAGCCAGTAGCTCTCCCCCGTTGGCTGTGATGATTTGTTCGAGTGCTGCGGGGTCGGTATCTGCCGGAAGCCAAACGGCAATATCGCGCGTGATAAAAGGATAGATAGATATCTCGTAGAAACTGCGCACATCCTCGGAGGTTGTGATTTGGGATTTCTCGTAAGTAGTCTCGGTGGTTGTCGATATGAGCGGGGTAAGATTAATTTCGAGAATGCCTTCCTTTGCTGCTCCCGTCAGAGCCAGCCCGGTGTGTTGTCCCAGTTCGGATAAGGTCTGATTCAGATCCATTTTTTCTTTCTTGTTGTTCGAGGCAAAACCAAGCACCAAGTGCGTCTCTTGTATTCCGCCTGGGAATACTTGTCCGATTTCGAATTGTTTGATTGATTCACTGCCAAAGAGTTCTGAGTTGCGAATATTTTTTTCCAAGCTTTCTGCAAAACCATCACGGAGACTGTTTCGTAAATGACTTTTGTCACTGGCGAGGGCATTAGTCATTTCTACAGCACCTCGGCTGCTAAAGGTATACGTCATCACTTCGTGCCAGCCTTGGTTGGTGAGCCAGTTGCGGATTTGATGGGTGTAGAAGGTCTCTGGGTGGACGATAGCGGCTGGATTGGTGGGAAGTGTCGTCGGGATGTTTTCGTAGCCGTACACGCGGCCGATTTCTTCGACGAGGTCTTCGGGGATAGATAGGTCAATACGCTCGGCGGGGATTTGGACAGAGAATACACCGCTTTCGTTGGTGACGTTGAAACCAAGTCGATTGAAAATCTTGGCGATTTCTTGTTGGGAAAGATTAAGACCAAG
The DNA here is from genome assembly GCA_964350165.1 of uncultured Candidatus Saccharibacteria bacterium. Taxonomy (GTDB): domain Bacteria; phylum Patescibacteriota; class Minisyncoccia; order Phycocordibacterales; family UBA1006; genus CAYGJA01. The sequence goes on along the minus strand of CAYGJA010000001.1, from coordinate 76,945 downwards.
CATGCGGTTGACTTTGGCTACATCCAGGTTGATTTCTTTTTGCTTAGCTGTTCCTGGGTAGTCGTCGACCAGCTCCCCTATTTTTGTTTCTGGTGTGCCGGCGATTTCAAAAATCAAATTAGCACAAGCTTCGATGGCTGGTTTGGTCCATTCGGGAGTAATCTCGTTCTCGAATCGTTTGGAGGAATCCGTTTGGATTTTGATGGCTCGTGAGGATTTCCTAGTAGAGACGGGTTCAAAATTTGCGGCTTCTATGATGATGTTGGTGGTGGCGCTATCTACCTCGGCTTTTTGTCCGCCCTTGATACCAGCCACCGCCAATGGCCCCCCTGTATCTGCAATGACCAGGGTGTCCGTCGGTAGCTCTTTTTCTTCCCCGCCGAGTAGAGTGATAGATTCGTTCTCGTTTGCGCCTCGTACGGTAATAGTTGCATCGCTTATTTTGTCATAATCAAAAGCGTGCAAGGGCTGCCCAAGGTCAAACATGACAAAATTAGTAGCATCCACGACATTGTTGATGGACCGCTGGCCAATAGATTCGAGTCTTTTTCTCAACCAGTCTGGTGATGGGCCAACAGTGATGTTTTCGATAACCAGCCCGCTATAGCGAGCACATCTGGCGGTATCGGCTATGGATACCGATAGCGGCAAATCGCTTTTTGGGGTAGCCGCTGGTGGCTGCTGATACCGGCTGGCCTGCATTGGCAATTGGAAAAGTGTTTTGATTTCTTTGGCTAGGCCCTGATGACAGAGACAGTCATGGGCGCGGTTTGGGAGTACGTCAAAATCAAGAACGGTGTCTTCTCCTGCTTTTTCTATTCCTTCTGGTTCAAAGGCGTGCAGACCCAAGGTTTCTTCGAGGACTTCTGGGGTGGGTAGTTTGTCGTTGAAATATGTCTGGAGCCAAGCGTAAGAAAATTTCATATTATTTCAAGGCAAAATGAGTTCGTAAATCACCGTGATGGAACAGGCGCACGTCGGGTATGTTGTATTTCATCATGGCGAGCCGCTCGATACCCATACCAAAAGCAAAGCCTTGGTATTTGGTCGGATCAATCCCCGCGTTCCGGAGTACGTTAGGGTGAACCATGCCTGCTCCGAGAACTTCGAGCCACTTGCCTTTGAATTTGAGGTCCACTTCTACTCCTGGTTCCACAAAAGGAAAGTACCCTGGACGCAGGCGAATCTCGATATCATTTCCTAGGTAACGTTTGAAGAATTCGAGCAGTGTGCCTTTTAGGTGTCCCAGGTGTATATCCTCAGAGACGGCAATGCAGTCCAGCTGGTAGAACTGGGCTTCGTGGGTGGCGTCGGTGGCTTCGTTGCGGTAGACCTTGCTCGGAGAAATAATAGCTAGTGGCGGTTGATGTTGCTCCATGTAGCGGACTTGAATATTAGAACCATGAGTGCGCATAACCAGTGGTCTGCCCTCTTCGTCGAATTTCCCTTTTACAAAAAAGGTGTCTTGCATATCTCGGGCCGGATGGTCTTTGGGGACATTGAGGGCGTCAAAGTTGTACCACTGAGTTTCTATTTCGGGGCCACTAGCAACCGAAAAACCAAGGTCGGTAAAAATAGCGATGCAATCTTGGATTACTCGCGAGAGGGGGTGTAATTGTCCTTGGGCTTGTTCTTTATTCATCCTTGGCATCGTAGCGCGTAACTCGGCGCATTGTAAAGGGTGTTTTTGGGTTTTCCTAGTTAAGGAGTTCCGACAATATCTGGGCGGCCGCTGTTGGATTAGCGGCGCCCTTTGTTTCTTTCATGACCTGCCCCACCAGGAATTTAAGTGAGTTTTCGTTGCCTGCCAAATAATCTTCTTTTGCTTTTGGATTGGCTTCGATTACGGTGCTTGCTATTTCGCGAATTTTTTCTTCATCATTTTCCTGAAGCAAGCCATGTTCTTCGGCAAGTTCTTTTGGGGTTTTTGTAGTATCTGGGTCAATCATAAGTGCCAGGATATCCTTGGCACCGCGTGAATTTATTTCTCCTCCGTTGACCATTTCGATGAGTTCGGCAAAATTTGGGTAACTGATGTTTCTGATTATTTCGGCCGCGGACTCATTATTTTTCATGTGTCCCAATAGGTCCGAAGTGATGTAATTAGAGGCTAGTTTGATTTTGTTTTTGTCGCCATCAAAAAGAATGATTACGTTTTCAAAAAAAGTAGCCAACTCGTCGTTGGTGACGTAGCTCTCGATGTCTTCGTCTTTGATACCAAAGTCATTCTGATAGCGGGTTCGTTTTTCCCAAGGTAGCTCGGGAAGTTCTGACTTCATCTGCTCTAGATCAAAGAGATCATGAAGGTAGAGCTTGGGTAGATCTGGATCTGGGAAATAGCGATAATCGTGGGCGCTTTCTTTTTTGCGTTGGCTAAAGGTGCGCCCCTTTGGGTCGTCCCAACCGCGAGTTTCTTGGACTATTTCGTCCGCTCGGCCAGCTTCGTGAAGCATGGTCATGCGTTCGATTTCATAATCAATGGCTTTTTCTGCGGCCCGAAACGAGTTGATGTTCTTTACCTCGACTTTTGTTCCCAGTACGTTTGGGTCGGTAGAAATAGAAATATTGACCTCTACACGCATTTCGCCTTTTTCCATGTTGGCATCAGCCACACCTAGCGTCCGAAGCAATAATTGAAGTTCTCGTGCAAATTTGCCGGCTGTGACGGAGTCATGAATCACCGGTTCGGTAACCAATTCCATGAGCGGAATACCGGCACGATTGTAGTCAACTAGACTAAAATTACCCTGGTCGTGCTTGTTGGTGCCCGTGTCTTCTTCGAGATGGATTCGAGTAAGAGCTACTCCACCAAGTTCTCCTCCGCTAACGATTGGATATTTGTACTGACTGATTTGGTAGCCCTTTGGAATGTCTGGATAGAAATAGTTCTTGCGATCAAATTCTGTAAAATTAGCAACCTCTCCTCCGACCGCCAAGCCGATTTTTACCATGTGCTCGATAGCTTGTTGATTGAGGGTCGGTAGTGTGCCCGGATGGGCCAAATCGATGGGGTGAATATTGGTGTTGGCCACCACTTCGTCTGGGTCGTTTTTACTCGGTGAAAACATCTTGCTGGCGGTTTTGAGCTCAGCGTGGATTTCGAGTCCGATCGTTGGGTAATATTTTTGCTTGTCTTCCATGCTGGTCATTATACACAGACTGACGCCTATTCGGAAAGTGGTGAAATTGCAGTGGTTACTAGTTTGCTTAGTTCTTTGGAGAGCTCTTGAATGCTTTCTTCATCCCAAGAGGTAACCGTGACTATTTTATTTTTTGTCACCTTTTGTAGTTCTTGTATTTTTTTTGCTACTTCTTCTGGTTTAATCAAATCAGTTTTGGTGATAAGAATGATTTCTTGTTTCTTGCCAAGTGCTGTGTCGTACTGTTCTAGTTCCGCCCTGATTTCTCGGTAGGATTTGGCCATGTCTTCGTTTTCGACAGATATACAGTGGGCTAGGATTTTGGTTCGTTTGATATGGCGCAAGAATTTGTGTCCGAGACCTTTGCCATCGGCTGCGCCTTCGATAAGCCCCGGAATGTCTGCCAGAATTATTTTGTCCGGAGTAACGCCCAGATGGGGTTCTAAGGTGGTAAAGTGATACGCGCCTACTTTTGATTGGGCATTGGTCATGGCGTTTAAAAGAGTTGATTTTCCGGCACTAGGCAAACCAATCAAGCCAATATCGGCAATTAGCTGTAATTCTACCTGGAATGTGTCAGATTCGGCTGGTTTTCCTGGTGTTGATTCGTAGGGGGTGGTGTTTCGAGAGCTTTTGAAATATGCATTGCCAAGCCCGCCATGACCACCGTTTAGGATTTTTATTTTTTCGCCAATATAAGTGAGTTCGATTATTTCGCCAGTACTCATTCGCTTGAGGATTGTTCCTACGGGAAAAGTCAGCACCAGGTCTTCTCCTTTGGCGCCGTCACAATTGCGGTTACCGCCAGCTTCTCCGTTTGGGGCGTTCCATTTTTTCTTGAATCGATATTGGTCGAGAATTTGAAGATCCGCTACGGCTTCGGCATATACATCGCCACCGCGACCACCATTACCACCGCCGGGGCCACTTTTGGGTTTAAATTTTTCACGAATCCAGCGCACGACACCGTCGCCACCTTTTCCCGCTTTTATTTGCAGTGTTACTTCGTCAGTTAATGCCATATAGGTAACTCTACCTTACGTGGGAATAGCAAAGATGCAAGGGGTTTTTGTTTGTTTTTAACCTGTTTCAAAAAAAGAAACTAAAAGATCAAGAAAAACCAGCTTTATTTTTGGCTATTTTTGCCAATGCCAGAGCGCCGTCCTTGCTTTTGGCGCCACACAAGAAGAGTTTTTGATGGCAAAAAGTGACGTCGGGGATGCCAGATACTTTTTGCAGTTCTCCTCCTTGTAGTCCGCCCCATTCGGCCGGGAGACTGATACGACTTTGAAAAGAATCCATATTATCGCGACAGGTTGTAACATGCCAATCGCCCGAGCGATGGGGGTATACGATGAGGAGCGGTTCTGGGTGTCCGGTCATGTTGGCAACCAGTAGAGAACGCTCGAATACGTGATCACTAATGACAATTATTGTTTTGTCTTCGGATTGTTCATAGTAATTTTGGATGATTTGTTCGGCTCGATAATTGGCACCAACGATTGCGATTTCTCGAGTGATAATGTCTTTGGCAAACATCACTGCTTGGCGAAAGGCGATGTCTATATCAAAATCTTCTTCCCAATTGGGCGCAAAGGTGCCAAGTACGGCATGAATAGTGTAGGGGTGAATATTCTCGTGCAAGTTTTTTGTAATATCAATTCCGTTATCTATTGCGTCTATGGATTGAACTAATTTTTGGTCAATACGTTCGGCAATGTCTTGACTGTCGGTGAGGCGAACACCAAAAAGTTGCCAAACTAACCCAAAAGCTGCGTAGGGAATATTGTTTTCTCGCTCTCCGGCTCCGCCTGGCTGGTGGTGATCAAAGCGATTGGTTTCGGCTCTGTGTTCCCCTCCCACGTCCACAACGTAATCTGCTTGTTTGATGATTTCCGAATCTCGGCTTCGAATAATCTGAAAAGCTTGGTTTGTTTTTTCAAAATAAAGAGACAAGGTTGCACATGCAAAAACATCATCCGCATGATAGCCGCCATTATGAGTGACAATAGTAAGTGTTTGATTATTTTGATTCATCACCAACAAGGTTATAGACAAAGAGAGTTACGATGGCTGCTCCCACGATTGGCCAGGTGCCAGTAATGGTAAAACCATCAACCAGTAGTTGCCCAAACCAGAACAGTGCTAGGTTGAGCACCCAACCAAAAAGACCCAGGGTGATAATGTTTATGGGTAGTGTTAGAAAATGAAGCACTGGACGAACAAGAAGATTGATAAGGAGCAATACCCCCGCTGCGATGAGTGTTGTTTGGAAGGTATCAATACTTACTGCTGGAAATAGATAGTCAGCTAGTGAAAGTCCGGCCACCAGGGCAATGTAACGAAGAATTAAACGCATACTATCCGAGGAGTTCCTCTATTACTGTTTTTACATCGTTGCCATCTGCCTGGCCGCCCAGTTCTCCCATAATGGCACCCATGGCTCGGCCCAATCCGGACTTGTCGGTGATGCCTAGCTCGGCAAGCTTTGCCTCTGCAACGGGTTTGATTTGTTCCTGAGTCATCAGCTCGGGTAGATAGGTTTCTAGAATCTCGAGCTCGGTTTGTTCGTCTGTGGCCAGGTCGGTTCGTCCCCCATCAGTAAATTGCTGAATGGCGTCTTTGCGTTGCTTGGATAGGCGCTTGATGACCGCCAGTGCATCCTCGTCAGACAAGATATCTTGAGGTGTTTTTTTCTGAGAGACGAGTTCATTGGTAAAAGCAGACAAGACTCCACGCAAAGTCTGAAGCTTGTCGGCTTCTTTGGCGCGCATGGCGTTTTTCATATCTTCGCGAATTGTTTCTACAAGTGACATATGTTTGTTTGGGTTAGATGTTTTGAGTATACCGTGGTTGCAGTTCTGTTTCTAGTCTTTGACCGCAAATGCTACAATCTGCACATGAAATATAAATTGTTGTTTTTGGATACCGAAACCACCGGGAATCAGGATGAGGACCGCGTCACTCAAGTGGCGTACACTTTGCGCGGCTCTGGCGAGTACGTAGATGAAATGTTCAAACCACCGCTGCCGGTAAAGGTGGAGGCCATGGAAGTGACCCATATCACCAACCGCATGCTCGAGGATAAGCCACCCTTCGCCGAATCTCCTACGTTCCACGACCTCAAGAAAATGTTTGATGATCAAACAACGGTTCTGATTGCCCATAATGCACCCTTTGATATTGGGATGCTGGAAAAAGAAGAACTATACGCTCCTAATGTTATCGACACCTTGCGTGTGGCGCGCGCCTTGGATACCGAGGCAAAATTAACAGCTTTTCGGCTACAATATCTTCGTTATTTACTAGATTTGGACGCCGAAATTGACGAACCGATTCAGGCCCATGACGCCAAGGGTGACGTGATTGTGTTGGAAAAATTATTCGACCGATTGTTTGCCAAAGTCCGCGCCGAAGCATCATCTGATGACGAAGCGGTCGAAAGAATGATTGACATTTCTCAGTCCCCTGTCTTGATTCGTCGGTTTTCGTTTGGCAAGCACAATGGCCGTCTAGTCCAAGAAGTAGCCCAAGAAGACAAAGGTTATCTAGAATGGCTCTACAAACAAAAAACCCAATCCGAAGACCAGCAATCAAATGATAGTGATTGGATTTTTACGCTAGAGACTTTTCTAAAACAATAGCCTGCTATACTAAAAATCTATGCAAACCGCCATCATCATTCTTTTGATTGTCCTCATTGCACTGCTCGCGTATGTGCTTTATTCCTTGCAAAAAATGAAAGACAAGCCGGCTGATACAAGCGTGGCTGATATTTTTATGCAGCAATTTAACGAGCTGTCTCGCTTACAACAAGACATGACGCAACGAGTAGACGCAAAACTGAACCATACCCAAGAACGACTTCATGATTCGCTCAAACACCAAACCTCGGAATCTTTGCGAGCAATTCGTGATGTAACAGAAAAATTAACGAGACTAGATGAAACCAACAAGCAGGTGATATCTTTTGCTGATCAATTGCAAAACCTGCAAGATATTTTGAAAAATCCTAAACAGCGTGGGATTTTGGGAGAATATTATCTGGAGTCTACTCTCAAGAATGTGTTACCGCCAAAGTCCTACCAGCTTCAGTACAAAATATCCGAAGGCAATGTGGTGGATGCGGTGGTTTTTGTTCGTGAACGAATTATCCCAATTGATTCCAAGTTTTCTCTCGAAAACTATAATCGTTTGGTCGAGGCCAAAGACGTATCAGAAAAAGAACGTTTGGAAAAATTATTTAAAAACGACCTCAAGGAACGCATCAACGAAACCTCGAAATATATCCAACCAGAAAATGGCACCATGGATTTTGCTTTTATGTTTATCCCCCATGAGGCTATTTATTATGATTTGCTGGTGAATGAGGTCGGCTCAGTCAAAGTAAATACTCAGGACTTGATTCAATATGCTTTTTCTAAAAACGTATTAATCGTCTCCCCTACTTCATTTCTGGCTTTCTTGCAGACCGTCATGCAGGGGCTCAAGGCGCTCGAAATCGAAGAATCAGCTAAGCAAATTCAGGGTCAGGTAGAGCAGTTGGATCGCCACATGAAAGCGTACGAGAGCTACCATGACAAATTAGGCAACAGCCTCAAGACCGTTGTTAACCACTACAATGCGAGCAGTAAGGAATTCAAAAAAATAGACAAAGATGTCGCCAGAGTTACTGAGCGAGCGGTGGGCTATGACGTGAATCTCCTTGAACGACCAGATCTAGATTGATCGTAGTGGCCGCTCCTTTACGATATGATACAAGCCAAGAGTGGCAATGGCGGCCACTAGGAATACCAGCTGAAATTTTCCGGTAATTAGAAAAATACCCACTCCTAAGAGAAACATCGTAACGCGGCCAATATTCAGGCTGATTGTTTTTAGGACAATGTATTCATCAGCTAGGTCGACACTGTTATCGGTATGGTCATATACGTGTTTTTCAAATACGGAGTCTTTCATTTGTGTAACTGGTCGGAAAAAAGCGTCAGCCACAAAAGCCTGACCGCTGGTACTAGCAATAAATCGCCCCAGCCAGGCTACGGATTGTAGAGAAAGTATGATTGGGGTTATTCTCTGGGCGTATCGCTCCCGGTCGAGCAGCTCACCCACTGCCAACCCCAACAAGAGGGCTATGACCATGGCTAGTGTCGTGATAATACCCATCGTTACTATTTCTCCATCGGTAACAAACCAGAGAGCCAAGGGCCAGAACAGCAAATGAGCACCATGTTCCATTCCAAGGGAAAAGTGGGCCCACAATAGATCGAGGTTCTTGCGAAAGGTGCTAAATATTTTTTGGGTAGGTAGAACAAAGGATCCCTTGCTGGAATTTTCTGCTTGATAAAAGAGCAGTACCGCAAAACCAGCAGTAATGGCGGCGGCTAAGTAGAGTGCCGAAAAACCAAATTCTTCGATAATGACCGCTGATATTACTGGCGCTAGGGTCGTGGTAATTATTCGCAACGAAGACCAACGTCCGCTGATTTGTCCTCGGTGACCATCTGGCATGGCTTTGGCCACGTTTACTTGATACGGAAGCCAAAAGAACGATCGGAACCCCGCCTGGAGTAGCCCAAAAATAATTATGGAGGCAACTGATACTCCGACGATACCCAGCACAAGATAAGAAAGAATCAGGAGTATTACGCCAAATAAGAACAACCTTCGCTTGTCTCTTCCTTTTACATAAAATCTTCGAGCGACGGCAAAAACACCGAAGGCATAAAGTGCGTAGGTAATTAAAAAAGGAAGTACTGCTAGAAAAATGTTTTGATGAAAGGCTTGGAAAAAATACACCACACCAAAAAAATCAATAAGCAGTGTGCTGAGAGCAAGCATGGCGCGACCACCGAATAGGATGCCAGTTTGGTGCAATGTGTTGTTGCTCATGAATGCCAGCAGCAGAAATGAATTTATTTTATATTATCTAGATACAGAGAAGTTGTCTGATTGTTCCATGTCACAAGACCCGACAACAAGAGCGCCGTTTTCGTCTACGTTTACATAGTAGTCCGTATTACTAGCTGTTCCGGTTTGAGGATCGGCTGGAAGCTCTGCCAAGAAATCAGGCACTAGGTCTACCGAGACATCTGCACAGGCAGCTTCTGTTGCAACTGCGCCACAAGAAGAATCGCAACCACTGGTTGCTGTGCCTAGAACTTGAGAGGTAGAGGTTGTGCTGTCTATTGCCAAAGGAAAAGCACCGTCATTATCAATTGAATATTGCCAGATTCCGTTGAGAAGGCTGGTAACATCAGAACGGCGCTGAGAGTTTCTTGTGTCTGCCAGTTCTTTTGACGGATTGATGGCAACGATAACAATTCCGGCCAGGATAGCGAGTGCAGCAACAACCAGAATTATTTCTAATAAAGTAAAACCTTTTGTGTTGTTTGATTTCATAAAAATTTAAAATTCCTAGGCTAGATGTTTGTTGAGAATTAAGATGGGCTTGGTTTGCTAACAAGAGGTAACCCACTTGTGTATGATACCAATATTGCAAACAAAGAGCATCTTTTCGTTACTAATTGGGTGACAAATCTTTTTATTCAAAAAAAATCTTGCTGTGACTTTATTTTTTGAGTTGATTATCAATGTGTTTTATGATGTTGGCGATGGGGGCGCTTGATTTTATAAAGCAGTCCTCTATGCCAAGATTGTGAATTTTTTGAATTTCTATTTTTTGGTTACTATTGGCAAGTACGATAATCGGGAGATCTTGGTTGTGTTTCCTGATATGTTCGATAATTTCGAATCCATTCATTTCTGGCATGGCTAGATCTGTGATGACGATTTGGTAATTCTCGCTTCCTAATTTTCTAATGCCTTCTTTTCCCGTGTTAACCATGGTTACTTCGTAGCCATTGTGCTCAAGTTTAAGTTCGAAGGCTCTGGCCAGAGGGCGCTCAGCTTCGATTACCAATATTTTTTTTGGAGATTTTTCCATGGTCAAAGTATAGCAGAGGGCAAAATTTATAAAAAAGAAAACACACACGAGAGGTGTGTGTTTTCTTTGTATCTTTTTTCAAGAGCTATTCTTTGCTGTCTAGGTAGTCTACAAAAAACTTGATGCTTGCTTGTTCTCGTAGTTCGGCTTCTTTGGCAATATATTCATTGTAGAGTTTTTCTTGTTCCATTTGCTCACGCACGCTGGACAATAGTTCTGCTTTTTCGCCCTCGTCTTCTGGTAGGGGCACCTGGTTGCTTTCGATAAAAGCATTGATTTCTTCTTCGCTCACAATGACGCTATCCGCAAATAATCCTTCTAGTTCGAGTTGTCGTTTGACCTGCTTTCTGGCCTCATTCATGGTTAGGCCCTGCCCTTCGATAGCTTCGGCAAAAGTAAGTCCTTGTTTTTCCAAGAGGTCACTAATGGTTGCTATTTCTTCATCAATCTGAGCCTCAGTAACTGATATTTTTTTGTCTTTGATTTCTTGGTCTAGTAGTTTTTGGGAGATGAGTCCACGCAAAGCATCTGCGCCAGAATCTTTTTCTACTAAATTTCGTACTTCGTGTCGGCTAATGGCCGAACCGTTTACGGTTGCTGCCACAATCCAGCCGTTGGAAAGGAGCAACAGAAAAACAATCACCACAACAGTTGCGGTAATTATGGGCGCAAGAATTTTGGGTTGCATTATTTTTGAAAAATCAAAAGCGGCGGCATTTTTTTTGCTAGTATGCCTGTGCTCTTCTTTTGAAGAATGATTGTTTTCGTGGTGATGGTGTTCTGACATGGAAAAATTGAATTAAGAATATAATTAATGATGTTTGATTATCATAACAGAACTAGAATATTTTATCTTCCGGATGTTCAGTTTTTTTGTTTCGGTAGTTAATTAAAACACAAATACCTCGATTAAGTTATCTAAAATCGAGGTATTTATTATATAGGTGTCCTGGGCTATTCAAATATCCCCAAAATGTCTCCCCTTCTTAGCTCCTCAGTGAAGCCTCTCACAAAGGGCTTCATTACTAATCGCTTATAATCTCTGCTTGAAAACAAAATATATATTTTTAACAGAGCTGTTTTTGGGGGCGAATCAGCAAAGAGTGATTCAATCAATCTTGCGTCGCCGTAGCGCTTTTTTTCTCGCAATTGGGCGGGAATGGAGATCTCCATTTTTTTTATCACGAGATTGGTTATGCGCTCTGTTTCCGCATAATCTGGAGCTCCAGATTGCTGAACCCTGTTAATGTAGGAGTTCAATACCAGCACAAAAACAGGGATGTTCTTATTTTTGAGAAGCCAAGTAAGGCTCGTGCCATCAGAAAAAGCCTCGCCAGCCTGACTCCTTTCGGGGGAAGGCTCGCTAGAATTTTGGTGTGTTTTGCTAGCGATAACATGCCCTAACTCGTTAGCGGTATAGGTTCCAAGCTTCCCCTTGGCAACCATTTTTCTGATTCTTTCCCATTCTTTTTTTAGGCCCAGGCTATCCGCCAGCCAATACAGAGAGCCGTCTTTTTTTGGAAGACGTTCGTAGTCATGGAAAAATGAATTGGTTTTCCTGTACCCTTTCTGGATGAGGTATCGGAAAAAGAAAAAAGAACAGGTCGAGTTCTCCGCTTGCGTGGACCCATCAAGAACAAAAGCACTTGTTCGGCCCAATAGACCTTCCATTGCTATCCCGCCTAATTCAAATTTCCTAACTTGGTACGGCAGTAGTATCGGCCGCACCACGTACAAGATGCCTTTTCTATTTTTGGCCGGAAATTTTTTCATACCAGGCAGTAGATACCGATTAAGGTTTACCTCCTGTTCTTGCTTGATTTCAAAAAGATAAAAATCAAACATCAAAAGATTTGGATGATGCTCCAGACTGATGATGTTAGAGCAACCAAAGAACAGGGCTTTTTCTCGCAAAAAACCTTGAAGCTGTTCCCAGCTCAGGTTTTCCCCGTATCTCCCTAGAAACCATTTTTTTCTTAATGCTCCCCCCGTCTTGGGGTCGAGTCGCTGGTATGCTTCTGTTGGGCGCGTAACAGCGGTAGGGTTTAGGCGATATTGTTCGACCGCGACCATGTCGGCCCGGTTGAGACTGTCCGACACTCTAATAATTTTTATTATTTTCGCCGTGTCGATGGCAACCTGTCCCCTGGCGCCGAGTGCAAGGAATAGGATGGCGATGATTGTGATCGCCGCCTTTTTTCTCGTGATTGGTCTTTTCATTATTCTTGTTGTATTTTATTGTGAAAATATTGTGAAAAAACGGCAAACAAAAAGCCCGAACGGGCTTTTGAAAACTCTAAAGACACCTTAGCTGAGCCTGTCTTGTTTTGTCAACAAGTGAGGGTTTTTTACAACACTTTAAATTCTAGTGACCCTACGGCTAGGTTTTCCGAACTTTTCGGGACCAAAATTCTTATTGTTACGTTAGAAAATTGGGTTGAATGAAAATATAACAGGAAAAGATTTCATTTCTCTGGTAGATAGTCAGAATAAAGACGAGTTACTTTTCTAGAGTTTCTTCCGGAATATCTCCAATAAATCTTTTTTTCAAGTCAGAGATTATCACGCGCGCCATTGCTCCCGCTATCTTTGGAAACAAATCTAAAGACATGGCCATGGTTCTAGCTTTGTCTAGAGTCGTTAGGTTTTCTGTTTCGTACGCGGGTTTAACTTTTTGTAATTCAACAGAAAGCAAAAGGTCTTCGATCTTATCAACCATGCTGATACCCTCTGCAATAATCCGTAGTACATCTGTTGGATTTGTGGCAAGAGCCAATTCGGCTTTTAGTCTTTCTATGTGTCCCTTATAGCTGTTATCTGTGCTTGGTAGTGATTCCATAAGATTTTACGTGAATTTGTATAAAACAATTATAACTCACCAAAAACTATCTTTTGAAAACATCTTCGCTAAGAATTCGGAACACCCCCTAGGGCACCCTCTAAAACCCTTTATTTACAACACTTTAAATTCTAGTGAGCCAATAGCTTGAATTTCGGAACTTTTGGGGTTGAGGGGTGACATTAGAAAAGCAGTATCCGATCTGGTGTTTTAGAGAAAGTATGCAAAAAGAAGCCGCCTTCCTAAAGGGCGGCTTTGACAGTCAGTCTAGTCTTCATTTTTGATTCGCAGCTCCGGCTCTACCGTCATCAGCGCAATGATGGCGAGCAGTAGTGAGACGAAATACTCGAGCGGCCGGGCAAGGTATGGCCACCACCCGGTATCGGGCAGTTCATTCGTGCCGCAGAAAGTGGGTACGACCCCTGGGTCGACCCACATGATGATCGCGGCAAAGATGTACCCAATCCACCAGCGGTGTTGCGGGTGTTTTTGAGTGACCTCGACCACCACTGGGGCCAGCAGTAGAACAAAAACGAAGGTGGCTAAATCATGGTGGCCCAGAATCTGGGCTGCCATGGCGAGGATAAACAGCAAGCTTGCCACGGCTATGCTGCGTCTTTTTACTTTCATGGTAAAGGTTCTTGGATTCATCAATAACAAACCATACATAAGAAGATAAGTCAATATAAGTAGTTCTGAAAACCCCATAACTCCACTTCACAAGGTGTTGCTATACAGGGCTTTTAGATGATGTGACCCTACGGCTTGGTTTTCCGAACTTTTGGGTATCAAAAGCCTTATTGTTACGTTAGAAAATTGGGTAAAATAAGAGTTCATCATTTAAGTATTCTTGAGTCTCACTGGTTGCGATATACTAGATTCATGAGAAAAGACCGTCAGAAAGGGTTGCGTATTAAGCGCGGTATTGGTGTGGCCATCTTGGTTACCTTGAGTTTCGGTATGTATTACATGGCAACTCAATTGCAAGAGCTAGGGGTTGGACTTGGAGTACGTTTTGCTGTTTATTTTGGTGGGTTGCTTTTAGGAATCGTTGCGCCTTGGATGCATTACTATCCCAATAAAACACGTCGTATTGGGGACAACAGTCACTTTTACATGCAAGGGCTTGCAAAGAAATTAGGATTTTTGCCCAAAATCACTGAATCGACCGTTTTTTTACTCTCACTAATATGGATACTCTTGTTGGGGCTAACACCTTTACGGGGAGAGGTTTTGAGTCTTATTTTAGAAATATGGAATGATGGTGGACTTTTTAATCTCTTACCCCCGTTCGTATTTTTTGGATTAGCGTGCGGGCTTTTCTTTGCTTTTACCTCAAAAAAACCAACCCCCTTCCAATTCAGCGCAATAAAAATGTTTGTGTATCTGTCGCTCGTCGCATCGGCTATTGGTACGGGTGTTATTGCTTATGAAACAAGAGAGGGTGCCTATATTGTTCCCGTTGTCATATCTTCCTTGCAGATTTTGGCTTTGGCATTTCTTCACACCGAGAATCGTGGACGCAAAGGGATCGAGTATGTGAGAGAGGATGCAAAAACTATTCACCTTCTTCTTGCGCTCTTAGTGGGAGTTGGGGTTTTTGCTGTAGAAACTTATATATTACAAGCCCATTGGATAATTGTTATCTCATCCTCGCTCTATCTCTGGTCCGTGCTTGAAAGTTTATTTTTTGGTGACCAAGGCGATTCTATACAAGAGACTGAATTAGTGAGAATGCGAAATAAAGAGATTTGAGAATCTGACTCTTTGTTTGCTGGCTGTTTTACATATCTTCCACAATCTTCACACGTTCACAAATAATTCGGAACACCCCCTAGGACACCCCCAAAAACCCCTTTATTTACAACACTTTAAATTCTAGTGACCCTACGGCTTGGTTTTCCGAACTTTTGGGTGTAAAAACCCTGATCCCATCGAGGCTTGCAATGCTTCTTCGATTTTGTTGTACGTATCGACAGGAAGATACCAGGCCCCATATGAGCCTGGTGGTAACGGAGTAATCTTGTTGGTTTGTATTTCATACAAGAACCATTCATCAACCCAATCTGCATCACCTTCAGGTGAAGTCTTGATGCCGAACATTACATATTTACCATTAGGCGACAAATATGGCACCGAAACATAGTTTTCGGGCAAATTCAGCTTACGAGTAGCCATGTTAGAGACATCAAGTATCCACATTTCTAAACTCTGACCCCAGCCATCACTTTTTACATTGAAGAGAATCTCGGACTCAGATATCCATCCTAGTGATACCAAGAACCCCTTTTTAGGTGAATCTGTGAATAATTCGTAAAGCTTGTACCGTTCTCCCGACCAAACCTCCACTCCGTTATACTCCAATCTAATCTTAGCGGTATGGGCGGTGTATTCTCCCTGGCCAGTCACACCTTGATACGATGTGCCAATATTATAAGGAGAATAATAATTATATGTCTCGTTTTGAGCCAAAAATCGATCTCGTTGAAAAATTTCAGTATCACCACCCACAAAACTAGCGTCTATGCCAATCGGACCCCGGCTTGAGCCAATATACATGGAACCATCAGGAATCGAATCAAGATAGTCGCCATAGGAAACTCCATCAATAGACGGTGGTACATAATCCAACCCGGTAAGAGGGTTTTCAGGCATCGCATCAGTGTTGTTCGTGGCAATAGAGCTGATCGATCTCTTTGAAACACAACCAACCATGGCAAGTACAAGCAACCCTACAGCCAGTAGAGCCAGCTTTCGATTTTTTGGAATTGTTTTCCAACGTTTCATTAGTAATTAGAAGTTAAGTATTCTATTTCTCATTGAGAAAATACCACCCCAAAAGGGCTTAGTAAAGCCATAATTACCCTATTACTACGAGAGAACCTTGAATCTTTTCCTTTATCTCTCCCACATCAAAGCTCCCATGGTTTTCCAATCTGAGCAAAGGAACCTTGGCATCTTTTAGGATTCTCTCCACCTCAGCATCACGCAACATCCGATCAGGTCTTTCGTGTGTTTTGTCATCAAGCTCTATCGCTAGTTTTGGAGATAGGTAATCCTTGTCACAGAGCACAAAGTCGACAGATTTTTGGCTGATGTGCCGAAATGCTGCTTTCCAGTTTTGACCCGTCACTTTGTGGTCCACAATTGAATTCAGATGTACTTGGGCTAGAACATGATACTGATCCCCCACTGCCTCGACCAAAGCATCAAAGCATTCATGCTCGGCGCGCGTCATAAAGAACTTCTTTGGTTGGTAGTGATATTCTTCCTTGGTTTTTCCCTCAGAGGGTTCTTTCTTGCCAAAGAAGTAAACAATAGCGGCAAATCCAACGCCGACGATGATGAGAATGGTGAGATTTGTCATTGAGAGAATCTTTAAAAATAACGTGAATTTGTATAAAACAATTATAACCCACCAAAAACTATCTTTTGAAAACATGTTCACCAAGAATTCGGAACACCCCCTAGGACACCCTCTAAAACCCTTTATTTACAACACTTTAAATTCTAGTGACCCTACGGCTTGGTTTTCAGAACTTTTGGGGGTGCGGAGTGAGATTAAAAAAGCCACCAGAAATTTGGCGGCGAGCATCTAAATTCCCCAAATAAAAAGCGGTCGGACAACTGATGTCATCCGACCCTTTTTCTTATTAGATAGTGAGCCTAAAGCTCCTCTTCTTGCGGTTGCCAGTCTGTATCCCAGCCTAGGGCTGGGCACACTCTCATGCCCCAATGGGCTGTGAGTCTGGAGTAGCTCCAAATCTCAGCTTTTAGGTCTTCCAAGTCCTCAAGGTGGGTTTCGAACCCCTCTTTTAATCCCCAATGGCGTACCACCCACCTTTCGATCGTTTCGAGATCGAAAGACAGACGTTTGGCCAGGTAGTGAACTTCGCCATGCAAGCACAGTATGCTTGCAGGCTTCACAAGGGCGATCGGGGTGCGGTTCCCCCATTTGTCCTCGTGGACAATTTCCAAGGCCTCCAAATTGTCCGCCTGGTCATTGGCGTAGGCCACGGCAGCCTCCAAATTGCCAAACTTGGCTTCGCCAGTCCAGCTTGAGGGGAGGAGACGCTGTGGCACCTCGACTCGGTATCCTTCCTCGAACTCTTTTCCAAAAGGTTTCTCTTGGCCAACAATTTCTGCCATTAGGAACCAGTCATAGGTGGATACCTCCGTCCGCAAGATGGCCACTGCGACCGCTGCAAGCACCTTGTGCTTGAGCTCGGCTGAGCCGGCCGTCTTCTCGAGCCAGGTCTCAACCTCGGCAAGTCCTTCTGGGTACTTGCCAGAGGCCAAGGCTTGGCCGATGGTGAAGGTCCGACGTGCGCGCTGGCGGTTGCGGCAAAAAATGCCAATCTCCAGACACAGGGCCGACATGGGCCCTTCCAAAATCTCAATCTCTGCGGCCCATGCGCCGCTGTGATTAGTAATTTTCATGTTTTTTACCCTGCCCGTACCAGGGATTTCGTTTTCGTACGGGTGAATTTAAAAAGAATTAATCAAAAGTATAATACCATTTTTTAGATTAAATGTCAAGTATTCAGTTCTGAATACCCCACAATCCCACTTCAAAGAGTGTTGTTGCAGAAGGCTTTTAGATGATGTGACCCTACGGAGAATCGAACTCCGATTTCCAGGATGAGAACCTGGCGTCCTAACCGTTAGACGATAGGGCCTTGTGTTTGCTCAGGATATCTAAAGCAAGGACTTGAGTCAAATTAGTATTGATATTGCTACTTATTTTTTGAATACAATAAAGAATTTTTTTTCATCACCGGGATCACCGTCTGTAGTTCCAGATATTGTTTCGATGTCCCATTGTGAAGAATCATCGAATTTTTTTGCGGCCTCTAGGGCATTGTCTCTTTGGTACTCTGTTTCATAGACACCATATATGTTTTCCATGTCAAAACTAGGGTGTAATTGGAAGAATCGTTGAGCAATTTTTCTGTCTGTTCCTCGGAATCGGTCATCCCCTGAGACGATAGTAACCATTTCCGGAGGCTGGTTAATTGTTTGTGGCTGATTAGTTGTTTCTGAAGATACTGTAAAGATATCCACTATCGGCGGCGGCCCGTTCGCTTCGGTGTATTCTGTCCCCTCTTTTCCTGTGGGGTTGGGAATATCGATCATTGGGGGGCCGCTAGTGAGTCCTATGTCTGCTATGGACGTAGACATTCCGGTTGCTTGTGCTGGAAGTTCGGAATTAAGCATTGCGATTGTAAGAAGGGTCAGAAAAAGTTTGGGAGAAGCAAAGGATTGTATTCTTTCTACAATTTGTTTGAGTTTGGGTTTGCTGTTTGGTTTTTTGAAAAAGTCGCCTTCGTACATTGTTATTAAAATTATGGATTAAAAAATCTTTGATTGCTTGTTTTAGAATCTCTGAAATACAGAACTATTGTACTATTTTTTTGACAACCATTCTCTTTCTTGGCGAACAAGCAGCTTGTCTCTTTCTTCGGGGTGGAGCATCATTTCTTGGACAGCGCGTTCCATACGCAAGCCCTGGGAGCCTTTTATGAGGACTACGTCACCAGGAGAAATCATTTGCTCGGCAAATTTTCCTGCTTCGCCAGCATTTGAAAAAGTGAAAACTTCTTTTGTTTTCATGCCGGCATTTTTTGCGGCTGTGGCGATTGATCGAGAATGTGCTCCGACGGTGATAAGGATGTCGCAATGCTCGGGAGCGAGGGCGCCAATGGCTTCGTGGGCTTCTTGGCTGTGCTTTCCTAGTTCTAGCATATCTGCCAAGAGGGCTATGCGCCGATTTGCCTTGGGTGTCTGAGATAGTGTCTCTAGGGCGAGTTTTGTAGAAGCAAAACCTGCATTGTAGGTGTCGTCAATTAGGACGGTTCTTTTTACTCCTGGTATGGCTCGCAATCTACCTCGGGCCAGATCTGTCTCCTCTGCAAAAGCATACGCGGACGTTTCTAATGAAATATCGAGAGCCAGCCCAACCAAGGCGGCGGTGGCCACTGATTTGGCTAGACCGTCACCCAGTTGGCCAGCGACAAAAATTACAGCGTCTTGGTCTTGGTGCACCAAAGAAATACGAGTTCCGAGAAGATCTTCTTTTTTGATAATAGATATTTGTTTGATAAACAAATCAGTATTTTTTTCTGTTTCAGAAAATTGGAGAACGTTAATATCTTGCCGACGAGAATTCTCTATTACCTCGAGAGCCAGGGGGTCATCGTGATTAATAATGACAATGCCTTCTTTTTTGACGGCACGCACGAGATCTGTTTTTTCTGATCGAGAAGCTTTGATTGATTCAAAAAATTCCACATGGGTTGGTATTTCGTCTATTTTGGTAAGCACGAGAATGTCTGGCTGTAGCCATTCGGTGAGGGTCTTGCTGTCGCCCGGCTTTCTGTCTCCAAGTTCGAGCACAAGATAGTCGGGGTATTTTTGTTTTTTTATCAAAAGCTCGAAACCACGCATAATAACCCCCAGCCATTTACGTGGACTGTTCCAGCCACTGTCCGCACCAATGATTGAGAGGGGCAAGCCGGTCTCGCTATTAAAGCTCTTCTGGCTTTTTCTGGTTGTGAATTTCTGCTTGACTACTTCGTAAATAGCGTCTTTGGTCGTGGTTTTGCCCACGTCTCCGCCAATAGCAATGATTTGGGGATGGTATTTTTTGACAATCATTTTTGCTTGCCAGGTGATGATGTATACGATTATGTTTTTTATGATGCTTTTCATGTTTTTTGAGTTCATTAGTGTACCACTCCCAATTATTGACTATATATTATCGATCTGGCGGAACGTGATAATAATTGATGAGAAAATCAGTGAGTTTGAAGAACGGAGCGGCCAGAGTCTGGGAAGAAAAACGAACACCTTTGGGGTGTAGTGTATATAGGAAAACCAGAAATTCAGGATTGCTAGCCGGGAAATAGCCAAAAAAAGTATGAAGATTTCGGTCTTCATAATAGCCGCCGGCCTGAGGGTTAGGGATTTGAGCAGTACCGGTCTTGGCGGCAATGGAGTAATGGTCATTTTTGTATTTTCCATCCCCTAGTACGTTATCCACCGAATAGACAAGAATGTCTGATACTTGGCGTACGGCTTGTGGTTGAAACACTCGAGTGTTTGTCTCTGGATTTGGAGCCAGGTCTTTGCGGCTGCCTTCTGGATAGGCAACAAAGTCACCAATATAAGGAGTCGGAAGTTTCCCGTTATTTGCCAGTGTCGCCAGTGCTCGCGTCATGGCAATAGGAGAAACGGCAATTCCCTGTCCAAAAGAGATGTTTGCATATTCAACATCGCTAAGCGTGTCCATATTGTTTGTGAGTCCGGTGGCCTCGTTGGGGAGGTCTATGTTTGTTTTCTCTCGGAGACCTAATTTTTCCAGGTAGGACTTGCTTGTCTCGTGTCCCATTGTTTTTTCTATAAGAACCATTCCGGTGTTGAGCGAATCGCTGAGAACGGTTTTTAGTTGGGTGTCTGGTCCTCGACCTCTTTTGTCGTAATTATAAATTGTTCGATTGCGAACAACTACCGATCCGGTGTCGTTGTAGCTAAACTCTGGAGTGATTGATTGACTATCAAGCCCGGCTGCAACAATGAGTGGTTTCATGATTGATCCCATTTCGTACACGTCTTCGACCAGAGGGTTTCTAAAGTATTTTGAATCAGCTTGCGATCTGTCGTTGGGATTAAAGCTAGGAACACTTTCTAGGGAGATAATGGCACCCGTGCTCGGCTTGATGATAATGCCACCGGTCATTTCTGAGTTCCAGGTGTCATTGATATCGGATACTGTTCGGAATAATTCTCGTTGTGCCGATAAGTCTAGGGTGGTGACGAGATCGCCCTCGGTAAACCAGCTTGGTGAGAGGGTTCGAGAAAGGCTGGTTAAAATGTCTACAAAGAGATTGCCTCGTTCTGAGTTTGTTCGCTTGAGCACGTCTTCGTAGGTGCGTTCTAATCCGTACTGGCCTCGTAATTCGTCTTCGTCATAAGAGACAAAGCCAATGGTTTTTGCTGTCATGAATTCTTGAGGATATACACGCCAGCTTTCTTGATGAAGGCGTATGTCGTCCAGATCTAACGATCGAAGATTTTTGGCTTGATCCTCGTCAAGCTGAAAAAGTATTTCTTCGTAGGGGTCGTCTGACTTGCTCGCTTTTGCTAAAAATGATTCTTTGTCTAGAGGGACAACGCTATTGATTGATTCGTAAAGTTTTTCTTTATCCGTGATTGAGTTTGGAGTAATGGCAACTTTTACACCGTGCTTGGTGCTGGCGGCGGGCACCTGATAGAGCTCTCTGGTGGTAAAAAGAATAGAGCCTCGTTCAAAACTATTCCCTGAACTGGCAACAAATTGACGGTCTGCTTGGTCTCGATATTTCTCGCCGTGTATTATTTGGAGCTGATAGAGTCGTAATACAAAAATAAAACCAACTAGTACGCAAAAGCCAAAAATTAATTGTATGCGCTTTGTAAAAAGATAAAGAGGGCTGCGCATGGTGTTAGGCGAATGTGCTGCTAGTGAATAATATTATCGCTCCAGGGCCAAAGGTTGGTTGATTACATCTGCTTTGTTTATGTAAGCAATGCTTTTTGGGGTAACGTACTCGTTGTTTTCTTGGAGAGTTACGGCAAGGTCTTGGTTTTTAATTGCCAGAGCTCCATTGAGCTCGGTAATAGCTCCTTGATGGTCTCTGATTTCTGAAACAAGAACCTTTGAGTGGCTAATAGTTGCTGTAGAAAAAATAACCAGCATTACGTAAAGCACAAAACTAGCACCACATAAAAATAACAAACTAGAGCGAACCTGAGTATATGAAATTTGACTTAGGGTGCTGGTCGTTTTTGTATAAAATTCTTTGCTTGTCATGATGTTGTATCTTTAATAAAAATTCTTAATTTTGCGCTTCGTGACCGAGGGTTTGTTTTTATTTCTTTATCAGAGGCCGTTATTGGTTTTTTTGTGACGTTTTTCCCGAGGTTTTGTTGGTGCCAATCTCGGAAGCAATTTTTTACGATTCGGTCTTCGAGGCTGTGAAAGCTGATGACTGCCATGGTTCCTCCTGGTGCGAGAACCGAAAGCATGCCCTCCAGTCCTCGTTCCAGCACGCCTAGCTCGTCATTTACTGCAATACGTAGGGCCTGGAAAGTTCGAGTTGCTGGGTGGATTTTTGTTTTTGCATAGGAAGCAGGTGTGGCCTCCTGGATGATTTCGGCAAGACGGCTGGTTGTTTCTATGGGGCCGTGTTCAGTTCTTTGGTAAACGATTTCCCTGGCAATTCGATAGGCATAACGCTCTTCGCCGTAATTTTTGATGATGTCGTGTAGCTGTTGAACGTCTAGTGAGTTGACCAGGTCAGAAGCCGTAAGTTTCCCTTCTTTGCTGGCATCAAGCCTCATATCCAGAGGCCCATTGAGACGAAAAGAAAACCCCCTGCTTTCGTCGGCGAATTGGTCACTGCTCCAACCGAGATCCAGGAGAATTTTGTTCGGAGATGGAAGATGGTTTGCCATCCATACATCTAGCACATGAGCAAAATTTTCGTGGATTAGTGTGACTTGAGCCTCGTAATTCTGCAACATGTCCTGGTTTCGATGTAGCGCCTCTTGGTCTTGATCTAGACCAATCAGGACACCTTTTGATCCCAGTTTTTCTAACAATGCCCGAGCGTGCCCCCCTCCTCCCAGGGTTCCATCCAGAACGACGTCATCTGACTCGGGCTGAAGACCTGTCATGATTTCTTCGAGTAGTACTGGTATGTGTTGAGTTTCCATATAATTACAGCATGCCTATCTCACCAAGGCGTTCTGCTAATACATCTGCTCGAGAAGTAACATTTTTCATGTACTGTTCCCAGGCTGTTTCTCCCCACAGTTCTAAGCGATTATGAACTCCCGCAATGACCACTTGCTCGTCTAGTTTTGCGTAGCTTTGTAGGTGATCAGGAATCAGGATTCGACCGCTTTTGTCTACATCGACTTCTACGGCACTACTCAGCATAAAACGAGCAAAGGCTCGAGTGTCTGCTTGTCCCATAGATAGCTCTGATATTTGGTGTGAAAAGTTCTTCCATTCTTTGACGGGATATACAAAAAGACACTGATCTAGCCCGTGCGTCACAATAACTGTGCCTCCAAGCTCTTTTCGTAGTTTGGCAGGCAAGCTCAGCCTGCTTTTGCTATCGAGTTTGTGCTTGTGTTGTCCGACGAGCATGATTCTTGTATCTATCTGTTATTTCCCACATCATCCCACTTCTATTGTATGTCATCCCACCACTTCCCACAATGCCAACCGTGTGGACAAAAAAACCAGCCTGAAGGGCTGGTTTCAGAGGGTTTTTTTGATGTTTAATCTAGTCGATTGGTTTTACTATTGGAAAAAAAATAGTATCACGTAGGTTTTTTTGTTCGGTGAGAATTGCGGTTAGTCTATCGATACCCATACCAAAACCAGTCATGGGTGGCATACCGTGCTCCATTGCAACCAGAAATCTCTCGTCAACATCCATTGCTTCTTTGTCTCCAGCCGCTTTTGCATTAGCCTGCTCTTCTAGGAGGCGTCTTTGTGCCAAGGGGTTTACCAATTCACCGTATTGGTTTGTGATTTCGGCGCCAGCAATTACAAGCTGAGCTACATCCGCTGTACCGTCAGTATTCGGCCGGGCTAGAGGTTTCAAACTGGAAGGATAGCCAGTTACAAAAGTTGGAGCAATAATATTAGCTCGAGATGATTTTTTGTAAATAAAGTCTAGCAAATTTGCCCTCCCCATTGTTTTGGATTCTTGTTCGTCTAGCCCCCATTCTTTGGCTTTTGACCGCACGTCTTCGTCAGAGGCGGTATTCATATGAAGATTGGCATTTTGAATAAGCAAATCACTGAAGGCTACTTTTTCCCAGGGCTTGGTTAGATCAATCTGATGTTCTTTGCCATTTTTATCCCAAACGGTATAGATATCTTTGCCAATGATTTCGTGAGCAATGTGTTTTATCATGTCTTCTGTCCAGCGAAGATTGTCTTCGAGGGTGGCCCAGGCTGCGTACCATTCGATCATGGTGAATTCTTGGAGATGCGTTGGATCCATTCCTTCGTTTCTAAAAATCTTGCCAATTTCAAAGATTCGCTCATATCCTCCTGCAACCACAAGTTTGTGATCTATTTCTAAAGCAATTCGAAGCACCATGTCTTGATCAAGAGCATTGTGATGGGTGTGGAATACTTCAGCCATGGCCCCACCAGTTTGATTCTGAAGAATAGGGGTTTCTATTTCGATGAATTGAAGATCTTCCATGTACGACCGGATAGCTCTGATTATTTTTGACCGCAAGACAAAACGCTCAAAAACAGATGTGTCGGTTGTTGTTTCCAGATATCGCTGGCGATAACGAGTGTCTTGGTCAGTAAGGCCGTGCCATTTTTCTGGTAAAGGACGGAGGCTTTTGCTGGCCATGATCCAATCGGTTACCAGAAGACTGTTCTCTCCTCGTTTTGTAGAAAAAAGAGATCCGGTTACGCTGATAAAATCGCCAATATCAACGGTTTCTTGGAAGAGTGAAAAAATTTTTTCTGAAATTTCATCTTTTTTAATAACTGCCTGAAATTCTTCATTGCCCTCTTTTAATAAAATAAACTGGATAGCACCTTGCCCTCTAATGGCCATTATTCTGCCTGTGATTGAATGTTGCTTTTCTTCTGTAGCCAGCCTTTCATAGTTTTGCTTCAGGTCTCTTAGAGTTATGGTTCTCGGTACTTCTGATGCATAGGGGTTCATTCCCGCTGTTTCTAGGATTTTTATTTTTTCCAGCCGAGCGGCTCGAATTTCTTCTAGTGATGCCATGTTCTAAGAAACTTTGATTATGTTGTAATGGGTGGTTCCTCTTGGAGATTCAAAGGCCACCGTCTCCCCTTCTTTGCCACCCAAAAGAGCCTGTCCTAGTGGTGACTCGCTAGATAATTTACCGATAGCCATATCTGCTTCAGCAGGACCCACGATGGTGTATTTTTTTTCTTCTTCGGGGGATTCGATTTTGTTGATGATTACTTCAGACCCTAAGCCAACGATTCCATCAGTTTGTTTTTCTACCAAAACTGCATTTTTTAGAATGTGTTCTATTTGCTGAATTCTTGATTCGTTCTTACCTTGTCTTTCTCTGGCGTCATGATATTCGGCATTTTCAGATAAATCACCCAAAGATTTTGCAAATTGAAGCTTGTGGAGAATTTCTGGTCGGATGGTTTCTTTTCGATCCTTTAGTTCCAATTGAAGTTCGGTTTTTTTTTCTGGAGATATGTAAATTGATTCTTCTGTAGACATGGGTGAATTCTAACGGCTAAATCATGGCTGGTCAACGAAAAATTCTTCTGGAGACGCAAATTGATCAAAAAATTCCGGATCAGATTCTTGGAGTTTGTTCATGGTGTTTCTGAAAACCCAGGCAGCGCCCCTTGTTCTTTCTTCGTTTGGACCTCTTTCCATAACAATTGCAAAAGCATATCGAGGGTCTTGATATGGAAAAAAACCAACCACCCAAGAGTTAATGAATTCATTGTCAGCACCAACTTGGGCGGTACCTGTTTTGGCTGCTATTTCAATATAGGGCACATTCAATGAGCTCAGAGCAGTTCCTTCGGTGACGGTTTGGCGCATGCCATCTCGAACAATCTGATAGTGTTGGGTGGAAATGGGTTCTTCGATGTAGGATACTTCTGGGGTTTTTGCTATTACTTGAGGGGTTACTAATTTTCCAGAGTTTGCTACAGCGGCAATACCTCGCGCCATCTGCAATGGGGTTACCTGGAAACCAAATTGCCCAATGGATGTAATATAAGTGTCTCCTAGTCGCCAATCGTCTCCGTTAAAAACCCTTTTTTTCCATTCTGGTGTCGGAACAATCCCGGTGGCTTCTTTGCCTAGATCAATACCTGTTTCACTCCCCAATCCAAATGCACGGACATATTTTTCTATGCCAGTGATTCCCATGCCTTGGATGTTTTTGTAGCCTCCGGTAACTGCATAGAAGAAAGTATTCACCGAATCTGCTATTGCTTTTTTGACATCGGTGAGTCCGTGCCCACCTGTTTTCCAATCTCTAAAGATGGCGGGATCATCTGGGTTGTAACGGTTAGGGACTTCAATTTGACCAACGCTGTTTATTTGTGTTTTTGCTGTGACAATTCCTTCGTGTAGTGCTCCGGCAGCGATAAAGGGCTTTATGGTTGACCCTGGTGTATACAGCCCCCCCAGAGCTCGGTTAAGAAAAGGTTTTTGTGAAGAAGAAAAATAACTAGCGATGGTTTCTCTGTCAGATCCATCTGACATAACAGATGAACTATATTCTGGATAATTGGTCAGGGTGAGCACTTCTCCAGAATCAACATCCAGCACAACGCCGACACCTCCCTGGTAGCCATACTCTTCGGCATGCTCTCGAATGGATTGGTAAATCGCCCCCTGGAGTCTTGCGTCTATGGTGAGATGGGCATTGCTTCCGTTTTCGGCTGGTCGAACAGTGTTTGATTCGGTAATGTTTAGCAGTGCGTCTGTTTCTACTAATTGTTGACCATTTTGTCCACTGAGAGTGCTGTCGAGAATAGCTTCAACCCCCTCTCTTCCAACAATTTCATTTCGCCAATAAAAACCAGCGTCGTCTTTGGTTGGATAACCGACATAACCCAAAACGTGACTAAATCCCCCCTGATCTATGTATTCTCTTAAAGAAAAAGGAACATCTTCGTTTGTGCGACTATTCCAGGCCAGTTCAATATTGTTCCGGTCATAGATGATTCCCCTTTCACTAAAGATGGGTACTTGGCGAAGACGGTTTCGTTCGCTCACGGCAAGCATTTCTTGCCCTGACACAACCTGAAGAGAAAATAATTTTCCAGCAATAATTAAAAAGATAGCCAAGAAAATAATTTTTACCACTAAGTGGGTGGTGCTCAAAAAAGGCATCTCAATAACACCCTCCATTTGGTGAGTGTTAAATCCTGGCTTGTTTTGTCCATCAAGCAGTATTTCATCTGGAAGGATTTCCGCATGACGATGTTTCTTTCCTCTCATGTCTTTTAGTATAGCTTATTGGTCCCAGTGTTTTTCCCTAAATATAGTGTTTCGGATAATGAAGACGAGTAAAATACCTAGTAAGATAATAGGAGCCCTTTTCCCTAGGATACTTATCCACCCGACGGTAAATCCTCCGGTCAACATAAAATCAATACCAACAGCAATCAGCAAAGACTCCCAATAGTTTCTGACAAAAACATTGCCTAGTGCAAGCATGGTGATGACCACGTACCAGGGGAATAAAACAAAGGCAATAATTACAGCCGCATTTATCCAGATTCTTTTGTTGTTCATTCTTGCTAGTTGGTGACCGTTGGCAATTCGTTCAGTTCACTTGTGGTTGTGCTGGCTTCTGATTCGGTTGCTTCTATTAGGGCCGTAACGATTGCGTTTAGTTGAGACAAAGATTGTCCTTGGATTTGTTCACCGTTTACAAAGATGGTTGGAGTCGAAAGCCCTCTTTGTCCACCAAGAAGAAGTTCTGCGTCTTGGTAGTCGCTGTTGACACGGTTTCCTATTTCAGGACTGTTCAAGTCTGTTGCAAACAGATCCAGGTCTAGCTCAAGAGAATCTGCGTATTCTACAAATAGATTTCGTGGGTTCCGTTCGGCTGACCAGTTTTCTTGTTCGGCAAAAAGAAGGTCGTGCATTTCAAAGAATTTACCTTGATTTGCGGCTGCTTGAGAAGCTCGAGCGGCAAGGTCCGCATTTGGGTGGATTTGTCGAAGTGGTAAGTGGCGATAAACAAAAGCAACTCCTTCGGGGTTATTTTCTAAGACTGATTCGATAACTGGGGCAAAATTTTTGCAGGCTGGACATTGAAAGTCGCTGTATTCCACGATGACAACTGGTGCAGAAGCGGAACCCTTGATGTTGTCGTCCTCTCTCACCGCGAGAATGTCATTTTTTTGCTCATCAGCAATGGCTATGTCGGTTTGTCCTGGAGCCTCTTGGCTGTTTCCGTACATCACGGCGGCAACAAGTACCCCGATAACAATAACGAGAAAAATTCCCCAAAGGGCGACATTTCCAGATTTGTGTGTGTTTGGCATGGTTAGAATGGGTTAATTAGATAACAATACAGACGATTATAGCTTGAATGTTGCTGTTAGGTAAAGCTCGACAAATCTTGGCCGGTAATGATCAATTGTGAACCGGCCCCAACCCCTTCCGTGATTATTTTGTCGGCGATGATTTGTTCGATGTGTTCCTGAATGTATCTATTCATTGGTCGAGCGCCAAATTGCGGGTTTGAGCCCTTGGTGGCAATAATAGCGACAACTTCTTGTGCAAAATCGACCTCGATGCCTTTGTTGCTTAGTATTCGTTTTTTTAATTTTGCAAGCATTAGGTTTGCGATTTGAAGAAGCGCTGGTTCTCCCAAAGGATGAAAAACCACAATTCCGTCAAATCGGTTGAGAAGTTCTGGTTTGTATACGCCCTCACTAATAATTTTATTTATGAGGTCTTGTTTAAAATTAGCTGGATTTTTTCCTTGTTTAAACAATTGCCAGATAGTATCGGCACCAGCGTTTGATGTGGCTATAATGATAGTGTTCTGAGCATTCACCATGTTTCCGTTCATATCTGAAAACTTACCTTCATCTAATATCTGAAGGAAAAGGTCTTTTACTTGGTCTGTGCTTTTTTCAAACTCATCAAGAAGTAAAAGTCCATAGGGCTTTTGCTTGAGAGCCTTAACCAGTGTTCCCGATTGTCCTGACTGAAAAGATCCGATGAGTTTGTCTAGCGCATCGTATGTTTTGTATTCTGACATATCAAAACGCATCATGGATTCTTCGCTGCCAAAAAAAGCCTGAGCCAGTGCTTTGGATACTTCGGTCTTTCCGACACCGGTTGGGCCCAAGAAAAGGAAGGAACCAATTGGGCGATCAGGGTTTTGTACACCAGCGCGAGAACGTCTCATGGTCGTGGCAACCGCCTTGACTGCTTCTTCTTGGCCAATTACTCGTGCGTGAAGTCGAGATTCTAATTGCATGAGAGTTTCTCGTTCTTCTTGTTTTATTTCTCCAACTGGAATGTTTGTTTTTTGGGTAAAGAACTCGTCGATTGCTTTTTTGGTGATGATGCTTTGATGGTTCTGCTGTGCCAGGGTCGAAAATTCTAGCAAAATATCTAACGCTTTATCTGGCATGACGCCGGAAGTGATGTATCGATTCGCATTATCTACTAATTTGGCCATGGCTGGATAGGTCGCAATGAAATGATATCGATATTCCAGCATTGTTGCTTTTTCTAGTACCACCCTAAGAGAGTTGCTTCTGTCTGCTTCGGCAACATCGACCTTGTCAAAGCGCTGAATAATTTTTGGAATCCGTTCAAGGAGACCAAAATAAGCTTGTTCGTTTGTGATGCCTACAATTTGAAGAGAGTTGGATGTTAGATAGGGGTCCAGAAGTGAAATTAGATCAGACCCAACTGCTTGGGCTGATTGTATGACCGCGTGCAGGTCAGTAATAACGAGAATGATATTGCCGGCTTTTGCCGCTTCGGTAAAAACCAAACGAAGTGTTTCTTCGAAAGTATTCTTTCCCGAATTTGATGAAATAATCGCTTGACCATCTACTACGTAGATTTTTTTGTGCTCTAGTTGGGGAAAAATGTTTCCGCGACTGATTTCTTTGGCTACTCGGGCCATTATCTCTAGCTTTCCCACGCCCTCTTTTCCTACCAACAAGACATTGGCTTCACGTCCTCTGGCCAGAATACCTTCGATTTCGCGGGCTTCTTTTTCGTGATGGTGAGTGTCTAGGGACACTTCTTGATAGGCGGAGGTACTATCAATAGGAAGAGCATATTTTTCTAGATAGTAGACATAGCCATAGGACCAGTCTTTGGCAAGACCCGGAATGCGCCCCAGGCTTTCCTTTCCCCACTTTCTTTTGTGTAATTTGTAATTATTGATTCTGGTGGCCACCCATTCTGCTGAACCGATAAGGTCATCTTTGCTGATTCCTTGTTTAAACAAAGACCGCATAAAAGCTTCGTCGTGTTCAATGAGTATTCTGACAAAGCGTTCTATTGTGTAGGTTTGATCCACTGGCCAAACAAAACTGTTCGGATCAAGAGAAGACTGAAGTTCTGCAAATAATCGTGGCTCAAGACCTGCTCTTATGAGAATTTCTCTTCCAACGGTTGAAACGGCGAGAGCTCTCGTGGGATTGCCTGGGTCACTTTTTAATATTTCTGCAATTTCGAAATAGAGCTTTACTGGTCCTTGCTTGTGTTCTGGAAGTGCGCTAATCATTCCAGAAAAAAGAAATGAATGATAAAAGCTGTCAAGCAGAAACATGCTAAACCAGCCCAAAAAACCAATCATTGACATAAACTGCATGATGGTTTGGTATCGAGCCAGTGTTGATTGAATTAAAGAAAGCTCTGCCAGAACTGCATTTGGGAGAGGTAGATATATTAGACCTATTCCGGCTAACCCAATCACCAAAAAAAGAGCACCGATAATTTTAATGACACTTCTTTTATTTTCAGAAAAAGTCTCTTCCAAAGAGATGGCCGGCCAGTAGTATTTGGCAAGAGAAATTAGTGTGTCGTAATTCATATCGTTAGTACATTAAGGCTCAGCAATATCAGTATCAAAGCAGCCACGGGAAAAGCTGTCCAAAAAACATAAAAAATAAGACCTCCTAAAAAGAATAAAAATATAATGACTAGCCCAAGAGACAAAATCACTAGGCGAAGAAGCATGCCAACCAGGCGCATCATAAGGTTTATGGCCAGATTTTCTCCAATTTCCTGGAGATTGAAAGTCTTTGTTTTTTCTTCCTGAATTCTTCGGAATGGCTGGAAAAAGGTCTTGAGCAGAAGCGCTATTGAAAAAAAATGAAACAAAAACCACAGGTAATTGAACCAAATACGAGTGATGTCTCGATAGGCAGTACTATAGTGCCAGCGGATGTATGCAATCGGCCAATTCATTACTGTATATTATAGCGCACTTACAATTTCTCCGTCTTTTACAAAGATAATTCTCTCGGCATAATCGGCATAGTCTTTTTCATGAGTAACCATCACGATGGTTAGGCCTTCCTGGTGTAGTTTTTGAAAAACACGGAGCACTTGTTTGCTGGAAGCGGTGTCTAGGTTCGCGGTTGGTTCGTCTGCAAAAAGGACTTTTGGTTTGTGGGCAATGGCGCGAGCAATACTGACTCTTTGTTGCTCTCCTCCTGAAAGTTGGCTAGGTTTGTTTTTTGCTCGGTCACCAAGCCCGACAGATTCCAGGGCTTCTATTGATATTTTGCTCGCTTCTTCTCTGCTTTTACCTTGCATAATTAGTGGCAGGGATATGTTTTCTTCCGCACTTAGTTCTGGCAGAAGTGCATAATCCTGAAAAACATACCCCAGGTTGTAAAGTCGAAAAATAGTGCGCTCTTTTGAGGATAAGGTTTCTAGATTTGCTCCGGCCACTCTTAGGTTTCCTGAAGTTGGATGATCGAGGGCGCTCATTTGGTACATGAGGGTGCTCTTGCCTGCTCCTGATTTTCCCATGATCGATACGAACTCCCCTTCTTTTATGGTCAAAGAAATCCCTCTTAGTACCTTGCTTACAACTTTTCCATTGGTAAAAGTGCGAACGAGGTTTTTTATTTCAATAACATTTTTATTTTCTGTGGTTTTTTTCATAGAACTATTATCTGCCCAGAATAGAATCCAGAGTGTTTTTCTTGATAATAATTCTGGCTGGAATAAAGCCAGCCAGAATGGTGAAAAAGAGCAGCACTCCTAATCTGATCGTCGTTTCTCCTATGGGGGCAACCAGAATCCCATCGCTAAAAGGAAAATCAATTGGATTCTTTGCAAAATAAGGAATAAGAAAACCGTAAGTAATGACGAGACCAAGTAGCGAACCCGTTATTGCATAAAAAAGCGACTGAATGACGTAGGCATATGAAATTGCAGCCCCTTGGATACCTATTCCCTTCAGAATACCAATAAATTTTCTACGACTAATGGCGTTAATAAAGATAATGATAAAGATGGTGATAGACGCCACCACAAGCGCAACCCCCCCAATAACTGTTCCCAAAAGACCAAAAGTATCCTTGATATCGTTCAAGAATTTACCTTGAGCTTCTTCCCAGGTTTCTACTACGGCGTAGTCAGTATTAATTCCTGCTTGGAGTAGTTGTCTTTTTGCCTCATTGGCATTATTGGTTGTAAGAAAAATAATAATCTCATTTGCATTTCTGGTTGTACGTTCTGTTATTTGAATGAAATCTCTTGTTGTCACATAGGCGCGCAAGGCGATGTCTCCGGCTTTGTCATCGATAAGGCCCTTTACTGTGAATTCATGACTTTTTCCGTTCACCGTAACAATTACTTTTTCACCAACAGATATGTCTTTTATTCCTTGGAAATCACTATTTCCAAAATTCTCAAGATAGCTTTCTAGCAGATTAACACCCAAGACGATTTGTCCTGTTTCGTTTGCGTCCAGAAAAGAACCCTCAACAATACTTTCGCTGAGATTAGTGAGAAAGTCTTCTGCTTGCGGATCAATGCCGGTTAGGTTGGTGCCCACGGTGTCTGGCAATTCATCGACACTGCGCTGTTTGCGATAATTTGCTTCGATTGTAGACCCACTCAGCATTCGAGCCGAATAGCCTTTTATGTTGGGGAGTGATTCTATTTGTTTGATGATGTCGTGAGTAAAAGCAAGATCATTTTTTCCTTCGGGGGTGGTTATAAAAATATCACCAGTGCTCTTGGCGCGGCTAGCTTGAACCGCACCCTCAATAAGGCCCACCAAGATACCGCTGACAACCACAAGATTAAGAAAAGTAAGTGTCATTATGAAAATAACCAAGGCCGTTGTCCAGTGGCTTGTGTTTTGAATTTGTCTTTTTGCCAACAGCCAGGCGACACGAAGATTAGCTAGCATGGTTTATTTTTCAATTACGATGGTTATACCTGTTTCAATTGGACTCTCTATGATAACCATACCTCCACTCTTTGGTCCGGTGGTTATTTTTTGTGTGGTTATTTTTTCATCATTTCCTAGAATAGAGAGATATTCACCGTCTTTGTTTGTTTGAATAAAGCGAGCCGGCACAGCTAGCACATTTTCATAGGTGTTAGTTGTTACTATTACATCAGCAATAAGGCCAGAGCGAAGAGTGGGATCGGGGTCTTCTAGAAGAACCGTGACTTTATAATAAGGTACAAGGTTGGCTCCGGTTTCAGCTGTCTCGGCTATTTCATTTATCTTTCCGCGAAATACCTTGCCAGGAAGAGCCGCGAAAGATATTTGAACGACATCGTCTTTTTCTATTGCAGTGATATTTAGTTCTGGTACTTCCAGTTCTACTTCAAAATTATTCTCAGAAATAAGTACACCTATAACGTCTTGGGTGGTTACATTTTCTCCTTTTGATTTTTTTACTTCAGCTATGATGCCACTTATCGGGGCGTATATTTTTCTGTTTTGTATTTTGGTAAAGATTGTGTTTTTGCGAGCAACAACTTCTTGTATTTCTGCTTCTTTGGCAGAGAGTTCCTGTGGAGTGCTTCCGTTTTGGAGGCGACTCAAGACAGAGTTGGCACGAGCCAAAGTAAGTGTTTTTTCAGATATAGATTGCTGTCCTGACTGTATTGCTTGGATAGCACCATCAATAACAGTGCGCTGACTGGCTAGATTTGTCTTCCAGGCTCGAATCGTGGTGTCCGTAAGATCTGAGGTCGGTTCTGCCCCGTTTACAGCCAAGGCTGCAATGCGCAAAAACTCTCGAACAATATCGAGCCTAGAGAGCACTTGTTCAGTTCTTTCTTTGTAGTTTTCGAGTGTCATGGCTGAAGCAAAATCTAATTGCCATTCGTCTAGAAGTTTTTCAATCCCTCTTCTTCTGAATTCGAGATCAAGCTGAAGACTCTGGTTTTTGGAAAGAGCAAAGCTTAGTTGAGGATTGCTTGAGCGAGGATTGACAAAAAAATCATCAACGGCATTTCTGATTGCATTATCTGCTTGATTTTTTGCGTCTCGAGCTGTGGATTCGAGGTTTGTGATAGCGTGGTCTCGTTGTAGTTCAGCCAATTCGGTGGCGGCGATTTGTTCGCTAATGTCTTCGTCTCTTGAACCTGACAAAAGAATTTCCAAAGACGCCTGTCTGGTTGCTATCTGGGCATTTGTTTCGTTTAGTTCGGCGTCTAAGAGTTTGTGCGAAAGCTCGGCAAAAAGCTGTCCTTTTTGTATGGTTTGACCCTCTTCTCTATAAATATTTTCTATTTCCCCAGCTTCATTAAATTTAAGTTCTAGCGAATTTCGCGGCAAAAGACGTCCCGTCAAAATCAATGTCTCCACTAGGTCTTGACGTTCCGGATTATATTTTTCTACAAAATCATTTGTTCGTTTATGGAATGAAATAGAAAAAATTAACACCGCTATTCCCACGATGCTAATACCAAACAGAATGGGTCGCATTTTTTTTAAATTTGGCTTGGTGTTCATGATTAGTTTACGAGGTTATGGGGCTCTTTATCAAGGAAAAAAGTGATGTTTTGAAGGGTTTCGTTGTAAATTTTTGTGTGGGCCTCTATGGTTTCGGCTCCTAGGTGGAGTGTGTGGAGTACTTTTGGATGATGCATGAGTTTTCTGTTTGCTACGATGATGGATTGATGTTCGGGTGTTTTGGGCCGAGCGTTTGTTGAAAATAAATATTGTTCGAGCTCGAGAACGTCAAGACCGGCTCCAAAAATATGGCCATTTTCTATGGCTTCCAATAGTGCTGGAGCGTAGATAACCCCTCCTCGCGAGGTGTTGATAATAACGGAGTCGCGCTTCATGGCCACGAGTTCTTCATAGGAGATGAGGTGCCGGGTGTGAGGATTCATTGGTACGTGAATAGAGAGAACATCTACGGCTGGGAGCATTTTTTCTAGGGTGTCCATGTACTCACCGTCTACTCTCTTGGCCAATCGTTGGTCTGGGTGCAGATCAAAAAGCTTTACTTTCATTTGAAGGGCGTGAGCCAATTCAGCCACATAAGAACCAATCACACCTGTCCCCATGATTCCAATTGTCTTGCCTCGCAATTCAAAACCAAAATTTTGATGGTAATCAAAATTGCCTTTATGGGTTTGCAGTATTGATTGTTTTATTCCTCGGGCTAGCCCAAGCAAGAGAGTGATTGCAAGTTCCCCTACACTGCTACTCCCGTATCCAGGGACATTGGCGATTTTGATTCCTTTTTCGGTGCAGGCTTGAACGTCTATGTGGTCAATCCCCGTGGAGCGAGTAGCGATGAATTTAAGTTTAGGAAATTTCTCTAAAATTTCTCTAGTCACCAAAGAATCAACAAAAACAACAAGTATTTTTATATTTTCTGTGTTGGTCAGAGTGTTTATTTTTTTATGTAACGGTCCTTCTATGGCACGAATCGCATGTTTGTTGCCAAAAGTTTTTTTAAAAAGGTGGGAATCGTCTTCGCCACGATATAAATAGAGAATCTCCATTCTAAAATAATAGCATGAGTGCTTACTTTTCTTTTTTTGTGGTGGATAGAAAACTCAAGATAATGGTATTATTCTGGATATGGATTTTTTAGAACACTTCTCATCATTTGCAGGGATTGGCGGATTACTATTATTTTTATTGGGGTTGGTTTTGTTTGTTTTCAGAAAAAAAGAAATTGTTAGGAAT
Organism: uncultured Candidatus Saccharibacteria bacterium; assembly: GCA_964350165.1. Lineage (GTDB taxonomy): Bacteria > Patescibacteriota > Minisyncoccia > Phycocordibacterales > UBA1006 > CAYGJA01. Next base: position 41,310 of record CAYGJA010000001.1, on the reverse strand, counting down.
TTTGTTATCAAAAATACACCACACGTTCTTCTAATGGTTTCTTTTTTGGCGGTAATGGGGTCATTGGTGTACTCAGATATTCTCTTCCTGGAGCCTTGTCGTTTTTGTTGGTATCAGCGAATCGTCATGTACCCCATCCCCCTGCTGTTGGCGTTAGCGCTTTATCGAAAAGAGCCAAAGAAAATTATTCCCTACACACTTTTTCTTTCCGTTGCCGGTTTAATTATGGCGACCTATCATTATCTTGCTCAAATGGTTCCTGCTTTCCAGCAAAGAGGAGGTGTTCCACTACAATGTGCGTCCTCTGGTCCTTCTTGTACAGAGGCATACATTGAGGTTTTTGGTTTTGTGACTATTCCTCTGATGGCCGCATGTATGTTCTTTTTTCTTATTGTGATCAGTAGTCTGTATCTTAACTACACAAAAAACGATTAGTTTTTGTAAGAATTCGTTCTATTTATTGCTTATTCAGGGTCTATATCAATAATCGTATCTCGTTTTGTCCGAGGTTTTGTTTTTTGTAGATTTTTTTTGATCATTGAATAAAACGAAAAAGCTGCAAACAGCAGTAGTGTTGTCGGTATCAGGAAAATCCAGAATAAAATTCTAGCAAAAACATAAGGGCCCTGCCCCAAAGAACTGTAGCCAAGAATACCTAGACCAATCAAAACAATAGACACTGTTAGCAAGAACGAGACCAGGTAGCCCGTAAGCATGCTTTTAATGGTTGTTTTGGCAAAATACTCCGGATTGTCAGCTGCTTGATTGAATGTTTCTATGTGGTTTTTAATTTTAAAAATTTTAAAAATGAACATTCTACTGATTGGTGATTGGTAATTTATCGGAAATAATTGTGATGAGTTTTTCTAAGGTGTAGTAGGTTTTTTTGAGAATAAGGTCGCGCGGAGAAAACATGATATCACTAGTCTCTTCTATTTTTTCTAGATTAGTGAGCATGATGATCGGGGTTTCTATGAGAACTTTTCGTATTTCTCTAACCATAGACACACCATCCAAAACAGGAAGAAGAATATCGGTAACAATTAAATCTGGTTCGATGCTCAGGGCTATGTCTTTGCCCTCAGCCCCATCTTTGGCTCGTGCGACCTGATAGCCAAGTGCACTGAGTTTGTTGGTCAAGATGGTGGCCAAAAGATCTTCGTCTTCAATAATAAGGATTTTTTTCATGACGTTTAGATTGAGGGGGAAATAACAAAAGGATACTCTCGGCTGTCTTTTTTGCCTTGATGATAAAGCTTGCTTAGCCATTGTACTGCTAGGGCGGGATTTTTACCAAGGGCTGTTTCATCCGAAAGCATTGCTCCAGATGCTTGACTGTAACCAATAAGCCAGGCATCGGTCGCTTCGGCTCTGGTTGGGCTGGCCGCGGTATTCATGGAGGTTAGTATTTGCGTGGCCACATAACAAGGAGTCTGTTTTTTTCTGCAATTTAGAATTGTTTGCATGGTCGCCAAAGGAACTCTTTCTTCGCCAATAGCTAGGCCTAGATCGCCTCTTCCAACCATTATGATGTCAGTTCCTGCAATGATTTCGTCTATGGCGTCGAGAGCTGTCTGGTGCTCTATTTTTGCAATTATTTTTGCCGTTAGATTGAGTCGACGAAGTTCTTGTTTTAGATCCATGATATTTTCTGCGGACTGAACATAAGAAAGAGCTACGTGGGAAACTTTGTATTTGGCTGCAAATGCCAAATCATGAAGGTCTTTTGGAGTTAGATTTTTTTGTGAGGTGTCGTGCTCATGACCGTTTGTACTGTTTTTTCTTGGACCAGACAAATCAATAAGAATTTTTGTTTGAGCATCAATCTTTCTTATTTTTTCAATAAACTCACCGTGTTCCTGATGAGTGCCGTGTGACATATTGAGTCTTAGCATGGTGGTCCCAGCTTTGATGATGTCAGCAATGACAGCGGTATCTTTGCTTGCTGGGCCGATGGTGGCGATAATTTCTCCTTTGTTAATCTGCATCATACTTGTCGTTTAGAGCGAGTAATCGATTGTATTTTGCGGTGCGCTCTCCTCGTTGCATTGCTCCTAGTTTAATTCCAAAACATTGTGTGCCCCAAGCAATGTCAACGATAAAATCATCACAAGTTTCCCCACTACGATGACTGGCGATGCAATGAATATTGTTTTTGTGAGCAAGAGAGATTACTTCTAAGGTTTCTGATAAGGTGCCGATTTGGTTTGGTTTTATGATTATTCCGTCAATGCTCTTCATCTGTAATGCTTTTTGTAAGCGTTCAGGATTGGTAACGGTAATATCGTCGCCAATAATCATCGTGCCCGGTTGTTTGTTGCGAAGATTTTTAAAAGCTTCAAATTCAAATTCGGCAAACGGATCTTCAATAGCAAAAATTTGGTAGTTAACAAGCATATCTGTCAACATGTCTGCGTAAATGTGCGGTTTTAGTTTTTGACCGTCCAAATTGTAGTGAGCATCTCCGTATAGTTCATTGGCGGCCACATCTAAGCCAAAGCTTATCTTCCCTCCCACCTGCATCGATGCTTTTATGTTGTGGAGCAGGTCAAGTATTTGCGTGGTGCTTAGGTTTGATGCCGCATAGCCGCCCTCATCGCCAACACCAATTGCACAGCTGGTATTGGCTGAAAGTTGTTTCTGGAGTCGGTACTGAAATTCGTGTATCAGTTCAAGATTTTGTTTCAAATTATCTTCCATGGGAATGATTTGAAATTCCTGAACACTGGCTCCGCCCGTAACATGAGCCCCTCCGTTAAGTACGTTCGCAAAAATTCTTATGTTTTTGGGATCGTGCGGGCTGGCACAGTGGCAACGCTCACTAATAAATTCATGTAGTTGTATTTTCTTTGTTGCAGCGACTAGTTTTGCATGCGCGATACTTACTGCCAAAATCGCATTTGCCCCTAATTGCGATTTGTTTTTGGTGCCATCAAGATCGCACAGGACTTGGTCAAAGGCTTGCTGGTCGCCAATGGTTGCGCCCATAATGGCTGGCTTGATGAGGGTAAGTATATTCTCAATTGCTTTTTGTACACCAAGTCCATGGTATCGGTACGGGTCTTGATCTCGAATTTCAATGGCTTCGTAGCTTCCTGTGCTTGCTCCAGAAGGAACAGAACAGGTTGCAGAATATTCATCCGTTGCCAGGGTGACTTCTACTGTTGGGTTGCCTCGAGAATCAAGTATCTCGCGTGCTTTGATTTTTTTAAGGGTATTGGGCATGGATCTATTGTAACAAATTAGTTTTGTGTAATTTAAACCTTATTTCGTGATGAGAATATAAAAATCAGAAACATTAGATTCTGTTGGGCCTGTTTGAATCAAATCCCCCGTTTCTTTAAAAAACTCATAACTATCGAAACGATTCGTTGCTGTTTGCATATCTATCTTGTTTTCTAGTCCGCGTTGTTTGGTTTCGCTATCCGCAATTGCTCCAGCTGCCCGTGAATTATCAATACCATCTGAGGCTATGGAGGTGAAACATTGATTTTGGGCCACATATCCCATTGCTACCAAAGCGGTATGAGTATTTCGGCCACCTGTTCCGGGTGAGATATTTTTGGGAATGAGCATTCGTGTTTCTCCAGCAGCAATAACAACCGAATTAGGTCTGGCTCTGGCGATGAGTTTTGGAATGAGGTCTTTTGGCTCCAAGAAAAGATCGTCTTCGAGGAGGATTGGCTCATAGCCTTTTTCTGTGATTCTTTTGCTTATGGCCGCAAGTGCGTGTGTGTTTGAAAGCATCGGTATGTTGGTCACACGTTCGAACCATTTGTTGTCTTTTGGGGTTTCGACTAAGTCGTAAGTCCCGAGCCCATATTGGTCAATGATTGTTTGAGCATCCGATATTGTTGTCTGATCCAAAAAAGTTGGACCCGAGGCGATGTTCTCGTATTGGCCTCCTGGAATGTCAGAAAATACCAGGCTTACGACTTCGGCGGGGTAAAGGATTTTTGCTAATCCGCCCCCCTTTAAGTTGCTAATGTGTTTGCGTACAGTATTAAGCTCTTGAATAGTTCCTCCAGCAGCTAGAAAACTATCATACAGCTTGTTTCCCTGGTCACATTCACTTGCGGGCCAACACAAAAGCGCAGAACCGCCTCCAGACACAACGACAATGACCAAGTCCCTAGAATCAACCTGCTGAGCAAGTTCCACTAATTTTCCAGAAGCCTGTACATTTTTTTGTGTGGCACGTGGATGTTCTCCTTGGTATGTCGTCACTATTTCACAAGTGCTAGCAACGTTACTGAGGGCTATTCCTCCGGTAAGTTTTTCTTTGAGGATCTTTTCCAGGGTTTCGGTTGCTTGGCAGGAGACTTTGCCAAAGCCAATAATGAAAACTCTGTCTTTGTCGGCCAAAGAAAAAGAGTGCTCCTTGATGTGGAGCACATTGTCTTTGACGGACACGGACTCTTTGATGCAGGCCTCGGTATCTATTGCTGATAGACCAGCTTCCACAAAATCAAGCAAATCTTCGCGTGTTCTAGTGGTGGCTATTTCTGAACGGTTTTTTATTTTTGCCATAGTTATTACTTGCTTTGTTCTGTTTCTACGGAAAGTTTTTTTGATTGAACGACTCCTCTTCCTTGGATTTTTATGGAAAGCTCTTTGGGTGTTTCTAGATACTCTAAAATCCCAACGCCATTTAGCTCTGCTTGGAGTGCCGCAGGTTTCCCAAAATTACTTTGATGGTTTCCATTTCCTGTGTAGTGAATATGGTTTCCCAGAAAAGATTCAAAATCTAGTTCGCTGTCTCCGTTAGCAACAATGGTGCTGGTACCAAAAGAATTACCAGAAAAAGAACCACTCGTTTGACCAGTAAACCGAAGATCAAGACTGTTCGCCAAGACATCAAGATTGATGTTTGTTTTGCCTTTCGTTTCTATGCTGATTTCTCCGCCGCTGATTTCTTGATTATTGACAAGAGCAAAAGAGCCAGACGTTTTTATGTGGGTGTATTCGGGTGACGTTACGACATAGCGAATTGAATCTGGCTCTAATTTTAGGGAGCGGATATAGTCGAGTGTCTCTAGACTAATCGCAACTTCCTTGTCTTTTTGATCTATCTGTACTTTGTCGATAAGGCTAGCGTCTGTTGTTACGGCGATTTGTCTGTTGGGTCCTGTTTTTAGTTCAATGGTGCCAGAGCCAGAGAAAGACAAAAGGTCAAAATTTTCTAATGAGGTGGTTTCGGTTTTTGCTTCTCCGCTTAGTGAATACGAGCCAATGTTGGTGAAAAAGAAAATAGCGATGAGGACTGCAACAGAAGCTAGAATTAATCCAGTCAGTCTTAAAAATCCAGATGAGAAAGGTGGTTCCATACTGATATGGTAGCACGCAGCGTTATTTCTTTTTTGTTGGGTGTGTTTTGTTTAGCGCGCAATTATTCTACTGTAACTAGCATCAAGAGAGCGGTTCTCGGAAACATTGTCTTTTTCGAGCACCAGAGTGACTTCTTTGTTTGTCCAGTCTAGAGACTCTTCTGGAGATAGAGTGGCCGTAAAAGATTGTTGCGCGTTTTCGGTGCTGGTTTCGTCGCGAACTCCAAAAGTTGAAAAAGCTTTTTCCCCATCTACAAGAATTGTGATTGGAAAATCTCCTTCAAAGAACCAGTTTTGAGGAAGCGAGCCGGTTAATTCGATTGGAAATAGCGTTTCGGTGGTAAGAGATACTGATAAGAATACTTCAGAAGGTTCTATGTTTGTATACTTTTCCATTAACACTAGTTCATTATTTTCCAAGACAAAATTGTGTGCTATCGAGATTTCTGGCTCAGCGCTAAAGGGCTGACCCTCATAACGTTCTAGTGTTTTTACGCTAATCACTCCGTTATTCACCAAGACAGATTCAAACCCAATGCGATCACCCAAAAACACCGATTGAGTGTGGTTGACGATTCCGTTTATGTTTTCCAGAAGACCAAGATATAAAAAAGTTCCAGTACCGCCAGTATTTAGCAAAAAAGGCACAACAAAATGGTCTGCATTAATTGCCGTGAGTTGATTGTCTACCAAGGTAACGGTGTTTGTAGTCTGGTTTTCATTATCTGTTGTTGTTCCAATAAAAAGAGAAGTAGTACTGCCGGATTCGGTCGCCTCTTGATTAATTTGTACCGTCACCTCTTCATCTGGGACATTAATTTCTAGACCATTTAATTCAGGGAGTACGATTTCTGGTTTTTCTGGTATTTCTACAATAATTGGAGTTTCTTCTGTTTCAATAGCTTCCTCGCTTGTTTTGTTTAGATTTACCAGATCTTCTTGTCCTATGTACCAGCCGGCAGCAAGAGCAATCAGAGCGACGAGAATAATTGTGATAAAGGTGTTAGATTTGACCATATGAATGTGTGTGGTTTGTTACTGTAAGTTCTCTCACTATACCCTATCTCCTTTGTTTGCCTCAATTCTCAAAATGTGTCCTGATTTACTTGAATTTGTTGATAGTATTCAATTGTGTTTTCTGGAAGACCTAGATGAAGGGCGAATATTTCTGGTTTTTGGGTTTGATGACATAGAATTGCGAGTTTTCTTTTTTTGATAAGCAAAGGGTCTAGGGTGACCTGGAAAGTTCCTTTTTGGTGGGTTGCTAGTTCGTGATATTTTTTTCTTGAGGTTGGGGTACGTTTTCTGTGTAGATTTCTTAGAGAATAATGTGAGGGTAATTGATTCGGCGCGTAGCCTCTTTTCCACAAAATAGTTTTATTTTTTTGATGCAGATTCATTATTATCGTGGCCTCGGTAACTATCTGTTCAGTTTCAATATGATCTCGGTGATTGTAAAAAGGCTCATCTCCAAAAGTTACAATAATATCTGGCTGAAAAAGAAGGCTTTGATGAAGAATAAAATCGAGTAGCTCTGCCTTGTCGATTTGATCAACTTGCCCATCAGGAAATGGTCCAACCAATATGTCTTTTGTTCCTAAAATTGCGGTTGCTTTTTTAAATTCATTTATCCGGGTCTCCCCGATAGAATATTTCCGGTTAGTGACTCCGTGGATCGTTCCTTGATTGCCATTAGTCAGTGCTATGATTTTTGCCTGACCGCCACTTTGAATTATTTTTGATATCAACCCTCCGGAATAAAAGGATTCGTCGTCAGGGTGTGCAAAAACAAAGAGAAATCGCTGGGCAAGTATGTCTGGTTGTATGTCCATAATAAAAACCCCTGTCGGGGGTGATTAGTGAGAGTAAAATTACTAAAAAACTAACAGCCCAGACAGCAGAGTCGATGGTTGAGACAACAATTTTTGTAATTGGTTTTACTCATTTTCATTTTGTTGTTCCGAAAATTGCACAATGATTTCGAGGGCTTTGTCATGCTCTGGCAAGCCAGACGGATTGGCGGCTTGGATAATCAAGTGTCCTCGTTCACCATAGGCTGGCGTTTCGTATTCTAATTCACCATAAAAGGCCACCAATGATTCGGTCATCCATTCGCCGTCAGCTTGGAGGACTCCTTCGGCAATGATTTCCCCATCCCAATTAGTCAGAACGACGCTCATGCTTCCTTCGAAGAACCAGGTTCCACGAGCTTCCCCGGTGATAATCAGGGGCGATTGAATCGAGCTTCCCGATAGTGGCGTGTGTAGAGTGATATCATTGCTTTGGCAGGTGCGATTGGCGTCAATTTCTTGGATTTTTTCGACGATGTAGGTGGTGGCATAATCTGCGCCAAAGCCTTCGGCCGGAGTATCAGCAATGTCGGCTACTATGGTAGCAAAAACAGGTGTGTACGGTAGCCTGCCGGCAGTGGCTTCTTCGTATACTTGCCGCAGATCACTGGCAACATTGGGGTCACCAAAGGTCATCCAACCAGCGTCTCTTTCGGCAACTCCACAAGGCACAAAACTGCGCACTTCGGCCCCATAAGTCAACATGCCGCTGATGGTTTCCTTGGGAGCTTCTTCTTTTTCCTGTTTTACGTATTTTTCTGGTTCCAGATGGGGCCTGGTTGCACGATAGACAATACCGGTCAGCGCCAGGATGAGTAAAGCTGGGATAATGAGCTTTTGCATATTCATATAAAAATAATACCACAAGAGTCGCTTTATTTTATTTTTTGATACATTTTTTACGTGATTTTTATATGCATGCGTCCAAGCTCGGCAATGCATTTTTTATATTCAGGAATTGTTTCCGCTACAAGGTTCCAGAAATTGGGTCCGTGGTTCATCTGACGCAAATGGCATAATTCGTGGACCACAATATAGTCCTGCAAATGTTCGGGTAGAAAGAGGATTTTGTAATTAAAGTTCAGATTCCCGAGCGAAGAACAGCTCCCCCATCTGGTTTTGACGTCTTTGGTTCGGATTTGACCGATTGGGTAATGATAAAACTGGTTCCAATGTTCTACTTTGGAATGGATCAGAGTGCGGGCTGTTTCCCGGTGTGCCAGATAGTGCCGCCGCGCTTTTGTCATCCGTGGTGGTTTCCTTTTGGGTTTTGGTTTCGCTCGCTTCCAGAAAAACATATGAGTAATTGTATAGTAAAAAAAAGAGGCCTTGCAAAATTAATTGCAAGGCTTGGCCCTCTGACCGGTCGGCTTATACTGTAGTTTCTGGTGCTCGAAATTTATTTAAAAGCGAGATTGCCTTCCCAGCACCACTTCTTACTAAGATGTTTGCCATAAAAGCGATAGCCGTATCTATTAATTTCCAGTCATCGTGTTGAACATAGACAGGCTTAAGCTTGCTTAGTTCTGGATGTTGAGACAAGATCGCCTCTATTTGAGGCGCATGTTTTCTATGGGAACAGACAAATCCTTCCGGGTGGCCCTCTGCGAATCTAAATAATTCAATCTGGGTAGAGGTGTCTTTCCCTGTGTTGAGAATATGGTTCTCCACATTTTCTCTGACAAGATCGAGGTAATCTTTTGAGGCATATTTGCCTCCCCCGCAATAGTAGAACATCGTTTTTGCACCTGGTAGCGCAAAAATCTCGACAGTTTTTAGAATTCTGGATTTCATTCCAGGCAGTCTGTCGTGCGCCAGAATTAATACATACTGATCATACATGGTAATTGTTGATTTACTACAAAATGCAACATTAAATTTATTAAGTCAATACTTCCCTACTATGTTTTGCGGTATTTTGTAGCCATGAATGAACCAGTCTTGCCACCGTTCTACAACCCAGACAATCATCATATTCCTGCCGTGCGTATTACTGATGAAGAATACGCGGCAGCTATTTCAGCTTTGGTGGTGGTCAATAGCGACGTGGTGCTGGTTGATAGAGAGAGCAAGAAAATCGGCCTGGTTATGCGCACACGGAAACCAGCCGAAGGTTTGTGGGTGATTGGCGGTCGAAGACGAGCCGGAGAACCAGCTGTCACGGCTGCTCAGCGCTCTTTTCATCGAGAAACCAGCCTAGAGTTTCCCCTAGAGCGCTTTGCTTTTCTGACTCTCAGCGAGGTTATCTGGTCGTACCGCGCAGAGGCACCACATGATCATGGTCGGCATGATCTACATTATGTATTTGTGGTAGAACCCTCTACCGAAGAGGCAAAATTGATTAGTCGCAATTTAGATCCAGACGAATACGATGTCGAGAAAGGTGTTGCCTGGCTTGGCAAAACAGAATTAAAAAATCAAGGCGCACGGCAAATATTGATTGACTATTGGTCTGCAATCTTTGAATAAGAAGTTCTACAAATCAACCGATTCGATCGAGTAAATGCTTGGCTCGTTTCCAGAAAAACATACTGGTAATTGTATCCCAAAAAAAAGTAGCCTCGCAAAATTAATTGCGAGGCTTGTGCGGCTAAGATAACCGCTATTTTTTTTCCGCCGGATTGGCTATGGCTGCCACGCCTTCATGGATATCGAATCTTGTCGATATTTCGACGGAAAGCCCAATCAGGTGAGCCTGATCCAGACCGTCCAGGCTGTGCTGCTTGCCCAACAAGGCAAGAAGCTGTCCTGTAAATCTCTTATAGGCATCAGGCGTAGCGCCTTCCGTCCGCAAATGAGGAAGCTTTGTTAATAACTCCTCTACTGTACCCCTTTCTACAAAGTGAAAAGGGGATTTTCCGTAACCATTAGGAGATTCTATTTCTCCCTTGGAAACTTTTAGCAGTAGTTGAGCTATAGATTTTTTAAGCTCTCCTCTGTAGACTTCCGGGACCCTGTCTGTCATTTCTGAAGAAATCCGGAAGATTTCTTCATCGACCAGCAGCTGGATTCGCTGCGTTCGTATTTCTTGCAGAATCTGCACCCAATGGCCTTGTTGTTCATCAGTGAGGTCGCCGGTAATCAGCGTTTCTATTCTTTCGATTTCTCGATAAGCACTTGAAAACTTTCGGAGCAGCCGATAGCTCCCGACAAAGGCAGTCACCATGCTTTGCCACTTCTTTCCACGAAGACGATAGTACCTGTCTTGTACCTTGTTCAGGTACGTTTCCATCTTTCCTACCTCCCTGTGAAGGGTTGCTATGGCGCTAGCAGACCGTCGGAGTTCTTTTTGTGTTTCGGGGCTTATCGTTTCCCTGGGATGATAGAACTGGAGCATGTTTTGAAAATACCCCTCCGCCATTTGTACCTTGTTGGCAATCTCTCCATCTGGAGCTTTTGCCAATAGTAGCCAAGCAATCTGGAGGTCTTTCTGGACAAGTCTCGACACCTCGTTTTTTTCATTCGCGATGTGTCCATCGTCGGCGTCGTCCGAGTAGATCTTTCCCCGCATGTCCTCTGCCCAGATCTGAAATCCGACCAAAGCAGTTCTGGCATCTTCCAGGCCTTCGCTAATCGCTAGTATCCTTTCCATCTTGCGATAAGCCTCGGTGATGTCTTCGTGAGAAGCCCTGCCTCTCTTCGCCTTTTCCTGAATTCTGCGGATTCCATCCAGGAGTTTTTGCGATCTGTTCTTAAGTTGATCCAGCTCTTCTTTTAGCGTTCGGAGTTCCTCTTTGTAGAGGATTTCTCTTTGTCTTTGGAGCTCTTCATAGAGTACTCGTATATCCGAGCCCTCCCCCTCCAGAAAAATTGTTATTTTCTCCAGCCCTTCCCTCATGAGGATTAGTCTCTTGGCTGCATAACGCAGAGACCTTCTCTCTTTGCTGTCGGGACTGTATCTACTGAGCAGATCCAAGACCTCGCCTGGAGCTGATTCTCTCGCACTTGCGAGGAAGGTTGCTACGGCTTCCGTATCGCCTTCTTCAGCTTTAGCCAAGGCTAGCCTTAGCCCTTGTTCCAAAAGCCCGGCTTGGTAGCCGATTCTCGTCCTAAAAACCTTCATATGCCCACTCTCTTCTTCGTTGAGAGGGTCAACCTGGTTAGAGGCTGGTAATATGTAGCGTACCACCTTGTATCCAGGGTAGGCTTTTTTTGCCGATTGAGGAGACGTCGTTCCTTCCTCTGCTACTCGCACCAAGTACCAGATTTGACTCCACCCAAATTGTTCTGTAAATGGAAGCATGAGCCATTCCACCAGCGCCTCCTTGTCTGTTGGTGCCAGGTATGGTGCCATAGGTAAAAGCACCTTGTTTGGAAGCAAGCTCGGAGCATCGCCTTCCAGATCCCAGTATGCAATCGGTCGGTGCTCTGTTCTGGTACGAACAGAATCACCGTGCATGTTACCGTTCGCAATTCTGAGTATGCCCTCTTGATCTGGGCTTGGGTATACCAGGACATAGTTTTTTGGGTTGGTAGGGCTCGATATGACCAAAACGTCATCGTCGGGACCTTTTTTCTCTAGCCTAATTTCGTAGGCTGTGGCAACCGAATCTCCCCAGACTTTTGCTATGGTCTTGATGGCACTAGCAGCTCTTTGGAGCCATTCCTGCAGTTTTTTAGCCTGTTCTGGGGAGGGTGAGGGTGGCTTGGGGGGTTCCGGAGTTGGAATCCTCGGCGTTTTTGCCGGTTGTTGCGGAAACTTTAGCTTTGGAAGCACTATTTCTCGGCCCGGACCACCTCGAAACAGCAGGTTTTGTTGCTGTTGCGCCTGCCAGCTTAGGTATGTTGCTGTCAGGCTGAGGAATGCCATTTTGCTAATTTCCTCAGTTACCATTATGGCAGCCACTCTCGGGTCACCTGCCAAAAGAATCCCTTGGTTGTCCGCCAGGTTCAGCGTGGTGAACTTCTGGCGTACCATACTGCTGATGTCAGCAGCTTGCTCGAACAGAACGAAAATTTGTTCCGTTTCGAGGGTTCTTTCAATGGTGGCAATTGCCCCCATCATTAGGGAGTCCCTTTCTTCTGCTAGGTAAGGCACGGCCGGCATGCTGTGCCCTTCTCCTGGCACAAAAAAATATCGATCTGGAACAGCACTCTCTTCCCAGGTCGCGGCTTTATACACCTTTCCCTGTATACCCAATCTCTGGTGAAGAGTGTCTTTCCAGTGAAAGACCAGCTCTACCCCGTGATCGGCGTTGGGGTTTGCGATGGCTTCCAGCAGGATTTCTACTCCTTTTCTCCTTTTGAAATCATTTTCTGTAGAGAGAAGGTTTGCGATTTCCTGCTGATGTCCTTGGAGTACCCAGAGCCTATCTTTTACGGCCCCTAGCCCGTAAACAATGCTCATGGGACTAATTAGGGCCACATAAGATATTTGCTCCCCTGCTGTCAGGTGCTCTGCCAGGAAGGGGTTATCTTCTAGAGAGATCACCTGGATTCTCTCTGGGCCGCCAGCAGTCGGTAAAAAAGTGTTGTCGCCGATGCCTTGACCCACAGCCAGTTGCTGCAGGAAGAACGTGGCCATAAGAAAAAAAATACTTTTTTTCATTTGAAAATGCGATTGTGAGACGACAAGCATGCCGCCTCGGTTTTTTTTATTTTTTTAGAAAGAACGAACTAAAAAAAGGGGTTCTCCCCCTTTATGTCTTTTAAATGAATACATATAAAATTAACGTATGTCAATACTTTTGGGTATCTCTCAAAAAAAATAGGCACTCTTTCTACAAATCAACCGATTCGATCGAGCGAATGATTAATTTGTCACCAGCAGGGATAATCCAATAAGTATCCTGGCCGTCAGTGCTGACCGCTAGGTTTTGCACCCAGCCATCTACTTTGTAGAGTACGGTTTCTTTGCCAGTATTCAGGTCTAACTTGACTACTTCTGTTTCGGCATAGCTACTTGTCATCTGTTGACGTAAATAGATGGCGGTATCCATGTCGAGCAATTGGGATTGATACCTTCGGTATGAATCACTAAAAGCTACTTTCTTTTCCACATTACCCCAATAGGTTGTGTTTTTGATTACCTGGGAAAAATCACCAAAATTGCCCTCGATAACATTAAGGCCAAGTCGCTTGATATTTTTTTGATGATTAAGGCTGCCATCACCAGATGTTTCTCCGAGATAGCGATAGCTTTGTGACTGCACGTTGACGACATAGTCACGAGAACCATCATCCCAACCAGTGTTTATGCGTGCAATTTGATCAGGCACAATCCATTCGACGTAGTTGATGGTGGTAGTTGGAAAGTTTTCAACCAAGATATCATATTCCCCGTTCTGGCTATTCCAGATAACTGGCTCGTGAATAGGAATGTTGTTCCCCGGTGTGTTTGGGATTTGCCGGAAGCCAACCAGGCGAGTGTTGTCTTGGAGCCAAGCGTAAGCACCATGTTGTCCGCCGTCTATTATTTTTCTTTTGGTGCCACTGGCACGGTCAGCGGTATAGACACCGTCCTGGGTATTTACTATCAGTGTATCGCCTTTGGGAGAAGGTTTGGCAGAATAAATAGGGCTACTGAATTGCCAGCTTTCGAGGGGGCTGTCGGGGCTTATAGTGTCGAATAACTGCAATTCGTTACCCAGTGTCGTTAGAATGACATTGTCGTCATCCCAGTCACGCAATGGTGTGCCTGATATTTCTTTACGCTCTCCGGTCATGAGATCAGCCAAGTAGAAACGCTCCAGGAACGTTCCCGGTTCAGATAGATTACTGGTGTTGAAAATAATAAAGCGACCACTTGGTGACAGTGACAGATACCCGCCGGCAAAAGGAGTGTCTTCGTAGGTCATGGTTTCGAAATTTTGACTAAACAATCCAGAATAAGGATTAATTACAAAATCTTGAGTAACCGAAGAAGCCAGTTCCTGGATGGCGTCAATGGCCGAGTATTTTTTCTGCATTTGGATGGCAAGCAAAAAACCAGCCAGAACAATAATCCCTCCCAAAAAACCAGCCATAAAAAATATAAAAGCTCGATGTAGTCTCATGTCTACATGGTGCCACAAAAACAAGGGCAAACAGTCACCGTCTGTTCACAACTGATTTTATTGCGATTGTGGTGGTCTCCAAAAGATTCGCTCCAGGATTCCATGGCGTTTGCCGGCCAGGAGCTTTTTGGCATAGGTGACTCCTTCTTTATGGCATTTCGCCAATACTTTTTTGTTTTCCATGGTGTGTAAATCGCCGCTGTAATAAGCACCCATTACGTGGGCCCCGTGGTACAGGAAAATTCCCCGTAGCCAAAAAGGAGGAAAAGCAAAGAAGAGTATTTTTTGAGCCCAGTTGGGTGTGCCACCAGATACTAGAAAATATGCCTTGAGGTGTTGTAATTTCCCTACTGGCTGGCCGATTTTGTTTTGTTTGCTGAAATCAAGACCAAAAAAACGCATGCGATCAATAAAATTTTTGAGATGGGCAGGTACTCCAAAATTATACGTAGGCGTAGCAATCACAATACCCGTGGCTTCTTTTTCAATAATTTGGCAAAGCCTAGCAAAGTCTCCCTCATGGGGCATTGGGCCTAAGCGGTTATCAAAATGGAAATGATCAATATGAATATCACGCAAAAAAACACGTTCTGTTTCGATGCCGGGTACAGATCCTGCCCCAGCAAGAAAGTGCGTCAACATGCTGTCGGAATTGCGCCCCGCTGAGGGAGACCCAGAAATAGCTAGGATTTTCATGGTGGCTATTTTAGCATGCTTTTTCTGGCCTTTCCGAGTTACATTGACTTGAAAAGACAATTATGTTATTATATAAGAAGCTTTTGATACTCGTGTAGGGCTCTTGAGCTGCAGTCAATTATTTCAAACCTTTGTCTGCTATTACTACTACCTGCACAGCCCGAAACGGTATCCGTTTCTAACTACAAAATACATATTTATATGCAATCACCATCCACTAACCGTGGGCGTAGTACTACTACGCGTCAGCGGTCTTATTCGCCTTCGTCAAACGGCAGTTCGTTCCGTTCTCGTCGCCCTTCATCGGGTGGTGGCTATGGCGGTTCACGAAGCAGTTCTGGCGGTAATCGTCGTGGCGGAAGCTATGGCGGCAACAGTCGTGGCCGTAGTCGCGGCGGTGCCAAGCGAAGCACCTTTGATCCATCCCAATTTATAAACAAAAATCCAGTTGAACTAAAAGAAGAAGTATACGAAGCAGAAAACACTTTTGAAACTTTTGATCTTTCTCAGGAGCTCGTAGACCGAATTCATCAGATGGGCTTTACGGTGCCTAGTCCTATTCAGGACCAAATCATTCCGGAAATTAATGCCGGAAAAGACGTTATTGGTCTAGCTCAGACTGGTACTGGTAAAACAGCTGCTTTTTTGATTCCAGTTATCGAAAAAACCCTAGCCGATCGCAAGCGGCAGACGCTTATCCTGGCTCCAACCCGCGAACTAGCTATTCAGATTAACGATGAATTGCGCAAGTTGACCATTGGTATGCAAATTTTTTCTACGGTTTGTGTTGGTGGTATGAATATCCATCCACAGATTAAAAATCTGCAACGTACTAATCATTTTGTTATTGGTACTCCGGGTCGCGTTATGGACCTTCAGGATCGAGGCTACTTTAAGCCTAAAAATATCACCACCGTTGTATTAGACGAAGCTGACCGCATGCTCGACATGGGATTCATTCATGATATGCGCAAGATTATTCTTGAGACCCCAAATTCTCGAGAGACTCTATTCTTCTCTGCGACCATGACCCCAGCAGCTAAAAAAATGGCTGATGAATTCTTGAAAAATCCGGTTATGGTTTCCGTCAAGAAAAAAGATGTTACCAACAGCATCGAACAGGATGTTGTT
Organism: uncultured Candidatus Saccharibacteria bacterium; assembly: GCA_964350165.1. Classification (GTDB taxonomy): domain Bacteria; phylum Patescibacteriota; class Minisyncoccia; order Phycocordibacterales; family UBA1006; genus CAYGJA01. The sequence goes on along the minus strand of CAYGJA010000001.1, from coordinate 25,311 downwards.
GTTCATGGACATCATGACAAATTTGAAACTCTGAACGAACTTTTGCAAGACAAAGATTTTGCTCGAGTTATTATCTTTGGTTCAATGAAACACAGCGTTGAAAAACTTTCTAATGAATTGTCTCGGTCTGGTATTCCATCAGAATCTATTCATGGAAACAAGAGTCACCCACAACGACAACGTGCCTTGCGTTCGTTCAAATCTGGACAAGCACGTGTGTTGGTTGCAACCGACGTTGCTGCTCGCGGTATTCATGTCGACGATGTCTCTCATGTAATCAACTACGATCTACCGAACACCTTTGAAGATTACGTACACCGAATTGGTCGTACGGGTCGTAGCGACAAGCGCGGTAAGGCTCTGACTTTTATCGCTGGCCGATAATCTTTAGAGAAACAATCGAAAAAACCTGATTTCATCGAAATCATACGCATCACCTAGGATAGCCTTTACCGGTCCTAGGTTTTTGCTATCTGTCTGCTCAAAAGCTTGGCGAACTTTTTCAAGCCCTTTGGTAAATTGTTTGTTCTTTGGTTGCAGATATGCGATGTCATTTTGGGTCAGTCGGTTGTCTAAGAGGAGATCCTCGATATGGCTCATCACTGTTGCTTCGGTTAGACTCCTCTCTTTTGCAATCTGAGGAATAGTTTTTGTTTGCAAAATAAAGTTCATGGTTTTTTCTCGAGACGCTGTTTTTTTTGGTTTCTGCTCCCCTACTGCTTCTTTTTTGCTTGGCTTGATTACCCCGCCACGTTCGATGATATTACTATGGTGCTTGGTTTCGAGGTCTTGATCGCTAAATTCACTCAGCCTACTCCTGGCCGCGTCTGATAATTTCAAGAATTTTTTGTCGGCGGCCATGATTTCGGGGTTGACCTGGAGTGCTACGTCGTTGAGCCCCAAAAGACGTAACCCGTTGATGTCGCGCAGTCGAGATAGGGCTACATACCCCTGGCCGTATTCAAAAGTTTGAGACAAGTCTATTTCGGCGCGGTCGATGCTCATGCCCTGGCTTTTGTGGACGGTAATTGCCCAGGCGAGACGAAGCGGGATTTGCTCAATCGAAGCAATTAATTTGCCGTTGTCTTCTATTGCCCATTCGGCGGGTGTAATGGTGAATCTTTTTTCTTCGGTGGTTTCGATAATTGGGAATTTTGTTTTGGAATCAAAGGCGATTATTTTGCCCATGGTTCCATTGACGTAGCCCAGTTCAAAGTTATTTTTGGTGCACATTACAACGGCACCTTCTCTTAGTTGGAGATGTTCTGGCGACAGGCAGGATTTGATAAGTCGTTCCACATGATTATCTTTTCCTTTGCTACTCATACCAAAAGTCTTGATTTCGGTATCGAGTTCGGCTAGCCGGCTATTGTTCAGTTGGTCTACGTCGGCATTATGGGTGAACAGCCGTACTGGCTCGATTCCATCATCAAAAGTGCGACTGGTGGTCCGTAGTAATTCGTCATACATATCTTGTTCGACATTGTTTTCACGGATTTGCTTGAGGATGGTATTGAGCACCCCGTCTTTTTGTCGATACTGTTCTGATAGATAACAAATAGCCATACGTGCTTCTTGCCAAGCCCTCGAGGCATAGGCTGGTGGTATCGGCTCCCCGGTTCTGTTTACGGGTGGCAACTGAAAAAAATCTCCAACCAGTACCACCTGAAGTCCGCCAAAGGGTTCTTCACTTCGACGCATGATTTTGCAAATGCTGTTAATGTCGTCGAGCATGACAGCATCCAGCATGGAAACCTCATCGATGATGAGCACTTCGGTTTTGCTGATTCTTTTAACTAGATATTCCCGATCCAGCAAATCATCGAGCTGTCTGGCATTCAGGTTTTGTTTGATGCCGATTCCAGACCAGGAGTGGATAGTGGTACCACCGATGTGGGTAGCGGCAATACCAGTCGAAGCGGTCACGGCTACTTCGATTTTGTGTTTTTTGAGAATATCGATGTATTGATTGAGGAGATAGGTTTTTCCTGCTCCCGGTTGTCCGGTCAGGAATACGTTGTGGCCCATTTTCAGGATTTGGAGGGCTTCTGCTTGTGTCATGGTCCTGGCAGTATACCAGAAGGTTCCTCGTGCAATGTAAGAACCACTTTTTTAAAAGTGGTTCTTACAGGGCTATTCTTCGTGGATAGCTCCTTCGGGATATAGTTTTTTGACTGTCTCAGATAATTCGTGTTTTTGAATCTTGAGTCCTTGGGTTTGGGCAATTTTGCCAAGCAAGTCCACCATGGTGTCTAGCTTTTTGCCAATGCTGTCCATCTTGCGCTTGATATCCAGTAGCTCGTTGCTACCAGGTGTTTTGGGTGCTGGTCGGTCGTCTCTGCGACCGTAGGATGGTTTTGAGTCGAAATCACGTCGTTCTGGTCGTCGTGGTCCGTCGTTTTTCTGATCTCCAAAGCAGTTATTACAAAAAATCGGCTTCTTGCCATTGGGTCGGAATGGAACCTCACAAGAATCTCCACAGCCAGAACAAGTGGCTTTGTGCATTTCTCGGTCTCCACCTCCGCTCCTACCACCACCAAAGCTTCCGCCCCCTCGGTTGCCTCCCCTATCTCCACCACCTCGGTAGCCACCCCCTCCTTGGGGTCTTCGTCCACCACCATTTCCTCCTCCAAAACCGCCTCGTTTAAAATCGCCCATATATAATACTTGTGTAGTTAATTAAGATTCACAATATAGTTCTTTATTTGTCAAATAGCAACCAGGCTACTTGTTTTTGGGAACTGGCTTTAGTTTTTCTAGGTCTAGGGTTTCGTCTATTCTGATTTGGCTTACAAATTCTGGTACGTGAGAAACCAGAACCATGGCTCCCTTGTAATTATCTAGCGCTTTGGCAATGACTGGTAGATGACGAAAATTAATGTGGTTGGTGGGTTCGTCAAGAATGAGCAGGGTTGGTTGTAATAGGGTCAGCTGGGCAAAAGCCACCAGACCTTTTTGTCCTTCAGACAAGGTGCCGATTTTTGAACCAATGACTTCTTTGGTAAGAAGGAATCCTGCCGCTACGCTACGCAAAACATGCTCGTCGTCTTTGTTAAGGGCTTCGCGAAGGGTTTGGTAAACCGTTGATTCAAAATTGAGTGTAGAAAAATCCTGACGGTAATAACCAACTCGAACACCAGGGCTAATAATCGCACCGGGGTTGGTCCCCTGAGCTAGGCTCTCTAGAAGGGTGCTTTTGCCAATACCGTTGGGCCCAGTGAGAAGCAAGTGTTGATCTTTGCGAAGAGAAACATTCGCCATTCTATCTACGGGGCCATTTTTGCCCATAATAGAAAGCGATTCGATGCGGAGTATGTCGCCAATGTGATTTTCTTTTATTCCTATTTCGAATTCACGGATGGTTTTGTCATCGCGGCGAACGTCAACCTTTGCTTCTTCGGCCTCTTCGGCACTTTCGCGCATACGACGGGCCAGGACACGCATGCGACCACCCTTGTTGGCGAAAAAATTAGCCTTGTCTTTCTTTTCTTGAATATGCTTTTCATACTGGGCATTTTTTCGCTTTTCTTTTTCTATTTGAGCAGTGATATCTCGGACTACCTTGATGTAGTTGCCTACATATTGTTCGATTTTTTTTGTGTAGACATTCAGATACAAAACACCTTCGGTGAATGAGTTTAGAAAATCTGCATCATGGGAAATAACAATTACTGTGTTTTTGAAATCTTGAAGAAATTTTTTGAGATGATCAATGCCTGCCTTGTCTAGATTGTTGGTGGGTTCATCCAGGAGCAGGATGTCTGGTTTTTGAATCAGAGCCGAAGCAAGGAGTAGTCTTGCCTGCTGACCACCAGAAAAATCTTTGATTTGTTTTTCTTTGTCAGCTTTGAGGTTAACGGCTTCGAGTACTTCGTCGATTTTTGGATCAATGGCGTATACTTTTTCGGTAAAGCTTTTTTCGAAAAATTCCCGAACGGAAAGCTCTAGTTGATCGCGAGGAATGACTTGCTTTGATATTGCAATCGAGAGCCCTTGGTCGACATGAATTTCTCCGAGCTCTGGCTTGAGTTTGCCGGTAATAAGTCCAAACAAAGTACTTTTACCCGCCCCGTTTTGCCCCATGAGAGTTATTTTTGATCCTTCTCTCACAGTAAAACTCGCCTCATTTAGAACTGGTGCGTTGGTGCTGTGCTCAAAGAACACTTCGTCAAAACGGATTACTACTTTATCTTTTTGCGACATGAAATAGGTTTGGGGCAAACGGACACCCGCTGGGCCCAAGATACTGGAAAAGAGCCTAATACACAACTAATTATCGTGAATTAATGAGATTGAGTTTTTCTTTCCGGCTCATTTTTTTGATTTCCGCCTCTCTTCTTAGAGCTAACCCAATGTCTGAGAAAGATTTAGAATAGAGCAATTGGACCGGCCTTCTGCCTCGGGTGTATTTTGCTCCTTGTTTAGTGTGATTGTGTGCGTGGAGGCGCTTGGTCAGGTCGTTAGTCGAACCGGTATAGAGGGTGCCGTCTGCGCAACGTAAGATATACACACTGTATTTGGTTTCGGTGCTGTCATTGCTCATCCTGTGATAATAGCAATGTTATTTAATTTGTAGAATTAGAAATCGACTCGCTCAAGAAGTTTTTGCTCTACTTTCGTGATATCAAAGTAACCGCTATCAAGGATTGAGGTTTCGATTTGTTTGATATACCCCGTGGCAATGAGTATTCCAAGCAGTACAAAAACGACGCCAATAATTCGCTTTGTTTTTCCTCGAGAAGCTGCAAATTTGGACAAACGATCGGCAAAGCGTTGCCCCAGAATAGCAATGAGCAAGAGAACCAATGAAAGTCCAGCCACATAAGCCAGCAAATAGATGGTACCCAGCGCAAACGATACCGGTAATACCGAAGCCAGGATGACAAAATAAGTTGGTGAACAGGTCGAGAATACTGGCCCAAGGGCTGCCCCGATCAATACGTCACCCCAAAAATTTTTTTTCTGATAACCCGTACCCACGAGCTTGTTTGACTTGGTCGAAAGTTTTGCCAAGCCAGGGATTTTTTCCCAAAGACCAGGAAAGACCAGAGTCAGACCAAAGAAGACAAGGATTCCTCCTGACAAATAGGTCCAAATCTCTGGCGGAATCGTGATAAAAGCCGTCGAGGCCTTGAGGAGATAGGTAAAGAGAATGATAGAGAGACCCAGTGATCCCACGACCACATAGGGGGTCGATTTGTGCCGTTTGGCTGCGGTGGAGCCCACCACGACTGGCAACAAGGGCAATATGCACGGGGCAAGCACAGTCAGCACCCCCGCCAAGAAAGAGATAATGAAAAGTGTCATAGGGCTTATTGCACGCTACTTAGAATGTCGCTCAATTTTCGTTGCCCGCTGAATTTGGTAATCATTTCCCCATCTGCGTCCACTTGGACAAAGGTGTGTTGAGTGGTTACGCCATATTTTTGTCTGAGAGCAGTTTCGTTATCGTAGTTTGCTTTGAGGATATGAACTCCGGCCGGGATTGATGTAATGTTTTCTGTGATGTTCTTGTCTGCCGCTCGGCAAGTTGGGCACCAGGTTGCGTGAAAGAAAATAACCACTTTACCTTCGCCCGCCAGGGCTATTTTTTCGGCAGAATATTCTTCGTAGGTTCCGGCTGTTTCCATCATTTGGCCCGAATCCTCCATTATTACTTCGGTTTCTTTTATTGCAGGGTCGGCATCTTGGGTGGGCATCTCCATCTCTCCGGTTGTGATTTCTTCATCAGACATTATTTCTCCCATTGGCGATTCTTGTTTGCTGATGCCAAACCAAATTCCAACGCCGAGAATAATAACTGCCAAAATAATAAGTAGTGTTTTTGAAGAATTCATCATAGAAAATAACTTTGCTACCAAATAATATATTTATTGTATGGGCGCCACCGGTCAATGTAAAGCAAAGATTAGCTCTCTTGGTTGAGTGCTTCTTCGGCTAGTTCTACCAATAGGTCACTGTCATCAAGCGCAGCTGTGGGTACGGACCACCAATTTTTGATAATAATTGGTTCTTTTTTGTCTTTTCTTAGATAAGAGAACTGCTCTGAGCCCTGGGTTTGGTATTTTCCCTGGATTAATTTGTCGGTAATTTTGAAAAAAAGACGGTCATCAATAATGATACCAAGCTGAATATTTCTTACTTTGATCAAGGCACCGCCGAACATTCGGGAAACAGATACTGGGCCGACCGGTTCTAGGAGTTCTGTAACATAATCAATAAATTCATTCGAGATGCTCATTTGAATTTTTCTTAAAAACTAGGCTCGGGGACAAAGGTAAAATCATCCTCGGCAAACCCTGGGATCATTTGCCATAGTCGACCTATAATTCGGAAGGATTGATTAACAACGATAGGTTTGTGTTGAGGGTTTCGGGATTGTGGGTACAAGATAACTACACCGTCTTTTTTTTCGTATCTTTTGAGTACTGCCATACCGTCAATGATGGCCGTTACGATTTCGCCATTTTTGATTGGTTCGCCATTCTCGAGAATCTCTACCAGGGCATAATCTCCGTTTTCTACGCCAGCATCATTCATGCTGTCGCCCTCGGCTCGAATGGCCACGAGGCGTTTTTTGCCGATCAGGCTAGCGTCTACTGTTAGATATTCGTCAGTGTTTTCTTGGGCAAAGACGCTCATATTATCACAACCAACCGAAGCAATAACTGGCACCGATATCATCTGAGGGCCCCTTATGCTTTTTTGTTCCAAGATGACAATGTTGTTTTCTTTGGCGTGTTTGCGACGAGCAATGACGCCTTTTGTTTCCAGGGCTTTTAGATGTTTAACAACGCTGTTGATTGATTTGCAACCAATTTCTTGACGTAACCAATCCAAAGTAGGCGTAGTCGCATTATTTTTTCTAGAAAAATTAACAATCAGGTCGAGAACTTCTTTTTGTTTGGGTGTTAATACGGTATTCATGAAAGTCATTTTACACCCCTTTTTTCTAATGTCAAAAATACAAGGTGTAACTGGTGTAAATACCTTCCACTCTCTTTTTTATTGATTAGTCTGAAGTTTCGCAACTAATTTGAGCATAAAAAAGAGCTTCAAATTCTTTGGTTCTGTCGGGCACGAGCACTCCGTTTTTTTCTTCTAGTGGGTAACGTAATTTTTCAATTCCACTGAGATCGTCCTTTACTCGATATATCTCTTTTTCTTTACTGCTAGAACCTTCGATGGTGTATGCAAAGACAACATCAATCATGTTTTTTTGGATAGTTCCCGCCAGTGTTCCCGAGTAGCCGTTCGTCATGTCTGGACCACTTTGGGTTCCTGTTTTCATTCCGTCGACGATTCCTCCTTGCACATAAATACCAACCAGCTCGTCTACGGTGTAGGGTTCTTCTTTGGTTCCTTCGTGATGATAAACATAGCAATACTGCCCTTCTTCTAGGATCATTGCGCTCGAGATTTCGAATGCTTGTAGTGGGTTGCTTCGAACAATATCCTGAGCTTCTTTGTAATCCTGTTTGTAATCAAAATCCCATCTTGGTGGCAAAGCAAAAACGTACACATTGTTCCGAGCTAGTTCGGTGGCAGGGATAGGGGCTGCAGACACAGCAAAATTTTCATTCTGATAGGCGCCCCATTGGGTCAAAGTAAAAACAAGAATTGGTATGTCTTGGTAGGGAGTGTCGTGGGTCCACTTTGGGTTACGTATTAAAAATTTCGGTCCCATTTCTGATGTGGCGCTACTTCCCAGAGGATTCCCTGTCCAGGTATCGGTCTCCACAGAGTATCCCAGCCAATTGTCAGGCAAAGAAAAAGTAAAACCATAATCAGTATTTTTGTATTCAACCACAGTTTCTTCGAGAGGTGCTGAATTATTGATTAGCGGGTCAGTGTTGTTTTTTGTATAAACAAAATAGGTTCCAAGCGACAGGACGATAGTGATAGAGAAAAAAAAGACAAGAGAAGATTTTGTTGTATTCACAATGGTAGTATAGCACAAAAACAATAAAATATTTATCTTGTCAAATTTAGGCCACTCAAAAATCAGGGCCTGTCTCCCCCCCCGTTTCCGGTTAGGGGTATTTCTTCTCCGAGATATTTTGGTTTTCTGAAATGGTATAATAAAAAAGACAATAATCATTTCATTTGTTTGCCTACTATGAAAAATAGCTTTGAAAAATTTCCGCAACCGAATACTTTTAAAACAAGAATATTAAGAATGGGAAAAGCTCTTGCTTTAGCCTTTTTTATATCTGCGGCAACGTACGGCGGAGAAAGCACTGCTCAGGATCTGGTTCCACCCACACAACCCAAACCCGGAAAAGATAACACCATAAATCCCCAAGAACTAGAAAAATACACACAGGAACTACTTGAATATCATTTTCAGATGATGTTGAAAAAATTTGAAGACCAAGGCAATCCTCTTACTGACGAACAAATCAAAGATCTTCGCAAAAAGATTTTCGAGAAAAAAGAAGAAGAAGAGAAGGAAAAAGGCCGAACTTTGGACAACGACGAGATCGAAGGCCTTATTCTTAAGGCTTTATATCAAATTTTTAGATATAAGGACGAATCTCCTGGTCTTCCAACGACTTGATACGCCTTGTCCTTTCTGGCAAATTTCAGACCCTTGAAATCTTTCGCTTTTTTGATGGAAGTACTTGACAAATATGCTAAATATGCTATACTTAACATAAGAAGTATCTTTTTCGCTTCTGCCCCCCCGTGGCCTTTCGGCACGTAACGCGCCGAAAGCTTCTGCGATCGCCAGCGATCGCAGAAAAGGCCTGTGGTGCGACTTTAGGTCGCACCCTCCCCCATAAAATAAATTCTGCTAGATATGGGAAGCAGAATTATACGTTTTATGGGGTTACGCCTTGCTATGGGGCCCCATTTTTTTAAGCCCTCTCTTTTTAGTGGAGGGCTTTTCTTTTACAAAAAACACCTACCAAAAAAGCATTTGTTGGCCGCCCATGACGATGTTGGGACTTTCTCGATGCATTTGGATGTATCAAATTTCTAGCTTAGTTTCCGACAACATCCTCTAGCGTTAAGCTTGAATCTATGTTGTAGATTAATTTGATATTTTGGATGAAATCAGAATCTAAACCGTTCCACTCATATCGATAATCTGATTCATTCTTCTCAAGTATTTCGAAAGAAACAATGTATTCTGGGGTTAAAGTCTCTTCGTCATATTTTATGGCAAGAAAAGTGAGAGGGTCTGTGGTTGTAAAGATTTCAAAACCACCCAGATATATACCATGTTCTTTTTTCCAATCAATGGTGATGTTTTTTTTATTCAAAATAGACTCAAGCTGTGTGTAATTCGGTTTTTGGGCAATAAACTTTTGTAGGCCCTTGTCAAAAAGAACTCTATACCAGATATCCATTCTGTTGCCACAAAGCGTGACGCAATTATATGGAGCGTTGCCAAAATAAAATGCATCTCCCGAAAGAAATCCGTTGTTTGGATATTTTCCGTCTATAGAAATACTCGCATAATATTCATAATCATTTCTAGCCCAAGCCATAAGCCCTTCAAGGTATAAAGTTTGAGCCACAAAAGGTTCTGACGAGTTGGTGTAATCAACGAAGGTTAATCTGACTGGCCCGACTGGACCCGGGCTGGTGGAGTCCTCTTCGTACTCATTTTTATTCGGAGGAGCTACAAGTAATCCATAGTTTTTACCACCCACAACAAGATGTGCTTTGTCTATAGTGCTAACTGCTGTCTCTGTGATATCACTCATGGCGGAATAAAACAGACTACAATCTTCGAGATAGCATTTCTGAGAAAAAAGATAATTGTACACCTCCCTGGTGAGTATGTCTGTGGCAATCTTTTTATCTGTGCCAGGAATCGGCTCGTGTTGGGTTTGAGTGCCCAAGGATTTTGAGACAGAAATTTCTTGCGTTGGGTTAGTTGAGTTGACCCCTTCAGATGCGCGATCGTTAGTAGTGTTGCTAAGTTTTCCGGTTTCGTTTCCAAGATAAAAGGCTAGCAAGAAAGTTCCCACAAATAAAACGATAGCTAGCAGTTTTGAATACCAGGTAACCTTATTAAAGCTAATTTGAATCATGCTTGGAGCATATCATAAGTAATGGACCAGGGGTTCTTACTTGTTGGCCGTCTGGGGCGAAGTTGGAACTTTTTTGAGATAAATTAAGTGGGCAAAGCATTGACAAGAGGTTCCTTGAAGTGGTATAATAAAATTAATATGAACTTTTTAATCCCACAATCAAATGAACGTACGCGTTATTCCTGGCGACATTAGTCGCATTCAATCCGACGCCTTGATCACAGCTATCAATTCTAGTGGTATGTGGTTTGGAGGCATCGACCGTGTTATCCAGCAAAATGCAGGATCTATGTTCCATGATCAAGCCAGAGGGAAGTCTTTATCCCAAGGCACCACAGTGTATGCTCCTCAAACGGCTCCACACAATGGTGGATTTGAGGATGTGATTTTTGTGGTAGACGATCTCGAAGCTCCTCTGAGAACAGTCATAAGGGCTGGCCTCGATCAGGCAAACACCGCAGGTGCCGGAACAGTTTCCCTTCCCATGATTCGCACTGGTGTAATGCTGGGCGCAGTTGAAGAAACAAGAGAGGAGGCTCTCCGTGAGATAGTCCAAGGAGTTAAGGATCATCTATCGCGACATAGCAGCTTAGAGAGTATCACCTTTGTGGTCTACAATGACCCATCGATGGTGGCCGAGTTTCAGCGAATGCTTAACACCCAGCTGGCTTAAGGTTAGGACTCTTTATTTCTCCCCAATTATGTTGGACCCCTCAGTAGGGGTTCTTTTTTTGCAAAATTTTCTCAAAACTTCTCTACTAGTATTTTGCGGGTATGGGATGTCTCTTTTTTTTCTTGTGCTTATCCTACTAAAACATTTTGTTTTTAGGTCATGACCAGGCTTTAGGCCGGCTGAAGGATCGAAACTAAAAAGCACCCATATTATTCAACCTGATTTCTACTTTTAACACTAAAAAAACCACAAACCCTAAGCCTCAAAAGCTACTCGGGTTCGAACCTAAAAAAGTTGTTTGTTTACAACGTGATTTTGCTGAAAAACACCCTGTTTGAGGGGTTATTTTTGTGTTGTTGGCCGTCTGGGGCGAAGTTGGAACTTTTTAATTTAAAAGAGACTCAAAACCATCTTTTATTCCCTCCTCTCCCTCGAAGACGTTTAGATTTTGAATTTCTTTGACCGTGAACCATCTATATTCTGAATATTGTAAAGATAGGTCAAATTCAGAAATATCAAATTTAACTTCGTAATAGATTGGGAAGTTATAAAACCAGTCCATTTCTCTTTTTCCATGAACAATATGTGGTAGGGCAAGTATCGGTTGTTCTGATATGTATGTCAGGTGACAGCCTGTTTCTTCTAGAATTTCTCTTCGCAAGGCTTCATGTAAATTTTCTCCAAAATCTAACCCTCCCCCGAAAGTCTCCCAGGTGTTGCCGTGGCGTCCGAGTAGGAATTTGTCACCGTCACGCATGATGCCACGCACACTTACTCTATAAAAAGCTTCTGGGAAATGTTCTGATTTGTTCATGAGGGCTATTGTAGCAAAAAACAGACTTTTTTATTTTTCATAATAGAAAAAGCATTTGTTGGCCGTCTGGGGCGAAGTTGGAACTTTTTTGAGGATGTGAAGTTGGTAAACTTGCGTCATTGTCGTGTTTTATCAAACTCAGCAAGGTTATTCTCAATACTTGCATCTTAATATTTTGAATGTTTTTGAATTTCAGACATATTTCCTTTGGCTAATAAAATCAAAGCATTCTTTGCGTCTTGTGAATACTGATATGCAATTGATCCTGGATGATATGGTTTGTACTTTGTATTTACGAAGCTTTTACTTGAATATTTGCCTGTTTCTAATGGAGCAATGGGACCTCTCCCGTTGTGATAAAGTTGCCACAGTCCTTCATGTAGATTTCTTAATTTGGTACAAAATTTCTCCATGTCTCTAACGGGAACCTTGTTCATGACAATTTTAATTTGCCCATTATCAGTTAAAACCCTGTGGGCTATAAGATCTCTTATTGGCCTGTAAAATTCTTGATATTGCCTAGCTAAGGAAGACTTTATTTTTTTAAATTTTTTCCAATCTTCCTTACTCATTTCATAAAAACCTTCCATGTATTTATCCTTATAATCAAGCATCTGAGTATGAGAGGCTGCCCATCTATTAGAAAATGATACTTTGGAAAAAATTTCTTTACTTTCATCTATTTGTCTAAAAAGTGTATGTATTGTATTTTTTACTCCCTTAGAATTATCTATATCGAATATTCTTCCCAAAACAATAAACATTGAATCAGTAAATGAAAATAAAACAGAATTCCAAAATGCAGGATTCTTATTTACAGCTTTTTTTACTGATTTATTATTTATAATCACATCATTCAATGCACCACTACTGTAAACATATCTAATCAGGCTTTCCGTCTCATTTCTAAAAAAGTTTAACTCTCTTAAAAATTTCTCCTCTTTAATTTTTATTTTATCTTCTTCCATTTCTATAAAATTTTGCCCTTGCTCTCTGGGGTGAAGTTGTGATTTTTCATTTAAAAATTTCGGCAATAAAGCCAAGATATGTCAGAGACATATAGAGTGCTACAAAAAATAGTAAACTCAGCAAACAAAATAAGAGTACTGCCCATTTTTTACTTGTAAATGTCGTGGCAAATTCGTATCCCTCGAGAGAGATGTAGATAAGGGCCACTAATAGTGCCATGTCTACAAAGACATTTAAAAAGATCGCATCAAATCTAACTGTTTCTATTGTGTTGGCATAATTTCCTCTTTTAATAAAAATGTTAATCACTCGAAAAGCAGATACGAGCACTATTGCTTCTGTTGATTTGATAAAATATCGAGTGAGTTTTTTTAGATCTTTGAAGGTTAAGAATTTAATTTTAATATTACCCATGCCTACAATTCTAGCAAAAATACTTGTAAACTTATCCACAAGCACTTGTTTTATTTTTAGATATCTATGATATAGGCGGTATTATTTTCTCAATAGTAGTTGTAAAATCTTCCCCCACGTGATTCGTAACGAACCTTAGATTGACGCTCTCGTACATTCTTGAAACAAACTCATCACGCTCCTTCACTTTCTCAGTCTGATGACTCTTCCCATTCAATTCAACAGCAACCATCGGCTTTAGTGTCTCCGGATCACAAAGCAAAAAATCAACATGCTTCGACTTTATCTTGTTCCAGTAGATTTGCCATTCGCTCCTGTTTTTATATTTATCAATATCTACGTCGATGAAGTCAGCTAGACGAACCTTTGAAAAAATAGCGTACTTATCACCCACCTGTTTTTGTAACTCTTTGTAGAAAGCGTACTCACTTTTGGTGAAAAATCTGAGATGAAGTTTGTAGGGAAATTTTTCTTCAGGTTCTATTAGAGTTTTCTTTTTCTGGGTATATAAAAAGAAGAGAATTATTATGATAAGAAAGATAACTACAATCCATTTCATTTGTTGCCGGACTAGGGCTCGAACCTAGATTACCTGGACCAAAACCAGGCGTCCTACCATTAGACGATCCGGCAGAAAAGTTGATTGGAACAATCAACCGCCCTTGCATGATAGCCAAATCACCGCCCCAATGCAACAAAAACAAAGGAAAAGATTGTGACAACAACAAACCCCTCGAGCAGAGGGGTTTGTTGTTGTTATTTTGAATTATTTCTTTTTTGTGGCTGGTTTTTTCTTGGCTGGAGCTTTTTTCTTTTTCGGAGCCAGGTCTGTTTCGATATGTTTCCAGTATTTTTTCAATTCTTTGGTGAACTTTTCGACGTCCTCGTTGGCAATGTCTGCGCTCTTCATATATTTGGCGGTGACCTGGTCTACGATAGCGTGGTATTTGTCCTCGGCAAGACTCTCAAGGCCTTCTATTTTTTCGAGCACTTCTCCTTTGGCTTTGATCGTCCAGGCGCTAATTTTTTTGCGGTTTTGTTTTCCTTTGGGACCGAACAGGAAGTAGCCAGCTGCAGCGGCCGCGGCTACGCCAGCGCCAATGAGGATTCCCTCGGTTGCTCCTACTGATTTTTTGGTTGTTTGTTTCTTTGCGGGCATGATATGTAAAAAGATAACTGTTAACTTATTTTTTCTTGGATGTTGTGCGTTTGCGGGTGGTCTTTCGCTTGGGCTTGTTGCCTCGAACATGTGATATCACCGAACCAATGATACTGGTCAGGGGTGATCGTTCTGCAACTTCCAATCGATCGCGTACTCCCGAACGCAAATCATCGATGTCTTGTTTTATTAGCCGAACTTCCTCGTGTACGGTATCGGTCATTTCTCGTAGGTTCTTGAGGATCTTGATGAGATAGTATCCACTAAATCCAAGAATAACTCCAAAAATAATAACCGCTATCGTAGTAATAAAAAAGAAAATGTCAGCTTGAAGAAAAGAACTCATGCTTTCATTATACCAACCAAGGAACACAAAACAGCCTACTGGCTGTGAATAGATTCGCCGTGGGCCACAACGGCAAGCTCTAGCGGTAGATATGGCGTATGTGAACGCTGGGTGGCATATGTTGCTTCAAGCATTTCGGCCAGGAATTTTGCATTAGCATGCAGGCCTTCTTTTCCTCGGAGTCCATATAAAAAATCAAACATGTCTTTGCCGAGGTCATCCGTAAGGCTCTGGTGCAAGTCTGGAGCAAAACGAATAAGGAGTAGCGAGCGTAGGTAATGCACAATTTGTAGCGATAATGTGCGGGCTTCAACGCCCTGCGTGCTGGCTTGGTTGATTGCAGTAAGGGCGGCATTAGTGTCTCCTGTCCCTAGGGATTTAATAATGTTCCGCAATAATTGTCCGGTTGGAGCACCGGTTATTTTTTGAACCTCATCATCACTGAGTTTTTTGTCGTCCGAGACGGTGATTATTTTTTGGAGAATTCCCAGCGTGTCACGAAAAGACCCATCTCCAAGCAAAGCAATGGTGTTTTTGGATTCTGGAGAAAGGGTGACACCTTCGGCGGTGCTTACGTGATCGATGAGTGTACGCAAGGTTTCTATAGTTGGGGTGCGCAAGGTAAAAACCTGGCAACGAGAAATAATCGTATCAATTACTTTCTCTAGTTCTGTGGTGGCTAAAATAAAAATAACGTGACTTGGTGGTTCCTCGATGGTTTTGAGAAGTGCGTTAAAGGCGCTCTTAGAAAGCATGTGCACCTCGTCGATGATATAGACTTTGTATTTTGATTGATAGGGCAAGGCCTTGACCGAAGCATTCAATTCTCGAATATTGTCTACTCCAGTATACGAGGCAGCGTCGATTTCATACAGATCTTCTGGTTTGGTGCCAATCTCGTTTGCAAAAATTCTAGCCAAGGTTGTTTTTCCGATTCCTCGGGTGCCGTAAAGCAGGTAAGCATGCCCTAGCTGTTCTTTTTTGATGGCACTCTCAAGAGCCGAAACAACGTGCTCTTGGCCAATTACATCGGCAAAAGTAGCGGGTCGATATTTGCGATAAAGACTGGTTTGGGTCGAGTTCATGGAGGGATTATACCTTATTTGATTTAGGCAACGTATTCTTCGCTTGGTGCTGTTTGGGCAAGCTCAGGGTTGCTGATGAGCAATCTATCGGCAATGGTTGCGATTTCTTGATAAGTATCAGCTTCCATTAGGGCGGTGCGCAATTCTTTGGCTCCAGGAAAACCATGGATATATGCTTTGAAGTGTTTTTTCATGAGGGCAAAATTTTTGCCATGTACCGAAACAGAAATTGGATATTTTTTTGCGCCAAAAGTTATATTTTTTTTATTTGCTTCTGGTCCAATATCACCCATTTCTTGTAGAAAAATGGTGGCATGTTCTAGCATGACGTTTATTTTTTGAGCAATGGTGATTTTGCGATGATTGACGGTATCGTCAAAAAGCCAGGGATTACCAAAAATAGCTTTGCCCATCATGATTCCGTCACAACCTGTAAATGAAGCTATTTTCCTGCCTGCATTCTTGGTTCGAATACCGCCATTAGCCATAATGAGGGTTGTTGGAGAGATCTGATTGCGAAGTGATACTATTTTTTTAAGTCTCCCCCACTCTGGGCAGGTTTTGGACATATCTGCTTTGGATCGAACATGTACAGTTAGTACGGCTGGTTTTGCCTCCAAAAGACCAGTAATCCAAGTATCGGTTTCGTCTTTGCTCCAACCTAGGCGAGTTTTGATGGACAAAGGGGTGTTGGGAGCGGCTTGCTTGCAGGCTTCGATGATTTGTTGCGTGTTTGCTAGATCGTGCATCATCCCAGAACCAGCCCCCTGTTTGCAGATGGAGCGATCGGGACAGCCGGCGTTAATATCGATTCCGGCAAAACCAATCTCCTCACAATAAGCAGCAATTTTTGCAAATTTTTCTGGATGGTCACCAAAAATCTGAGCAACAATAGGCTGTTCGCTGGTTCGGTATTCTAGGTCTCTGATGAGCACATCTTTTGCCGAAGAAAGTAATCCGTTGACTGATACGAATTCGGTCCAAAACACATCCGGTCCTCCGCCGGGTTGTCCGTGTCGGCTGTATTTGGCCACGATACTTCGAAAGGCTACGTCGGTAACATCAGCCATTGGGGCCAATGCAAAAAAAGGACGAGGAAGATCCCGCCAAAATCCCAGATTTGGTTCAGAAAATGTCTTAAGCATCATTTAGTTTGTATACCAGACGCCCCCGGAAGCGCAAGTCCGCATATTCAAATAACCCAGGCGAAGCAGTAACCTCTGCCTTGAATTCCGGGGTGGCCATGAGTATCTGCAATCGTTCGTCGATGGTCTGGAGTGATTGTTCGGTACTTACATAAATCTTTGCATCTCCGGGGACCTTGAAACCATAAAGTTTGTCTATCGATATGGCTACGCGGTCTTTGCTTTCGTAGATAATTCTCGTTGGTTCGAGGTTTTGGTTAACAAAAACATCAAGCACGTCGCGACTATAGGCTCTGGCTGTTTCGTCTAGAATTTGTTCGCCGATAGAGGGAGTCTGGTGAATAGCACTGCTGTATTTTACGTATACTCCATCCGAAAAACGTGGCGCCTTGCGGTACATGATGCGATTTTCGTCAATGAACCAGCATTGTTCTTCGTTCTGGGGCATTGTTTGGCACCAGAGCGCGTACGCTTTGCGGGTTTGGAGTTCTACAACAAGTTGTTGGTCAAAAACAATGAGGTCTGCTTGATAAAAAAGCGGAAAAAGATTCAATAACTCCTTCTCAAGTTTTTCGATGCGAATCAAC
Organism: uncultured Candidatus Saccharibacteria bacterium; assembly: GCA_964350165.1. GTDB lineage: Bacteria > Patescibacteriota > Minisyncoccia > Phycocordibacterales > UBA1006 > CAYGJA01. The sequence goes on along the minus strand of CAYGJA010000001.1, from coordinate 8,073 downwards.
GACCGATGTCTTCGCTTGGTTAATCCAAACCATAGTGGAGTGTCCAGGTATTGTTCGACATAGCGTTCTACTAGATCAGTATTTTCTGGTTCCGGGGTTATGATTTTGAATTCTGTTACGTATTGACTGTCTTGGGCGAGCCAATAGAGCCAAGACCCCAAACCAACTAACAGCAAGAGACCCAAAACAACGAGCTTCAGCGGAAAATTTCGTCGTTGGGTTGGTCGACGTTTTTTCTTCATTGTTTATTTTGTGATACGAGTTATTCCCCCTAGATAAGGAGCTAGCACTTCGGGAACAGAAACAGAGCCATCTTCATTCTGGAAATTCTCTACCAGTGAAACAAGAATGCGAGGGGTTGGGATGGCGGTACAGTTAAGCGAGTGTGCATAGCGCATTTTACCGTCGGCATCACGATAGCGGATATTAAATCTTCTGGTTTGGAAATCATGAAAATAAGAAGCAGAGCTGATTTCTCGATATTTTTGCTCACCAGGAACCCAGAGTTCGACATCGTACTTTTTTACTTGTCCAAGCCCAAGATCACCGCCACAGTTAAGAACGGTGTGGTATGGAATGCCTAGTGATTCGATGAATTCTTCGGTGTTACGATTGATTTCTTCGTGCCATTTTACTGATTCGGTATGACTGGCTTCGCAAAGAACGACTTGCTCTACTTTGTAGAACTCATGAACACGAATGAGTCCTTTGGTGTCTTTGCTATAGCTACCAGCTTCTCGGCGATAGCAGGGTGAAAAAGCTAGGTATTTGATTGGAAATTGTGTGTGCTCGAGAATCTCGTCACTGTGATAAGCCATCATTGGCACTTCTGCCGTGCCGGCCAGATTATCGCCGTCTTGAGTAGCATACAGATCATTAGCATCGCCTGGCAGGTGCCCCGTACCATAAAAGTATTCATTGCGGACAATGATAGGTGCAATAAAAGGCTGAAAATCTTTCTTCTGGAAAAAATCCATAGCGTATTGCCAGATAGCCAAAGATAGTCGGGCTCCCATATTCTTGAGGAAATAGCCACGAAATCCGTGCACCTTTGCTCCTCGTTCAAAATCAACCATATCTAGGTCCAGCATAAGCTCAACATGGTCTTTTGCTTCAAAATCAAAAACAGGCTTATCTCCCCAGGTTTTTATCTCTACGTTGTCTTGGTCGTCGCTACCGTCAGGAACCGTCATGTCAGGCACGTTGGGAACCTGGAGCATGAGATCGTTCCAGGCGCTCTCGATTTCTTTTAGGTTGTGTTCTTGGATTTTGAGCGCTTCTTTTAGTTCCTGCATGGCGGCAATCTTGCTTTGTCGAACGGCTGGTTCAGTAGTGGAAGCAATTTCTTTGCTAGCGGTATTTTGTTGAGAACGAAGCTCTTCGGTGCTCTGGAGCAAAGTCAGGCGCTGATCATCTAGCTCGATAAGTTTGTCAAAATCGAGATTTATATTTTTCTTAACAGCGCCAGCTTTGACGATGTCGAGATTGCTACGGATGAATTTGATGTCAAGCATAGTGATAGATGTGAACTAAACACTGTAATCCTAGCACAAATGATAAACTACAAACAATGAGTGAAGCCAAAGAACTAAGCCCACTTCCCTTTTTATTGCAACAGATTCCGGACCCTCCCAAGCGATTATATTATCGTGGTACTGTTCCGGATTGGGACAAATACAAAATCTTAACTGTGGTTGGAAGCAGACGATATAGTCAGTATGGCAAAACAGTCTGCGAACAGCTGATTGCTGACTTGGCCGGATATCCAATTATGATTGTTTCGGGGTTAGCCCTAGGAATTGACCAAATAGCTCATCGCGCTGCTTTGCGAGCGGGATTGCTTACGATTGCTTTTCCTGGTTCTGGATTGAATGACAAAGTAATAGCTCCGGCCACAAATTATGGCTTGGCTATGGATATTTTGGCGACCGGGGGTGCTTTGTGTAGTGAATTCGAAGAAAATCAAAAAGCCGCTCCTTGGACTTTTCCCAAGCGTAATCGTCTAATGGCTGGAGTATCTGATGCGGTACTGGTAATTGAGGCTGGAGAAAAATCAGGAACATTGATAACTTCTCGACTGGCAACTGAATACAATCGAGACGTTTTTGCTGTTCCTGGTTCTATTTTTCGAGAACAAGCCGCCGGCCCCCACATGCTGATGAAATTAGGGGCATATCCGGTAACTAGCGCCAAAGACATCGTGGAGCATTTTGGATTGGAGATCCTCGAAAGCGATGGTGATGTTACCGAGGAGATACTTGATTTATCAGAAACAGAACAAGCTATTTGGAATTTATTGCGAGAACCAACTGGCAAACAAGAGCTCTTGGCTCAGTTGCCAAATTCTATTTCCGAAATAAATATCGCTATTTCTCTTTTGGAAATAAAAGGCTTAGTTCAAGAGTCGATGGGACTGATTAGGCGCCTTCGTTAATTGGTTTGGAAAAGTTTTCATTTGCTTTTTTTGACATTATCGGGTAGTCATGAGAACGTTTGCTGTATGAAACTAGTCATTGTCGAGTCGCCTTCAAAAGCGAAAACAATTAAAAAGTATTTAGGAGCCGGCTATGTCGTAAAGGCGAGCGTGGGGCATATTCGTGATTTACCAAAATCAAGCAAGAATGCTATTGATATCGAAAAGGGCTATGTACCTAATTATGAAATCAGTGCCGGCAAGAAAAAAATTGTTACCGAACTGCAAGAAGCGGCCCAAAAAGCTGATGAAATCCTACTTGCTCCCGACCCTGACCGCGAAGGAGAAGCGATTGCTTGGCATCTAGAAGAATTGCTCAAGACGAGCAAAGTAAAAGCTCCCATCAAAAGAATTACTTTTAATGAAATTACAGAATCTGCAGTGCAGGAGGCCTTAAAACATCCACGCAAGGTCGATACCAATCTACGAAAAGCCCAAGAAGCCAGGCGTGTTCTTGACCGATTGGTTGGTTATGATTTGTCTGGATTGATTTGGAAAAAAGTTCGTTACGGTCTTTCGGCGGGACGGGTTCAGTCACCCGCTCTGCGCATTCTAATGGAACGCGAGCGAGAAATTCGCGCCTTTAACCCCGAAGCCTATTTTGTGCTTTCTGGAGATTTTGCCAAAACAAATCAAAAAACTCCTTTTTTGTTGGTTTGTGACGAAGAGCCTCGCGACAAAAAAGAAACCGAACGAATTGAAGGTCTGGCAAAAAATAAAGCCTGGCAAGTATTGTCAGTCAAAGAATCTGAAACCAAGCGCAACCCCAAGGCCCCTTTTACCACTTCGACCCTCCAGCAAACAGCTTCTACTCGACTTGGTTTCTCCCCTTCCCGAACCATGCGAGCTGCTCAAAAACTATACGAAGCTGGACACATTACCTATATGCGTACCGATAGCACCAACTTGTCCCAGCAGGCTCTGGGTATGATTTCTGGTTTTATTTCCAAAGAATACGGCGCTGATTATTTGGAAACCAAACAGTACGCCACCAAATCAAAAAACGCCCAAGAAGCTCACGAAGCAATTAGACCAACCAGTATCGGCAAAAATGTCACTTTGGGCTCTAGCGGGGACGAGAAGGCCCTATACGAGCTTGTTTGGCGGAGGACAGTTGCTTCGCAGATGTTGCCAGCCAAGCTCATCAAAACAAAACTATCTGCCAACATTACTGATGGAGAAATTCCTAACTTTTCCGTAAATGGCTCAAGGGTTATCTTTGACGGCTGGCTCAAGGCTGACCCAGCTGCTCGCGGTGAAGATACCGAGGTCCCCAAGGTGGCAACTGGTGACCCTCTTGATTTGCATGAATTTTATATTGAAGCCAAGGAGACACAACCGCCCAATCGTTATTCGGAGGCTGGACTGATCAAAGAACTAGAAAAACGCGGCATTGGTCGCCCGTCTACGTATGCTTCTATTATCAGAACTCTTGATGATCGAGGCTATGTAGAAAAACAAGGCCGCACTTTGGTTCCCACTGATACCGGTGACGTTGTGAGTAGTTTTCTTGAAGAACATTTTATGGAATATATTTCGGACGTGTTTACGGCCGAAATGGAAGACACCCTGGACAACATTGCAGCTGGTGAAGCTGATTATGTTGGAACCCTGGAAGGGATCTATCAACCACTTCATGCGGCAGTTGTTTCCAAGGAAGACATTCCCAAGGTCACCAATCTGGGCAATGCAGACAGCAAGTTCAAGTGCCCAACCTGTGGCAAGTCAATGGTTATCAAATTGGGTCGAACGGGAAAATTCCTGTCTTGCTCTAATTATCCTGATTGTGAAGGGGCTCTAACGCTAGAAGGAAAAGAATTAGGAAAAGAAGAACCAATTGGCAAACATCCAGACACTGGCGAAGAAATCTATGTATTAGAGGGTCGTTTTGGGCCGTATGTCCAACTGGGATCCACCCCTGACAAAAAAGACAAAACAGCTCCAAAGCCACGTCGAGCCAGCCTTCCGGCCGGTATCAGTTCTGATGAAGTAACCATTGCCTTGGCAACCAAATTACTCATGTTGCCTCGAGAATTAGGCAATCATCCGGACGATGGCGAGATAATCATCGCGAACGTTGGTCGCTTTGGGCCGTACGTTGGTCATGGTCGCGAGTTCCGCTCGCTCAAGGGTGACGACAGTCCATATACGGTTACGTTGGAACGGGCATTAGAAATCCTAAGAGAACCAAAAGCCCTACCCAAAGGAGTAGAGCTGGTAAAAGTTCTCGGCAAACACCCCAAGACAGGCAAGGATGTTCGTTTACTCAAATCCAAGTCAGGTCATTTCTTGCAAAAAAGAATGAAGCGTCTTTATTTGGATGATGATCAAGTAAAAGACCTGGACTTGGACAAGGCTATTGCAATTATCGCATCGAGTTAATCTTTTTTGCGATTGAGAAGTACGAGAACACCTCCTACGATAAGCAACGCCAAGCCATCAATCATGGCGTCAAACCGTCGAGAACGTTCGTTCCAGCGATCTGCTGTTTGACGATTACTGATACAAGTTTGTAATTCTTCGGGGGTCTGAGTAGCCGACTGAGCGGTCTCAGTCATTGGTGCGGGCATGATTTCTCTTGCGTATATATCTGGAGCATAGAACTTTGACTGAGAACAGCTTTCTTCATAATACGAAAGTGGCTGTGCTTGCCAGATGATTAATTTTCCAATAGCTGAAATAAGAATAATCGCACCGATAGCGGCCAGAACCGTACCGATGAGTTTGAAGGCGGGTCGTAAGTTATTTTGTAGCCAGCTAGACATGGTGTTATTGGTCAGCGAGTAAAGATTCCCAGGTCAAGTCTCCCACAATTCCGTCGGATTTCAAGCCCCATCTTTTTTGCCACTCTCTAACGGCTGTTTCGGTTGCTGGTCCAAATTCTCCGTCAATGTCAAGTTGACGACCAAGTTTGCTACTCAAAAGAGATTGCAGCGCAACAACATCTACGCCATTGTTCCCTGCTCTCAACAAAGAGTGCTGTTGTGTGGAGACAGGAGAACAGGCTAGATTTGGTTCTAGTGCTTGATGAGAAGCGACTCCAAATATGCCGTCCACGAGAAGGGCGTTGTTTTTTTGAAAATTTTCTACAGCCTGTTTTGTTTTGGGGCCAAAATCACCATCAGCATTGATTGGTATCTGTAGCCAAGTTGCTAGTTTTTCTTGGAGTATTTTGACGTCGTCACCATTGCTCCCCTGTTGGTATCTCTTGCCTTGATTGCAAATACTATCGAATAAAACATTGGTGGTCGTGGTTGTTGTCATCGTGGGTGGTAGAGCGACCAGGTCTGGTTGCGTGGTGATTACTGGAGCAGGAACTACTGGTTTTGTTTGAGAAAAACCAACAATTCCAAACAAAGCCGCCGCCCCTGTTGTTCCTCCTGATGTAGAAAAACTCCAAACAAGACTGTCACTAATTCCCACAAAACTATTCCCTGATGCATCATCAAAAGCCGTAGCGTCTATTTCTACGTAATATTGTTCGTTACTATCAAGTGGGCCAGACGGAGAAAAAGTAATCTGGTTACTTCCCGAGCCTGAAGTGGACGAAAGGGGTAAGGTTTCTACAAGAACACCATTTTTTACACGCAATAATCTGATGTTCCCAGACTCAGTATCGACGTTTTCGTTAAAAGTAATTATTAGGTTAGTCGAGGTGTCTACATCTGTGGCTCCGTTTTCTGGCGACAGGCTGACGATGCTCGGGCCAGTGGTGTCTAGAGAGATGAAGTTCCAAAGAGAACTATCACTAATCCCCGCAAAACTATTCCCTGATGTATCATCAAAGACCGTAGCGTCGATAAGTAAATAATAACTAGTACTTCCTTCTAAGTTGCTGGTTGGATTAATCGTGATCGTGTCAGTCCCGGTACCGGTAACCTGCCCGCTGGTAACATCGATGGTTTCGATCAGGGTTCCGTCTGATTTTTTGATAAGAATATTTCCAGATTCTACGTCGACGACCTCGTCAAATACAATGGTAAAGTTATCAGCCAAAGCTACGCCAGTTGCATTGTCGGTCGGGGTGAGCGTGCTAATGGTTGGGGCAACCACATCTGCGGTTGTAAAATTCCAAGTGCTGGTGGAGGATATCCCAGCAAAACTATCCCCTCCCGCATTGTCGAACGTAGTACTTGCTACCAGAACGTAGTAGCTGGAAAGGCTACCAAAATCAATCGCTGGATTAATCGTGATCGTGTCAGTCCCGGTACCGGTAACCTGCCCGCTGGTAACATCGATGGTTTCGACCACCGCGTCGGTGTTGGCATTATGAATCGTAATATTACCTGTTTCTACGTCTACGGATTGGTTGAATTGCATTACCAGGTTGGCATCAATAGCCACACTGGTTGCGTCATCGGCGGGGGTTAGCGTATTGACGGTTGGGGCGTTGTTGATAGATGATACTGTAAAATTATCCATTCCCACCCCGGTACCACCGTCATCACTAGAAATATTTACATACCCCAATCCCATACCAGCCGCTCCGGCAGAAGTATGATCCGAATCAGTAGTAGTTGCCACCACACTGCCATTTACCAGTGCGCTCAAGTCATTGCCTTCGATGCGGAAAGTAACGGTGTCGCCGTGATATGGAGATCCACTGGTGTTGCCAGATATAGAGGTGGATGCGCTTTTGAGTAGAGACCATATTCCAGAGGTTCTTTTGTAGAAGGCAACACTACTGTTGTCGTAGCGCAAGATGTACATATTGTTTGCGTCTTGGATACGAGCTGCTAGGGTTCGGGGATAGCCTGAGCCACCACTACTAAAAACAACGATACTGGACACATCGTAATCAGCGGAACTGTAGGTTCCATTCGCACGATAAAGGGAGCCAGCATTTGCGGTGTTTGCCTGTACGGTTGCGTGATTATTATAAGATTGAGTATAAATATCAACGCCATTATTGATAAGCCGCTCCCAACTGGTGCCGGTGTTGGGTGTGTGGGTAGAAAGTTCTCCGTGATCATCGTCAAAGTCATCAAAGAAAAAAGTAGCGGCTTTTGCCGTTGATGCAAAACCAAAAAACACTAACAAAATCAACAAACAGAGCCACTTCGTGGAACAAAAATTCATGTCATTATAATAACACTGCTTATTTTTTTGAGAAAACTTAATCCACAGAAAAAATAAAGCGATTCATTTTTTTGATAGAAAAATTTTTGTTTTTGAGTATACTTTATGTATATGAATTTTGAACAACCTGGAATAAAAGAAGAAAAAGTTGAAAAAAGATTTCCTAAAACTCTAAGACAGGCACTACAAACTGCATTTCTTGTCGGTTTCTTAGGTGTGGCTTTGTCGCCAAAAGCCCAGGCTCAGAATGGTGAGGATAGGATAATACTCCCAGGTTTAAGTGTGCCTCTGGAGGGTGTTGGAGCAGATAGCAGTAAAAAATCTACTAATACTCTTGAGCGTGGTTTCCATTTGTCGCCATTAAAACCAGATGAAAGCGTTACCCCTCCGACAACGCCACCCCCGGCAGCACCTCTTACCCCAGAAAGTGTTCTTATAGATAGGTTGGGTTTAAAAAAAGAAGTAAAAAGAAAAAAAGAGAGTCTTTCTCCAGAACAAAAGAAAAAACTACAGCAAGAAAT